>JAOISU010000001.1 GCA_028222445.1 Candidatus Pelagibacter sp.
AAATTATTCCAGAAGTTTTGGATTTATTCGATTTATAATACTTGTTTTCTTATTCTCATATATTTTTTCTTATAAAAATCAAAAATTCAAAGAATTAATTTTAAGATTTTGGTCAATAATTTTTTTCATAGTTGCTGCAGATCTTATTTTTGAATTTTTTTATGGCTTTAATACTTTAGGTCTTAAATCAACTTTTGAAGGAAGATTAGTTGGTTTCATGGGTGATCAACTTAAAATCGGACATTGGTTTCTTTGTTTTTCATTAATAATTATATCTAGATATTTAAATAAAGATAAAAAATTAATTTTTATAGTAGCATTGTCATTAATTGTTTCTTTTGCTATTGGAGAGAGAGCTAACTTTATTAGACTATTTTTTGCTCTCACGTTTTTTTTATTAATCACGCGTATTTTAAAACCTAAAATTTTAGTGTCATTAATTTTTATTTTTGTTTTATTTATCTATCTAGCAATTAAATTTGATAAGAGTGATAATAATGCACTTAAATATAGATATTTTGACCAAGTCACTAATGTTTTAAAGATGACTTCACTTCATGAAATGAATAATAATAATGCTTACACGCCTATGTATATTAATGCATATGATTTATTTAAAAAAAATAAATTTTTAGGTGTTGGGACAGGTTCTTACCTAGAAGAAAGTCAAAATAATTTTAGAACCCATAATCAAATAAAAGGTTATACTATTTTACCCAATACCCATCCACATCAATATCATTTTGAATTATTAGCGACTCTTGGTCTGCCAGTTTATTTGTTTATTATAACTTTTTTATTATATTTTTTGATAAAAAGTTTTCACTTTTACATAAATCAAAAAAATTATATTAACTTAAGTTCTTCTTTATTTATTTTAGTTTTTTTAATTCCTTTATTACCAACAGGAAGTTTTTTTACTACCTATGGAGCTAGTATGTTT
Organism: Candidatus Pelagibacter sp.; assembly: GCA_028222445.1. The sequence continues at coordinate 944 of JAOISU010000001.1, forward strand.
TGGTTAAATTTTTCTTTGATGAATTTAGGTAATTTTAAAAATATGAATTAAGTTTAAATCTAATTTTGTAAAACTGGAAATGCTGGATTGATATTTAAAAAAATTTTTTGATATTCCATTTTTGTACAACGATTTTCAATATATTGAATTTGATTATCTTCAACAAGAGCTTTTGCTTCTTTACATCTTATACCTAATTGTAACCATAAAACTTTTGCATCAATTTTTACAGCATCTCTTGCAAAATTAATTGCTTCCTTGGAGGGTCTAAACACATTAACGATTTCTATAGGTATTTTTATATCTTCAAGTTTTGCATAAACTTGTTCCCCTAAAATTTTTTCACCTTTTGCTCTTGGGTTCACTGGAATAACTTTAAAACCATATTTTTGCATATACTTCATCACTATGGTTGATGGTTTCTTTTCATCTTTGCTGACACCCACCATTGCTATAGTTTTATAGTTTGAAAGAATTTCTTTTATTTTATCGTCCACTACTTATGTTTCCACTTGGGTTTTCTTTTTTGCAAAAATGCTGAGATCCCTTCTCTAGCATCCATTGCCATCATATTTTTAGTCATCATTTTACTGGTATAAGCGTAAGCTTTTCTCAATGGCATTTCTAATTGATTGTAAAAAGTTTGTTTGCCAATTTTAATTGTAAGGCTTGATTTTGAAGCAATAGTTTTTGCAACTTTTAATACTTCATTGTTTAATCTTGCTTTAGCAAAATGATTATTAATTAATCCAATTTCTTTTGCATAATTTGCTTTAATAGGTTCGCCAGTTAACAACATTTGCATCATTCTTTTTCTATTAACTTTTCTACTAACTGCAACCATTGGTGTGCTACAAAATAAACCAATGTTTACTCCTGGTGTTGCAAAAATTGCATCATTAGTACTGTAAGCAAGATCGCAGCTTGCAACTAACTGGCAACCGGCTGCGAATGCTGCCCCATGAACTTTTGCTATAACTGGTTTTTTTCCTTCAACTATTTGAAGCATCAATTTTGAGCAAAGATTAAAAAGTTTTTGATACTTTTCTCTTTTTTTTAATCCACTCACTTCTTTTAAATTATGACCTGCGCTAAAACCTTTGCCAGCACCTTCAATAATAATCACTTTTACATCGTTATTATTATCTAATCTTTTAAAAGCTTTAATTAAATCTTCTAAATTTTTAAATGAAAGAGCATTATATGTTTTTGGTTCATTAATGATGATTGAAGCAATTTCTTTATTTAAAAATTTTACTTTAATATTAGTCAAGTTTGCCATCTTCTCTCATTTTAGCTCTGATTTTAGTTGCTGATATTTTTTGAATTTCCTCTGATAAAACTATTTCTTCAATTTTATAACCAACTCCTCTACCGTAACAAATATTTGTAATATTTGGGACTAATATCACCTTAAATCTACCTTCAAACTCTGGGTTCAATCTTTCTTCAATATTCTTTTTCACTGTGTCAAAATCAAATGGGTTATCATCAACTCCTTGAACGTCTCTTATTTGAATACAAACTTGTCCAGTTTTTTTAATAATTTCCTGAAATAAAGCATAATGACCATCATGAAATGGTTGCCACCTTCCTAACATTTGTGCAGTTGCTTTTTTATTGTCCCATTTGTAAGCCATTATTTTATCTCCTTTAATATTATTGGTGCCCAGTATTTAGCATCTTGAGTTGTGACCTGACAATCAAATTTTTCAGGCTTTACAAACATTTTATTAGTATCATCAAATCGTCCTTCTTTTATTGTGTTTACCCAAATAATATAATCTGCAGGAAATAAGTTTCTAGCCTCAGGAGTTGGGCAAACAAAATCTGCTACAACATAATTTCCCTCATCTTTCAATTTTTTTGCAAAATCTGCCATTCGCTTTGATTGTCTTATTCTTCCTTCTTCTGAAAAATCCCAATCATTAGCTTCTTTTCTAACCTCATCAGCATTCAATCTTTTAGCGTTTAACATTGGTGCTATTTCATTTGCTAAAGTTGTCTTGCCCGAGCCGGGTAGACCCATTATTAAAATTATTTTCATTTTATATTAAATTTTCTGCTACCCATTTATGAAATTGATGGGTTGGATTATCCATTATTGGTGAAAAATTTCCACCATTATAAGTAGGAGAATTTCTTCCTTCTTGCATGCCTTCAATAGCTTTTATATCCTCTTTCATTACTTCTTTCCAAAATTCAGAATTTTTTTTTCTCATTTCAGCTAATTTGCTTCCATTTGCACTTTCATCACCTATATAATACATGAATAAGTGCTCTTTTGTTTCACTAATAGATTTTGGCTCCAACCAAAAAATATAGAAATGATCAATATGCAAACCAATCATAACATTAGGAAATAGAGCGATGTATTCAGCTTTTTTTTTTAAATCTTCTGGCCAATTTGGAAAATTATTAAAACTTTTTTCACCTTTAACCGGTTGATCATATTTATTTGTTCCTTGTCCAGCAAATCTATTGGGTAGACCTTGTATGTGATAATGATCAGTTATATTTGAAACCTTGTTGAGTTCTGGATGTATCCAGGGCAAATGGTAGCTTTCACAGTAGTTTTCTATAGCGAATTTCCAGTTACATTTAACATCAAGGTTAAAATACCCATGATCTTTCGAATATTTAATTAAATTTTGGTCTTCTTTAGATATAAATTTTGACCATCTTTCTTCAAGAGGTTTTATATACTCCTCAAACTCTAGCTCATTATTATTTATATTAACAAAAATTATATCCATCCATACTTTAGTTCTAACTTCTTTTAAATTACTAGAAGATTTGTCAAAATTTTTTATTTCATGAATGTCTAGACCTCCAATATGAGGTGTTGCAACTAATTTTCCATCAAAATCATAAGCCCATGAGTGATAAGGGCATCTCAATACATTTTTTAATGAGCAAGGCTCATCTATAAGCTTAAATCCTCTATGACTGCAAACATTATGAAATACCCTTATTTTTTTTTTCTTATCTCTAAGAATAATAAGAGGAATGCCTAACAAACTATAGGGTTGAGCATCTCCTGAATTGGGTACTGAGCTTGCCACTCCAATTACTGACCATTTATCCATGAAAATAGCCTCTCTCTCAAATGATAAATAGTCCTTACTTATATAGCACTCGTTTGGTAAGCCATGAGCTGTTTCAATAGGGTTTCCAACAACCCTGATTTTGTCCAAATCTAAAATCTCTGAAAGTTTAAAATATTTGGTATTTTTGGACATAAAAAAAATTATCACTGAGATTTTTTTTGGCAACAAATATCTTTGTCCACAAGATGAATTTCTTTGACAGCTTTTACAAAAAAGATAAAGATCAAAAAAAATGAATTTTTCTCTTGAGGTTGGACCTCACACAGATCTTGAAACATTGCCACCAGTTAAAGATGTTTATGTGACTATGCTACCAGGTGGAGACTATAAAGAAACCGCAGCAAAATCTGGTGATTTAGTTAAAAAAGGTTTCAATCCAGTTCCCCATTTTCCAGCAAGATCAATTTTAGATGAGTATCAGTTAAAAGATTTTATCACAAGATGTAAAGATGTTGGTACAAAACAAGCTTTAGTAATAGGTGGTAGTAGAGATCCAATTGGAAAATTTGATAGTTCAATACAAATTTTAGAAACAGGATTTTTTGAAGGAATTAAAATAGGAATAGCAGGTCATCCAGAAGGTAGTCCTGATATTTCCGATAAAGAATTAGAAAAAGCTATGATGGATAAAAAACCTTACGCCGATTATATAGTGACTCAATGGTTACTAGATAGTCAACCCATTGTAGATTTCATTTCTAAGCAGTCAGTACCAGTGCATGTGGGAATTACTGGGCCAATGAAAATATCCAGCTTAATTAAGTTTGCTAATATAGTTGGGGCGAAAAATTCCATAAATTTTCTTAGATCTAATTTTAGTAAGGCGTTAGATTTATTGAAACCTAAAGACCCTAATGATTTAATTGGGAAAGTGAAAGAGTTTACAGGTAACTTCCACATTTATACATTCGGCGGCTTGAAGGAAACTAACAAGTGGTTGAAGGAGAATGGTTATGTCTAATGAATTTGACTATACTAAACTAAAACACGTAACTTCAGTTGATCAATCAGATCGTGAAGTACCATATAACTTAAGACAAAGTGGTCCTACAAAAGTTGAGATGTTAATTTCAACAAGAGTAAGAAAATCTCCATACTGGCATTTATCTATGCAAGCTGGTTGTTGGAGAGCAACTGTATACAATCGTATTTATCACCCAAGAGGTTATGTAAAACCTGAAGATGGTGGAGCAATGGTTGAATATGAAGTAATTAAAAATCACGTTACAATGTGGAACGTTGCTGTTGAAAGACAAATTAGAGTTAAAGGTCCAGATGCAGAAAAGTTTACTGACTACGTTATAACTAGAGATGCAACTAAAATCTCACCAATGAGAGCACGATATGTAATTTTATGTAATGCTTATGGTGGTGTTTTAAATGATCCTATTCTTCTTAGAATTTCTAAAGATGAATTTTGGTTCTCATTATCAGACTCTGATATTGGAATGTATCTTCAAGGTGTTAATGCTGATGGAAGGTTTAATTGTACTATTGATGAGATTGATGTTTGTCCAGTACAAATTCAAGGACCTAAATCAAAAGCTTTAATGAAAGACCTTTGTGGAGATCAAGTTGATTTTGACAATATGCCTTTCTATGGTTTAGCTGAAGCAAAAATTGGTGGCAGAAGTTGTATAATTTCACAATCTGGTTTCTCAGGTGAAGCTGGATATGAAATTTATCTAAGAGATGCTACTAAATATGCTGATGACATGTGGAATGCTGTTCTTGCTGCAGGTAAAAAACATAGCCTGATGGTTATCGCTCCTGCTCACCACAGAAGAATTCAAGCTGGAATTCTTTCTTGGGGACAAGATATGGATCAACAACATAACCCTTACCAGTGTAACCTTGGTTATCAAGTGTCACTTTCGGGTAAAGGTGAGTGGAATAAAAAAGCTGACTATGTTGGAAAAGCTGCTTTAGAGAAAATGGGTGCTGATCTTAAAGCTGGTAAAAAACCTTACAAACTTCAGTTAGTAGGTCTTGAGTTGGGTGGAAAACCAATTGAAGAATATGCTCCTGACTTTTGGTTAGTGTCACCTGAAAGCGGTGGAGATCCTGTAGGATTTATCACATCTCCTTGGTATCACCCTGAAAAAGGTCAAAATATAGCAATGGGATATGTGCCATTTGATGGAACATTAAATGCTAATGGTTTCCCTAAAGGTAAAGTTGGAACTAAGTACAAAGTTCACTTACCTGCTAAATATTCTGACACACCAGGAACTCCAGTTGATGCTGTGGTAGTGGATATTCCATTTACAGAATCTTATAACGCAAACACTAGAGAAGTCGTTAAAGGTTAAATTAATTATTTGGGGGAGGTTAATTCTCCCCCACTAATAATGACAAAATCTTTCCTAATCGTAATTTGCATAATAATCGTAATTGCTTTAATACTCTTTCCACTATTTGTTTCTTACAAAGCTCAGAAAAATAGTAAAAAAAATAAATAATGTTTGGTCAATTTTTAAATATAATTGTTCGGTCTATTAAATTAGATAAAACTCTTTACAAAGATAATAGAAACTTTGGTGAGGCGGCTGTTTACTTTGCAGGACTTATCATGATATTAGATGGCTTAGCTGGGGCTGTTGCTGCAAATACTGTAATTAAAACTGCTGTTGCAATGTCTGGCTTAACTGCCATTCTTACTTGGTTTGTGTGGGGAATATTTATTTATGTGATTGGTGTAAAATTATTTCCAGATAAAGATACTAAAGTTTCATTTAAAAAAGTATTAACAGCTGTTGGTTATGCTCATGCACCAGGGCTTTTAAGATTTTTTGCAGTAACTCCAGATTTAATGATCCCAATAATATTTCTAACTCAGTTTTGGATATTTGCAGGATTAATCATTTCAACAAAACAAGTTTTAAATCTTAAGTCCAATTTTAAATCATTTGGAATAGTATTTTTAGCATTTTTAATAATTGCTTTTCTTTCAATATCTTTTGTTATGAGCAAGATGAATAGTTTGCCAATAAGCAACATTAGTTAATAATTTAAACTGGAAATATAGTTTTTGATGTTCTGCAAGAATTGCAGATCTTAAATCCAATTAAAATTAAATTTTGAAATACACTTTTATCTTCTTTTTTACATTCTTCACAAAAGTTGTTATTTTTTTTTAAATTCTTTTTTTTTCTAACTTTTTTCAATTTTGGCAAATCTTTCAAAGATTATTTCAAATTTAAATTTGTTATAATTAACAAATTCATCGATTGCTTGCTTTATCCCTGGAGCATAACTCAAGTTATAGTCATCACAAAGTATTGTGCCATTATTTTGTAAAACAGGCATAGAATAATGTAGGTCGTTTTTAACTGTTTCATAAGCATGTCCTCCATCTAAAAAAACATAGTCAATTTTAGACATATCTATTTTTTTAAGTAGTAGATTAGAGTTGCCTTTAATAAGGTGAATATTTTTATCAAACTTCTTTAAAAGATATTTAACTGCTTCAATTGAATACGGGTCTTGTCTTAAAATATATTCAAAATATATTTTTTTTAAAGGATTGTTAAATTTTGTATTTGGAATAACCTCATTTGTATTTTCACCACTTTCACCAAATAAATCTAAACCAATGTACTTAAATTCATCACCATGAATACTGTGAAGTAATTCACAAACATTTCTTGCAGTAACACCGTGAAATACTCCAATCTCTAGAAAATTTTTAGGCTTCTTGGAGGCTATTTCGTTAAGAAATAACTCTCCAATTCCTTCTTGTTTAAGGCTGGTCTTTCTAAAATATTTCTTATATTTCAAAAGATTAACTAAATGCTTCTGTCCAAGTTCCTTGAGTTGATGCTTTAGAATATTCAGTTGCACGTCCTTCAAAGAAGTTCATGTGCTCAACCGCATTTAACATCGTATCTAACCATGTAAGTGGATTTTTATGAACATTGTAAAGTGGCTCTAAACCTAACTGAGTTAATCTTCTATTAGCAATAAATCTAATATAGTCTTTAACTTCTTGTGCGGTTAGACCTTCCATTGGACCCATTTCAAAAGCTAAATCAATGAAAGCATCTTCGTGAGCAATGATTGTTTTACAAGCATGATATAATTCACTTGTTAACTTCTCAGTCCAGATACCAGGATTTTCATTAACGAACTCTTTGAATAGTCTAATCATAGAATTACAGTGCAATGTTTCATCTCTAACAGACCAAGTTACAATTTGGCCCATACCTTTCATCTTATTGTGTCTTGGAAAGTTAAGAAGAATTGCAAAACTTGCAAACAATTGTAAGCCTTCAGTAAATGCACTAAACACCGCTATTGTTTTTGCAATGTCATGATTTGATTTAACATCAAAGCCTTGCATGTAATCGTATTTATCTTTCATTTCTTTGTACTGCATGAACGCTGAGTATTCTGACTCAGGCATTCCAATTGTATCCAATAAATGAGAGTACGCAGCAATGTGAACTGTCTCCATTGAAGCAAACGCTGACATCATCATTAATACTTCAGTTGGTTTAAATACATTCATATAGTGACGAATGTAACAGTTGCTTACTTCAACATCCGCTTGAGTAAAAAATCTAAAAATTTGAGTTAATAAATTTTTTTCAGATGCTGATAAATTTTTCTGCCAGTCTTTAACATCATCTCCAAGAGGCACCTCTTCTGGTAGCCAGTGAATTCTTTGTTGAGTTAACCAAGCATCATAACACCATGGATATCTAAATGGTTTGTAAACTGGATTGGCTACTAATAAGCCGTTATTATTTTTTGGCTGAACAATTTCAGCTTTTACTTTTTCTGCTACTGACATGATAAACACTCCTCGTATTCCGGATCTTTCGCCGCTGTTGGTTTTTGTTTGTAAACGTTTGCAAGTATATCTGTTGATTTTTCATCATTAACATTTTCTGCTCGCTGAATTGATTTTGATCTACAGTAATAAAGACTCTTCAAGCCTTTTTTCCAAGCATCAAAATGAATTTTATGTAACTCTTTTTTATGAACATCTGCTGCTAAAAATAAATTAATAGATTGAGCTTGTGAGATGTGTGGGGTTCTGTCACCACTTAGTTCAATGATCCACTTTTGATCTAATTCAAAAGCAGTTTTAAAAACATCTTTTTCATGATCTGTTAAAAAATCTAAGTCAGAAACTGAACCCTGATTAGTTGTAATCCCAGACCAAACATCCTCATTATTTTTGCCATGTTTTTCAAGCAGTTCTACTAAATATCTATTTCTAACATTAAATGAACCTGACAATGTTTTGTGTGTGTAGCTATTTGCAGCAACAGGCTCAACTCCTGGAGAGGCTCCACCACAAATAATTGAAATTGATGCAGTTGGCGCAATCGCAGTTTTATTTGAAAATCTTTCATTAAATCCATATTCAGCAGCATCTGGACAAGGTCCTCTTTCATCCGCTAAATCTTTTGATGCTTGATCAACATGTTCTTGAATGTGTTTGAATATTTTTTTATTCCAAACTTTACTCATGACTGATTCAAGTGGAATGCTGTGCTTTTGTAAATAAGAATGGAAACCCATAACTCCAAGACCAACACTTCGTTCTCTTGCTGCAGAATATTTTGCATCTGCAAACTGATCTGGTGCTCTTTCGATAAAGTCAGTTAAAACATTATCTAAAAATCTCATCACATCATTGATCATCATCGCATCATCTTTCCACTCATCATATTTTTCTAAGTTTAAAGAAGATAGGCAACAAACGGCTGTTCTATCTCTGCCATCTTTATCAATGCCTGTTGGTAAAGTTATTTCACTACATAAGTTAGAAGTTTTAACTGTTAGGTTTGCTAACTTATGATGTTGTGGAATTTGTCTGTTCACTGTATCGATATAGATAATGTAAGGCTCTCCTGTTTCCATTCTAGCCGTTAATAATCTAATCCATAAATTTCTTGCAGAGATCGTTTGTTGAACAGTTCCATCAGCAGGACTTTTTAGTGCCCACTGTTCATCAGTTTCAACAGCTCTCATAAACGCATCTGATACTAAAATACCATGATGAAGGTTTAATGCTTTTCTATTTGGGTCTCCACCAGTAGGTCTTCTCATTTCAATAAATTCTTCAATTTCAGGATGATCAATTGGTAGATAACAAGCAGCCGATCCTCTTCTTAATGATCCTTGGCTAATTGCCATCGTTAACGAGTCCATTACTTTAATGAAAGGAATAATTCCTGAAGTCTTACCCACTTTACCAATTTTTTCACCAATGGATCTAAGGTTACCCCAGTAACTTCCAATTCCACCACCCTTAGCAGCTAACCAAACGTTCTCACTCCATAGATCTAAAATTCCACTTAAACTATCTGATGCTTCATTTAAGAAACAAGAAATGGGTAAACCTCTTTTAGTTCCCCCGTTTGATAAAACTGGAGTTGCTGGCATGAACCATAAATTACTAATGTAGTTATAAATTCTTTGTGCATGTAAATTGTCATCTGCGTATGAACTTGCAACACGTGCAAATAAATCTTGAAAAGATTCGTTATGACCTAAGTAACGATCTTTTAAAGTTGCTTTACCAAAGTCTGTTAATTTAGAATCTTTTGTTCTATCAATTTTAATAATGATGCCTTTTTCATTTTGAAAAAGTTCAGTGTCATTATTAAGTGAGAATAAATCAGGTCCTTTGTTTTTAGAAAGTTCGCTGTTATTTGGGCTATACTCGGAGACAGCTTTCTTGAGTGCCTGTGATAGTATTTTATTCATAAATTTTTAAGTTTTTCAGTTATTTTTAACAAAACAACTATATGTTGTATGCTAGAACCATTGATACACCATATAAATCATTATTCAACAGAACATTTATAGAACATATAAAAAAAATATCAATAAAAAAATAAAATGAATGTAAGAAAGGTTAGCAATGACAACAAAATTAAAAATAGATCCATATGGCTTCAGGGAGTACGACGCGAGATGGTTGTATGGAACAGATATTAATAGCCTTGGAATAGAGAATCTCGGTAAAGGTTTAGGCACACAAATTATAAAACATACTAAAAAAACGAATCCGAGAATAATTGTTGGTCACGATTATAGGTCCTACAGTGAAGAAATAAAAACTGCACTTAAAAAAGGTCTACTTTCAACGGGATGTAATATTGAAGATATCGGTTTATCCCTATCCCCTACTGTTTATTTTGCACAATTTAATTTAGATGCAGATGCTGTTGCAATGGTAACTGCTAGTCATAATGAAAATGGTTGGACTGGCGTTAAAATGGGTATCAAAAAAGGTTTAACCCATGCACCAGAAGAGATGAAAGAATTAAAAGAAATAACTTTAAATGAAAATTTTATAAAAGGTGAAGGAGTTGAGAAACAAATAGAAGGTTTTCAACAAATTTATAAAGATGATTTAATAAATAAAAATAAGATCACAAAAAAAATTAAAGCAGTTGTTGCTTGTGGTAATGGAACGGCTGGGATATTTGCCCCTGAAATTTTAAGAGGAATTGGTTGTGAAGTAATAGAGCTTGATTGTGATCTTGATTGGACTTTTCCAAAATATAATCCAAATCCAGAAGATTTAGAGATGTTACATGCAATTGCAAAAGCGGTAAAAGATAATAATGCTGATATTGGTTTTGGTTTTGATGGTGATGGCGATAGAGTTGGAGTGATAGACAACATTGGAGATGAAATCTTTTCAGATAAAATTGGATTATTGATTGCAAGAAACTTATCTAAAACTCACAAAAATTCTAAGTTTGTTGTCGATGTTAAATCAACTGGACTGTACGCAACTGACAAAGTTTTAATTGAGAATAACTGTGAAACTATTTATTGGAAGACGGGACATTCTCACATTAAAAGAAAAGTTAATACTGAAAAAGCTTTAGCTGGATTTGAGAAAAGTGGTCACTTTTTCTTTAACCAACCTTTGGGTTTTGGTTATGATGATGGAATAAATTCTGCAATTCAAGTGTGCCATTTATTAGATAATGAAAACAAATCTATGAATGAGATTATAAAAGAACTGCCTAACACTTTTCAAACACCAACGATGGCACCCTTTTGTAAAGATGAAGAGAAATATCAAGTAGTTGAAGAGTTAGTTAAACAAGTAAATGAATTAAAAGATAATAAAACTAAAATTGATGACCAAGAAATAAGTGAAGTCTTAACCGTTAATGGTATCAGATTTTCTTTTAAAGATGGTTCATGGGGATTAATTAGAGCCTCATCTAATAAACCATCTCTTGTAATTGTTACAGAAAGTCCAACATCGAATGAGAGAAAGAAAAAGATCTTTGATTTTATTGATGATCTTTTACAGAAAACTGGCAAAGTTGGCGAATATGATCAAAAAATATAAATATTTACTAATTTTTATCCTCCTGTTTACCTCTAAAAGTCACGCTTTAAGCCCTGAATATGAGAAGGAATTATACATTGGTTGTTACTCTAACTCTAAGCAATACCTTGGCCCGGATGGTGCTAAAATATACTGTCAGTGCACCGTTGATAAATTAAGCGCAAAATTTAGTGATGAAGAGATGGATGAGGTGTTTAGTAAAGAGCCTGAAGAGATTATGGAGCAAACAGCATTTGCGACAGAAGATTGTGAAAAATAATAATTAAAGCTTTTCAAATAATCAAATAATTAATAGGTTTTGAAAATGGAAGATAAAAAAAACTTCGGTTTTGGAACACAGATTAGAAAATCCCCTTACTTTAATTCAACTGTTAAATGGGGTGCAACTGGCTTTTCAGTTTACAATCACATGTATATTCCTCGTGACTTTGGTTCTCCTGAACAAAATTTTTGGAATTTAGTCAATGAAGCAATTTTATGTGATGTTGCAGTAGAGCGACAGGTTGAGATTACAGGACCCGATGCTACAAAATTTATTCAACTGTTAACACCTCGGGATTTATCAAAGCTTGCAGTTGGACAGTGTAAATATGTTTTAATTGTTAATAATGAAGGTGGAATTTTAAATGATCCAGTTTTATTAAGATTAAAAGAAAACCATTATTGGTTATCTCTTGCAGATAGTGATATTTTATTATGGGCACAAGGCGTTGCGGTAAATTCAAATCTTGATGTTAAAATTATTGAGCCCGATGTCTCCCCTCTTCAATTACAAGGGCCAAACTCTGGAAAAATTATGGAGGCTTTATTTGGTGAGAGCATTAATGATCTTAAATATTATTGGTTACGTGAATTAGATTTAGATGGCATTCCATTAATTGTGTCTCGAACTGGTTGGTCAAGTGAATTAGGTTATGAATTATATTTAAGAGATGGCTCTAAGGGAGATGAACTTTGGGAAAAGATAATGGCAGCTGGTAAACCTCATGGATTAAAACCAGGTCATACATCATCGATTAGACGTATTGAAGGTGGAATGTTATCTTATCATGCTGATGCTGATATTAATACGAACCCTTATGAACTGAATTTAGGAAGACTTGTTAATTTAGATACCGATATAAACTTTATTGGAAAAGACGCGTTACAAAAAATAAACAAAGATGGCATTAAGAGAAAACAAGTTGGAGTTATTTTAGATTGTGAACCTTTAACTGGACCTAACACTACCTTTTGGGAAATCTTAAAAGACAAACAAATAGTTGGTAAAATTACATCTGCCGTTTATTCACCAAGACTAAAACAAAACATTGCCCTTGCAATGGTTGCAATTAACAGTTCAGAGATTGGAACGATACTTGATGTTAAAATGAATGACAAAATCATTAAAGCAACCGTTGTTGAAAAACCTTTCTATGATCCTAAAAAGAAGCTAGCAAGTTCTTAGTAAGTCTAGTATTCATAAACCATGTTAACCCCAAAAGATTATATATCCCTTTATTTATTAGTTATTATCTTAACGGTTGTCTCAGTTAACTTCATGTACCGTCTCTATTTTTAGTAGCAACCTCTATCTTTAGCTATGAAAGAAAATTTTATTAATCTTTTTGATTTGTTTATTTATTGATTATCAAACTTACTTTTTAACTCTCGTAAGTTATCATTTGCAACAGATACATTTTCTAAACCACAACTTATTTTACCCAAAATGTTAGTTGCACAAAATTTAAATTCAGATCTAACTTTTGTAACACCACGAATTTCATTTGTTCGATATGTAATTGTTAAATACGGACCATCCCAACCAGTGTTTCCTATAACCATCATTACCCCTGTGCATTTAAAAGCACCCATACCTTCTACATTCATACAATCCGTTTGAAAAGTTATTGATCGATTATCCGCACTAATTAGCTGAAGACCTGAAGCTTTTTTACCATACGTTTCAGGAATCATTTCCTCAATAAAATTTTGAACCTCTACAGCAGTTCCTTTAAGTTCAATTGCTATTGGTCCTTCTACAGTGTTTGATGCAGTATTATCTGTAGTGGCACAACTTTGTAGAAATAAACTTATGAAGATTAAACTAACAATTTTTTTCATTTTAAACTCTACCACTGTTGCCAGATTGTGACCAGACTAAAAAAATATTTCAAGATTATTGTTGCAAACGAATGTTTATTTAAACTTTAGCAATTGATTTGTAATCAATAGGTCCGCGGTTCGAGTCCGTGCGGGTGCATCATCACTCATAATCTAACCATAGCAGATTATGAGAAAAAGAGCAGACACCTAGAGCATACACTTTTCACTTATTTGGTATTAAATATAGTAAGTAAATAGAGGAACCCAGATACAGAACGCCCCTTCTCATTTATAATATTGAATATAAATTTAAAAGATGGTTCAATTATAAATGAAAAAATTTTTTGAAGGAAAACTATCTTTACCTATGTCTTTTTGGGTATTTGGGTTCATAGGTTCAGCAGTAATGGGCTTTGTAGGTATGATAATAACTCAAGATATGGGAATGACGAGAGTTGTTGCACTCCCTTGGCATATATTCATGGTGATTGGAGTATGGAGATCATCAAATAACTACAAAGGAACAAAGATATTTTCTATATTAGCAAAAATAATGCTAGTGGTTTGGAGTTTAAATTTCATTGCTGGATTAATGTTATTAGGAATCTAATCTTAAATTATTAAGGTACCTAAAAAAGTTTATCTAAATTTAAATAATCAGAGATCGTAAATAAAAATTAATTTTTATTAAAAATTTATTTACAAAGTGACTCATGTCTTAGATAAGCTATGGAACCTTTAGTATCGTACCTTTTATCCTCTATCTTGTCTGGATTTTCAGCATCATGGTAAATTATATTACCTTTTCCCATATTATCATCAAACGCTAAAAAAATTAACATCTGATATCCAATGTCTGTACAGTCTACTTTATGATAAGAAATTGTTGATTTAATATCTGAACCTTCTAAGGGCTTTGTAAAGTCACCTAATGACCAATAATATATATAATTATCTATCTTTTTAACGGAGCTTCTATCAAAATAAAAAGCTCCTGTATTATCTCTATTTACTTTTTTTTCTGACCACCTAAAGTTTTTAGCATGAGAAAAATTGGAAAAAAATATTGAGCTAATTAAAACTACAAAGAATATTATTCTGCTCATATTCCACACTACCAAACCCCTAATCAGGTGTCTAGATTTTATACTAAAATGCTTTGAAAATTACTCAGATATTAACTGAATATCGCTAAAATATATTCCATCAAAATGCTTGTTTGCAAGTTGGACTATTTCTCTTTTACTAATGCTTTTAATAATAGTCTCTATGTTCATTAGTCTTTCTAAATAAAGGTTATATTTATCTGCAGAATGAATAGCATTTAACCAAGTCGAATTAGATTTTAAGCTAGTTTGGTAATCATTAATTAAAGTTAATTTTTTATCTTCAAATAATTTAAGATCAAAGTTACCTTTTTTAACCTCATCTAAAATAACATTTATTTTTTTATTAATTTCTTCAATATTTTTAGGATCAGCCCCATAGCTTATATAATAACTTATAAGCTCTATTGGTTTATACACGCTGTCATAATAACTGGCTGATATTGAATAAACTAAATTATCTTTTTCTCTTATTTGATCAAAAAATATTTTGTCCACTATTGAGTGTAACAAACTAGTTTTATATTTTTCCTTAATCGTGTTGTTAAATTTCTTATGATATAATCTTGTGACATTAGCTTTTTTAGGATCCTCTTGTTCATACTTAATCTCTTCAGAGCCTAAATTAATTCTAATTCCATGATCAATATAACCATCTTTTCTATCTACCTTTGGTAGGCTACCTATATATTTTTCAATGAACCCCTCAATTTCATCAAATTCAAAATCTCCTACTATTATAAAATTAAAATTTCCACCGTCTTTAAATCGGTCAATATAAAAATCTTGCACATCTTTAAGGTTTATTTGATTATAAAATTCTTCTGTGGGGTACTTTGTTCGAGGATGATTTTGATAAAATTTTGTTAGATATTCTAAATTAGTAGCATGAGTGGGATTTTCTTTATCGATATTATATTGGCTAATTCTTTCTTCTTTAAAGATGTCTACATGGGTTTGATTAACTCTTAAATCAGTAAAATATAAGTATAATAACTTAAACATTGTTTCTAAGTATTCATTAGTTGAATAACCCTTAATACCCTCTTCTTGACCATTAATAAAAGTAAATACATCTACAAAATTTTTAGGATATAAATTTTGTTTCTCCGTAACCGTTAATTCACCAATGTCTGCAATAGATAAAATACCACTGATATATTTTGCAGAGGGATAAATATCATCACTCGCTTGTGAAGAACCACCTGAACTGTAACCTCTAATTCTAATTTGGTCTTTTTTAAAATCTGTTTTCTTTAAATAAACCTCAGGACCATTGGCTAAGGTTAATTTGATAACTCCTGTTTTAGGGTACCTTGCTCTTTTAATAATCTTAGAGCCAACAAGATCTTCCTTAATTAATTCAACTTCTTTAAGTGAAAATTCGTAAGGCTCGATATCTTTATTTTCTACTTCTGCATATAGTTCTTTTATCTCAGCTTCATTAGGCAGGTTTTTAATATAACTTGGTGCTTTAATTTGAATAATTTGATTTTTAGCTTTTATATAATTTTTAAAATAATCATTTAAATCCTTAACGGTAATAGAGGGCATTATTTCATTGGTAAACTTTAATTCATCTTCAGAAGAACTGATCATTTCATCGTCTAAAAAATGCCTCTCATATTCATTTGCAAAGTTTTCAGAACTACGAGTTTCTCTTTTAATTATATTTTGTTGTAAATTTCTTATGTAATTTTTTTTAGCTAAATCCAGTTCTGAATTAAGAAAACCAAACTTTTCAATTTGTTTATTAATTGTTAAAAAATCAATAATGCCTTCTTTGACACTTGCTTCATTTAATGTAGCTGAAATTATTTTATATTCATCTAAATCTGAAATTTGATAGCTACCTAGTCCACTTTCTAAAAAGGTAATTTCATTTTTTTCTAGCAATTCTTCAATTCGTCTATTGTAAATAACTTGAATTAAATCATAGATTTTATCATCTCGATAATTGCTAAATGTATTTAATTTTTGAAATTTTGTTTTTTCCCAAATATTAAAAGTAACACTTGTTGTTTCTTCATCTTGA
Organism: Candidatus Pelagibacter sp.; assembly: GCA_028222445.1. The sequence goes on from JAOISU010000001.1 coordinate 17,615, forward strand.
TATTTAAAAAATTGGTTTTCGTTAAAGTCAGGTATTTCATAATTAGGCACTTCCACTTCATTGTTTTTAAATTCAGAGAAGCTTTCTGTAATTGTGTTTTTAATTTCATTAACATCAAGGTCTCCTATAACAAACAATCCCATCAAATATGGCTGATACCATTTTTCGTAGTAACTTCTAGCATCTTCGTATTTAAAATTTCTAATAACCTCGATATCACCAATAGGTTTTCTCTCTAATAGAAGTGAGTTTTTATGAAGATATGGCAAAAATTCATCTAAATATCTTTTATTAGCCCCAAAATCAGTTCGCCACTCTTCTTCAACAATTTTCCTCTCCCTCTCAAAGGCTTCATCCTCTAAAGTTAAGTTATTTGCAATATCTGCTAAAATTTTAATGGTGGTTATAATATTTTCAGGATTATCAGTTGGGATTTCATACTCATAAATCGTCTGAAGATAACTTGTTGATGCATTATAGTGTGAGCCAATATCAAGTCCAATTGAGGACATGAACTTATCAAGTGCATCTTTTGGATAGTTCTTTGAACCATTAAAGGCCATGTGTTCTAATAAATGAGCAAGACCTAATTGATTGTCTTCCTCCATTATGGAGCCAGCTTTAATAACTAATTTTATATAAACTTTATCTTCAGGCTTTTCATTTTCTCTAATGTAATAGGTAAAACCATTATCAAGTTTGCCATAAGTAATTCCCTCATCCATTGGAAATTCATTTTCAGCTTTTAAAATACTGGTAAATATAAGAAGAATAATTGAAGCTAAAAGTAGCTTACTTTTTAAATACATAATGATTAATAACTATTATCACCTTCATCTTTAAAAACATCTAATATAAACTGTAAATAGTCATCTTTAACTTTGTCTATATTCTTTATATCAAAGCTTTCACCCTGAAGATAAATCTCAGAGTCCTTACCAGAAAGTATTAAATTTAAAGAGATTTTTTGATCGTTTAAATAAAAAGCAACTTCATCTTTAACTTTTTCTTTAATGTTAATATTACCTTCAAAAAACTTCCAAGAGTAACGATTGTTTTTAGGTCTTATTTTTTTAAAAGTTTTAAGAATTTTATCAAGATCTGATATGAATTGTTTGTTAGACAAAACTTCTTTTTCCCAAATGTTAATAAATTCTAAATGAATTTTAGATTGTCTTTCTTCGGCTTTCTCTCTTAAAGCTTTTTTTCTAATTTTTTCATCAATTGTCTCTTGTTCAATAATTTTAAGCTTTTTATCTAAATCTTTCATTATTTTGATTATAAATCCTTTTAAATTTATTGTTTTTATTTTTTTGATTTCTCCACAGAATTAAAAAAAGAAGTATCGGTACAGGTTGTAAAATTAAAAATATAACAATGTTAATTTTAGTATAATTTCTTTATTTTGTAAGATTTTCTAACTATATAAAAAATTTAATCCTTATTTTTAGAATCTTGGTTATCACTTTGCGCAAAGTAAGAAATAATTCTAAAACCTATAATTATAACAAGTGGAACCCATAAAAAACTCCACATAGCATTTAAAGCATTGCTTAAAATTTCCATAACCTAACCCTACCAAACCTCTAATCAGGTGTCTAGGTGATGGAATGAACCTTGATTGTCTGTAATTCCCGTTGCCTGTTGCTTTGTTGGGGTAGCTTGATGAAAAAGGTTAATCAGCACTCAAGAATGTAGACAGTTTTTAGACAGTTTTATCAGATTATCCTATAGAAATTATGGATTAAAAAGTAATTTCTTTTTTTTTGTTTTTAGTTTTCCTTTTTTTGTAAATGAAAATCTTCCTTTTTGAATTGCTTTAACTCCTATATTTTTTATTTTTAGAGAATGCTCTTTGGTATAGTGAGCTCTTAACATTCTACTTTTATATTTCTCATCTAAATAAAAATCATTGTTCTCATATTCTTTTACAAGGATATCTGAAACTCCTTTTGGCCAATATTGTTTGCAGAATTTTCTATTCAATTTAATAAATTTATTAAAATTTATAATTTTAATATCCTTTTCCATTAAATTTTCATTCCTCAAGAATTTAAAATTAATTATCTTATTTGGCACCATATCTTCCAAAGCTACAAAAAAATCTTCAATTTTATTAATAGTTTTATAATTAACTAATGTTAATTGATCATCAATTTTTAGAGAGGAGTCAGATAAAAATTCTTGTAAAGCTGAAGACATCATGTCGATACTAGATACCTTGATATTGCCTTCTTTTTTTTCAACATGAATACCAACACGTGGGTATTTTTTTTTCCAATTTTCAAAAGTTTTTATTTTTAATATTAAATCTAATATCTTTTTATTTCTCTTAATTTGAATTTTTATATTTGAATTCCATTTAAGTTTATTTTTTGCTAAGAAAAAATCATATACATTGTTAATTTTAAATTTACCTAGCTTTAAAATTAAATCCTTAATTTGTAGTACACCGTCAGATTCTAAACCCTTAATTATAGTAAATATATAAGGTTTAATTTTTTTTAATTGTTTTTTTTTAAAATGTTTAACATTTGTTGCAGTTGTAATAACTTCATTTCGATCTTTAAAATAAATTCCAAACTTTACTGAAATTTTATTTTTCATTATTTTTTCTGATTGTTTTGGCTAAATTTTTTGAGCATTTCAGTTATTTGTTTTTGTGAGTCTATATCCCCTTTTTTACATAAATCAGATAAAAAATTGTTCTCTACTTTTTTTGATAAATTAATTTTTTCACATTTCTCCGATATACTTTCTTTATTCACTTTTTTTTCTTCTATCAATGGTTTCACTATAAAATTTAAAATTAAGAATAAAATAGTGCCTCCTATTAATCCACTTGCTATTTTATTCATTGTGCTTTGATTTGATTTTTTTTTCATATCTAGCTTTAGTTATTCATTGAATAGTATTTCATGAGTTTATCTTTATGATGCTTATATAGTCTTATATCTATCTGATCCCAGTAGTCCTGCGAACTAGATGGTATATAACAATTTATTTCATTAGAGATCTTTAAAGCTTCTTCTGACAATTCTTCATCACCTGAGAACCAAATATTATTACACTGCTCCCAAAGTAACATTTTAGGATCGTTGAACATTTTTTCTATTTGTTTATCTGTTAAATCTTTCATTATTTTGATTATAAATCTTTTTAAATCTATTGTTTTTATTTTTTTGATTTCTCCACAGAATAAAAAAAAGAATTATCAGTCCAGGTTGTAAAATTACAAAGATAACAATGTTAGCAAGTTCATAGCCCATACCAGTAACCTCCCCTATAACTTCAAGGACCCATACGCACCAAAGAAAGAATTGATCAATCATAGATTTTTATTCAATATTTGCAGTTTCAAAATCACATTTATAATGCTCTAAGAACCTGTTATTTTTAAAGTCGTATTTTGACATGGTCATGCTAGGTTTTGTATCTCCATCAAATACAATCATTTGAAACCCTAATTCATAATCTGCAAATCTTGCAGTTACTTGGTTTTCACCAATATCTAATTTATTAGCTTCAATCATGATAAATTCTCCCTTTTCTTTATCAAAATATTCAAGCCCTACTGCTTGCATTGTAAATTTCAAAGGATTAACCTTTCTTCCAATGATTACATCTTTCATATTAAGACATGAGATTTTTAAACCTTGATCAGCGTAAGATTTTGTAGGCAATAACAGTAAGATAAGTAAGATAATTCTTAACATTATCTAACTACCCACCTGATCAATAGTTTTACAAAGTTTACGAGCTTCTAATACGGAGGGTACAAGTTTATCTAGTTTCCAATTATTATTAGGGATATCAAAGTATTTAGCTGCTTTAAAGCCAACTCCATCAATTATTTCAATTTCAAACCTTTTTTCTTCGTTATAAAAATCATTTAGTTTGTAAATGTATTTTTGAAGATCAAAAGTACCTATAGAAAACAAAACACGATAACCCATCAAAAAAGGGGTTACAGCCTCAACTTCAGCGGTTTCTTCTTGGTTATTAATTCTTATTGGGATGTGCTTTCCTATTAATTGCTTGATATCACCTGGTTTTTCATAGGTGTAAAATGTAAAATTGTTCCACACACGATCACAATCATTATTAACGTGTATAAAAAAGTTAAGCGAGTCTCCGTGGGTAACTTCTCCTGAAACTCTTGCATAAACTAACTTTTCATACCTATTAATATTCCATTCTTCATCATCTGCTTGAGCTTGATAGGCAATGACTAATAGAAACAAAAACAAATGAGCTGATACAAAAATTAAGAACCGCTTCAAGATTTAAGCTCCACATTTATTCCGTTTTCTTTAAATATTTTGATTATTTTCTCCCAAATGATGCTGTTATGGGTACTAGGACTGAGTTCAAACTTGAAGGTTTGTTTGTAAACTGGGCTGCAGTTATCATAAGCAATGTAAGCGCTTACATGACAGTATTTATTAATACCGTTTATTTCCATATATCATAACTCCTAATGTTGGTTGTTTTTTTTAAGGTGAGTAATTTGTAGTTAGTAATGGTTTCACCCCTTCTCTTATCGAAGGGTCTACGTAAAGAGGAGAACAATGAAAAGAAACGTAAACGGGCGAAAAGGAATGAAATCCAATGCATGATTCTACTTAAATCATTAATCTTTGTCATCACTAAGTCTGAAATATGTTATGAAAAAGATTGTTACTATTTCTTAAATATTTATAATTAAACTTTTATTTCAAAGAGGAAAAATACCATTCTCGATATTCTTTAGATCTTATTCCAACTCTTAAGTTGTTTTTTGAATTTGAGCCAGGGAAATTTTTAGAATAATAATAGCATTGAACTGATGCATTGCCACCGTCTGTAAAAAAATAATAAACACTGTTAACGTTACTTTTGCCTGTTTTATCAGCTTTTAATTTTTGTATTTTTTCTTCTCTATCTGAAGATGGAAACACATCTAATAATTCAGTATCAATTTTTTGCATCTCTGAATAACAGTCTTCAATTTTTGTATTTTCATATTTTATAGCTCCAGCGATAATATAAATTTTATATTCTTTATCTTTTGGTTTTACAGCAATTTGAATTCCATCATATTGTTTTGCTGACTTATAATTATAAAATTCTACAATAACAAATTCATTATTTTTTTTGTCATTATTATAATGCCACTTAATATTTTTTGTTATTTCATCTTCAGTAAAATAATCTAAAGCACTATCCCCAATGCTCATCCCTTCTATCTGAAAGTCTGTAATATCATCGGCCTTAGATAATGATTGAAAACTGAACGTTAAAATAAGAATTAAAAATAACCTCTTCATATTAAACACTTTCTCACTGTGTCCTATGCGTGTCAAGATTTAGTGAAAGTTGTAATTAGGTAAGCGGGAAACAGTTTTTAGAAAGAGACCGCGGGCTTATGAATCCTGAAATTAATATTACTAGTAAGCTTCGTTATTTAGCCAATTACGATATATTTTTTTTTGAATTTCCAAAGAGAGATTATCTTTCCATCCGTTATCTTCTTCTGCTTTTGTAGACCAATCCATGCAAAAAATTCTTATTAAATTATTATTTTTAAACTCAAACTGAGTTGAATATATAAATGAATTTGGATAACTATTTGAGTGTTTATATTTTGGGTAATCATTAACTTGCACAGATTTTCCAACCATTTGTTTAAATTCTCTGACTAAAGCTTTTTTTTCTATCAAGCATTTATCAATTTTATTGGGAAACATTTTTCCTGCTCTTAAACTTTGAACAATATATTTTTTATCTTTATCTTTAAGTACTACTTGAATTTCAGAATATTGATTTGAATCATTAATAGTAAACCAAGAATAATAAAACTTTTGTGATTTTGGATAATAATTCTTATTAATTTCATTTTCTTGGTAAAAATCCAATAAACTGTCGCCAATACTAATTCCTTCTATCTGAAAGTCTGTAATATCATCAGCCTTAGATAATGATTGAAAACTGAACGTTAAAATAAGAATTAAAAATAACCTCTTCATATTAAACACTTTCTCACTGTGTCGTATGTGTGTCAAGATTTAGTGAAAGTTGAAATAAGGATCGCGGGAAACCGTTTTTGGATACTGACCGTGGGCTTATGAGTCCTGCGGTTATTATTTATAAGCTTCATTTTCCATAAAAGTCACAAACTCTTTAAGAAAAATTTCTATTTTCAAGTTATCACCCCATTGTTTTTCTTCTGTTAATTTTTGAGACCAGTTAGTTGCTACAACTCTAACTAGGTCTTCATGTGTTTTGAAATTAAAAACAGTTGCATATGACTTAGAGTTACCTGTTTTATCATAACCATGAGCAGCATCAAATGTGACTGGAGTGGCTTTGTTTCCAAAAAAATTACTTAATTCTAAAACTATTTCTTTTTTTTTAGATAAACAGATATTGAAATTATCTTTACAAAAAATTCTTCCACTTATTTTATAAATTTTAAAATTTTTATCGTTTGGTTTAATAACCACACCAAGATCATAATAATTATCAAATTTCTTATTTAAAAGATAATTATCTGAATTTCCTATCGCTAAGTCAGCAAATTTATTATCTTTATATATATATGTAAAAGGACCATTCAACTCTTCAAGTATTATCTCCTTGCTAAAATGCTCTAGTAGACTATCTCCAACACTTATCCCTACAATCTCAAAGTCTTCAAGATTATCTGCTCTAGCTAAGGCTTGAAAACTTAACGTTAAGATAAAGATAAGAAATAATCTTTTCATATTAATCATTTTCTCACTGTGTCGTATGTGTGTCAAGATTTAGTGAAAGTTGAAATAAGGATCGCGGGAAACCGTTTTTGGATACTGACCGTGGGCTTATGAGTCCTGCGATTAATTATTTATAAGCTTCATTTTTTAACCAATAATGATACTCGCTACTTGTTAAAGATAATCTTAAATGATTAGGCCATTTTTTTTTTTTAAAGAATTCCTCTCCATAAAAAACACAACCAACTTTGACGTATTCACTATAATCTTCTTTAAAATCAAAATAAATAGCTTCACCATATGATTTGCCGGTTTCATCGGCTGGTTCAAAATCTTTTTCTATTTCAGATTTTTTAGTATTATTTAAAGTAGTAGATATATCACTCACAATTTTTGATCTCTCGTCTTCACACTTTTTTTTTGGGTCATTTTTTTGGTAATGTATTATTCCTGCTATGGAATAAATTATATATTTGTTATCGTTTTTGATGTGCATTTGAACTGAATTAAATTCATTATTATCAAGTATCATTGTAGTTCTAAAAAATTTTTTACTGTTTGGATAAAATATACTATTATCATTAATTATGTCTTTTGAAAAAAAATCTAACGCATTATCGCCAATACTAATTCCTTCTATTTCAAGCTCTCTAATATCATCAGCCTTAGATAATGATTGAAAACTGAACGTTAAAATAAGAATTAGTAATAATCTATTCATAACAAACACTTTCTCACTGTGTCCTATGCGTGTCAAGATTTAGTGAAAGTTGTAATTAGGTAAGCGGAAAGCAGATTGTTGAAAGTGACTGTGGGCTTATGAGTCCTGCGGTTTATTCTTTAAATGCTTCATCACTCAACCAATCATAATATTTTGCGTTAGCTATTTCTAATGATAATTGATCTATATAATTTAGTTCTTTGCTATAGTCTGTACATTGTATGGCTATTATATCACCTGCTTTAAAATTAAAATAAACTTCTGTAATTATTGTTTTTCCTGAAGGATCACCTCGATGTTTTCTCTCTCTTTTTTTTGTTTTATCTAAATTCGGAAAAGAATTTGATACATCTGTAATTACTTCATTCATTTTTTCTAAACAACCTTTGATATTATTTTCAAAATATATTCCAGCAGCCACATCTGCTATTGTATAATTTTTATCTCCATCCTTAATCGAAAATTGAAAATAGTCATATATTGAATTTTTTTTATCTAAATATAAATATGAAAAATATTTTTTATTTATATGCTTAAAATCTTTGTTTTTTTTTATATCTGATTTATTAACAAGATTTAATAAACTATCTCCTACGCTAATTCCCTCTATCTCAAAGTCCCTGATATCGTCAGCCTTAGATAGGGTTTGAAAACTTATAAAAATAATAAATATGATAAATAGTTTTTTCATTTAACTTGGGTTTGATTTTAATAACATTATATAAAAGTATTTCTTCACTTATCTTCTTTTAGAGGCTTTTCTTTTTTTTCCACTTCTAGTATTTTTACCAGGTAATTTTTGCATTATAGCTAATATGATAAGCACTAATATAGGTGACAATATTAGCCCTGCTAACATCCAACCAGCTGGCTCTCTATTTTTTGATTGAGCTAACTTAAATGTTGCGTACAAAAATCCAGCATAAACTAATACTATTATTAGTATTTCCATTTTTATGTTTCCTTTCTCTTTATATCCTTATGATTGATTGAAAAATTACCAGAGTCACTAATAAAACTGATACCAGGTAAGAATAAAAAACATCTATATTTTCAATTTTTGCTTTATCCATATCTTCAGTAATTCTTTTTAATTGTTCTCTTCTATAAAAATAAATTATTCCTATAATCAAAATTAAAATTAATACTGGAAACACATCTGAGGCACCTAGATAATTATAAGATCCATGCAATACCACAGGTAGGGCTAAAGCCAATATGAGCATTATTCTTCTTTTAAAAAGACTTCTTTCCTCAAATAGGTTTAAGCTCAACAGCCTTTGATATCTGACTGTTTCTAAATTCATCAGCAGAAATTATTGCTTCACTTTCACAATTTGAAAAAGTTTCTGATGCAGATCTTGGTAAATTATTTTTACCATCATTGGTTGCGTTTTCTTTTAAATTTATCTTATTTTCTATTTGTCTAACATTAACATTTGTAAATGTATAACTCATTTTATTGCCCCTAAATAAACCTTTTATTTTTTTTAAAAAATTAAATTTCATCATATTTTTTTCTACTTAGATAGTCTCCTTTTACTTAACATTATAGCCCTTTTTATACATACAGTGGTTATACTCTGCAGCGTTTTGGCCAAGGGCTGTTATGGCCAAACTAAATTCTTCTGGTTTACACATAAATGGATCTTTACAAATATAAGTAGGTGCTTTTGCATTAGCAAAAGTTCTACAAAATCCACTATGAAAATCTAAATCGATATTGTTTCCTGATCTATGGTCCCATGATGTGTTTGCACAAGATGCTAACAAAGAAAGCAATATTAAATAGATCAACTTCTTCATTAATTTATTTTCCTGCTAAAAGTTATATAAATTAAGATTATGAAAATTATGCTTAATGATATTGTTACAGCATTTTCAGAAATAAAATCTCTTACTTCTTGAAATCGAATTGTTCTTAAAGGGTTAAATATCAAATAACCAATATCATCAATTGATCTTGCTATTGCTTCAAGCATACTGACAAAGGCAACTGACAATCCTTTAAATATTAAAGGTAGTTTCATAAATGCTGTTAAAATAATTTTACCCATAACTATTGTGTTAAATAAATAATAAAAAATATAAGCTCAGATATAACTAAAGCTTCAATCATTTAATTAAAGTGCTTCTTCCTTTTTTGTAAATTGATGAATTAATTTTCTATTTCTAATATTTTGAGTTTCTTGAACATAAACTCCACCCAATTTTAAAAATTGAGAATTGGCAGCTAAATACATAAAACCTTCGTCTGCTTTAAGTGCTGTATTCATCAATGATAATGAAAAAATCATTATACCAAACTTACTGTAAGCAACTGCTAGTCTTGAAATTGAAGCAAAAATTTTTTTCATAATTCCTCTTTCCTCTCCTCTTAATATTAAGAGGAGAGTAGTCAAAATTAGCTGCCCTCCTTACCAATATTTAATAATGCTGAACCGATTAGACCAAATATAATTGGTGAAAATCTAGATACTGGACCCATAAATCCAGTTAAGTTTGTTCCAGCAAATGACATTGCAAAATCAACTACTGCAAAAGCAATCAGTAAACCTCCTACGATGTTAATAAACGATGTGCCACCTGTCTCTTCTCTTACTGTCTTCATTATTTTCTCCTTTGGTTGTTTGTTTTTCATAAAATATATTTAGCAATGATTGCTGGAGAATACTTGTCCACAAACTAAGAGAAAATTGGATTGGAAGATAAAACTGAGTTTATTTAGTCCAAAATCAAATACAATTTTGGATTAACTTAATTGATATAAAATTATATATTATTTTAAATGAAAAATTTATTTGCCAAAATTTTTATAATCTTAATTCTTTTACAAGGATGTGACTCAGCTAGTGTTCCAGTTAAAAAATCAAAGACCAATATTTGTCATAAAAAGGGCTCAAAGTACTACGATCAAACTAAGTATTTTAGAGCTTATCAAACAATGAAAGATTGTATTGAAAGTGGCGGTAGATTGCCAAAAAGAAGCTGAATCTTGGATGACTTTTATTCTAAATAATTGTAAAGTTATTTATGCTTAAAACAATAAAAGCGCTCTTAATTATCGTATTTATATCAACTTTTTCCCTTCAAGTTAGTTCTGAAACATCTTGGATTACTAAAAAAGATAAAACCAAAAAAACTTTGGTTAAAAAAACAGAAACTGAGTCTAAAAAAAATGAATGGATAAAAAAGAAGAAAAAAGAAGAAGTAAAAAAAATTAAAGAAAAAATAAAAGAATCTAAATCTTGGATTACAAAAAAGAGTAAAGAGAAAATAAAAGATATAAAAGAAAATCTTAAAAAATATAAAGACATAAACAGCTTACCAAAAGCTGAGTTTTATTTTGCAGCGATAGTTGAACCAAAAGAAAATGAAGAACCAACTTATCTTTATGGTTATGTAAATTCAGACACAAAATCTAAAAAGTTTGAACTTAACAATATATCTTATTTTAGTAAAAGTGATGGTATTGGCTTCCTTGATGATGGGAAAACAACTTGTCAGGTAGATTCACAAATAGGAGATTTTTTTGGTGACATGATGGGTAAAGTGGTTGTTAAATGTAAAAACAATCTTGAAATGACAGGAAAATTTATCCAAACTAATAATAAAGGAAAAGGAATTGAGGGTGAAACTAATAAAGGAAATAATGTTGAATTCGAATTTTACACCTCAAAAAATGATGCAATAGCTAAATTAGAGCTTTATAAAGAAGTTAAAGAAACTTTAATAACAAGAAATCTCCCTGCACCAAGAAATAATAAAAACATCAAACTAGAACCAAATGGAAAATACTACGCCTTATTAATTGGTAATTCTGAATACGATAATTGGGATGACCTTGTTTCACCAGAAAATGATGTAAGGGAAATTAAAAAAGTCTTAGATCAAAGTTATAAGTTTGAAAAAATAATCCATGTTGATAATGGAACCAAAAAAGAAATTTTAACCGCTTTAGAAGAATTATCTTTGATAACAACAGCAAATGATTATGTTTTAATTTATTATTCTGGTCACGGAGATATAAAAGCAGAACAGGCATACTGGATTCCAAAAGATGGTAGTAAAAAATGGGGTCAAGATGATTGGATTTCAATAAACTATATAGATATTTACATACGAGATGAAATAAAGGCTCATCATATAGCTGTTTTGGTTGATTCTTGTTATGTTGGTGGGAAGTTCAAAGGACTTAACCTACTAGACAACATGACGGAAGAAGATAGCAAAATCTTTGAAAAACAATTAATAGGAGATTTAAACTCTAGATCTAGATCGGTTTTATCTTCTGGTAGTACTGGACCAGTAAGTGATACTGTTGCTGGAACTAATCATTCAATGTTTGCTTTAACATTTTTAAATCTGTTAAAAGAATTTCAAAAAAGCTCTATACCAGTAAATCTAAAAAGCGTTGCATGGAACATGGATAGATATTTTGCGGGGTCAAGCCAAAGACCGCATTATTATCATCCACCAACTTGGTCTGATGGCGGTGGAGATTTCATTTTTATTCCTAAGAAAAATCTACAATGATAAAAAAAATTATAGTTTTTATAATATTTTCTATTCTGAGCAGCAGCTACTTATCTGCAGAAACAGTAGCTTATAAACTTAAGGGTGAGTTAAAATCTAGTGGATTAGAAAGTATAGAGGTGTCCTCTACTCCATTAGTTGATGATAAAATTATTACAAAATCTAAAGAACAAATCATCAATATTGTTGCTTATGCCGAAAGTCAATCCAAAGATATAACTAAAAAAAACAAAAATAAAAAACCGCGACCTAAGTTTAAAGGTGGGCCTGAAGAAATTTTTGAAAAATTTGCTAATAGTGTTGTTTATATAGATAATAAAAAAGATCAGGGCTCAGGATCTGGCTTTGTGATCAATCATAAAGGATTAAAAATCATTACAAATTGGCATGTTGTAGAAACTGCAAAAAATGTAACAATTTGTTTAAAAACAGAAAACCTAAACAGAGTTTGTGACACAGATTATTATACAGGTAAAGTTGTAAAGAGAAATAAACAAAAAGATCTTGCAATGATTGAGGTTAAGGGTTTACCTACTTCACTTAAGCCTGTTGAGTACGGAACCTATAAAGGTGTAAAAATTGGTCAAACTGCATTTGCCATAGGCCATCCTGACGGATTAGTTTGGACTTTTACAAATGGAATGATTAGTCAAAAAAGACCTGATCATAAATGGAGCTATAAATCTTCAAGGCATTTTGCAAATACAATACAAATGCAGGTACCTATAAATCCAGGTAACTCAGGTGGGCCTTTGTTTGATAAAAATAGTAAATTAATTGGTGTCAATACTTTTACATCAGAAGGTGAAAATTTAAATTTTGCAATAGCTGTTGATGATTTAATTGAATTCATTAATGAAGTGAAGCAAGAAGATATTGAATCTAAATATATTCAAAAAAAGAAAAAAGGTAATACCTGGATACAAAAAAAATCTGATAAAAATAAAAATAGTGGAATATCTAAAAAGTATCCTAATGCTAAAGAGGCAGATTTAAATAAAAATGGTGTAACAGACGCCTGGCTTCTTGATGAGAATAATGATGGTAATAATGAAAAAGTTTTAATGGACTTTAATGAAGACGGCATCATAGAGGCTGTGGCATTTGATGAAAATGAAAATGAAAATTACGAAATAATAGTGTTTGATGATGACCTAGATGGTAACCCTGATAGAGCTGAGTATGATGAAAATGATGATGGTACTATGGATGTTATTGCCTATGACTATAACCAAGATGGTGAATGGGATAAGTTTGAAGAATTAAGTTAAAACTTAGTATCGATAGTCATTTTAATCTTCATAATTTTATTTTCTAAATCAGTAATTGCTTCATTAATTTCTTTTTTTTCAAGAACACTAATTTCTATACCTTTATCACTTTTAGGATCTTGAGCATGATGAATTAACTCTGTTAATTTTCCATGTAGTATTGTGGATCGTACTAAAATTTGACTAATATCTTTAGATTCAGGTGTATCTATTTCATCAAACTCTTTGGCCATCATGTATTCATGAGCAGTTAATAATGGAGGTGCTTTTCCTTTTAAGACACAAGCTTTATCAAGTTTAAAAGAGTCGTTATGATCAATTTCCTGCGGTAAGTCTGGATTACTACATTTTCTCACATAAGAAGAACCTTTTCCAATGGCAGCTTGTATCTCTTCTTCGCTTAATATTTTTATTACTTCCATTAAACCATTTTCAATGGATGCTGTTTTTCTAATTTTTGCCATAGCTTTTAAAATCTTATTATATGAATTATAGTAATTTATAAAAATAACTTAATATACAATTAATTATGAAATTTTTTAAATATCTATTTACAATTTTCTTATCATTTATAATGTTTTTAAATATCTCTAAAGCTGATGTTGGGTCTGATTTTAACAACTTAATTAATGAAAAACATGATTTTACAGAATACCCGTATTCTGAAAGTAGAAATGATGTTGGAATTTTTTATGAGTTTGCTTTTGATTTTAATAATAAAATTATTAAGATAAAAAGAGATGAAAATAATTTTCCAATAGTTAGATTTTCATTATTTGAAAAACAAAATATAATTCCTGGTGATGTAATTGTTAGTTTCAATAAAATAAATTTATCTTTATTGAGTGATAATGAAATTATAGATTTGCATAAGAAGTCTAGTGTAGCTGATCTCAATATTTTAAATAAAGAAGATAATGTTAAAGTTATCTCTAGAGCATATAAATTAAATAATATTAAGTTAGTAAATTTTGATTTAAAATATATCAACACAATAGATACAACTAAAGGTGTCATGGATATTTCTTTTGATGCCTTATTTTTAAATGAAAGACCAGAACTAAGTAAATATGCAGAGGGATTACTTGGAGATGCAATATACTACATTGATCATGAAATTTTTGATGAACCACTTTATTTACCTATAGCAGCAGTAACTTTTTCAGAATATCTAAAAAATGTAGATATTAGAGTTGAGTCTGCTGCAGAATTTTCTTTTGATAAAAATTCCTTAAGAACTGTAATGAGAGATTCTGGAATAGCTCAATTTAGACAAAAATTTGATTTTAAACAGTTTCCTTTTGATAAGCAAAAACTTAAAATAAAAATTAATTCTGGTGCGCATAGCACTTCTTATCCTGATTTAAATTGGCCTAGGGGCATATCCTCTGTCACTTTTGTTACTCCAGATATTGGTGCTTTTATAGGATTATCTAATTATAAAAATGAAAATCTTTTAAGTGAACTTGGATGGACATTACTCTCTACCAATATAGTAAGTGAAGAGGTTATAGATAAAAATTATTTTGATCCTTACTTAAACAAAAGTTACGATTATCACGAAAATACTATTGATATAGTGTTAGAAATAAAAAGAAACTCTGCACATTATTTATTCAAAATCATCATCCCAGTTTTTTTAATTTTATGTGTTGCGTGGTCGGTGCTTTGGATTCCAACTTACAAACTTGATGCAAGATTAACAACGTCAATTGTAGCCCTCTTATCTTTAATTGCTTACAATTTTGTTTTTGAGGGAGATATTCCTAAATTAGATTATTTAACTGACTTGGATAAATATATTTTACTGTCTTATATTTTTTGCTGTATTCCAACATTTATAAGTATTGGTTTTAGTAGATTTATTCAAAAAACAGCAAAAATGCAAAGAAGAGTTACTAAGGTTAATGCCCATATTCGAAAATGGGGTGGTGTAATTTATCTACTAATAACATTTCAAATTTTTTATTCGGTTAACTAAATTTCTATTTTATTTAGCTTTCTAGATATTTGTCCTAGGTTAATATCTAATTTGGACAAGATTTATTTGGTAGAATAATTATAATAAATTCATGATTAAAAATAAATTTAGTACTTTTTTATTAATTGTTTATTATTTAACTTTAAGTAATTTTGCTTTTGCTAGAGTGATTACTGTAGATAGATGTACCATTCCATTTGACTTTACTATTGGTAGTATCTGTGTTTTGGGCACATTAAGTCTGTGGATATTAGTTCCGATCGTATTGGGTCTAATTTTTGGTGGATTTGGAATAATAGTTCAAATTATAAAAAATATATTTAATCGATAATTAAATAAAATATAAAAATTATTAAGTGTGTTTTTAATGGTTTGACAAGCCTTATACATATAAATATATTTAATCTGTGAATATTGGACAATCAATCTCGTACTGTTTTTCAAACTACTTTAATTTTAGTGGACGTGGTTCTAGATCTGAATTTTGGTGGTTTTATTTATTTGCAACCATATGTGGTTTTGTAGGTAGTGTTTGGGATGCTTCCATGGGTGATACTAGTGGTAATGGTATGATGTATTGGATAGCAATTCTTGCTACTCTTTTCCCCTCTATTGCAGCAGGTGCTAGACGTCTTCATGATGTAAATAAATCTGGTTGGTGGCAATTACTTGTATTTACATTAATTGGAATAATTCCATTGGTAATATGGATGGCCACTGAAGGTACTAAGAAAAAAAATAAGCACGGACAACCAATTAAAATA
Organism: Candidatus Pelagibacter sp.; assembly: GCA_028222445.1. Next base: position 33,622 of record JAOISU010000001.1, read on the forward strand.
AAGAAATAATTTTAATTCTTTCGAATAAATATATAAATAATAGTTAAGAATTGTTTTAATTTAAAAATTGATTAATAAAACTATTATAGCGATAGTAATTAACACAGCACTGACAATAATATAATTCAATCTAATATTAAATTTTTTAAAGACTATATCAGTAATCTTTTCCCAGAATAATACGATTAAGAAGATGATTATAGCTGGCAGAATATATTTGATCATAAATCCATAATTATTGTGTAAGCTAAATAAGTAAGTTCAATGGCTAATAGTATTTCAAGTCCAGACATAATTTAAACCTAACAAATTCTAAATCAGGTGTCTAGGTGATGGAATGAAGACGAAGATAACTGCTTGTTTAATGTTCATTTTTTATAATATGTCATTTATAGATGTACTCCACATAGGATCTGAATGCTTATCCCAATAGAGTTTGTGAATTTTTCTTGTAATATCCCCTACCGTTCCTTGTTTAATATTTTCCCCACTTACTTTTGTTATTGGCATTACCCCTCCTGCTGTTGAAGTTGCAAATAATTCTTTAGATGATTTTAACATTTCAATCGTTATAGATTTTTTATTAACTTTGATATTTAGTTCTTTAGCTAAATCAATAACGGTTTGTCTTGTAATTCCTTCTAGTACTCCATGGTCTGGGGTATTAATTCCATTTTCATCAACTGAGAAAATATTAAAGCCTGGGCCTTCAGAGATATTGTTATCCTCATCTACTAATAAAGCAGTATGATGTCCTCTCTCATAAGCATCAAGCATACCGGTGACTAAATCCATCCAATGATAATTTTTAATAGTTGGATCAACTGAACTTGGAGGAATTCTTGTTATATCGGTTAAATATACATCTAATCCTTTTTCAAAATCTTCTGGTTTAAGTATCCAACCAAAGGGAACTGCAAAAGCCATAAAACGTGGTGTCGCTTTACGAGGATCTCTAACAAAGTTTGGAGACATTCCTCTTGTTTGTATCATTTCAACATAAGAGTCTTCAAGATCAGCTTTTTTAACACAGCCTGCTAATATTTTTTTTATTTCTTCACGACTAAGTCTGCATGGCATTCTCAGTTTTTCTGTTGATTTAAAGAAACGATCAATATGTTTATCTAATTGAAAAAATCTACCCTTCCAAACATGGACAACATCATATGTGGCATCAGATCTTAAAAAACCCCAATCTAAAATAGGAATTTTAGCTTCAGAAAGTTGAATGAACTCACCGTTCATCCATGCCGATCCTTTTGGAAAAATATCACTCACCGACAAACCCTACCAATATTCAAATCAAGTGTCTAGGTGATGGAATTAGCTAATAGTAAACTATATTAAAGAAGCTTGAGGCGTGGCTAGCTAGATTTCTTTTAAAGTTTTTTTAATAATTCTATCTGCAACTGTGACGTAATTTATTTCCAAATAAGATTTACTAACTCTTGAGGTTTCCAACTAATAGCAAAACCATTCGTCTGAATTATTTTGTCATTTTTCCAATCAATTAAAGATAGTCTTAAACCATGGCCTCTCATTTGAACTAAATCTTCTACACCATACCCATTTAGCCAAAAGAACATTGCATATTTAGGAGCAAATTTTTTCTTTGTGGGAACAGCATTCTCAAAAGCTTCTCGCAACTTTTTTGCTTCACAAGATTTTTTATCCTTCATTAATTGAATAACGTATATTCCAAACCTTAACCAATCTTCTCTTGTAAGCATGATAGACGACGATGAAATCGGAGCTTCCTTTTTATCTAACAAAATCTTACCCTTTGATGCAAAACCTGCAGCTTCTGAAATATTTTTTTGAAACCATTTTACAAAATTTTTTTTTCCTCCTAATACATTTATCATATCTAATGTTATTAAATCAGTATTAGGATTTGAGTATTTGAATTCTTTTGGTCCTTCGGTTTCTAATCTTTTAGGATGACTATTTAGTATAGTGGTTAAGTCAGATTTTTTTCTATGTGTCTCCTTCAAAATATTATAGTTAATAACGTACTGATCTCTGGCAAGCATATTCAAAGAGTCTTTTAATGTAACATGACCATAAAATGAGTCTTTAATTTCAGATGAATATTCACCATGTGTTTTATTTAAATCTAAAATATTTTGGCAAGCCATTTTAATAGCTGCTATTCCAACTATAGACTTACTTCTTGACTCTCCGTTAATAGGTTTGTCATTGAAAATATAATCTCTTTTCCAATCGTGAATTAACACTCCTTTATCAAATACCATTAGACTAGATATATCTCTGTAATATACATAATCATAAATTTCTTTTGGAAGAGGTTTGGTATTTTTTTTTATAATTCTAACTGAGTTACTTTTCGCAGGTTTAATGATAATTTTTTTTAAACCCCCATTATTTTTATAATCTCTATTTTTTAAACTTGCCTTTCGATAGGTGTTATAGGCCCAATAATCATGTCTCTCGGTACAATACTTGCAGTCGTTTGGAGGGTACTCTACTTTTTTAAAAATCTTTTTCCATTTTTCAATAGATGGTGACCATTGATGTTTTGGTGGTGTAGCCGAAGACGTGTTGCTTAAGATAAAACCCAGAACCACGATCCCTAAAAGTTTTTTCATGTTAATCTAACTCCATAACTAATGATGATGCCTGAAGTGTTTTAGCAAGAATCCTTGCATTAGTTGCCCCACATTTAGTACCTACCTGACATTTACTAGTTGATAATAATTTTGCAAAATTTTCATTTCCAAATATCTCTAACAAAAGTGGATTATCCGTCATAAACTTTACACAAATATCTTTATTTTTTGTGTCTAAACATAGGTCAAGTCTTGCTTCAATTTCTAATAACTTTTTATTAAGTTTTTTAATATCGTTTGCATAAGCATTCCCACTCAACAACAAACCCAGAACTATAATCCCTAAAAGTTTTTTCATTATTTAATTTCCTTGATAAAAAGATTTTGCTATTTGATCGTTAAAAATTTTCATTTTTCCTGATTGTTGATCCCAGTAAGAAAATTTACAGCCTGAACCACCAGATCTATAATTCCACTTACCATTTTTTAAATCTTTTTTTTGTTTTTCTCTTAGCTTGACTAACTTTTTATGATTATATTTTTCCCATTCATTTTGACATATAAGTTTAAATGGATCATAAGGATCTTTTGATGTTGGAGTTAAGTAAACTGAATCTTCTCCTTTGGGACATCCTTCTACATCATGAACATAAGCTTTACCAAAAAACATTTGTTTAGCAGGAGTGTCTTGACCACTGGTAAAATGAGCATTTTTACTCATACCAGGAACACAAGCAAACCCTCCACCCATTGCATGATGCATTTCATGAACGGAAGTTCTAATCATATTATCTACTTTTTTATTATATTTGTTTTTTAAGAACATTGATGCCATTCCCACTCCACCTTCACCACCATCTACACTTGTTACATCAGCAAAGGTAAAATAAATCTTTTTTGGATTGTTAAATCCATTAGCCCACAACCAGCCACTATAATTTTGATTGATATGTTTGTGAAGCTCTTTACGTTTTCTGTCTAATCGAATGAAAGAAACATCAAGTTTACCATCTTCTCTATAATCATATTTATATTTTTTAGGACCAGAGGAGCCTTTTGTTTTTTTACTAAAACTTTCATGAAGTTTATTCATTTTATCTGCATATTCTTCAATTTTTCCATTAATGTCTAATTCACGATCTTTATCATTTGCTGTAAGCATATAAATAAAATGAATTTGATAATTATCTGTTACATCGGGCTGATCTTCAAAAAATCTTCCTGGTTTTTTATCTATCTTTAGATTCTTTTCTTCTAGCACTTTTGCTTCTGCTATTTTAGTTTTTGCTATGGTAGATGCTTTAGCCTTGTCGTATTTCCAAACAATTTCTTCATTAACTGCATACAAATAACATTCTTTGCCCGTATGTTTCTCTGCATATTTCATACATTGTTTATATGTTTTTTTATGAAGTTTTTCTAAATCCTTACCTTTATTAGCTGCCCAGGAATATTGGTCATAATTACAACTAGCATAGAGAACACCAGTTTTATTTTTTTTTATTAATTCTTTTAAATGTTTTTTTATAAGTTTTTCGTGTTGAAATTTAAGTCCTTTATCACACCCTGCAATAGACGTTACTCCAGGTTCATTAACGCCTGCATTAGCATTCCCACACAACAACAAACCCAGAACTAATATTGTTGAAAATAGTTTTTTCACGTTAAAGAGCATTTCCTATGCTGGATAAAATTAACACCACACAACCAATCTTTGCTGCAGTTGCATATCCGTAAGTTGTTCCAATTTTAATTTTTTCAGCTTTATAAATGTCTGCTGCATTAAATACTCCCATTATAGCAAAGATATTCCATACAATTGTAACAAATATTACAAAATAAACTAAACCAATGCCCTCAGAGGCTGCACCCAATACCATTAAATTGCCAATCATATTTCCAACTATGAAATATAACCAAAATGTTTTAGCTAAGCCCTCAGTACCATTCCAAAAACCATCTCCTTTTGACGAAGTATCTCTTTTATTATTTGATGCCGATCTACCACCAAAGTATTTATCAATAACCTCGTTTTCAGCTTTTTTCCTGCTAACATTATATTGATCTTCAACAATTGACTTATTTTTTTTTTGAGAGCTAATTTCAGCTAATCGACATCTTGGGTTATTACAGGGTGGTCCTGAAGGTAATTCTGTTCCACAATTTGAGCAGTATTCAACACCGTGTTGTATGTTTACTCTTTTATCTTTTTTAATAGATTTAATTGTTGGATTAGGCACTCCACAACTAGGACAAGTTAAAGCTTCTGTTGAAACTTTCTTTTTACATTCTCTACAAGGTTTTAGAGCCATAAAAACAACCCTACCAATATTTAAATCAGGTGTCTAGGTGACGGAATTAGCTAATACTAAACAAGATTAAAGAAGTCTTAGGTGTGGGTAATATTGTTATTTAATCTTTATTTTATAATCCAAAAAATGATATTTATTATATAAACCAAAATACCATAAAATAAGAACATTAGAAATTTGTCTTTTCCTGACTTTTCTTTCCAGTTCAAAGTAAATAACGCAGCAGGTGATGCAACTAGTAAAATAACCCCAACAACAATTACCAATACTGATAAAATTATAAATACATTCATAAATTAACTTTTGTCATATATTTTCTTAAATATTAAATCTGTCTTTAATTGCATAAAACCACACCGCTAATCTAAAATAAAATGTTCTTAATTGAGGGAAGATAAATTTCTTAGGTAATCCTTTATAAATTTTTGAAATATCTAACTCTTTACTGTTTGATAATACTAACTTAGACAATTGTTTTCCAGTCCAAGGAGCAGCACTTACTCCAACCCCATTATAGCCAAATCCATAATAAATCTCTTCATTATCAATTTTACCAATGGAGGGAGTTAATTTTTGAGATAAAGCAATTAATCCCCGCCAATTGTAATCAATATTAATATCTTTCCATTTAGGAAAAATGTCTTTTAAAAATTTTTCCATTTTCTTAGACATATTTAAATTAGATTGATCACTGCCACTTAAATCCCCTCTAGTGCCAAATAAAATTCGGTTGTCAGGTAACTTTCGATAATAATATAAAAGATTTTTAGTATTAGCTATTGGAGAAAATGTTTTAAAATTATGTTGGTCAATTTCTTGCTTGGTTAAGGGTTGGGTGACAATAATATTTGAAATTACCGGTAAAATTCTTGAATTCATCTCCGGGATTAAGCCTTCTTGATAGAACCCGTTTGTTGCAACAACTATTTTTTTTGATCGAATAGATCCTTCTTTAGTCCTTAAAATATAATTACCCTTATCTTTATCAATTTTATCCACTTTAGTGTGCTCGAAAATCTTTAGTTTTTTAGATAAAGCATATTTTGCAATGCCATTAACAAATTTAAGAGGATTGATTGCAAAACCAGGTTTATAAGAAAAAGCTCCAAATTGCTCTGTGCCCCCATGGCCAATTTTATCAAAGTCTTCTTTTGAAAAAATCTCAGTTTCAATGCCAAACTCTTCTCTGTAAGCTGTAGCTTGCTCTTTAATATCTTTAAACTTATTTGGATGATGGGCGACTACATAATTGCTATCCCCCGTTACATCGCAATCAATATTATATTCTTTTATAATATCTCTTGTATAATTTGAGCCTTCGACAGAGTTTTTAAAGAACTTTTTAGTTTCATCATTACCATAAATAGATTGCATCTTTTTAAAAGACATTTTACTTGGTGGCAGACAACAAAAACCTGCATTACGAGATGAAGCCCCCCAACCTATTTTTCCAGCTTCAACTAAAATGACATCTAAATTATGATTTTCTATTAAATTAATTGCACAGGATAAACCAGTGTACCCTCCACCTATTACAACAATTTCTGAGCTGATATCTTTATTAAGTTTTTCTAGATTTAAATTTTCGCTTGAATGATCTTCCCAATAACTACTAACTGGGGTGTTAAATTGATAAATATCAGAATGATAAATATTTTTCATTAACAAGACCCTAGCACGCAATTAATACTTAATTCTAGTCAAACTTCTAATTTTTTAGGATTTGAAATGAACTTAAAAGACTTAAGCCCTATTTTCATAGGGCTTAAATTAGATTAGTTAAGCAGCACTTGCTCTTTGCTCTATGTGCTCTTTATTATTAGAACTTGAAGAAACCTTTTGAAACAATTTAATAGGAACTCCTTTTGATAAAATATCTAATACCGGGCAATGTGTATTTACCGTATCAATCAATTTATCTATTTCTGCTTTAGGTGATGAAGATTTAATATCAACAGTTCCAGAGATGGATTGAAAGCCAGGTCTTGTGTTTTTATTTAAAGCTAAAAAACCCTGAAGATCTAATTCACCTTTTAATTTAACATTAACACTCTCAATATTAATACCCGCTGCTGTAGCAAATGCTTTATAGGTTATCTCCTGACACGTTGCTAACGCTGCTAATATTAACTCTACTGGGCTGGGTCCCTCATCTTTTCCACCAAAACTTTTGGGTTCATCAACAACTAATTTATGCTCTCTAAGAGTGACTACAGATTGAAGTCCTTCCTTAAGAATTGAATTGCTTTCATATTGGACCACAGCATTTTTTGGGTTGGCTGTAAAATCCTTCTGTAGATTACTTATTGTTTCTTTTAGATTATTACTCATTTTTTTATCTCCTGTTTTAGTGCTTCGACATATGTCAGGCGCACAATTTAGTTAAATGCCCTTCTTAATTTATTTACGCTTTGTTTCCATATTCAGTCATATGTTTTGGAATTCTTTTATTTTTTCCATACATAAAATGATTTTCCATGTTCTCTCGATATTTACTTGCTGGAACAGTTAAACCAATAGATTCAGCAACTTCCCTAATCAACATTGGGTTTGCTCCACAGCATACTCCAAGGTAATTAATACCTAGCTCATAAGCATCTTTTGCAAATTTACCTATTTCATATCTATTACAAAAGTGTGGGTCCAATGCTGTTGGAAACGTTCTTCCATGAGGCGATGGACATGCACAATTACTTCTGTCCGGTAGATTAAAAAATGTTGGGTAATCTTCACTGGTTCTATAAGGAATAGGTAAAGCTCCAACATGGCATTTAACTGCTTTTCTAATTTCTTTTAAAAAAGGAAACATAGTAGCAGGTCCTCTAAAACAATTTAAACCAACAACATCGGCCCCTAATTGCTCTAGCTCTTTACAGGTATCAACAACGGATTTTCCATCTCTCATTTTATTTTCACCCATTGGAGATATGGTTAATACAGTTGGTAAACCTGTTTTTTTCATTATCTCTAAAGCTTTAAAAGCTTCTTCAGCATAATAAAAAGTTTCACCAATTAACATATCAGCACCTTCTTCAACGGCCCAACCAATCATCTCTGTAAACATTCCTTCAACTTCTTTTTGAGATTGTGGATCATTATGTTTCCAGATATTTGAATTTGAAATATTACCTGCCATCAAATTTGGTTTTGATCCTTTAGGAGTATCTAGTGCTACTTTTTTAGCAATTTTTAATGCTGAACGATTTAGTGGTTCGAGAAGTTCTTCCTTACCAATAACACGCATTTTTTCTCTGTGTCCATTATAAGTAAAGGCCTCAACTACATCAGATCCTGCATGTTGAAATTCTCTATGTAGGTTTTCTAAAACTTCTGGATGATCTAATGACACCATTGGAACAAATTCCCCTGATGACATGTAGCCACGTCTTTCTATCTCAAATAAAAAACCTTCTGCGCATATAACCGGTCCTTTATCTAATCTTTCTTTTAATTTATTTGTGCTCATTTTTTTTCCTCTTGTTTTGGAGAAAAAAGGTCACAAAATAATAAGAGGTTATATTCATAGGCCTCTTTTCTCCTTTTTAGTGCTTAAGCAAATGCAGGGCGCACAATATGGTTCAACTGCCCGGCTTAATTTTATGAAAGATAAAAAAAAACCACCTGTCTAAAGCGGTGGTTGAAGCGTCGCTTTAGCAGGATTTATAACGCGCTCTGCAATTTAACTTAACTCAGCGCAATTACATATAATCAACTTTCTCTCAAAATGTCAAATGAAATAGATGATGGTTAGAATTATGAGAATAATGACAATCCAAATAGTAAGATTAGTTAAAAACTGCTTTAATTTAGAATTAGATTGTAGAAAAGCTGGGAGTACTAATAAGAGTATCCCTAGCATATAAACAAAGGGTAATATCTGATCTGCCATTTATATCGATGATAGCTTCATCTTTTTTGAATACTTTTTCTGAGGTGAATTTTTTATAACTGCTTGAGCACAACGCATGACCCCTCTTTTTTTATCAAAGGTCATTTTGGGTTCACCATACAATTTCCATCCATTGGATATGGCCTCCGTTACACGATGGCAAAATTCTGAAGTGTCGTCACTTGTAATAAATCTATAACCTTTCATAATCAGACCTTAACAAGTCCTAAATCATGTGTCTATGTTCAGTTTATTATTATTATTTTAAGTCTTTATGCTTCTACAGTCATTACTAATTTAATGAATAGCCAGCTGATCTTACGGTTCTAATTAATTCTTTAAATCCATCAATATTAATACTTTGTCTAAGTCTTCTTATATGAACATCAACTGTTCTTGTTTCAACATTGATATTATCAGACCAAACATTCTCTAGAATTTGATCTCTTGAGTAAACACGTTTAGGGTTTTTAATAAAAAAATTGATTAAATCATATTCCTTGGGTCCCAAATGAATTTCTTTGTTTTTTCTAAAAACACGTCGTGTTAATCTATCCACCTTAAGGTCTTCGAATTCAACAATATCAGAAACTAATGAGGGCTTAGATCTTCGAAGTAGCGCTTTTATTCTTGCAAGTAATTCTGGGAAACTAAAGGGTTTGGTGATGTAATCATCTGCACCAGAGTTTAACCCTTTAATCTTATCTTCATCCTCACCCTTAGCAGTAAGCATTATGATTGGAATTTCTTTAAATTTTTTTTCTTTTTTTAAAATTTTACAAATTTCTACGCCAGAAAAATCAGGTAACATCCAGTCTAATAAAACAAGATCAGGAAATAATCTTTTAATATCTTCAATACCCTCATTGCCATTGTCTGATGATGAAACTTTATAACCTTCTTTTTCAAGGTTATATTTAACTAAAGTGATAATGGGTTGTTCGTCTTCTACAATATGAATGCTAACGCTCATTAGTTTGGATCAAAATCTTTACCTTTAGGTCTTGCTCCTTCAATATGCTCTCCCTCGATTAGATAAAATAAAGCTTCAGCGATATTAGTAATATGATCTCCTGCTCTTTCAATATTTTTAGTCACAAACAATAAGTGTGTTGCTAGATCTAAATTTTTTTTATCTTTGCTTAAGAAATTTGCAACTTCATTCATTGCGATATGTGTTAAATCATCTACTCTCTCATCTGATTTCCAAATTTTAACAGCAGCTTCTTTTGACTGGTTAAGATAAGCATCCAAAACATCTTTCAATTGTCTTTGAACTAACTCCCCTAATCTTTTTAAACTGGCAATTAACTCTTCTGGAAGATCGCGTGGTAAAGGTTTGATCTTTTTAGCAACACTTTTTGCTAAATCACCAATACGTTCAAGATCACTTGAAATTTTTAAAGTTGAAATAGTTAATCTTAAATCAATTGCCATCGGGGCTCTTTTAACGAGTACTGTTACAATCTGCTCTTCAATAGTTGCTCTTAACTCATTAATTTTTTCATCATTTTTAATAATGTTTTCAGCAGCTTCTTTATCAACTTTGATGATGGCCTCCATTGAGTCTGTCAACTGAGCTTCAACTAAGCTACCCATTTTAATTAAGTTATCATTTAAACTTTGTAATTCATCCTCGTAGGATTTAACAATATGTGTAATATCTGACATGATTAACCAAACCTCCCTGTAATATAATCCTGGGTCATTTTATTTCCAGGGTTTTTAAATATTTTCTCTGTTGTATCCACTTCAATTATTTTTCCTAAATGGAAAAAGCCAGTTCTTTGAGAAACTCTTACAGCTTGGGACATTGAATGAGTAACAATGACTATTGTATAACTTTTTTTAAGTTCATCAATTAATTCTTCAATTTTAGCAGTGGCAATAGGGTCTAGTGCTGAACACGGTTCATCCATTAAAATAACTTGAGGATTTACTGATATGGCTCTTGCAATACATAATCTTTGCTGCTGACCTCCAGATAAACCTGTGCCTGCTTCATTTAACCTGTCTTTAACTTCGTTCCATAAAGCTGCTTTTTTTAAACTATTCTCAACAATTTCATCCATATCTGTTTTATTTTCTGCTAAACCATGAATGGTTGGTCCATAAGAAATATTATCATAAATACTTTTTGGAAAAGGATTGGGTTTTTGAAAAACCATACCAATTTTCTCTCGAAGTCCTACAACATCCAGGTTTTTGTCAATGATCTCTTCATCATCTATTGTAATTGATCCTTCAACTTTACAAATATCAATAACATCATTCATTCTGTTTATACATCTTATGAAGGTTGATTTTCCACATCCAGAAGGACCGATTAAAGCTGTAACTTCTTTGTCATAGATATCCAAATCTACATCGAAGAGTGCTTGTTTTTCTCCATAATGCACATTTAAATTACTGCTTTTAATTTTTATTTTATTATTTTTCATTACCACTTCCTTTCAAATTTTTGTCGTAAGTAAACTGCTATAAAATTTAATGTAATTAAAAAACTTAAAAGAACCATAATAGTTGCTGAAGTTTTTTCTACAAACCCTCTTTCTGCTTGTTCAGACCATAAATACACCTGTACTGGCAACGAAGCTGATGGATCCGTTGGAATAGATGGAATATCGACCACAAAAGCAACCATGCCAATCAATATTAAGGGCGCTGTTTCCCCAAGCGCTTGGGCCAAACCAATAATAGTTCCTGACAAAGTGCCTGGAATTGCTAAAGGCAGAACATGATGTGTAACTGATTGAACTTTAGATGCGCCAATTGCAAGCGCTCCTTCTCTAATTGAAGGAGGTACTGCTTTTAAGGAAGCTCTACATGGAATAATAATTCTTGGTAAAGTCATTAAGGCTAAAGTAATTCCTGCAACTAATGGAGTTGATCTTGGTAGATGAAAGGTCCCAAGCAAAATACCCAAACCTAATAATCCAAATACAATGGAAGGTACTGCTGCTAAATTATTTATATTAATTTCTATAAAATCAGTAATTTTATTTTTAGGAGCAAATTCCTCTAAATAAACTGAAGCTGCAATAGCGATTGGAAAAGATAATAATAAAGTAATTACAATGGTAAAAAATGAACCCACTAAGGCTCCACCAATTCCTGCAAGTTCAGGGTTTCTTGAATCTCCTTTAGTAAACAAATATGAGTTAAATATTTTATTAACTTTTCCTTCATTAACTAATTCGTCATAAAAATTTAATTGAAAATTATTAATCCGTCTTCGCTCTTCTGGAAGTTCTCTAGGGTAATTACCTTTATGCAATTGATCAAAATCATCTGATGCAGTTAGTTTTAATACAGTGGTTTGATTTAAAGCTTTTGGATTATCAAGTAAAAAGTTTCTTATTTCATATTCATAATCAGGACTAAATAAATTAATTAATAACTTTTCTTCAGTTAAACCATTAACTTTTTTTACTTTAAGAATACTATCAATTGCTAGTTCATAGTAATCTGTATTTTCTAAATCTTCGAGTGGAGGCGATTCACTTAATTCTAAAGTATCAGCATCAAAATTTACCTCAACATCGATAGTTGTTTTTAAAAATGCGCCACTGCCTTTTGAAAAGATAGCATTTAATAAAAAGATTACAAAAAAAATTGCTAGTAAAATAGAAGTTAATCCATAGAGCTTAAATCTTTTTTCAGCATTATGTCGTTTTTTTAATCGTTGCTCTTTATTCATATTTTTCTCTATATTTTTTAACAAATCTTAAGGCTATGTAGTTTAAAATTAATGTTGCAAAGAAAAGTGTTAAGCCCAATGCAAAAGCAGATTGTGTTTTTGGACTATCGAACTCCTGATCGCCAATTAATAACATTACAATTTGAGTGGTGATGGTAGTGGTCGACTCAAGTGGATTAATGGTTAGATTTGCGGCTAAACCAGCAGCCATTACCACAATCATTGTTTCACCAATGGCTCTTGATACAGCTAATAACACCGAGCCCACAATCCCTGGTAATGCAGCAGGAATTACAACATTTTTAATAGTTTCTGATTTGGTTGCTCCAATTGCATAAGATCCATCTCTTAAAGATTGAGGGACTGCATTAATCACGTCATCAGATAATGAAGACACATAAGGAATAATCATAACCCCCATTACCAATCCTGCAGCAAGAGCACTTTCAGAAGATACCTCTAAATTTAACTTTTCACCTAATTCTCTAAAAAAGGGGCCGACAGTAAGCGCTGCAAAAAAACCATATACAACTGTTGGAATTCCAGCCAGTATTTCAATAATTGGTTTAGAATATTTTCTAACTTTAGAACTTGCGTACTCTGCCATATAAATTCCAGAAAATAATCCAATAGGAACAGCTACAAGCATTGCAATCAGAGCTATAAATGCTGTACCAGCAAATAAAGGAACAGAACCAAAAGCACCTTTTAAATTTTCATATTCTAAAGCTGTAATTGCTGAGGCATCACTAACGAAAGCTCTTTGAGGACTCCAATTCATTCCAAACAAAAAATCAAAAATATTAATTGCTGAAAAAAATTTTAAACTTTCAAATAAAAGAGAGAAAATAATTCCCATTGTTGTTAATATAGCAACTAGAGAACATACAAAAAGTAATCCTGTTAAAATTTTTTCAACATCATGTCTTGCTTTATTATTTTTTGAAATTCTAAAAATCCCATATGAGATAGCAGCAATAAAAGTTGATAATAATAAAACAATTTTAGAATTTTGAGCAATTGTTTGTAAATTTTCATAATTCTTAACACCTATTTTAATTTCTTCAGTTAAGGTTCCTGAAAAATTACCCTCATAAAGTGATCTAATTTTTTGATAAAGTAAATTAAGTTGGTCACTCGAATAATTTAAATCGTTTTGAATTAAAGTTTGTGAGATCAAATATTTAATAATCGCTGGTTCAAATATAGACCAAAATAATAATATAATTAATGCTGGTAACGCACACCATAAAGCTAGATAATAACCATAATAATTTGGTAGAGCGTTAATCTTTATAGATTGTGTTGATGTAATTTTTCTTATTCTAGAGCGACCATATAAAAATGATAGATAGCTAAATATTGTAACTAATAATAAAATTATAATATTCATGAGCTTATGTATTACAGTTTTAATGTTACAGATTTGTTACAATTTTAAACTACAAATTGTACTAATAAAAAAGGCCAGAAGCTTATTCTGGCCTTGATTATGTTTGAGGAATTTAAATTACTTGATGCTAATAGTGTTTAATTCGACCGCTGCAGTTCTTACAACATCATATTTTGCTTTAGCTAAAGGTACTAAACCGATCTCAGCTAAGTAACCTCTTGGTCCCATTGCTTTTTTTGACGTAAAATCTTTAATAAATGCGTCAATTCCAGGAACTACTCCAATATGTGCTTTTTTTACATAAAAGAATAAAGGTCTAGCTATTGGATATGAGTAATCTTGAATACCTTCAAGACTAGGTTTAACTCCATCTATAGCTGCAGCTTTTACCTTGTCTTTATTACCAACTAAGTAACTATAACCGAAAAAGCCGTATGCGTCAGGATTTGATGCTAGTTTTTGAACAATTAGAGTATCGTTTTCACCTGCTTCTACTGCATAACCGTCTTCACGGATTTTAGTACATTCGCTACTAGCTTTGTCACCAAAAAGTGCTTTTGCCTCTTTAGAACAACCTTTGCTCATTACTAAAGAATTCCATGCATCTCTTGTACCTGATGTTGGTGGGGCAATAAGAATTTCTATCTTTTTAGAAGGAAGTGATGGATCAATGTCGCTCCATTGTTTGTATGGGTTTGCAACCAATTTACCATCTACATCTACTTCATTTGCTAGTGCTCTCCAAAGTTGTTCTTTAGTAAAATTTGAATCTGGAGAATCTACTGCGTGAGCTAAAGAAATACCGTCATTTCCTACAATAATTTCTATAATTTCAGTTACACCATTTTTTTCACATAATGCTTTTTCTTTAGATTTTATAGCTCTTGATGCATTAGTAATATCTGGGTGATCAGTGCCAACACCAGCACAAAATAATTTCATACCACCACCCGTTCCAGTGCTTTCAATTACGGGCGTTTTAAATTTTCCTGTTTTACCAAAATTTTCAGCAACAACAGTTGCATATGGGTAAACAGTTGATGACCCCACTATCCGGATTTGATCTCTTGCTTGAACATTTGACGCAAATAGCATCACCGTCAAGATTGATAAAATAATTTTAACATTTTTCATTTTTATTTTTCCTTTGTTTATTTATATTTAATTCTTATAAAATTTCTTTGTTTCAATTTTATTACAAGTTTATGAAACTTTTATGACAAAGAATATTTTATTATCTTCTAAAATTTTATACTTTTGGAAATTCAATGGTAAATTCAGTACCTTTTCCTTCAGTACTGATAATATCCATAGTTGCACGGTGTTGATTTACTATATGTTTAACAATAGCCAATCCTAAACCAGTACCCCCTGCATCTTTGCTTCTTGCAGGATCTACTCTGAAAAAACGCTCAGTGATTCGGGATAAATATTTTTTAGGAATTCCAACCCCTTGGTCTTTAATAGAAAACAAAATAGTGTCCATTTTCTTAACCAAAGAAATTTTAATGACAGTATCACTATCGCTATACTTGCAAGCATTATCAATTAAATTAGTAAAAATTTCTATTAATCTATTTCTATCTCCAGAAATTTTATAAGCATCATCTGTAATATTGTTTTCTATTTTTATCTTTTTTTTTTTAACAAGTTCTAAATTCAACTTAATCACGTGAGTTATTATTTCTTTTAAATCTAATTCAGTGGTGGGTCTAATATGTTCTTGTAATTCGATTTTTGACAATGAAAGTAAATCATTAATCAAATTTTCCATACGCTCCGTTTGTTGCATCATAATGGGTAAAAATTTCTTTTGTATTTCAAAATCATTTGAGGCATGACCATCATTTATTGTCTCTAATCCTAACTTAATTGACTGTAAGGGTGTTCTTAACTCATGAGAAACATTAGCAACAAAGTCTGATTTAAATTGTTGTGTCTTATATATTTCAGTTAAATCTTTTAAAAATATTATTACAGAATGTTCATCTTCAGATTCATTTAAAGACTCTGGGATAATATTTACATTATAGAATTGAAAAATAGGAAGTTTAATTTCCACATCTAAAACTTGTGAACTTTTATCCTGAATTGCAAGATCAATACTTTCTAATAAATTAGCATCTCTTAAAATTAATGAAATATTTTTACCAATAATATCATTACCAAATCTAGCAACAGCGCTTTTATTTGCAAAAAAAACATTTTTAAATTTATCAAGGATAATTACTTGATCCATCATCTCATCAAGAAATATCATTTTTTGATCTTTTATTTTAATATCAGAGCTCATAATTTTAAAACCAGAGGTAGTATTATAACTCTAAAAATAAATTTGTAATTAATAATTAATTATATAGAAAGTTTTAATGACTCTTACACTGTTTTATACAATCGTCGGCTTTGCTTTAGCGGGGTACAGTGTTATTGCAAATGACTCAATTCAAACATTGGGAACTTTTATCGCGTCAAAACAAAAATGGTTTAAATGGTACACTCTTGCTAGTGCAGCATCATTTGTAATGATACTTGCTATTACTTGGGGCTGGTACAGTAATGATGGAGATATCTCTTACGGCAGACTAACAAGAATACCTTTCCAAGAAATACAATGGTATCACGCAGTGGCACCAGGAATACTTCTTGTATTAACAAGAGTAGGTATACCTGTTTCAACAACCTTCTTAGTTTTATCAGCTTTTGCATCAACGGTAGTACTTGAAAAGATGCTTATGAAAAGTGTTGTAGGATATGGCTTAGCAGCTGTTGCAGCATACATTTGTTGGATAGTAGTATCTAAATTTATCAATGAGAAATTTGATGAAGTTGAAGATAAATGGATAGGCTTTTGGAGAAACTCTGTATGGGTAACTTCTGCTTGGTTATGGTGGGTTTGGTTATCTCATGATGTAGCTAACATTGCAGTTTATCTTCCAAGACAAATAGATGTAAATTTATTATTAATTGTTCTTGCATACTTTACAGCTCTTCTTTTTTATATCTTCTACATAAACGGAGGAACAATTCAAAAAGTTGTTTTAGATAAAACTGGAACTAGATACGCAAGATCAGCAACAATAATTAATGTAATTTATGCTGCTGTTCTTTATTACTTTAAAGAACTTAATGATTTACCCATGTCAACAACATGGGTGTTTGTTGGTTTGTTGTGTGGTAGAGAGCTTGCAATATCTACGATGAATAAAGATTATAAGTTTAAATATGTCTTTCCACTTATTGGTAAAGACTTTCTTAAAATGACTATAGGATTGACGGTGTCAGTTGCAATTGTGCTTGCAATTCACTACATCATAATTCCAAATAATTGGTTTTAAGTATTAATTATTTAAGCTTAAACTATGAACTGAAAAACTTAAAGATAAGGTAATTAAATTTACCAAAACCGCAGAAATCAGGTGCAGGTTTTTTAGTCTTTAATTAATTTTAGAACCCTAGATTTAATTTTTTTAATTAAACTAAATTAGTATTGAAAAATTCAATAGTTCTGCTCCAAGCAAGATCTGCATTTTTTACATCATATCTTGGAGTTGAGTCGTTATGGAAGCCATGGTTACAATCTTTATAAATATGTGCTTCATACTTTTTATTATTAGCTTTTAAAGCAGCTTCATATTCAGGCCACCCTTTATTAATTCTTTCATCTAATTCTGCAAAATGCAGCATTAACGGAGCTTTAATTCTTGGAACGTCTTCTGCTTTTGCCTGGCTGCCATAAAAAGGCACTGAAGCTGATAGCTCAGGATAAGCAACTGCAAGAGCATTACAAACTCCACCGCCATAACAAAAACCTACTGCACCAATTTTTTGTGTTGTATCTTGATGATTATATAAAAATTCAAAACCATTAAAAAAATCATTTAAAAGTTTTTCTCTATCAATTTTACTTTGTAAAGCTTTGCCGTCTCCATCATTACCTGGGTAACCGCCTAGACTACTTAAACCGTCAGGTGCTAGTGCAATAAACCCTGCTTTAGCAACTCTTCTTGCAACATCTTTAATGTATGGATTTAATCCTCTATTTTCATGAATAACTAAAACTGCAGAAGTTTTATCAGTTACTTTTGCAGGCTTTACATAATAAGCATTGATATCTCCATTACCATTAGCACTATTATAAGTAATATAATTTGCTTTAATTTCAGGATCGTTAAAGCTTACTTGCTCTGCTAATGCATAATTAGGTTTTAAACTATCAAATACACTTAAAGCGGTTACTCCAACAGCCGTATACTTAGCAGTGTTTTTTAAAAATTCTCTTTTAGTTATTTTACCGTGTGCATAATAATCATACAGTTCTAAAATTCTGTGATCAAAGTCTTTTGCGGTTAATCTTTTTTTGTCCATACTTAATTATATTTTAAAATTTTTATCACTGCTATCTATAAAAATTTATTATTAATTTCATGGCTAACGATAAGTTCTTATTTTATTAGTATTTTAAGTGCCAATAATTAGTATTTTTGTCACAAGCCTACAAAGTTTATTTAAGGGTTGGTATTTAAAATTAGCAATTAATAACTATATGAGAATTAACATTAATAAAGGAGGATAAATGTCACTTAGAATAAACGATGAAATTCCAAATTTAAAAGTAACAACCGATCATGGTGAAATGCAATTGCATGATTATATAGGAGATAGTTGGGGAATATTGTTTTCACACCCAAAAGATTTTACCCCTGTTTGTACAACTGAGTTTTCAGCAGTAGCGAAATTAAATGATGAATGGGCTAAAAGAAAAACTAAAGTAATAGGTATTTCAGTAGATTCTGCTGAAGATCATGTGAAATGGAAAGCAGATATTGAAAAGTTTGGAGGTTCAAAAGCTGGATTTCCAATTATAGCTGATACTGACTTAAAAGTTGCAAAAGCTTTTGATATGTTACCAAGTGAAGCTTATTTACCAGAAGGTAGAACACCAGCAGATTCTGCAACAGTTAGAAGTGTTTTCATTGTAAGCCCTGAAAAAAAACTTCAATTAGTAATGACCTATCCAATGACAATCGGTAGAAATTTTGCTGAAGTTTTAAGAGCTTTAGATGCTTTGCAAAAAACTTATAAAGTGCCTCTTGCAACACCTGCAGATTGGCAAGTGGGTGAAGATGTCATTGTTGCTTTATCGTTAAATGATGATCAAGCTAAAGAAAAGTATGGGGAACTGGATAAGAAATTACCTTACTTAAGAACTGTAAAATCTTAATATTTTCAAAATAGAATTACAAAAGCTTATCTATAGGGTCGTATTAAAATTATTTAATACGATCCTATAATGTAATTAAAACTTTTTTCATAAAAGTTTTTTCAAAACTAGTGGTTTGTTAATAACTTAATTTTAAATTAAATCTTTTAAATTTATTTGTAAAAATAAAAATAATTTATTTCTTAAATGAAATTTTTGAAACATTACTTCTAAATGATCGTTGATTTAACATTAATATCATTTATATAAATCAGGTTCATGTATGATTTTATCATTATCCCTATTAGTCTAGCCTTACTCTATCTTGGAGGGGAAGGTGCTTTAAAAGGGGTATTGGCTTTTGCAAAAAGATTTAATTTATCTTCTATTTTGGTGAGTGCAGTTATTATTGGTTTCGGTACCAGTCTTGCTGAACTGACAGTTAGTATTGAAGCTGTTTTGGCAAATGCTCCAGAAATTGCTGTTGGAAACATTGTTGGTAGCAATACTGCAAATATTTTATTGGTAAGCGCTATAGCAGCTATGGTGTCCCCAATTTTTCTTAAAGATTTGAACATTAACCGTGAAATATCGGTAATGCTATCAGCAACATTTCTATTATTATTTTTTAAATATATTGATTTTTTAAATATTATTACTGGCTCTATATTTTTAACAATTTTGGTAATTTACATAATAGTCTCTTTAAAAAAAGGCCAAAACGGCAATGTAGAACCACCAGCGTTGCCAAATATGTCTTTCATTAAAGCCTTAATATATTGTGTTGTTGGAGTTATCTTACTTATTACTGGAGGTTGGTTGTTAGTATCTTCATCAATTAAAGTTGCCCAATCTTTTGGAATATCGGAAGCAGTCATTGGTTTAACCGTTGTTGCAATAGGTACTGCAATACCAGAGTTAACCACTACAATCATTGCTGCTCTTAAAAAACAAAATGATTTAATTATTGGAAATATTTTAGGTAGTAATATTTTTAATATCCTGGGTATACTTGGTGTTACCCTCTTAATTAAACCCGTTCCAGTTACAGAAGAAATGATGAATAAAGGAATTTGGGAAATGATTGCTGCTACAATATTGTTTGTCTTAATTTTAAAGTTTATGAAATCTTTAAATAGAATAATTGCATCATTTATGTTGATTTTTTACGTGGTTTATTTGTCATACTTATTTTAAATTTTAACCCACTCAATTATTGAAATAATGTTGATTGGTGTTTGAGTGATAATTAATTAGTTTATCTTCTAGTTGGAATTTTAGATGCTATGTATTGTTTTCTAACACCTTCTCTAAAGTAAATATAAACGCCAGCTGAAATTATACAAATGACCCCCAATAAAGTTCTAAGGGATGGAATTTCATTAAATAGAAAATAACCTGGGATCATTGACATAATAATTAAAGAGTATTCAAATAAAGATACAACGGATGGAGAGGCAATAATATAAGCTGAGAAGATACATAAAAATGCAACCGATGCTGCAATTCCAAAAAATAATATAAACTTCCAAGTATAATCAAAGTTAGTAAACCACTCTCTAAATATAAACTGAGTTGTTGGATCAAAGTTTACATTATTAAACTGACCATTGCCCATAAAGATATAAATGAGGCCACACAATATAAGAGCAATTAAATAGAAGTAATATAACTGAGTGTTTACATCATCCTTATCAGATGTGTATTTAGTAATAGTCATTGAAGCTGCATAAAATAAAGCACTTAAAACGGGAAGCAAATTTCTATAATCAAAATTTTCAAAATTAGGATTTAAGACAATTAAGACACCAAAAAAACCAAAGGCAATTGCAGACCATCTTCTAATCCCAATAAATTCTTTTAAGAAAAATTTAGCAAAGATGGATACGAAAAAGGGACAAGAAAAGAATAAAGCATTAGCAGTTGCGAGCTGCATATAGGTAATAGAGATAAAAAAGGTTGAAAAAGCAACAAAGTGTAGCAACACTCTTATAAAGGTTAATAATGGATAATGAGTTTTAAGCGATACTTTCTGTCTTTTAAAACTTAAATAAATAAAAAGTACTATTGCTGCAATTAAGTATCTTCCAAAAAAGATCTCATACAAAGCAGACTGCTCAAAAATATATTTAATTAACGAGTCTTGGATTGCAAACAAGCTCATTGCAATCAGTATTAAAACTATCCCTTTGGAATTATTGTCCCTACTCATTATTTAAGCTTAAACCTTGAGCACAAAAACTTAAAAATCATATAGTTAAATTTCCCAAGACCGTAGGAATTTGGTTCTGGTTTTTTTATCTTTAATTTTTTAGCTTTTTTCTTCTTCATAGCCAATACGGTTTTGTGTTTCATTTGAATGTTTGAGATTATAGCAATCTGTACAAAGTAAGATCACTTCTGGTCCTGAGCTTACTTGTGTTAAGATGGCTGTATCATCTCCACACTCACTGCACCCTGATAAACGTTTTTTCACGATTAATTAAAGCTTTTCTTAACCATTTCTTTAAACTCTTCACTAGCCCATTCACTTAAAACAGTTAATCTCGGGTTATCTACCCTTAACTTTTCAAACTTTTTTTCCATATCTTTTGAAAAATCATTTCCTTCTATATATATACCGTTAAGATTATTGGTTTTAGCAGCCCAATCAATAATAGCCTGCCCTGCTTTATCAGTGATACCACACTCAACAAAGGCAATAACTGAAGTTGTTAAAGGAATGTGATTAAGTAAGGTGATTACCCCTTCATCTTTTAAATCCTCATTAAAACTCAAACTTATTGTACCTAGTTGTGGACCTTTATTTTGATCAATTTTTTTAATTGCAGTTGCAATATTTTTTGCATCTTCGATGTTCAAGTTAGCTTTTCGAATAACTAAATCATAAGATTTATCGTTATCCCCTGTAGACTTTAAGTTGTTAGCAACTTCTATACTTTTAGGTTTTTTGGTTTCAACTAAAGCATTGATTAAATCTTGCATAATAATATTTGCGTAACTTGTACTACACCACAATAAACCAAGAACTATAACTCCTAAAAGCTTTGTCATTTATGTTTAGTACGTGTTATCTCATTAATTCTATCAATATAGTTTTTTATTTCAGGGTTATCTGTAGGCTTATTATCTTGCTTGGGGTTTTTCTTTCTTTGATAATAATAATAAATAGGCATAACAACTGATAAGGAAACGATAATAATTGCTAGTATAATTTCAGAAGTTGTAACCATTTTAATATTTAATGACAGGCTTGATTGAATTTTTTAAGTCTCCAGTAATTATAGGGCCAAGGTGTTAAAAAACCAACTGTTAACATAATAGGTACTACCCACCAAGTTAGCATCGCTCCACCGGTTAAAAAATAATCTGTAGCGTTCATAGAAATTTCCATACTAACCATTGAGATAAAACTCATGCCACAAGCGGTCTTTAACGCACTCATAAAATCAAACTTTTGTTTCATTAAGATATAGGTCTCAAGCATAATGCTGGTTAATAAACCATTAATAATCGCTAAAGTCATGATACCTAAAACTGGAAAAGGAATTTTACTTAACTGAAAAAATAATATAGTTCCAAAATCTCCAATAGAACAACCGATAACACACCACATCGTATTCTTCGCACTAGTTCTCCAACTATGCTTACATCCCCAATGAAATGTATCTGTTGCCATATAATTTATTTACTTAAATTTATTTGATGTTGGTAATAATCATCCGGCCAAAAACTTTTAATGTAAGCTAAAACTGAATCTATATCTTTGTCATTTAATTTATCTCCAAAAGCGCCCATCTTCCCTTCATAGTCACTAATTATTCCAACTAATCCATATTTAATAATTTTATGTAATGTCTCATCATCATGGTGCCAAGTGTGACCCGTACCATTTAAAGGGGGAGCTTTTCGATGTCCATCTTCATCAACACCCTTCCAATTTTCAGCGCCAGATAAATTAACCTGATGGCAACTTGCACAATTATTTTGGTAAACAATTTTACCTCTAGCAATCATTAATTGAGAATCTCTGGTAATTGGATAATGATTATCAGAGTAAGAAATATTACTTAATGATAAAAAAAATATTAAACCTAATGATACAAATGTTTTATTCATAATTATTAACTTTATATTATCACTTTTAATGCTTGTTCTAAATCTGCAATTAAGTCTTCAACATCTTCAATTCCTGTTGAATATCTAACTAAACCTTCAGGAATTCCAGCGGCTTTTCTCTCTTCTGCAGTGCATTCCACATGACTAGTTGTAACAGGAGGTCCAACTACAGTTTCAACACAACCTAAGTTTGCTGCCATATGGGCATACTTAAGTTTTGGTAAAAAAGTTTTAATCGAATTAAGTCCACCTTTAACTGAAAAACTTAACATACCTCCAAAGCCACCTTTCATTTGCTCTTTTGCAATCTTATGTCCTGGATGAGATGGTAGACCTGGATAATTAACTTGCTCAACTGAAGGATGATTTTCTAAAAACTTTGCAATAATCATCGCACTTTCATTTTGTCTTTCAACTCTTAGCTTTAATGTTTTCATGCCTCTTAACAAACTATAAGCATCCATCGGTGCAAGGGTTGCACCATTAATTTCTCTATAATGATAAACTTGTTTAACTAAATCTTTATTACCACAAATCACACCCCCTAAAGCATCTGCGTGACCGCCTAAATATTTAGAAGCAGAATGTAAAACAATATCAGCTCCAAGCTCTAAAGGGTTTTGATTAATCGGTGTTGCGAATGTATTGTCAACTACAACTAAAGCGCCTACCTTTTTAGCAGCAGCACTTAAGTTTTTAATGTCTGTTATTTTAACAGTTGGGTTTGTAGGCGTTTCTAAATACAAAACCTTACAGCCTTTAGCAATTTCACTTAATATTTGTTCATGATCACTAGTTTCACAAAGACAAACATCAATATTAAGGGGAGGTAAAAATTCATTAAAGATAACATTGGTTCCACCATAACTGTCTTTAATAGATATAATTCTGTCACCTGGTTTTAAAAAAGTTGCCAATGTATTACTAATTGCGGCCATACCCGATGAAAAACTAGTAGCAGCTTCAGCGCCTTCTAATTCTTTTACCTTATCTTCAAAGGCTCTAACGGTCGGGTTAGTGTTTCTTGAATAAATGTGACCTTGTTCTTCTCCAAGTGCAACTTTATGCCAAGTATCAATATCTTTATAAGCAAATGAAACACTGTGAACTACAGGAACTTGCGTGGATCGCTCGTAAAGTTCGTGCTCTTGTTCGCCGCCCCAAATACTTTTAGTGGATTGGCCTATTTTTTTGTTATCAGTCATAAACAGCTCCTTTTTTTTTTAGCGTTGAATAATTAATGGATAGTTAACTTTACAACTATAAACACGTATAGTTAATTATAATTTTTAAACCTGTTGTGCTGAAGAGGCCATATCTGTTGACGCCTCAGAGACACAAAACAGACTAATGCTTCTAGAATGGTAGCGGGAAGTGGGATCGAACCACTGACCTCGGGCTTATGAGTCTATCGCCATTAACCCTTGTCACCTCCTCTAGAACAATTACTCCTGTAAATGCTCTCTTTCCTTTCCAGTGATATTGAATCAAATTAAAGAATCTTAGTTAAGAACCAATGTCATTGACACGTATATGCAGCAGATAATTTTTTAAAATTTTCCTTTTATTCCAAAAGACGCTTGATAGCTTTCGGTTTTTTCTTCACTAGATCTTGCGCTAGCAACTGCAAAAAAATCTATATCATTATAAATATTTAAATTTGCACCAACTGAAACTGATGCATAAACATCACTAGGTGTAGCTGTTGTGTAAGAGACTTTAGTTCCTCCCATACTATAATCTTGGGTTTTACCTGAAATAATTTCTCTTGCTTCAATTCCAGTTTTTAAAAATACATTAGATCTTTCAGAAAATCCTAATGATAAATCTGCTTCAAGTCTTGGTTGAAGTTGAACCAATATAAGTTCATCATATTTATTATATAAAGTTTCGTTAAAAGACTCTCTCATTTCAGAATTAATGTCTGCTCCTAAAACTAAGTTTAAACTAGAGAATTTTCCAAAATTATTCTTATTTGTTACTGCAGTTCCTAAATTAGCAAATAAACTGTAGTATTCTCCCTCAAGAACTCTTTCACCTGTAGATGAAGTTGAGTCTAATAGTTTTCTCTCTGTTTCACTTTTTCCAAAGCCCACTATAGCCTTAGTAGATATATCTAAATTTCCAATATTTGAATAATTTGGCGATATCATACCTATCATCATACCTTTTGATGTAATTTTGTGTTCTTTATCATCAATATCATTTTCTGTTTGATCAACATTTAGTATTATTTGAGTTTGTTTATTGCTATTTTTTAAGCTCCACCCTGCATTCAACCCTTCTTTTACATTTTTAAATTTTCTTATTTCAGATGAACTGCCCTTTGAATCTCTTGTAGTTTCTGAATAATATGGTTCTACCCAAACATCATTATCTTGATTAACATTTCTAGAAATTGAGTTTGTGATATTTGATGTTTTTTGAAATAAGTTTTCACTGGCCATTTCCATAGAACCAATGTTGATTGCGTAAGCTGAACCAGCAACTACTGGTCTATTATCTAGATCATTAACAGTAAAAGATCCTGTTCCAGATGTTGATATGTAGTAAGATTTAGAGGCACCGACATCCATATTTAGAGTGTAAGATGTTGTAGAAAGTGAATAGATATCTCCAATTATCACTGAGCCTTCATTTAAATTTAATTCACCAATAACTCCTGTAGGTGCAATAGCTATTGAGGCTGTAGCTGCTGAAATAGTTCCACTATTGTTTAAAGTTGTAATTGTACCTCCTGTATTCACAACTATACCATAAGCACCAGTTCCAGTTGCTACTGCTTCAATAGTTCCGCTATTTGTTAAAGTTGTAATTGAAGCTGAAGATCCTGTTCCAGCACCTTGAACTAAAAGAGCCTGTGTCGAGTCTGTTTCACTATTAATTGTTGCATTTGTAACGCTTGTTATAGACGATGAAATAACACCAGAGTTAATTAAAGTTGTAATATCAGCTGTAGAATAATCAGCAGACGCATTATTACTTATACCTGTTCTTGTACCATCAATTGTACCAGTGTTACTTAATGTAGTGATCGTAGCAGAAATTATATTATCAGCATCAGCGCCAGCAATATCTCCTTTGTTATATAATCCTATTCCATTATAAGTTCCATAAGCACCTGTTAATCCACTATTAGCTGTACCAGTTCCAGTAATTGTTCCACTGTTAGTAAATGTAGTTATGGTTCCACTTGTATTATTAACCCCTCTTGCAGTTCCATATCCACTTGATGTTCCTAAAATTGCTCCACTGTTATTAAAAACAGTAATTGTTCCTCGACTATTAAATATACCGTAAGAATTTCCATCACCTGCAGTTGATCCTGATGTAGTTGATGTAATATTTCCAGAATTGATTAAAGAATCAATTGTTGTAGCAGTTCCAGTGTAAACGCTTCCTATGCCATAAGGATTAACTGTCCCAGTAGATGTTACATCGATATCAAAAGCACTGTTGATAGTTACACCTGCTACATCCGATACATATATACCAACTCCGGCTCCTGCAACGGCTGAGTCTTCTGCTGTAATGGTATCATCCGCTGTAGGTGCAATTGCTTGATTGGCAACAGCTGTGATAGTATCAGCAACTACAGGGGTGAATACAAAGCTGTAAATTATTAAAAATGTTAAAATTTTTTTTGTCATCGTAAGTGATTAAAATCACTAGACGACTTAGAATAATGAATTTTAAGATTAGATAATTATATAATATTTTAAATTTGTAAATATAAAATAACCAAGTTTATTAATTCATCAGTAAATATTTGGAGCACTATTGGAGCAAAATGATATCAATAGTCTAGAATGGTAGCGGGAAGTGGGATCGAACCACTGACCTCGGGCTTATGAGTCTATCGCCATGAACCCTACTCACTCACTCTAGAACAATTACTCCCGTAAATGCTCTCTTTCCTTACTGTGTGTATTGAATCAAATTAAAGAATCTTATTCAAGAACCAATGTCATTGGAGCACTATTGGAGCAATAGAGGTACCAGACCCATCTCAAATTTAACAAATACGTTTAGAGGTACCAGGTGGATTTCAAACTTAGGTACTTACTATTTAGTCTATAGTCTAAGTTCTAGACGTTTATAGACTTAGTTTTCAAAAAAATTTTGTAGAAGGATGAACTAATTGTTGTTTTTCTGAGGCAGCACTTTAAAAGCCTTTATCTTGATGTGTCACTGTAAGCTAAATCAATTCAACAATAAACAAGGAAAAGTGATACATAACGCGTGAATCATTAACAAAAGGAATAAACTTTGAAACTTTTATCTGAACTAAAACTTGGCAACTTAACATTAAAAAATAGAATTATTATGGCTCCGTTAACTAGAATGCGAGCTAAGCAACCTGGAAATATCCCACAAGAATTAAATGCAACTTATTACGCACAACGTGCAACAGCTGGTTTTATTTTATCAGAAGCAACTCAAATTTCACAACAAGGTCAAGGTTATCCTGCAACTCCGGGTATTCATAGCAAGGAACAAATTGCTGGATGGCAAAATGTTACTAAAGCAGTTCATGATAAAGGTGGAAAAATTTTCTTACAGCTTTGGCATGTAGGAAGAATTTCTCATACTTCATATCAAGTAGATGGAAAATTACCCGTTGCCCCTTCTGCAATACCTGCAAAAAATAGCGGAACTTATACTGCTGATTGGCAGCCTACTGAAATTTTAACCCCAAGAGCATTAGAAATTTCAGAGATAAAAGACATTGTTAATGATTTTAAACATGCCGCTCTAAATGCTAAAGAAGCAAACTTTGACGGTGTTGAAGTTCATATGGCTAATGGATATTTATTAGACCAATTTTTACAAGATGGTAGTAACCAAAGAACTGATGAATACGGTGGAAGTGTTGCTAATAGAATGAAATTTCCTCTTGAGGCTTTAGATGCAGTAATTGATGTTTGGGGTAAAGATCAAGTGGGTGTTCGTCTATCCCCTTATGGAACTTTTAATGGTGTAAGCGACAGTGATCCTATGAGTTTATTCAATCAAGTGATTGAAGAATTTAATAAAAGAGGCATCATCTATATTAATATGATTGAACCAAGAGCAACGACTGCTGGTGGTGATGATAATGTGAATGAAGAAGCACCAAGTACTTCTAGTTTATTTAAAGATAAATTTAATGGAATGTTTATTTCATCAGGAGGCTATACACCTGAAACTGCTGAGGTTGCTTTAAATGATAATAAAGCAGACGCCATTATGTTTGGTAGATGGTTTATTGCTAACCCTGATCTTCCAGAAAGAATTGCTAAAAAAGCAGAGCTCAATAAATACGATAGAGCTACATTCTATGGTGGTGATGAAAAAGGTTACACAGACTACCCTTTTCTATCGTAGGTAATAATAATCTATAAGGTTATCTTATACTTTTTTAAGTTTGATGGATTATAGTGCTAGTTAATGAATAACTTTTTCTTATTTTTAATTACACTTTTTTGCTGGTCGCCTACTTGGTATGTAATCAAATTTCAATTAGGCTACGTTGATCCTTTAGTGTCAGTATTTTATAGATTTTTGATAGCTGCAATAGTTATTTTTGTTTATCTAATTTATAAGCAGAAAAATCTTAAATTTTCTTTAAACCAGCATCTTTGGTTTTTACTATTTGGGGTTTGTCTTTATTCTCTAAATTATGTTTTCTTTTATCTATCAAATACTTACCTGATAAGCGCATTTCCAGCGATTGTCTTTTCAACGGTCGTTATTATGAATATTTTAGGAGAAGGCTTTTATTTTAAAAAGAAACCTTCTTTAAAAACTTTAATTGGCGCAACTATTGGAATGATTGGGATTATAATCATCTTTAATGATGAGATATTCAACTTTAGCTTAAGTAATGGAACCCATGTTGGATTATTTTTAGCCTTACTTGGTACATTTAGTGCATCAACAGGTAACATGGTTCACCAAAGAAACTTAAATAATAACTTTTCATTAATACCAACACTTGCGTATTCAATGCTTTATGGATCACTGGTCACATTATTTATTACTCAAATAAAAGGTACTGAATTATTATTTGAATATACTTTTAGTTATATTGCATCCCTTGCTTATCTATCAATAGTTGGCTCAATATTTGCTTTTATATTTTACTTAAGATTGTTAGAGAAAGTTGGAGCTGGACGAGCGGGTTATGTTGGTGTTGTGATGCCTGTACTTGCTTTATTAATTTCAACTGTATTTGAAAACTTAGAATGGCAGCAAGATTTAATAATAGGCTTACCTATTTTAATAATTGGAGCTGTACTCGTTATTAATCAGAAAATAAAACCAATAAAATAAATTATTTTTAGTCTTCTTTAAACTAAACGATATATCAATGTTTTATTAATAACTATTCTAATAACATTAATTGGGCTTGGTCCAATATCCATAAACACAACGTGTGCCTCGTCTTGAACAATCATAAGTATCATGTAAGACACCATCTTTAACAACCGTTATGTGTTTTGAACAAGATACAATTAAAGTCCCACTTGGAAGTTCATCTTTTTTTAAATGAACTTTACAACCTTGTCCAATAAACATTGTTGGCGTCCACTGCCACCCAAGTTTTTCAAGATATTTTTTAACCACCACTCTATGAGTGCCTGATCTTGGGCTATCATTTTTTTGTTTTAGGCTTCTAGCAAGTTTTGTTCTTGATGTAGTTCTAAATTCTTCATTTGCCTTATAAAGATCATCATAAATTTTTTGATAAGGAAGATTTGTTACAATTGCAATAGATCTAACTACACAGTCTCCAGCTTTACCTTTATATCCAGCAGCCGCTCTGCCTCCATCATTGATTTCTAGTTCTAAATTGCTACTTGAAAATAATCTCTTAAAGAAATTCACGATTTAGTTTTATGATCTAAGATCTCGATCATACACTGGGTTGCATATTCACGCCATTCACTAGCAGTTTTGCCTTTAAGACTATCAAGCTGTTGCTTGTTACTATTAATGCTTTCTTGGTATTTAACTTTATCAGTTTCTTCTAGATTTTTTTCCATGTTAGCAAGATTGGTTTCCATGGCACTAATCCAACCATTACCAAGTTCAACACATTTAACATCATCTTTCTCATCACAAACTTGCTTGAAGAAATTGAAAATAACATCATCTGTTTTAATCTCTTTGCTCATCTTATCTGCCAAAAATACCTAATTTAACATCATAATCAACTGCAATTCCGTAATCAGGATCATCATCACTATCAACTACTAATTGGCCTGCTCTACTTAATAATCTATGACAATCTTTAGTTAAATGTCTTAATTTAACTTTTTTTCCAAAACTATTATATTTGTCAGCAATGTCTTCAATGGCTTTTAATGCTGATTGATCAATTACTTTTGATCCTGCAAAATCTATAATAATTACTTCGGGATCTTCTTCTGGTTTAAATAATTCTAAAAAGCTATCAGTTGAACTAAAAAATAATGGTCCTTCTATTTCATAAACCTTAGCACCTTTTTCTCTAACAGATGGTCTCTCTATGGCTCTAATTCTTGATGCAGATTTCCAGGCAAAAACTAACGCAGATACAATTACTCCGACAATTACAGCGACAGCTAAATCCTCTAAAACAGTTACAACGGTTACAAGGACAATTACTAACGCATCACTCTTTGGTACAAAAAATAATATCTTTAAAGAGTTCCACGCAAAAGTTCCAATCACTACCATAAACATTACACCAACTAGTGCTGCAATTGGGATCATCTCAATATAGTTTGATGTATATAAAATAAAAATTAATAAGAATACTGCTGCAGCTATTCCTGCAATTCTTGTTCTACCGCCTGATTTTACGTTAATCATAGATTGACCGATCATCGCACATCCACCCATACCCCCAAAAAAACCAGTGACTGTATTTGCAAAGCCTTGCGCTAAACATTCCTGACTAGCCCCACCTCTTTTATTAGTGATTTCACCAACTAAGTTAAGAGTTAACAAGCTTTCAATTAAGCCAATTGCAGACAATATAAATGCATAAGGAAAAATGATCTTTAAAGTTTCAAAGTTTAAAGGAACACTTGGAATTGAAAATATTGGTAATCCTCCTTTAACACTTGCAAGATCTCCAACACTTGGAATATCAATCTTTAATGCTAAAACTAATATTGAAGTAACCAAAATTGCAGCAAGAGTTGCTGGTACTGCTTTAGTAATCTTTGGTAATAACCAAATGATTAACATGGTTAAAACAACAAACCCTATTGAAAAATATAAAGTGTTTCCTGAAATCCATTCTAATTGCCCCATTGCATTAAGGGTTTTAAACTGACTAAGTTGTGAAATACCTATAACAATTGCAAGGCCATTAACAAAACCAAGCATTACTGGTTGGGGTACCATTCTAATAAATTTTCCAAGTTTAAAGACACCCGCTAGTAATTGTAAAATGCCCATTAACACTACCGTTGCAAACAAATATTGTGCACCATGATCCATAACAAGGGACACCATAACAACAGCTAAAGCACCAGTTGCTCCTGAAATCATTCCAGGTCTTCCACCAAACACAGCAGTAATTAAACCAACAATAAAAGCTGCATAAAGCCCTGATAAGGGTGCAACTCCTGCAACAAAAGCAAAGGCAATAGCTTCAGGGACTAACGCTAAAGCAACTGTTAAACCAGATAAAACTTCAATTCTAAATAAAGAAAAGGATGCCCCTTCCTTTGGAATATAATTTTGTGAGTTAAAGCCAATAGATTTAGCAAATGATGAGAGTGTGGTTTTAATCAATGTGTTTAAATTTTAATTATTTATAAGTAGGCGTGTTATCTATTTAGTAAAGCAAGCAGTTGATAAAGTCTAGTTTCAATTAAAACGTGTTAACAAATTAGAGACGAATCAGATACATAATAGTTAAGAGGTAGTGGCGGGAGACTAAAACTACCTCTGTCCTCACCCTCTATTAAAAATACTTTTTAATTTTAGAAATAGTTTTAGCTAATAAATTTTTTGTATAAGGTTTTCCTTTAACCACCCAAACCGATAACGGCCAAGTACTATCTTTAGTAGATCTTGCAATTATATGAATGTGTAACTGAGGAACAATATTACCAATTTTTTCAACATTAAGTTTTTTTGTTTTAAATATTTTTTTCATTAACTTGCTGCAATGAACAATTTCCTTCATTAATAGCATTTGGTCTTTTGAGTTAAGTTCAGAAATATCAGTAATATTTTTTCGCTTAGGAATTAAAATGATCCAAGGAAATTTAGCGTTATCAATTAAACGAATGCTACACAGTTTTAATTCAGTTATTAAATGAGAATCTTTTAGAAAACTTTTACTTACTTTATTTGCCATTGTTAAACATTAATATAAATGTGTTCTATAAGCAAAAATTATTATAGGCTCAATTAATTATGGCTGACAAAAAAATACGATCTGTTGCTAAAACATTTTCATGGAGACTTTTTATTTTTATCTACTGGGTAATATTTGGATATATTTTTACTGGTAGTTTTAAAGGAGCTGGAATATTGGGACTAGGCTCTATAATTCCTCTTTTTTTTTATTATTTTCATGAAAGAATTTGGAATAAAGTTAAATGGGGTCTTAATTAAAATTCAAAGATTATATTTATAAATATTTTTTTATTTTATCAGAGACAATTACTTTATTGCTATTCATGTAATCTTCATGATTTTTTTCAATATTTTTTAATTCATAAAGATAATTGACCATCACACCATAAGATCTTTTAAAGCCAGTTTCTGAAATATTAGCATTAATTACAATATCTTCTACAATAGCTCCATTGCCTAAATGAAATCTGCTCACATCATTAACAGGTAACCCTTTGTGGTTTTTTTCATTAACAATATAATGTGCAACTAATTTAGTTATTGCTTCTTTATTTTTTACAATTCTACCATCACCTAGTTTTAAGTCTTGAGATTTTAAAAAGATAACATCTTGATCTTTTAGATCGCCTAAAATATTTTTAATCTTAGTTTCTTCTAAATAACTAAACCAATCAGCAAACCCTGGTATAGGTGATAAGGTGCCAAAGTTTTTAATATGAGGTAGCTCTTCTTGTATTTCATAAACTACTCTCTTTATTAAAAAATTACCCAAAGTGACTCTAGATAGACCTTCTTGACAGTTACTAATTGAATAAAAAGTAGCAGTATCATAAGATTTTCCTTCATTATCAGTCGGCTTCATTAATTCTTGAATAGATCTACCAAGACCTTTTGTAAGGGCTACTTGAACAAAAATAATAGGCTCATCTTCAAGAGCTGGATGAAAGTAAGAAAAAAACCTTCTATCTTCCCCTAATCTTCTTTTAAGTTCATTCATATCTTTTATTTGATGAACTCTTTCATATTTAATTATTTTTTCTAAAACTGCAGCCTTTGTATCCCACGTGATTTTAGAAAGTTTAAGAAATCCTGGATTAAACCAAGCTCTAAATAAATGTCTAAGATCATTATCTAATTCTGAAAGTTCTTTGTTGTCTTTTAATATTTTTATTAAATCTTCTCTTAATGCAACTATAATCGCTGTTCCATTGGGTGCCATATTCATTCTTCTAAAAAGTTCTCTTCTCTTACCTTCAGAAACTTTAAATAAATTTGACAAAGTATTTTCGTTTTGAGATTTGGTATATTTTTCAATTGCTTCGTTAACTTTTGTAAAGCTAGGCTTATATTTCTCATTAATTTTTTTAAAAAATAATAATTTATTTTCTGGAGATAGTGATTGATATAGTTCAGTAATATCTCTAGCTACAGTTATTCCAAATGCTGCACCTTTGTGTGAAATTAAATCATCACATAAAGAAAAAATAGATTCTAAGTCATTTTTTTTAATCTTTTTTATACTAAAAAGTTTTTGACCTGCATCAGCAATAGATGAAATTATCTCTTTAAAATTAAACATAATTAATTATATAATATTTAGATATTCAACGAAAGATCTTACGGATACTATAAGTAAAAAAGTACCAAAAATTTTACTTAATAATTTTTTATCTATTTTATAAACAGCTTTTGCTCCCAACCTAGCCATAATCATTGTAACTGGAACAAATACTGCAAACCCTAATAAATTTATATAACCTACACTAAAAGGTGTGTTGATATTATCAATTATCTTTCCACCCATAATCATTGTGATCGTTCCACTAAGTGAAATCAAAAAGCCAACTGCTGCAGCTGTACCAATGGATTTTCTTATGTCATAACCAAAAGTTCTCATAAATGGTACCATTAAAGATCCTCCACCAATGCCTAGAGGAACTGAAATAAAACCAATCACAATCCCTGAGATATTTTTGACAATGTCTGAAATTGTTTTAGGATTTTCAACAAGTTTTTCTCTAAGAAAAATAAAAAATAAACCCACCATAAAAGCAAATATTGAAAAGAATAATAC
This sequence comes from Candidatus Pelagibacter sp., assembly GCA_028222445.1. The sequence goes on from JAOISU010000001.1 coordinate 68,224, forward strand.
TAAAGTTGGTGTCTTTAAATTAACTGCTAAAAAAGTTCCAGCAATAACACCTATTAAAATAAATATACCAAAAGATTTTACCATCTTGAAATCTACCGCATCATGCTCCATATGTGTTTTGGTAGAAATTATTGAAGTTGGAATAATAATCGCTAAAGAAGTTCCAACAGCTAAATGCATTCTGGTAACTAATTCAAAATCTAATACTGTAAAAGCATAATACAAAGCTGGAACCATTATAATTCCACCACCAACACCAAGTAATCCAGCCATAAATCCTGCAACAGCTGCAGATATTGCAAGGACTGATAGTAGGTTAATTATCTCACCATAGTTTAAGTTTTCCATTATGAGTTAGCTTGATTAGCTTTTTCGTTATTTTGCACAATGGTCATTATATGTTTTGATTTTTGAAAATCAGAATCTCTTGCCATCATATTATCACTTAAATATCTCTTCCATTCTTTTGAGCCTATTTGACCGTGATATAATCCAACTGTGTGTCTCATAATATGATTTACTTTTGTGCCAAGCTTAACTTCTTTCTCAAGGTATTCTAGTAGTTTTGCAGCTATTTCCTCTCTTGTTGGCTGTTCTTTTGTTCCAAAAATTTCGTTTTCAATCTCAACTAAAGAATAAGGATTTTGATAGATGGACCTGCCAATCATAACTCCATCACATAAAGTTAAGTGATTTTTAATCTCATCAATTTTTGAAATACCTCCATTAATAATAATTTCTAAATCAGGATTTTCTTCTTTAACTTTATAAACCATTCCATAGTTTAGTTTTGGAATATTCAAATTTTGTTTAGGAGATAGTCCAGTTAAGATAGCCTTTCTTGCGTGTAGTATAAAAGTATTACAACCGACACCTTTCATCTTTAATATGAAATTATTTAAATAATCAAATTCTTCTGTATCATCAAAACCAATTCTAGTTTTGGCAGTTACAGGAATTTTACAAGCATTCACCATTGAATTAATACATTCGGCAACTAAATCAGGTTCTTTCATTAAACAAGCACCAAACATATTTTTTTGAACCTTTTTGCTAGGACAACCTAAATTAATATTAATTTCATCATAACCCATGTCTTCTGCAATTTTGGCAACTTCAGCTAATTCCGCTTTATCAGATCCACCCACTTGTAATGCTAAAGGTTTTTCTTCTGAACTATAAGATAGAATTTTTTTTCGATCTCCATGAATTGCAGATTTTGTTGCAACCATTTCTGAATACAGCATAACATTTTTGCTCATCAATCTTAGAAAGTAACGATCATGACGATCTGTACAATCCATCATGGGTGCTACTGAAATTTTTCTATTAATTTTTTTTTTAATATCCAAGAGGTTTACCCATTAGTTTATCAGGCAACCACGTTACTATCTCAGGGAAGATGCATAATATTACTATAGATAAAACCATCATCATCATAAATGGAAATGATCCCCTTAAGATTGTAGATAGACTTACATCAGGCGTTATTCCTTTAATTATATAAAGATTTAATCCAACAGGTGGTGTTATTAAGCCTATTTCCATATTTATTGTAAATACTATTGCAAACCAATACGGATCAAAACCCAATGTAGTTATCACTGGTAACAATATAGCTGAAGTCATTACAATGACTGCAACTGGTGGTAAAAAGAATCCAGCAACAAGTAAAAACACATTAACAATTAAAAAGATCATCCATTTATTACTGCTTAACTCAATCATACTTTGAGCAAGCGATTGGGTTACGTAAAGTTGAGATAATGTAAATGCAAAAAGATAAGAGGCTGCAATAATAAACATTATCATAACACTCTCTTTCATTGAAACTTTAACAATATTCCATATTTTTTTAGGCTGATAAATTTTGTAAACAACTGCAATCATTACAAAAACTAAGAATGCTCCAACACCAGATGCTTCAGATGGTGTAGCTACACCTCCATAGAGAACGTATAAAACTCCAACAATAATAGCTAAGAATGGAAAAATTCTAGGAAGAACTTCAAATTTTTCTCTCAACGTTGGTGGTTTTCTGTTTCTTAATAATTTAGCTGCATTTTTATCAATGAAGTAACTGTGTATTAGCGCCCAAACAGCAAAAAGACTGGCCAACATAAAACCAGGAATAATACCTGCTAAAAATAATCTTCCAATAGAAGTACCTGTTGCCATTCCATAAACAATTAAAACTATACTTGGTGGAATTAAAACCCCAAGCGTTCCTCCAGCTGCAATTGTACCGGTAGCTATTTGGTCTGAATATCCTCTTTTTCTCATTTCAGGAATTCCCATAGTTCCAATAGCAGCACACGTTGCAGGACTTGACCCACTTAATGCTGCAAAAATTGAACATGCTCCAATATTAGAGATTACTAAGCCACCAGGAACTCTCCATAACCATCTATCAAGACCAGTATAAAGATCTTTTCCAGCGGGAGAGTTGGCTACAGCCATTCCCATAAGAATAAACATTGGGATTGATAGTAAAACAAATGAATTTAAGCCTGCATAAAATGTTTCTGCAAAAACATCTAGCATTTGAAATCCTTCAAAAGCGATTAATAAAGCAATTGAGACAAAACTTAAACCAAAAGCAATTGGAATTCCTGAGAACAAAACTATTAAAGTAAAGATAGCAACTATTAGTGCAATCATTAAAGGATCCATTATCTTAAATCTCCTTCATCAAACAGTTTAATTATCTCAGCAATATATTGAAGTATCATTAATATTGAGCCTATTAACATTGAAGAATAAGGTATCCACAAAGGAGGATCCCAAACTGTTCCTGTAGTATAATTTTTAACAAAAGCTTCCTCTACCATCAAAAAACCAAAGTAAAACAGTATTAAAAAAAAACCTAAACTTATAAATGAAGTAAAAATCTTCAATTTAATAATATTTCTGTTTGATAAAAAATCGTAAATCCATTCCATGCTTACGTGCGCTTTTTCACTTAAAACATAAGCACTACCAATAAAAGTAGATGCAACAAGTAACATGGTAACTAATTCAGTTTGCCAAGTAATAGCACGTTGAAAAAAATATCTTTCAAAAACAAGTTCAACAATGACTAAAATAGATAAAATTAAAGCTCCTACTGCGAAAGCACCACAGGCTTGAGAAGCATAATGACAAAAATTAAGATATTTTTTTTTCATAAAAAAAGAACCCCTAGTTATTTTCATAAATAGGGGTTCTTTATATATTATTTTATTTAACTGCTAAAGCCATTTCCATAAGTTTAGCACCACCTGGTACTTCCTCAGCAAATGATTTATGAGAAGTTTTCTTAGCTATTTCTATCCATGCAGCATGATCTGCTTCAGACATATATACTAATTCAACACCAGCTGCTTTGTAAGCATCCTCAAATTTTTTATCTAAATTTGCTACTTGTGCTGTCATATATTCCTCAGCTACTTTTCCAGCTTTCATAAGAGCTTTTTGTTGCTTTTTACTTAAAGCTTCAAAAGATTTCTTAGACATAAGGATTGGCTCATACATAAACCAAAGACCAAATTTTCCTGGAGGTGTTGCACATTTAACTTGTTCGTAAATTTTGTAACTAACAAAACTTCCTGAACTAGTATTAGCACCAGTTAATACACCTGTTTGTAGACCAGTATAGATTTCTGAAGATGGCATACTTTGTATACCTGCTCCTGCACCTTCAAGCATTTGGTTAAATGCTTTTCCAGCTGCTCTCATAACTTGACCTTTAACATCACTAGGGTTTCTTATGCATTTTGTTTTTGAAGCAAAACCACCACCTAACCAAGCATCAGATAAAACAACTACACCTGCATCGTTAATAATCTTTTTTATCTCTTTCATCATTGGAGATTTATTAAATCTCAATGCGTGATCATGATTTTTAACTGTTCCAGGCATTAATGTTGCACTGAATTCAGGATGAAATTTCGAAGCATATCCTAATGGAAAAGCTGAAATATCTAGTTGACCTGTAGTCATAGGTTTCCATTGCTCTCTAGGTTTATATAAAGATTTTGCTGGATAAATTCTAATATCAATATCAACATTAGCTTTTTTAACCTCATCAGCAATAATTTGAACCATCTCATGACGCGGGTCAAAAGATCCATCAGCTCTAGGTGTACCAGGCCATTGGTGACTTGCTTTTAACGTTACCGCATAAGCAGATCCAACAGTTGATAAAGCCAAAACTAATGCTGTAAAATATAAAGATACTTTTTTTAACATTGCTCTCTCCTCTATTATTAATTAAGTAATGTATTTAATTAGAGATATTGATAAGAGTCAAGACTACATAATTACAGTACAAAATATGGATGGTCCTTTAAAAAACTTACTTGTTCTTGACCTAACTAGAGTACTAGTTGGTCCTTATTGCACGATGATGCTTTCTGATCTGGGTGCACGCGTAATAAAGGTTGAGGCACCAGAAGTTGGTGATGACTCTAGAAAATTTGGACCCTTTATTGAAGACTATTCAGCATACTTTATGTCACTAAATAGAGGCAAAGAAAGTATCGCTCTTAATTTAAAAAATGAAGATGATAAAAAAATATTTGATAAAATTTTAGCTAAAGCAGATATTTTAGTTGAGAATTTTAAACCAGGCACCTTAGAAAAATGGGGTTATGGTTGGAAAGATATTTGTAAAAAATATCCAAGACTAATTTATGCATCAGCATCAGGATTTGGACAAACGGGTCCATTAAAAGAATTACCTGCTTATGATATGGTTGTTCAAGGGATGGGTGGCTTAATGAGTGTTACCGGTCAACCTAATTCTGAACCAACAAGGGTTGGTACTTCTATTGGTGACATTACCGCAGGCTTATTTACAACTGTTGGAATTAATGCTGCACTTTATGATAGAGAAAAAACTGGTAAGGGAACTTTTATTGATGTTTCAATGTTAGATTGTCAAATTGCAATTTTAGAAAATGCTATTGCAAGGTTTCTTGCAAAAAATGAAATTCCAAAACCTATGGGATCACGTCACCCTTCGATTGCACCGTTTGAAGCATTTAAAACAAAAGATAGTTACATCATAATTGCTGCAGGCAATGAAAAATTATTTGAAAAACTATGTAATGTTTTAGATATTTCTGAAATTGCTCACGATCCAAAATTTAATACTAACTCTTTAAGATCTCAAAATATGGAAGATCTTAAAAAAATACTTGAAGACAAACTTGGTGCGAAAAATACAAGTGATTGGGTTAGTAAAATGGAAAAAGAAAAAATACCATGTGGTCCTATCTTTAATATTAAAGAAGCTGTTGAAAATCCTCAAATTGAAGCTCGGAATATGATTGTTAAAGCTCATCATAAAGTTATTGGTGATTTTAAACTAGCAGGTAATCCAATTAAAATGTCTAACTATAAAGATGAAAAAACACGTGGAGATATTCCTGATCTTGATGAACACAGAGAAAAAATCTTAAAGGAATTTAGTAATTAACTGTTAGGTTCAGTTTCTTCTGAGCTATCTTCTGTAGTTTCACTTTCAGCTAGTTGATCTAAAGAAACTGCTGTCTCCTCGTCTCCCGCTTCTAACTCAGCATCAACATCAACTTCTGGTTCTGCTTTTGCAGTTAATTCTTCTAAATCATCAGATGATACTTGAATTTTTTCTGGAATTTTTCTAGCTCTTTTTGATGGTAATATAGGTGTTCCACTTTTAGAAATTTCACCTTTGTACATGCTTTCAAAATCATCACCAATAATTTCATCATCATCCGTACCATCATCAACTTGCTCAACATGTTTTCTAAGTTTATGAACAGCGCTGTCAGTTAAATCTGAAACTTGAATAGTGCCTTCTGCAATTTCTCTTAAAGATATAACTGTATTTTTGTCATTATCTCTATCTAGAGTAGGTTCAAATCCTGAATTTAATTGAACGGCTCTTTCTTTAGCAACTAATACTAATTCGTAAGGACTTTCTACTTTATCTATGCAATCTTCTACTGTTACTCTAGCCATGCGCAGTATCTATACAGTAGTTAAAAAAAAATCAAGGATAATTCTATAAATAATCAGGATTAAGCTTGTTCTTTACAAGGAATAACAAGGATATTGCTATTAAAATATAAGATCCTGAAACAAGAGCAATTTGCTCAATAGAAAGGCTATTATCAATCAAAATTCCAAAGAGTGCTGTACCAAATGCAGTTGAAAATACCATCAACGCTGTGGTTAATGCTTTAATGGAACCAATATATCTCACTCCATAAATCTCAGCCCATGTAGCAGAACCTAGAACATTTGCTAGTCCATTTGAAATTCCAATTAAACCTAAAAATACAAATGATGAAATTGGAGAGTTAAAATAATAAAGCACAAACGTTGCAACCAATAAAGGAATGTTCATATAAATTATTAATTTTCGACTACTAAACTTATCAATTAAAAAGCCTGTTAAAAATAAAGTAATCACTGATAAAATTGAATACACCATAAAGGATTGGGCAATAACATAAGGTCCCCAACCTTTAGATGACACTATAAAAGATTGATAAACAAATGTACCTGTTGCAATCCAAGGCATCGCTAACATACTTAAACATATAATATAAAAGCGATAATCTTTTAAAACTTCACCTCTCGTCCATTGTTTTATATCTTTAGTTTTAATATTTGTAGCACTAGATGTTTCTCTTGAGTCTAATTTAACGTTTTTAACTAATGTAACAATGACAATAGGTAAAATGATAATAACTGAAATTGAAATTGCTATCCAAATATTTCTCCAATCAATAAAAGTTAATAAAAAAATAATTAATAAGGGTAAAATAAATTCAGCTAACGATAAACCAAGCCAAGTTGTGCTTAATGCACGTCCCCTAGTCTTTTCAAAAAATCTTGATATTGTTGTGGTTGCAGTGTGAGACATTAGTCCTTGACCTGATAACCTCATTAAGAAAATTGATAAAAATAAGAAAGTGACTGATGAAATTTTAGAAAATAAAAAACAAGAGATCGCTAGTAAAGCAATGACATAAGAGGCAAATTTTAAAATATTAAAATCATCAATTTTTTTACCAACCCAAACGAGTATAAAACTACTTAATAGAGTAGCGGACGCATAAATAGATCCAAACTGACCATGCGTGATAGAAAGCGCGTCTCTTATGCTTGAATTAAACAGTCCTAGAAAAAAACTCTGTCCAAAGCTTGAAAAAAATGTAAATATAAATCCAAATAAAATTACTTTAAAATTCAAACTTTTAAACATAGGAAATAGAAATTATGAGCAATGTTGCATTTATAGGTTTAGGTGTCATGGGTTATCCAATGGCAGGATATATATCAAAAGCAGGTCACAATGTAACTGTTTATAATAGAACAGCTGCAAAAGCTGATAAATGGGTTGCTGAATATAAAGGGTCAAAAGCAGATACTCCTGCAAAAGCTGCAGAAGGTGCTGACTTTATATTTACCTGTGTTGGTAATGATAATGATTTAAGAGAAGTAACTTTCGGTGACAACGGTATCTTTAAAACAATTAAAAAAGGCTCAGTTTACATTGATAACACAACCGCTTCTGCAACGATTGCTAGAGAAATTTATGAGCATTCATTAAAAAGTGAATTTGGTTTCTTAGATGCACCGGTATCAGGCGGACAAGCTGGTGCTGAAAATGGTGCTCTAACTGTTATGATTGGTGGAGACCAAGCAAACTTTGATAAAGCAAAAGACATTATTGATTGTTACAGCAAAAAGATGAAATTATTAGGTGGTGCTGGTAATGGTCAATTAGCAAAAATGGTTAACCAAATTTGTATTGCAGGTCTTGTTCAAGGTTTATCAGAAGCAATTAACTTTGGAAAAAAAGCAGGTTTAAATATGGAAGATGTAATTGAAGTTATATCTAAAGGTGCTGCTCAATCTTGGCAAATGGAAAACAGATATAAAACGATGATTGATGATCAGTTTGAATTTGGTTTTGCAGTTGATTGGATGAGAAAAGATTTAAAAATTGCTATGGATGAAGCTAAAAATAATGGCTCTCAACTTCCTGTAACTGAAATCGTTGATAAATATTACGGTGAAGTTCAAGAGATGGGTGGAAACCGTTGGGATACTTCTAGTTTAATTAGAAGACTAAGTAAATAATCTCGTATGCAACCAGCATACTACGAAGATTTTGAGGAGATCAAAAATAAAATCTGGTCTATGCTGGATAATGCTATCAAAGATAGGGGTTCTCAATTTAGAATTCCAGTATTTATTTGTGGTAATCAAAATGACTTTGATGGAAGAATTGTAGTTCTTAGAAAATCAGATCGAGAAAATAATCTTGTTCAATACCATAGCGATATCAGATCAGATAAAATTGCCAAATTAAAAGTAAATAAAAATGCGGCAATGTTATTTTATGACAAGGATGAGAAGATCCAAGTTAGACTTAAAGTTGAATGTACCGTTAATCATGAAAATGATATTACAAAACAGTCTTGGTTAAAAACAGGACACATGAGTAGAAAATGTTATTTAGTAGATAGCGGACCTGGTACAGAATCTGATACTCCAACTTCAGGACTAAAACCTGAGTTAGATAATTTTGAATTTACTATGGAGCAAAGTGAAGTAGGTTATAAAAACTTTACTGTTATTCAATGTAAAATTAAAAGTATGGAATGGCTTTATTTAGCAGCCAAAGGTCACCGTCGTGCTAAATTTGATTTAGAAAATAACAAAGATACCTGGTTAATTCCTTAGTAAAAAGTAGCCTTCACATCTCCAAATGCAGATGATGTAACTTCAATTAATTTTTTATCATTTATTGGAACAGGAAAACCATAAGCACCTGTTAAAATTAAATCATCTTTTTTTAAATAATTATTATTTTTACCCAACTCCTTAACTAACCAATTTAACTCTGATAACATATCAACTGGCCATTTTTTATTAATCCAAGTATCTATTATTTCATTGTCATAAATAAGCTTAAGATTGGTTTCTATTTTATCTATTGGTAATTTTGTTACTGGACCTAAAACCACTCCAGCATGTATTGCATTATTTGCAAGAAGTTCAGCTCCATATGGTTCCTCTCCATAAAAAATAAGATTGTGAATTTCAATTAAAGAATAAATTCCTTCAATCGACTCTAGTATATAATCAAAAGAAGATAGTTCAGCTTTAATATCACGATTTAAAATAATACCAAATTCTGCTTCAATTGCTGGATTTGTGTAATCTTTTTTATTAAGTGTTACGCCACTTTGATATAATTCACTTTTCCAAAGGTAACCACAAGCTGGTTGAGTAAAGCCCATTTTCTTTTGAGTATCTTTTGAAACACAGCCTATCTTATAACCAATAATTTGATCTCCTCTCTTCACTCTCAGTCTCGCAACGTTTGACTGAATAATTAGAGCATCTTCATTAGTTATTTTAATTTTATCTTTAAAAATTGAACTAGGATTTTTATTATCATAATCCTTTAGAATTTTATTTGAAAATATATCTAAATCTTTTTTAGAAAGGTTACTTATTACAGTTTAAAAGAAATAAGATTATATTACTTTTAATTCTTCAATGCCACTTGTAAATGACAGAGTACTAAATGAAAATAATATTAAAAATTTATAAAAAAATTTTAGAGTTAATTTATTGTAATTGTTACATCTGGAGCTGATGCATAAGCAACACAAGTTCCGCTACCAGTAAAAGTAAGGGCATTATCTGTGCCAAATGCTACCGTGACATTCGGGTTTTGAATTCCATCATAAACAAATGGTGAAGTCAGTGCTACTCTCCATTGAAAATATGTATCACCTGCTGGATTTAGATTTGCATTTTGTGTTACCTCTGTTACAGCAGTGTGCCCACTAAATGCAGTAGTGCCAGGTACTGCTCCTGCGTAACCAGCAGCTACAACTAATTCACCTGCTCCTGCATCTGCAATGCCTGTAGCATTAGCACTTACTGTACCAGCTGTTCCTCCGTCTGTTCCACATGTAGCAGATCCATCTGAAATACCTGTTCCCGAAATAGTAATCAATCTATTCATCACAACTTGCACATAAGTATAAGAAGTTCCAACCACTGCTTCTGTTGCTGATCCTAAAGTGGCCGCAGCTGCACCAGCTGTAGTACTAGCTATATCAATTGTACCTGAGTCAGCTTCATAAACCACAACAGGGTTTAAACAGTTGTCTAAAGCACTTCCTGTTTCACAAAGAGCTATTTGCTGAATTGTAATTTCATAGACACTGGCTTCTCCTGATGCTGAAAATGCAACTTTATTATTACTGAATGTAATTAATGCTAAAATAATTAATATCTTAAATAATCTCATTTTATTTACTCGTCACTATTATTGTTCCTTGAGTTTCAAGGACGATCTTATTATTTCTTCTAACTTTTTTTGATAGCTCTTTACTCATATCTCTTTTTTCAAAAGCACTTTTAGATAAACCATCTTTTGCTGTTGGGCCATTTTCTACTGGAGGATAAACATATGTTAAACTTATGGATGACTCGTCATCTACCCCTGTATTTCCACTTTCATCAAATGAACCTTTAATTGAAATCGAGGGGTTAAGTTGCATTTCTAGAGAATATATTTTTCCCTCTGTATCTACTGATGCTTGATCCTTTTCCCAGAGATAATCAGTATAATTTACTTTTGCCCAAGGCATGTAAGGTATCTGAGAAGAAATTCCAAACTCGTGACCACTTAAAACTTTTTCATCAGTCTTGTCGACTGTAATCGTATTTGATAATGCTTCATAAAAATTTAAATTTAAATCTAACATATGAGCTTTAGCCTCTATTCCTAAACTTGCTCTTTTATGTTTTTCTAAAAGATCTGTGTCAAAAAAAACGTTTGTACCCAGCATCATGGATTTATTATCTGTTAAAACTCTATTACCTAAACCAATATTAGTGAAAATTCGGTTTGTTCCATTAACCTCACTATTCATTAAACTAAATTGAGTAAAAAAATTAGAGCTATTTGTTTTTTCAATATCTCTGACGCCTAGAATAGAAAAATTTATCTGATCATCATCACCGTCATTATAATCTAAAGACACTTCAGTAATTCCTTCTCCTGGGATTAAATTTGATATTTTTTCAGATACTTTATTTAAAGCTTGAGAGGCTACATCTGCATTAGCTACAGTTGTGATAAATAGTGATAATATTATTGTTAAAACCTTCATTATCATTGTTTAATTTAAATAACTTAAAAAACAAATATTTTATAACTCAAAATAGTTTTTTTTTTATTGAAAATACTTTACTTTTTGTGGGTGATACTTTTTGTTAATTCTTATTTAATTTGCTTAGCAAATTTTTTATAAAGTTTTAAACAATCTTCAGTATCTATTTTTCCTAATGGTTCAATCGTTTCCTTAAATTTTTTACCTAAACTTAACCCTTCTGATTTAGAATAATCTAATAATTTTGTTTTGATTAATTTTTCTAATTTTCTCCTTACCGTTTCTTGAGGCATGGATAGATTTTCTGCAACTGCAAAGATCGTCAATTTTTTATCTTTCATTAATATCTTGTGATCTTTAGTCTCTGTCTCATCAAAAACTTCGGTCCAACTAAGTGACTTTCCTAGAGTGATAGTTTGATAGAGATAGTGAGAATATACTGTTAATAGGATCATGTGACTTTCATAATCATGTTTCGCCATCTTTTTTACATTTAGAAAGTGGTTAATATGATGAGAAACAATAAAATATATCAATTCATTGTCTATCCCTTTAACCATGACTTATAAAAGATTTTTCTTAAAGAAATTTATAAATTGAGGCATATATTCATCACCATGATTTCCTCCAACATGAGCTCCTCTTTTTAAACATTTTTCACCTTTTAAAATTTTAAACATTTTTTTAAAAGTTTTTTTAGGTTCTGTGGCAGCAGCTTCACCGTACTCCTCCCAACTATTAAAAAGTTTATACTTATTTAAACCTAGGTCAGCAAGTTTGCCCATAACAACACCATTATCATCAACGTAATTTGCAGGACATGTAGGCATAACCATTGCCTTAACTTTTTGAGGTTTATATGGTGAATGCCAATCATGACCCCAGCCTGATTTAATATCAATTTCAATTTGACCTTCTTTAGCCAGAATATTTTTAACATATTCTTCACATGGCTTTGCTAAAGTTAAATCGTCATCTTCACCGTGGACATAAAGCATTTTTGTATTCTTTGTAAGTTCAGCATTTTTAAACAATCCAGCCATTCTGCACTCTGCAGCCTCTGGAAGTATTGCATCAAATCCATTTGATCCCTCTAAAAATTTTGATGTAAATTTTACATCTGCAACAAGTAAAGAATTCGTACCACCTCTTGAGTGACCATTAGTTCCAATTTTTCCATTTGATCTTGGATGAGATTTTATAAATTGATAAGCCATCATAGTATCTATTGCTTGACTAACCATCGTCGCCTTAGATTGATCTCTCCATGTATCTTTTGTGCCTCTATTACAAAAGCTATCAATCAACATTACTCCAATCCCAGCCTCCAGAAGATTTTTACGCGCTTTAACATAATAAGGATTAGTAAATAATGATCCAGCACCTCCACTTCCATGAGTCATAATCACTACAGGAGCTTTATTGGTACCTTTTGGAAAAGCTAAATATCCTGTTACAGTTACTGGGTTCAACAAATACTTTTCATTTAAAACGTTATACAAACCCATTGTTGTGTAAGAAGGCAATGCGATTATCTCCCCATCTTTTAAAACTTTATCTGCACCATATAAAATAGATTCTTTTTTAGAGCATTTGTATTTATCATGATCTGCAAAAGCAGATGATGAAAATAAAATTACAATTAAAATTAAAAATATTTTTTTCATAAATTATAAAAAACCCAATATAAGTTAACTATTTAAAACTCAAATGTCTAATAAACAAAAACCTATTTTGGGTTTTAAAAAACTGATTTAGAATATTTTTTCCAATTATCTTGGTAATGAATTGCATTTTCAGTAATTGACTTTGCCTCTTCTGTTGAGACTTGTCTTACAATTTTGCCAGGGGATCCAACCACTAAAGAATTGTCAGGAATGACTTTGTTTTCTGTGATCAATGCATTAGCTCCTATGATACAATTTTTTCCAATCTTTGCTCCATTTAAAATTACAGCACCAATTCCAATTAAAGAATTGTCTTCAATGGTACAACCATGAAGCATAACTAAATGACCAATAGTTACATCTTTACCAATTTTTAAAGGGTAACCTGGATCAGTGTGCAATACACTGCCATCTTGTATATTGGAGCCTTCACCGATATGAATATTTTCAACATCTCCTCTTAAAGTTACATTAAACCAAATGCTGGTATTTTTTTCTAGCGTGACATCACCAATAATGGATGCATTAGATGCAGACCAATTATCACCTAAATTTTTAACTTTTTTATCTTCCAAATCATAAAACATAACTTATATATTATTATAACATGCCGTTAAAAACTCCAATATGTGATTTCGGACAAGCAGCTAAAAGCTTTGAATTAAAGTCCACTAATAACGAAATTATTAAATTAAATGATGTTAAAGGGACAAATGGAACTTTGGTTATGTTTATTTGTAACCACTGTCCTTATGTAAAAGCAGTTATTAAGGACATTGTTGAAGATTGTAAAAATTTAGAACAACATGGAGTAAAAGCTGTGGCTATTTCAGCAAACGATCCGATAAATTATCCTGAAGATAGTTTTGAAAATATGATCGAATTTGCAAGAAAACATCAATTTAATTTTCCATATTTATTTGATGAAACTCAAAATGTTGCAAAAAGTTATGATGCAGTATGCACTCCTGATTTTTTTGGATACAATAATAACTTAGAATTACAATACAGAGGTCGTATAAGAGAATTGGATAATTTAAAACCAGTAAGAGCTGGGGATAGTGATTTATATAGTGCAATGAAACAAATTGCAGAGACGGGCAAAGGTCCTGAAACACAAATTCCAAGTATTGGCTGTAGTATCAAATGGTTAGATAATTAATGTACCTAATAGTTACAAAAACGTTCCCTCCAGAAGTTGGAGGTATGCAGAATTTAATGTGGGGTTTAGCAAACGAACTTTCAAAACACTACATGATAAAAATATTTGCTGATTATCATGAAAATCATAAATTATTTGATGAGCAAGTTTCTTTTTCGATAGAGCGGGTTGGTGGCATAAAACTTCTTAGAAAATATAGAAAAGCTCAATTGATTAATGAATTTATAAAAGAAAATAAAATTGATGGCATTATTGCTGATCATTGGAAAAGTTTAGAACATCTTAAAACTAATAAAAAAAAGATATGTTTAATCCATGGTAAAGAAATTAATCATGAAAAAGGTACCTCTCTTAATAAAAGAGTATTGGAGGTTTTAGATAGTGTTGAAACCATTGTTGCAAATTCAGAGTACACTAAAAGTTTAGCTATTTCATTGGGGGTTCACCAAGATAAAATTGTAGTTATAAATCCTGGTGTTGATCCTGTTGAAGAATTAGATAAAAAAAATTTAGATAAAGTAGAGAATTTATTAAAACATAAGTCTCCAAAATTAATTACTGTTTCTAGATTTGATAAAAGAAAAAACCATGAAAAAGTAATCATGGCGCTTCGAAATTTAAAACAAATCTATCCAGGTATTGTCTATATTTGTGTGGGTTACGGCGATGAAGAGGAAAATATTAAAAAATTAGTAGCAGAATTGGGCCTTCAGCCACAAGTGATGTTTTTTAAAAATATTTCTAATGAATTAAAAAATGCACTAGTTGCAAAATCTAATATTTTTGTCATGCCATCCATTGTTCATAAAAAATCTGTTGAAGGATTTGGGATAGCTTATGTTGAAGCTGCTCAATATGGATTGCCCTCTCTTGGTGGAAAAGATGGAGGTGCAGCAGATGCAATCGAACATGAAAAAACAGGTTTAATCTGTGATGGCAATGAATTAGATGAAGTTTATTCATCAATTAATTTAATGTTAGAAAATAATAAATTTCAGGAATTTGGTAAGGTGGCTAAAGAAAATTCTAAAAAGTTTCAATGGAACAATGTTATTGAAGAGTATAAAAAAATATTAAATTAATATTTTTTCTAAAACTTTACCCGGACTTAATTTATTTAAATCATCAACCTGTATTGCTTTAAAGTTTTCTCGCTCAATGCTTACTTTAAAAGCTGTGGTGTGTTTGCCAAATAAGGTCAGGCCTTTTACACCAAGATGAGCAGTCATATGAGCGGGTCCTGTATCATTTGCAACAACAAATGAACTTTCTTTAATCAAGCTTGCAAGTTGAGAAATATCTAAAGCTTTACCTTTATCTAAAATTGAAATGGCATTAATGTTTTTTGCATCATCGATTTCAGAAGGTCCAGGTGCAACGATAACTTTAATTTGGTCTTCATATTTATTCTTAATCAATTCTATTAAGTTATTGTAATGGGGCCATTTTTTATGATTTAGATGAGCTGAACAAAAAGGAAATAGAACAATATATTTATCTAAATTAAATTCTTGTTTTATATTGTCAATGTTAGTTACAGCCCAACTAAAATTTGGTTTCATGGTATGTTCTGTATTAATTTCAGAGGTTTTAAGTTGATGATCAAATCTATTTAAAACTGGGTATTTATCAAATTCATCTTTTGAAATATTACTTGGCAAAGTTGTTTCTGAGCTAGACCAAGTATTAAAATTTGCTTTTGGAAATAAAATATTTTTATAAAATTTTGTTCTAGATGAGTTTTGTAAATCATAAACTTTTCTAAAATTCTTCTTTTTCAAGTTTCTCATTAACATATATAAATAAATTAAATTAAATCTTGATTTACGTTTGTCTAAAATAACATTGTGTACAAATGGGTTTTTCCTAAATAATTCAAAATAAGGTTTTGTTGTTAAGATATGTATTTGATCTTCAGGGTGGTTTTCAGAAATATCTTGAATTGCCCCACAAGCTTGGGCTATATCTCCTAAAGAACCATGTTTGATAACTAAAATATTAGACATATTTTTAACAACTTAACATAGTATAAATTTTTATGAATAAAATTCTAGTTGAAGTATCAGTTGGTGAACTTTTAGATAAAATTTCTATTTTAGAGATTAAACAAGAAAAAATTAAAGATCCTGACAAATTAAAATTTATTAATGATGAACACAGTATTTTAAAAAATCAATTAGATAACAATGTTAAATCTGATGAAAAGCTTAATACACTTTTTAAGTCGCTAAAAAATATTAATGCAAAATTATGGGTGATAGAAGATGACAAACGATTGTGTGAAAAAAATTCTGATTTTACTGAAAAATTTATAAAACTATCAAGAGATGTTCATTTTTTAAATGATGATCGTGCTAAAATAAAATTAGAGATGAATAATCACACAGGCTCTAAGATTAAAGAGATTAAAGAATACACTTCTTATTGAAAACTATATTTTTTTTCTAGATATTTTATCAAGTTGTGAAAAATAAAAGTCATAAATAAATAAATTCCACCTGCTAAAAGAAATACTTCTAAAGGTTTATAAGTCGTTGATACAATATGTTTTGCAACACCTGTAATATCCATTAAGGTTACCGTGCTTGCAAGTGATGTGCCCTTCATCATTAATATAATCTCATTACCATAGGCTGGTAAAGATTGTCTGATCGCTACAGGAATTTGAATTTTATATAAAATAATTTTACTTGATATCCCTAAACTTTTACCCGCTTCAATTATTCCAGGTTTTATAGTTTGAAAAGCTGATCTTAAAATTTCTGAAGTATAAGCTC
The DNA here is from genome assembly GCA_028222445.1 of Candidatus Pelagibacter sp. The sequence goes on from JAOISU010000001.1 coordinate 85,007, forward strand.
CTGTATTTAAAGCAAATGCAATAATTGCACACCAATACGGTTCTTTTAAAATAAGCCAAAGAAAAGTAGATCTTAGCCACTCGATTTGTCCAAGACCATAATAAATTATAAATATCTGAACCAGTAGTGGAGTTCCTCTAAATAAGTAAGAATATCCATAAGCAAATTTATTAATAAATGGGTTTTTATTCAATCTTAAAACTGCAAATAAAAATCCAATAAATAAACCAATGATTAATGATGCTGATAACAATTTTAAAGTTATAACTGCAGCACTAAGTAGTTTTGGCAAACTTGTGATCATTAAATCAAAATCCATTAAAAGCCTCTGCTGTATTTGACTTCAAGTCTATTAATTAACTTCATACTTAAAAACGTAAGCATCAAATATAAAACTGCTGCAAAACAATAAAAGAATAAAGGATCTCTAGTAGATCCTGCTGCAATATAAGATTGTCTCATAATCTCAACTAAACCAGTAACTGATATTAGTGATGTATCTTTTAAAGTGATTTGCCAAACATTACTTAAGTTTGGAATAGCAAGCCTCAACATTTGAGGTAGAATTATTTTATAAAATTGTACAAATTTACTAACCCCTAAAACTTTAGCGGCTTCAAATTGGCCTTTATCTATTGATTGTATCGCTCCTCTAAACACTTCTGTTGAATAGGCACCAGATATAATGCCGATTGCAACTGAGCCTGTAATAAATGCATTAATTTCTATATATTCAAAGTATCCAAAAATTGATGCAACATACATTATTGCTCCACTTCCCCCAAAAAAGAAAAGGTAGATTACTAATAATTCTGGAACCCCTCTGATAACTGTCGTGTAAGTATTGCCAATAAAATTTAAAAATTTATTATTTGATAATTTTAAAGGTGTAAAGATTAATGAAAATAAGAAACCAATTAACATTGCAGTAACTGCTACTGCAATTGTCATTAGAGTTGCATAAAACAACTCGTCTCCCCAGCCTGTTTTTCCGAATGATAAAAGATCCATATCGAAAGGGCGACTAATTAAATAGTCGCCTTTTCAAAATATTATTTACATAGAAGCGTCAAAGCCAAAATGCTTGATCGCTAATTTGCTAATGATTCCTTGTTTTCTAGCAGTGTTAATTGCTTTGTTGAAATCTTTAAGAAGTTTTGCATCTCTTGTACCGATTGCATCATCTCCACCTTGTCTAATTCCAACACCAACACCATTACCAAAAGCACCACCTGAAAAAGTAGGTCCAACTAGTACTACTGGCTTTCCTGATTTGTCCGCATAATCAGTGAATGCAACTGCTGCAGCTAATGCAACATCACATCTACCAGAAGTTAAGTCTAAGTTTACCTCATCTTGAGTTTTGTAAGTTCTAACATTCACTTTACCTACATCACCAGACTCTAAAAAGTTTTGGTGAATAGTTCCAGTTTGTGTACAAACAGTTTTTCCAGCAAGTGCAGCAGTTAAGGTCTTAAGAGTTTTTTTAACAGCACTTCCGCCTAAAGTTAAATTAATACCTTCTGGTGTATCCATGCTCTCTAAACTTGAACCTTTCATTACCGCAAGGGCTGCAACTTCATCTGCATAACCTTGTGAAAAAGTAATTGTTTTTTGTCTTTCAGCGGTAATTGACATTCCTGCCATGATCGCATCAAACTTTCTCATTAATAAAGCTGGAATCATTCCATCCCAATCTTGCTCAACAATTGTACATTCACGTTCCATAATTGCACAAAGTTCTTGAGCTAATTCAACCTCAAAACCAATAAGATTGCCTGATGCATCCTTAGAGTTCCAAGGAGGGTAAGCACCTTCTGTTCCAATTTTTATTGTATCAGAATAAGTATTTCCAATTAACAATAAAGAAGCAAGAACAGTTAAAATTGTTTTTTTAAATATATTCATTTTTTCCTCCATAGATTTATGTAGGATTTATTTCACAAATTTAATAATTTAAAAAGAAAATTTTAGTGATTAATTGAGGAAGAAAAGTTCCAAGAACAGTCAAAACTTGGAATATAAACCCTATCCAAAGTTGTATTGCCAAAGTTCTTGTTGAATACATCTAGCCATTTTTCAACCTGCTCTGGTTTTTTATCTTGGCTACCAACTTGTGCAGTTATCACTCCACTTGGTTTTAATATTCTAATTAAAGTATCCATATTTTTTGCTGCAAGATCTATGCAAAACTGATCATCATTTAGATCAACAAAAATTTTATCGTATTTATCATCTTCGACAGATTTTATACTTTCAAATGCATCACCCCAAACGCATTTTACTGAGTTTTTTTCTGTAGATTTATTGCTAATGCTTCCAAGATGTTTATTGCAAACTTCAACCACTTCTGGGTCTAGTTCGTACCAATCAATAAAATCAAAACCTTGAGAGATACATTCTCTAGCAACACCACCATCACCACCACCAATAATTGCAGCAGTACCTAAATTTTTGTTTAGTTTTAAGGCAGCATTAACAAATGTTGAGCTATATAAAACTTCATCATTGGTTGCGACTTGAATTTCATTATCTATAAAAAGTGACTTACCAAATTGTTCTAAATCTAATATTTCAATGTGTTGACCAACTTTTGATTTAAAATCTTCCAAAACTTCATTCACTACATATGATTTTTGTAAGCCAGGCGAACTATAAATGTCATGGTACAAAGATTTCGTGTCTCTATTAAATTCTTTTTTAACAATTCTTTTATGTTTGAATTCTTTTTTAACAATATCAAGTGCAATAGAAGGACTAATTTTTCCACAGGTAAAAAAATCAAAACTAATAATTCCTTTTTCTGGAAACGTATGAAAGCTGATGTGACTTTCGGCTAATAAAGCAAGTATAGTGAAACCCTGTGGTTTAAATTTATATTTGGAAATCTCAAGAATTGTAACATCAGCAGCTTTTGCAATTTTACGTATTACATTCTCATAGACTGAAGGGTCATACTCTTGAGTTGTGCCAATAATGTCTAAAGTTATATGTTCGCCGACTTTAGTCATAAAAATTATTTCCTCTTATAATTTTTAGCTTTGCTTAAAACTTTATTCATTTCTTTTAAAGATAAAATTTTAGGCTTACCAATTTTTAGAGCAGTTATATACTGGTTCGAAAGATTTTCAACCTCTTCAGCTAATTCAAATGCTTTTGATAAATTTTCTGAAAATGCAATTTGTCCGTGATTTCCTATCAAACAAGCTTTTCTCTGTTTCAGTGCTTTAATGATATTTCTAGATAATTCTCTTGTACCATAAGTTGCATATTTTGCGCACTTAATGTCATTACCACCTGCCATTGCAACCATGTAATGAAATGCTGGAATTTCTTTTCCGTGAGTAGAGATTGCAGTTGCATAATTTGAGTGTGCATGAACAATTGCTTTAGCTTCTTTTTTATTTAAGTAAATATCCTGGTGAAATCTCCACTCAGAGGAAGGTATTCCTTTTTTTTTATCAAACTTTCCTTTGAGAGTTACAAAAACTATGTCTTTATTTTTTAATGATGAGTATTTTGTACCAGAAGGTGTAATTAAAAAACCATCTTTATATTTAACAGATATATTACCTGATCTTAGCGCTGAAAGCTTTTTAGTATTAAGCATTTTAGCGTATTTAATAACTTCTGCTCTTAAATTTATCATTATTTAAACATTTTATTTAGTGCATCACCTGATGCTTCGCAAATACCTTTTTCAGTTATCAATCCTGTTATATATTTTGCAGGTGTTACATCAAAAGCTAAATTCAATGCTTTGCTTTTTTTTGGATAAATTAAAATTTTTTTAAGTTTATCATCTTGGTCTATTCCTTCTATGTGAGATAGCTCCTCAGAATTTCTTTCCTCTATTGGAATATCTTTAAAGTTTTTAATATCCCAATCAATAGTTGAACTAGGTAAAGCTACATAAAAAGGTATGTTATTGTCATGTGCAGCTAACGCTTTTAAATAAGTTCCAATTTTATTACAAACATCACCCGTTGATAAAGTTCTATCTGTTCCAACAATACACATATCAACATCACCTTTTTGCATTAATATTCCACCAGTGTTATCTGCTATAATAGTATTTGCTATTCCCTCTTCATTTAATTCATATGAAGTTAAATTTGCACCTTGATTTCTTGGTCTGGTCTCATCCACCCAAACATGGATAGGAATTCCCTTCTTGTGAGCATGGTATAGTGGTGATGTTGCTGTCCCCCAATTAATAGTTGCAAGCCAACCAGCATTGCAATGAGTTAAGATATTAACAGTTTTTTTCGTTTTGTTGTAAATTTCCTCAATTATTTTTAAACCATTAAGTCCAATATTTTCACAAAATTTTTCATCCTCATAACAAATATCATTAGCTTCTTTTAAGGCTATATTTAAAACTTCCTTATTATTAATACCTGATAATTTATTTAACATCCGGTCCACTGCCCATTTTAAATTTATCGCAGTTGGTCTTGATTGGATTAATTCTTGAGAGCTTTTTTGAATAAATTTAGGATCTTTATTTTCTTTAATAGCTAAAACAATTCCATAAGCAGCAGTTCCTCCAATTAATGGAGCTCCTCTTACTTCCATTGTTTTAATTGCATTAATTGCATCTTTAACTGTACTGAGATCTTTAATAATAAACCGATGAGGAAGTTTAGTTTGATCAATAATTTTAACTAGTTGATTAGTTTCATCGAACCATATTGTTCTATACTCTTTATTTTCTATCTTCATTTATTCAAAACTCTACCAGCAACTGTTTTAAGTTTATCGATTGTCTTCTGTGTTCTCTTCTCTGGTGCTGTAATAATTGCCACATCTAAACAATTATTTGTTGGATCATTTGGATCGATATGATTTTCAAAATTATTAATAATATTTTTTATCATTTTTTTTGCTTTTTCTGCATTTCCTAAAAGAACTTTAATAACTTGCTGAACATCTACATTTTCATGATCTGGGTGCCAGCAATCAAAATCTGTAACCATTGATACAGATGCGTACCTAATCTCAGCTTCTCTTGCGAGTTTTGCCTCTGGCATATTGGTCATTCCAATAACATCAGCATTCCATGATCTATATAAATTTGACTCAGCTAATGTTGAAAATTGAGGTCCTTCCATAACTACATACGTTCCTCCTCTTTGAAATTCAATGCTTTCTTGTTTTAATGCTTCTTCACACGAATTCATTAATCCATTTGAAGTTGGATGTGCCATTGAAACGTGAGCTACTATTTCATCATCAAAAAAACTTTTTGATCTTGCGAATGTTCGATCAATAAATTGATCCACAATTACAAACATTCCTGGAGGTAGGTTTTCTTTTAATGATCCAACAGCAGAAACTGAAACTATATCAGTGATGCCCAGTTGTTTTAGGGCATCTATATTGGCTCTAAAATTAATTTTAGAGGGAGATATTGCATGACCTCTTCCATGCCTAGGTAGAAAAAATATTTCTTTATCGTTATATTTTATTTTTAAAATTTCATCTGAAGGTTTACCCCAGGGGGTTTCAAGTTTAAGAAACTCTCTTTCCTTAAATTCATTAATATCGTAGAGACCACTACCGCCGATAATTGCTAATTTATTTGTTGTCATAACTAAAAATATATTTATTTATACATTAATAATTTAATATTATGAATTTGAAAGATTATATCAGATCAATTCCAGATTATCCAAAAAAAGGAATTTTATTTAGAGATATTACAACACTCATTAAAGATGAAAATGCTTTCAGAGAGTGTGTTGACCAAATAATTGAAAGATCAAAAAAATATAAAGTTGATAAAATTGCTGCAATTGAGTCTAGAGGTTTTGTTTTTGCATCAGCAGTTTCTTATATTTTAAAAAAACCTTTTATTATGTTTAGAAAAAAAAATAAGTTACCAGCCGAAACGTACTCAGTTGATTTTGAATTAGAATATGGAACTGCCACAATTGAAGTTCACAAAGATTCTATTGAAAAGAATGACTCAGTTCTAATAATAGATGATTTGATTGCAACAGGAGGTACTGCAGAAGCAGCTGCCAAACTAGTTGAAATGTCTAATGCAAAAGTTGTGGCTTTTGTTTTTGCTATTAATCTTTTTGATTTAGGTGGTTCTGTCAATTTAACAAAAAAAGGGTATGAGGTTGAAAATTTAATGGATTTTCCAGGTCATTAATAAAATTGTCGACCTCTGTAATTAGACTTAATTCCTATAATTGAAAATAATAATCCTAAAAATCTATACAAATATTTATCTCTATTAAGCTTATTAAATAATAAAGCGTAATAAATTGATTTTAATAATGATTTAAAAAATTTACCTGAAACTTTCCACAGGGCATAAATATAGTTATAATTTTTTTTATAAAAATAAAAATAAGACCACATCCAATGCCAATCACGTAATTTATTTGCATCATTTTTTAATTTATTACTAGCACCCAAAGAACCTTTAAAGCCAAGATGATGAACTCTTAAATTACTTGATGAATAAATAGATCCACCTTTGTTAATTGTTGATTTACATAAATCAAATTCTTCAAAATATAAAAAATAATTTTCATCAAAAATATTTTTATTCTTGAATTTATTAAAATTTAAAAGCATTGAACATCCAGTTACCCACTCAACTTTAATAAATTCATTTTTATTTTTTTTTAAAAATTTTTTTTCGAAGATACGATGTTTTTTTTTATCAAAAAAACCAGCTGGTAGATATGCTGTTTGGTTTGAGTATTGACAACCAATAATTGAAAAGGATTTTTTTTTTTTAATTATTCTGGAGATTTTATCAAAAAAATCATTTTTACATACTACGTCTGGATTTAATATGAGAGCATAATCTGTTTGTACTTTTTCTAATCCAAAATTATTTCCCTTTCCATATCCAAGATTTAATCCAGTGCATACTATTTCTATATTGTTAAATTTTTTTAAAAAAAATTTTTTATCTTTAAATTGTTTGGAATTTTCTACAATAATTACTTTAAAATTTTTATCTATTGATTTAAGACAATCTAATAAAATTTTTCTGTTAGTTAAATAAGTAACAATTACGATGGTTAAATTTGTTTTTTTTTTCATTATTATAAAAACAAATATATACTTTAATTAAATTTATTGTAAAAATATAAAATGGATAAAGTAATTGTAACAGGAGGATTAGGTTTTATAGGTAGTAACTTAATTGAGCTATTATTAAAAAAATATTATGTCATTAACCTAGATAAAGTCACCTATTCTTCTAATTTTTATAATACAAAAGAGTTTCTTAAAAAAAAAAACTATAAATTTATTAAATATGACATCAATAATAAAAAAATTATAAAGATATTTAATAAGTATAAACCTGTCGGAATTTTTAATTTAGCAGCAGAAACTCATGTCGATAGATCCATAGACTCCCCCAAAAGCTTTATTGAAAGCAACATCTTGGGTGTTTACAATATCCTTGAAGCTTTTAGAGTTTTTTCAAAAAAAATTCCAAAAACTAAATTAATTCATATATCAACAGATGAAGTTTATGGTGATATTCTTTTTGGAAGAAGTGATGAAAATTATCCATATAAACCGAGTTCACCCTATGCTGCAAGTAAAGCCTCATCTGATCATTTGGTTTCATCTTATGTAAGAACTTACAATATTCCTGCTATAGTAACTAATTGTTCAAACAATTATGGACCCAAACAACATCCTGAAAAATTAATCCCAAAACTTATATACAATATACTTCAAAATAAACCTTTACCAATTTATGGAAAAGGAACTAATTCAAGGGAATGGATTTATGTAAAAGACCATTGTGAAGCTTTAATTAAAATATTTAAAAAAGGTAAAGTAGGTGATTTTTATAATATTGGTTCAAATAAAAACCAAACAAATTTAGAAATATGTAAAAAATTAATTCAATTAGCCAATAAAAATAAAATTATAGGAAAAAATACTAGAATAAAATTTGTAAAAGATAGGCCTGGGCATGACACCAGATATGCCCTTAACAGCTCAAAATTGAAAAATGAATTAAGATGGTCACCTAGAATAAGTCTCAGTAATGGTCTAAAAAAAACATTCGAATGGTATCGTGAAAATAACGATTATTATAAATCGATACCATTAAACGACATACGAAAAAGATTAGGCAAAACAAACAAATAAAATGGTAGCGGGAAGTGGGATCGAACCACTGACCTCAGGCTTATGAGTCCTGCGCTCTAACCAACTGAGCTACCCCGCCATTTAATTCTTAATAATTTATAATAGGTTTTATTTTTAGTGCAATCAAGTTTTTGACATGCATGGTAAAGAAAATATTTAATTAGTCCAAAACTGCAAGTAATTTTTCTGTATACTTAGTTCCCATGTAGATACACCTCATATTATCTAATTTATTAATCTTTATATAATCTAAGCACAATCTATTAATATTGTTTCTCGCCAAATACTCATGATAAGAAAAATTATAAAATTTTTTAATCACTTTTTTTTCATATATAGAATATAAATTTACTTGTGCTTTGTAATTAAATTTAAGTTCATTGTCTACTTTTAAACTTTTTCCATAGTTTCCACAGCTAGAAAAAATTAAAAAAAAAATTAAAAAAATAAATTTATCAAACATGTATTTATTTACTAAAACTTTCTCTCCATTTATCAAGAATATTCATTATCTCGATCGACTCATCAATATCAACTTGATAAGTTTTTTTTATTTTATTATCAAGAAATAAATTTGAAACATTTTCTATTTGCGAAGTATAAATATTTTTTTTAGATAAAGTAAAATCTTTATAATATGAATTGTTGCTAGATACCTCTAAGTAGCTTTTAGTAGAGGGCAACCAAGGACTAGGTATATTAATGGTTCCTTTAGACCCATAAATTGTACATGAATTTTTTAAATTTTCTTTAAAACTTACCTTACAATTAGCTGTAATATTGTTACCTATCAAAAACTCAGCTTCCGCCTCATCATCTACATCTGTGATTGAAAAACTACCTTTTGATTTGATTAATTTCATGCATTTATTTTGTTCGTTAAATAAATTAAAAAAGCTTATTGGATAACAACCAACATCTAAAATAGCTCCACCTCCTAATTCTTTTGAAAAAAGTCTTGAATCTTTGCGAATACGTTTAATCTTAAATCCAAAAGAAGAATCAATTTTTTTAATTTCTCCAATTTCACCTTCTTTAATTATTTTCAGTAAGCTTTCAATCTGTGGATGATATCTGTAAGCAATAGCTTCATAAAATGAATCTTTTTTCTGTTCTAATGCATTATATGCTAAATTTGCTTGATCTAAGCTAACTGCTATTGGTTTTTCACAAAGTATTTTTTTATTATTTTTAACACATTCCAAAAGTAATTCTACGTGAGTATTGTTTAGCGTTGATATGTAAACGGCATCAATTTCTTTTGATCTAATTAATTCAGAATAGTTTGAAAATCTATTAGAGGTTGCTATATCAAAATTTTTAGCAAATAATTCTAATTTAGGTTTTGATTTACTGGCAACACAAATTAGTTTTGAATTAGTGGTTTCACTTATTGCCTTAGCAAAAGCATTAGCCATATTTCCTAATCCAACTATCCCCCATTTAATAATCATATCATTTAAACCATTCATTAAAATTAAGACGATTCTTAACTAAATAATCTGGCAAAAGAGAATCGTTTATTACTTTAAGCTTATAATTATATTCCCATTTTTTTTTTGAAGACTTGTCTGCGAAATGATTATACAAAACCTCCCCATCATCTATTTTTTTTTGTAAATCTCTAATAGTAATTTTAGTTTCATCAAACTCATCATGATGGCCAAAGTTCTTTAATTTTATATATAGTTCCTCTGGTGATTTAAGATTTGTAAAATGCCAACCTCCATCATCAATAATTTGTAAATTATTTTGTTTTATCTTTGAAAAGTGCGTGTCTAATCTCCAAATTGAATATTTTTTATTTTTTAAATTGCGCAGATTTGAAAATGATGTGAGGTATTTTTTTTTACATGCCTTAGACCCATACCAAGGCATTAAATCGTAGAAATAATTAAATTTATAATAAAATAATAATTGTTTAAATATTATAAAATTTTTTTTATTCTCTTTGAATTGAATTGACTTTAAATTTGGTATTTCATCATTATCACTTATTATTATAAGATCTTCATCTTTAGCATCTTTTATACCTTTCAGCATGTATTCGTAAGATTGCTCTATTCGTTTAATACTATTAAATCTTTTATAAATGGGGTTAGTCGCTATATCTTTATCGTCATATAGATTATCAGGTTCATAATTAATTTTTATATAAATTATTTTATCCTTAAATTTTGGATAGTCATTTATATCAAAATTAAATTTTTTAGCTTTTCCACTGTGAGAAAAAGATGACTCTACAACTATAAATTTGTAAACTTCATCATTAAGTATATTAAATCTAACATCCAACATCATTTTTTCAGAATAAAATGTTGTACAATCGTAGATCTTCATATTTGATAACCTACACCATTTAGATAAATGGAAAAACTATTTTTAAATTAGTTAAAGAAAATTTTCTTTATAAGTTTATTGAATACTTGCTTGAGATTTATCCTCAGATTTAGAAATTTGCTCAACTTCAACCCACTCAACTCTTTTCAATTCTTTAGTTAAAGCTATTTTTAATACCTCATCCGCATACTCCACTGGAGTAATTTTTATATCATCAACAATTTTCTTTGGCATATCTACTAAATCTTTTTCATTTTCTTTTGGTATAACAACTTGTTTGATTCCTGCTCTATGCGCAGCTAATAATTTTTCTTTAAGTCCACCAATAGGTAAAACTTGTCCCGTTAAAGTAACTTCACCAGTCATTGCAACATCTCTTCTAACAGGAATTTTTGTAATTGCTGAAACAATTGAAGTAACCATACCTATACCCGCAGAAGGACCATCTTTAGGAGTTGCTCCTTCAGGAACATGAATATGGAAATCTTTCTTCTCAAATAATGGAGGAATAATTCCATAATCTAAACTCTTAGATCTTATAAATGATTTAGCAGCCTTAATTGATTCTTGCATTACATCTCCAAGTTTTCCAGTAATTTGCATTCTACCCTTTCCTGGCATAACAACAGTTTCAATCTTAAGTATCTCTCCACCGTATTCAGTCCAAGCTAAACCGGTTACAACACCAATTTTATCTTTGCTCTCAAGTTCACCGAATTTAAATTTTTGTATTCCTAAGAAATCATGAAGGTTTTTTAAATCTACTTTAACCCCTTTTTCTTCACCAGAGACAACTTTTTTTACAACCTTACGAGCAACTTTTGAAATTTCTCTTTCTAAGTTTCTAACACCAGATTCTTTAGTATAACTTCTAATAATTTCTTTGATTATATCATCAGATAGAGTCATTTCATTCTCTTTAACACCATTGTCTTTTATCTGTTTTGGTAAAAGATAATTGTTTGCTATATTAATTTTTTCATCCTCTGTATATCCAGCCAATCTTATAACTTCCATTCTATCTAGTAATGGTGGCAATATGTTTAGTGTATTAGCTGTTGTAACAAACATTACATCAGATAAATCATAATCAACCTCCAGATAATGATCGTTAAATGTTGAGTTTTGTTCAGGATCCAATGCCTCTAATAATGCTGATGAAGGGTCACCTCTATAGTCATTACCAATTTTATCAATTTCATCTAAAAGAATTAGAGGATTTTTAGTTCCTGCTTTCTTCATCATCTGAATAATCTTTCCTGGTAAAGACCCAATATAAGTTCTTCTATGCCCTCTAATCTCAGCTTCATCGCGCATCCCTCCAACAGATACTCTTACAAATTCTCTATTAGTTGCTTTCGCTATTGATTTACCTAAAGAAGTTTTTCCAACACCTGGGGGTCCAACTAAACATAAGATTGGCCCTTTAATTTTATCCATTCTTTTTTGGACTGCTAAGAACTCAATAATTCTTTCTTTTACTTTTTCTAGACCAAAGTGATCAGCATCCAATACTGATAATGCTTTTTTAAGATCAATATCAACTTCGCTTTTTTTATACCATGGAAGATCTATCATCCAATCAAGATAATTTCTAATTACAGTTGCTTCAGCAGACATCGGGCTCATATTTTTTAATTTTTTTAACTCTGCCATACATTTTTTTTCTACATCTTTGGGCATTTTTGCTTTGATGATTGATTTGTTCAGACTAGACGTTTCATCTTTACCATCTTCAATTTCACCTAACTCTTTTTGAATTGCTTTAAGTTGCTCATTCAAATAATATTCTCTTTGAGTTTTCTCCATTTGAGTTTTAACTCTACCTCTAATTCTCTTTTCAACTCCTATAATACTAGTTTCATTTTCCATGATTTTGATAATGGAATTTAATCTCTTCTTGACATCTACAGTCTCAAAAATTTGTTGTTTTTCTAAAATGGTAGCTGTTAAGTGTGAGGCAATATTATCAGCAATATGAGATGCATCAGTTAATTTTTTAATATTATTAATTGTCTCTGTTGAAACTTTTTTATTAATTGAAGTAAGTTTTTCTAATCTTCTTACCGCAGTCATAGCTAAAGGTACTAAATCTTCATCTTTGGACACTACATCATGATGATGAGCGTATTCACAAACTATAAATTTTTCATTGTCTTTAAAATCTAATATCTTAACTCTTTTACTTCCCTCTACTAAAACTTTAACTGTTCCATCGGGTAATTTTAATAATTGAAGTATATTACCTTCGCAACCATACATAAATATATCTGTCTTTTTGGGATCATCTATTTCTGAGTTTTTTTGAGTAACAAGGATAATCTTTTTATCCTTTTTCATTACTTCATTAAGGGCTGCAATTGATTTATCTCTTCCAACAAATAAAGGAATTACCATATTTGGAAACACCACTATATCTCTTAATGGCAACAAGGGTCGTTCTATTTTAACATCCATAATCTAAATATGGATATTAAAAAAAAATTTGCAATAGCTATTTATTAGTTATTAACGTTAAATTAGGCAGCAGATGTTTTTTCTGTCTTAGTTTTTGTATTATTTTTTGAATGAACAATGATAGGTTGCGATAGACCTTTAGCCGCACTAGCATCTACTATCACTTCTTCGACATTATCCTGACTTGGTAAATCATACATAGTCTTTAATAAAATGTTTTCTAGGATTGATCTTAGTCCTCTAGCACCAGTTTTTTTATTGATTGCTTTTTGTGCAATTTCTTTCACTGCATTTTCTTTAAAACTTAATTTTGCACCATCTAATTTAAATAATTCTTGATATTGTTTGATTAAAGAGTTTTTGGGTTCTTGTAATATTTTAATTAAAGATTTCTCATCTAAATCTTCTAGTGTAGCTATCATTGGTAATCTTCCAATAAACTCTGGTATCAAACCATATTTCAATAAATCTTCAGGTTCTAAGGTTTTCATCCACTCACCAGTTTTTTTATCATCAGTTTTTTTAACATTTGCACCAAAACCAATAGAAGTTCCCTTGTCTCTTTGTGAAATAATTTTATCTAAACCAGCAAATGCGCCACCACAAATAAATAGTATATTTGTAGTATCAACTTGTAAAAATTCTTGTTGAGGGTGCTTCCTTCCTCCTTGAGGTGGAACACTCGCAACTGTTCCTTCCATAATCTTCAAAAGAGCTTGTTGAACACCTTCACCAGAAACATCTCTTGTAATTGAAGGGTTTTCAGATTTTCTGCTAATCTTATCTACTTCATCAATGTAGACAATTCCACGTTGTGCTTTTTCTACATTATAATCAGCTGCTTGTAATAATTTTAAAATAATGTTTTCAACATCTTCACCAACATAACCAGCTTCTGTAAGAGTTGTTGCATCAGCCATTGTGAAAGGAACATCAAGTATTCTAGCCAAAGTTTGTGCTAATAAGGTTTTACCACAACCTGTAGGACCCACTAGTAGAATATTAGATTTTGAAAGTTCAACAGTTTTACTAGTCTTGCTTTCATAGTTTAATCTTTTGTAGTGATTATGCACCGCTACAGACAAAACTTTTTTTGCATGAGGCTGTCCAATTACATAATCATCTAATACTGCACAAATTTCTTTTGGCGATGGTAATCCATCTTGATGTTTTACAAATGAGTCTTTGCTTTCTTCTTTTATAATATCCATACAAAGTTCAACACACTCATCACAGATAAAAACTGTTGGACCAGCAATTAATTTTCTAACTTCATGTTGGCTCTTGCCACAGAAAGAACAGTAAAGAATATTTTTATTATTTGTGCTCATAATTTATAAACGAATCAATGTTGTTACTTTAATATAGATGACTCATACTAATCAAGTATGTACTTAATAATTTTCAAGATATTGTGGTTTAAGATCTGTTCTCTACTACTTCATCTATTAAACCAAAGTCTTTAGCAATATCAGAGGTCATAAAATTATCTCTTTCAAGAGCTTTTTTAATATCATCTACTGATTTGCCAGTGTGCTTTGAGTAAATTTCATTAAGTCTTTTTTTAAGTGCCAAGACTTCATTTGCATGAATTTCAATATCTGTAGCTTGACCTTGAAAACCAGCAGATGGTTGGTGAACCATAATTCTAGAATTAGGTAGAGAAAACCTTTTACCTTTTTTTCCAGCAGCTAAAAGAAAAGATCCCATTGAAGCAGCCTGCCCAATGCATAAAGTTGAAACATCTGGTTTGATGTATTGCATAGTATCATAAATACCTAGACCAGCAGTTACAAGACCACCTGGACTATTAATATATAAATTAATTTCTTTTTTTGGATCCTCAGATTCTAAAAATAAAAGTTGAGCGGTAACAAGAGACGCTACGTTATCGTTAATTGGTCCAACTAAAAAAATTATTCTTTCTTTTAAAAGTCTCGAATAAATATCATAAGCTCTTTCACCCCTGTTAGATTGTTCCACAACCATAGGGACCAATGTATTCATTTGATCAGAAAAATTTGTTGTCATAAGTTGATTCTTATCAGTTATACAACTTGTGATTACTTTTTGCTAACTTTTTTTGGTGCAGCTTTTTTTGTTTTTGTGGGCTTAGTTGCAGCTTTTTTGGGTGCTGCTTTTTTTTGTGAATCTTCCTGATCATGATCGTGATTATGATCATGCTCTTGTTTTTGATGTTCTTTTAGTATTTTTTCAGCTTCGTCTTTGCTTATTTCTTTTTTATTAGGTTTTGCTTTTGATTTAATTACATCAATTATTTTTTCTTCATATACTGTTCCTCTTAAGCTAGCCAAAGCTGATGGATTTTTTTGATAAAATTCCATAACCATTTTTTCTTGACCTGGCATCATTCTAAGTTGTTTTTGTACCTCGGCTTGTATTTCTTGCTCTGTAACTTTAATTTTGTTTTGCTCACCAAACTCATTCAAGATTAATCCAACTTTAATTCTTTTTTTAGCTATTTCTTCAAATTTTTTTCTACTTTTTTTAGAGTCTTCCTCACTCATGCCTTGTGATAAAATTTTAACCTCTTCTTCTAAAAGATTTTCAGGAATTTCGTCGACTTTAAAATTTTCAATTTCTTTAAGAATTTGTGTTTTAGCCAACCTACCTAAAGAATTTTTATATTCATCATTAATTTGCTTAGATACTAAAATTTTTAAATCAGCTAAGTCTTTAGCTCCTAAATTTTTTGCAAATTCGTCATTTATTTTTACTTCTTCAGATTTTCTTACAGATATAATCTTACATGTAAAACTAGCTTTTTTATTAGCAAATTCTTTATGAGGGTAATTTTCAGGTAGTGTAGCCTCTACAACTTTTTCGTCGTTTTTTTTGACACCAATTAATTGGTCATCAAATCCTTTAATAAATAAATCTTTTCCAAGTATTAATTGAGTATTTTTACCTTCACCACCAGTAAATTCTTTACCATCAATTGTTGCTTTATAATCAAAAATAACCAAATTTTCTTTTAAAGCTTTTGTTTCATCAGCAACATCTTTAAAGTTATTCTGACTTTTGGCGATTTCATTAATTCTCTTATCTGTTTCTGAATTATCAATTTTAACTGAATATTCATCAAATTTTATATTTTCAACAGACTTAAGTTCAACTTTTGGAAGTTCTGTTACAGAAATCACATATTCTAAATCCTTATCTTCTCCATAGGTTTTTAAATCAAGTTTTGGTTGGCCTGCTGGTTTTATTTTATTATCCTCTAATGCCTTGGTGGATGTTTCTTTTAAAACCTTGTCTAAAACCTCACTAAAAATTGCTTGGCCAAATTGTCTTTTGAGAATTTCTTTGGGAACTTTTCCTGGTCTAAAGCCTTTTAAATTAACAGTCCCTTTAATTTCTTCATACTTTGCGTCCATATGAGTATTCATAGTTTTTTTATCTATGAAAACTTTAATGTCCTTATTTAAACCTTTTATATTTTCTACTGTTACTTTCATAATTTTATAACTTTTTGGTAGGCGAAAAAGGACTCGAACCTTCACATCTTGCGATACTGGTTCCTAAGACCAGCGCGTCTACCAATTCCGCCATTCGCCCACAATCTTGTGGGGTTTTATATATTATTGATATCATTTGTCCAATGACAATAATTATAAAATATATTAATAATCATGAGATTTAGTAATAATTTAAAAAAATGATAATTTCACCCTGCATTAGTATATGTAAAACCGATCCCCAAACAGGGTATTGTTACGGTTGTGGTAGAAACAACGAAGAAAAAAAAATGTGGAAATTAGACAGTACTACTAATCAATGGAAACAAGATAATTTAATTAACATTCAACAAAGACTTAACGGTTGGCAACTTGAGAGCTTTAAAGATTCATACAAACATAAAACAGAGAATGGTATTTCTTTATACAAAAAGAGTTTAAATAATGAGTAAATCAACATTAGCTATTATAATTTATATAGCAGGACTTATATTTGGTGCTTTAGTGCTAGATTTATGGAGTGCAGAAACAGGGCCCAAAGCCTTCATTGGTATTGGTTGGACAGCCATTCTACTTGTTGCTCTACTCCATGCTGATAAGTATGAAAAAAAATAGTTTACAAACTAAAATAATTTATTTTTTATTTTTTTTTATTGGCATTCAATCAGTATCTATTTCAGAAATAATGCATTTGACTGGTTGCAAAAACCTAAAAGATGGGTTTATTAAAAATGAATATATTTTAAACTTTGAAAAATCATTAATGATTAGAAATTATATATATGACAATAAGACATTTAAAAGATATAAGTCTACTGATCTAAGTGTGAAACAAGAAGGTTCAGTAGAAAGATTTATTTATGAAGAATCAGATCTAATTTATACTGATAAAATTGGCTATCCACAGTTCTACACTCAACTTATGTTTAAAAAAGATAGTCCAATAATAAATATCAAAACAGTAATTAACGGAGAAGAAGGTATATCAAAAATATCTACTTGCAAAAAAGTTGAGGTATTTGTTAAAGAAAGTTAAGATTTTTTATTTTTTTTATTTAACTTACTTATAAAATTAGTTTTTTTTGGAATAGGTCTATTGCTTGTAATATTACTTCTATGTTTAGCAAATGCTTGTTTTTGAGCTAACTTCATTGCTTTTTTTGATGACATTATTTTATTCTATATTTATTCCTAATAAAATAAACTTTAATTAATTGAAATTTTTTGTCTTTGTAAAACGTTAAAATTTTTATCAGTAATTACCATTTCACCAGATGAAACAGCAGTATTCGTAACTTCTAAGATTGTAACATAGTGGGTAATTAAAACTAAATTTTTACTACTATTCCATTCATTTACATATTCTTTTAGTTCTTTGATTTGTTTGGTTTTATTTTTTGAAAATTTTTCACTAAAAAAAGAATTTAAAAAGCTTTTTGTTTCAAATTTTTTAAAAGCATATTCAGCTGTTTGTTTGCATCTACACCATTCACTAGATAAAACTTTATCAACCTTTATTTGATTTTTTGTAAAAAAAATTCCTAAATTTACAGATTGAACGATGCCCTCTTCATTTAAATTCCGTTGGGTGGAACAATCGGTTACATCAAAATTGCTAGGATCTCCTCCTCCAGGGGCATAAGCATGTCTCACAAATATTAATTTTCCTCCTTCCTTTAAAATATTTTCAATGTTTGTGTTAGAATAAGTTTTAAATGGTAGATTGAAAGATATAAGTAAAAATATTAAAATTTTAATAAGTTTCATGAATGACTATTAAGTTCGAAAAAATAAATAATTCAATAATTAAATGTAAAAAATGTCCTCGCTTAATTAGTTATAGTAAAAAAATTTCAAAAGACAAAAGAAAGCAAAATATTAATGAAATTTATTGGGGAAAACCTGTGCCCGGGTTTGGTGACATTAATGGCAAATTAATGATTATTGGACTTGCTCCTGCAGCACATGGAGGAACAAGAACGGGTAGAGCTTTTACTGGAGATAAGTCGGGTGATTTTTTATTTAATTGTCTCTATAAAGTTCAAATTTCAAATCAACCTAAATCTACAAACATCAATGATGGTTTAAAATTAAAAAATACTTACATCACAAACATACTTAAGTGTGTTCCCCCAGAAGATAAGCCCTTAAAAAGTGAGTTGGATAATTGTTCAAGTTATTTTGATTATGAAATTAAAAATTTAAAAAAATTGAAGGTAATTTTAACTCTAGGAAAGATAGCTTTTGATAATTGCATTAAATTTTATAATAAAAGTTATAAATTTGAAAAAAAATTAAAATTCAAGCATGGAGCAAAATATAAGCTGCCAGATGGGAGGACTTTAATTGCAAGCTATCATCCGAGTCCAAGAAATGTAAATACTAAAATTATTAATACAAAAAAAATGATTTCATTATTAAGAAAAGCTAAAAAATTATTTAAACTTTAATACTGTCACAAAAATAAGGTTTTAAATCTTCAAATAAACTTCCTGGAATTTTCATAGGTTTTCCTTCTTCATTAACAAAGACCAAGTGAACTTTAGCTTCTGTTATCAAATCTTCATCCCTACTAATAAATTGATTCATAAAAAACGAGGTTTTTGTAACTGACTTTATAAAAGATCTCACTTTAAGTTGATCCTCAAGATATGAGGGTTTTATGTATTCTATATTGCATGACTTTACTATTATTAAAGCTCCAAATTTTTCTTTTATCTTTTTATTACTGAAACCAAGTTCGACTAAGGCTTCAGTTCTAGCTCTTTCAAGAAATTTTAGATAATTTGCATAATAAACTACACCACCCGCATCTGTGTCTTCATAATAAACTTTTAAATCATAAAAAAAATTTTCATGCATGTAATTATACTAACAAAAAAAATGATTTTTAACATCAAAGTAAGATATAATAATGATAATGAAAGTTTATATAATTTGGCTAACTACCGTTATAGCTTGGAATTTCATGGTGCCAGGAGCAACACCATTAGAAGATGTGGTTGTTGCTGTACTTTTGTCGTTAATGAGTATGTTTCTTAAAAAAAAACTTTAAATCAAATTTATTTATCTGAAAAATAAATATTTTGATAATACGATATTGCTTTTAGTTTTGAATTATCGGTATCAGTCATTATTGCTACACCTGAAATATTATCAACATCTAAACCATGTAACTTCATAAAATCTTCTTTAACATTGGCTTTAACTGTAACCCATGTATTAGTTTTATCGATTGTAGTTGACAAAACATAGTCAATAGATTTTTTTGTGTACGGACTAGGCCAATTTTGATCAATTATATTATTGCTTGAAAATACGTAGTTAATTGCTCTATTTGACAGGGGTGTTGCTCCTGTTTTTTTAATTACAAAAACACGTGCTGCATAATCATGACCTTTTTTACTGTTTTCAATTATCCCTGAAAGATCTTTTTCAACTTTCCAAGTAATATTAATAAATGGTGTTTTATTTAAATCTATTTCTATTTCCTTACCAAGTCCTGAGCCTACTCCTTCAGCTTCAGCTTTGATATAAGCACCATTCTCATTAGACCCAAGTGTCCATTTGGTTTCTCCTTTGACCTTTTTTACTTGTAGATTCTTGAACTCTTCATCCGTAAATTCAAATACCCTAATATTTTCAGCAACAGTACTGGTTGAAAATAGAATTAATGTTAGAAATAAAATTAAAAAGTTTTTTATCATTGCAGTCTATATAGCTATTGTATTTCAAAAAACAATATTTGAACAAAATTTAAACATTTAAAAATCAACTTTAGGTATTAATTCTAATGATATGAAAATAATTTCTATATTTGTCCTTTTAGTCTATTGGTCGGTAATACTGTTGGCACCTGTCATTTCTAAAGAACAAAAAATTTACAAGACTGAGACCAAAATAACCCTAAATAAGCTTAATAAGTAGATCTACCACCACTAATATCAAATACTGCTGCAGTAGAAAATGAATTTTCTTCAGAGGATAACCAGCAAACTAATGAAGTAAACTCCTCAATTTCTAGAAATCTACCTCTTGGAACTTTTGATAACATTCTAGCAACGTGTTCCTTTGACATTTGGTCTAAGATTCTAGTTTTTGCACCAGCTGGCGTTATTGCATTAACAGCAATATTTTTATCGGCTAATTCCTTACCTAGTGATTTAGTTAGACCAATAGCCCCTGCTTTTGCTGAACTATAAGCGCTCGCATTTGCATTCCCATCTTTACCAGCAACTGAAGCAACGTTAACAATTCTTCCATAGTTATTCTTGATCATATTGGGAACAATGCATTTGCAGCAATTAAAAGTGCCCATTAAATTAATTTGAACTATCTTATTCCATTCATCAACATCATAGTCCCACAGAGATGAGGTTGAGCCAGTAATACCAGCATTATTAATTAAAATGTCAATATTAGATATTTTTGTTATTTGGTCTACGGTATTTTTAACATTACTAAAATTAGATACATCCACTACATTATATGCAAGGTTTGGATTGTTTATTTCTTTTACAGCTTTTTGTAATTCTTTTTCATCAATATCCCAGATTATAGTTTTTACGCCAGAATTTAAAAATCTCTTTGCAATATCTAGACCGAAACCTTGGGCGCCACCAGTAATTATTGCAGTTCTATTTTTAAGATCAAATTGATGCATTAAGATTTTTTACTAGCGATAAGATAATAGGTTAAAGAAGAGATAAAAGTGCCAATTATCCAAGAATAAGAATGAAAGATCATTAAGCTTTCATTCCAAATTGTAGAAGCAGAAAAAATAAAACCTAAAAACAAAGAATAAAGACCTCTTAAATTCCAACCATTTGAATAAAAATATAGCCCATCGGTATTTGATGAAAAAATTTGTCTATTGTCTAAATTAGTTTCTTTCACAAAGTAATAGTCAATAATTATAAGTCCAAATATTGGTCCAAAAAAAGAGCTTAGAGTATCAATAAATGCTAAAATGCCAATCTGACTTAATAAAGGTAACCAAAAAATACCAATTATAAAACCAATGCAACCAATTATGATTGCTGAACTTCTTAAATTTAGAACACTTGGAATAAAATTTATTAGTGAATTTTGAGTTGGAATATAATTTGCAATTAAATTAGTTGAAGCAGATGAAAAAATAATAAAAAATAAAACAATCACGGTTAATTGTATATTATCGATCTTACCCACTATATCAGTTGGGTTTGTTAAAATTCTTTCCATAAGTTCCAAATTTTTATTTAGAAAAATATCTACCCCAATGACAATAAAAACTGTAAAAAAAGAAAATAATAATAAATTTAATAATAGGCTTAAGTTACCTTTTTTTAATTCCTTTTCGTCTTTAACATATCTGCTAAAGTCTCCATAATTTACAATTATAACAGAAAAATATGCAAAAACTGTTCCAACCACAGCAATTAATGGAGCTATATTAGTTTTATCAAATAGATTATTTATAGAAAAAATATCAACAAAAGCTGAACTTATAACTTTAACATCATAGAGTAATACAACTAAAAAAAATATTAACATCCCACTATAAACAGTAATTGCTGAAAATTTTATTATACTTCTATTAAATTGATGGCTTTTGCTAAATAAAAAAAGCTGCAAACTAATTGTAAAAATAAAAGCAATCCAATCGATTAAATTTAATCCTAAAATAAAAATTAAAAAAATATCTTCATCAAGAAAAGAGCTATCAATAGAAAAAATTGAAATCCTAATCAGGTAACTAAAAAGTTTTGATAAAAAATAAGTTTGAATGCCGAACATAAAGATGCCAACAATTCCTCTTATTAAAGCAAAATATTTAGCTCCATTAATTCCAAGAGCGCTTCTTAAAATTACTGGAAACGGTAATCCATATTTTTGGGAGGGTTTACCGATTAAATTTGCAAAAAAATAAACAATTATAGATGCAATTAAACTACCAAATAAAACTACAAATATATTAAGTTCATAAACTAAATAAAGAGAAGCAATTAAAGAAAAAGCAATTACACTTTGAATATTACATCCCCAAAAATAAAATAACTCTTTCCAAGTCCAATTTTTGTCATTGGGATTAACACTAACTAACTCCCAGTTTATTAAAGCATTGTTTGATTTGATTTGATTCACTAGTTTTATAATAAACTAATAAATACTACTGTCCATATAGATAGGTTGGTAGCCATAAAGCAATTTGTGGAAATACTATTATTAAAATAAGTCCAATAACTTGAATCACCATAAATTGCATCATTCCATAATAAATATCTTTAAGATCCCATTCTGGAACTACACCTTTTAAGAAATAAGCAGATAGAGCTACAGGTGGTGAGAGCCATGCGGTCTGTAGATTAACTGCAACAAGTATTGCAAACCAAGTTAAATTAAATCCTAGAGCTTCAACTAATGGTATAATTATTGGAACTATAATCATTACTATTGGTACCCATTCTAAAGGCCAACCTAATAAGAAAATTATAACCATAATCATACCAAGGATTAAATATCTATTCATTTCTAAACTTAGTAAAAATTCAGTTAAAAGCATCGGTGTTCCTAATCTAGAAAACACTGCTCCAAAAAAATTTGATGCTGCAACCAATACCATTATCAAAGCTGAAATTTCTAGAGTTTTAACTAAAGCCTCTTGTAACTTTTTAAAAGTTAATTTTCTATAAGCGACCGCTAAAAGCAAGGATCCCATTGCACCACAGCCTGCAGCTTCAGTTGGAGTTGCAAAACCAAATAAAATACTTCCTAGCGCAGCGAAGACTAAAGCGGCTGGTGGAACTAGTCCTAGAAAGAATTCTATCCAAACTGCTTTCATGCTAGTAGCTCTCAACTCTACTGGTAAAACCGGTCCAAGACTTGGGTCAATCCAACATCTAATTGTTGTGTAAGCCGCATATAAGGTTGCTAGTAATATTCCAGGAATAATTGCTGCAGCAAACAGGTCTGTTACTGGAATTTCCATTATTGGACCCATCACAACTAACATAATGCTTGGTGGTATTAGAATGCCCAGTGTACCACCAGCTGTAATTGTTCCAGCGGCCAATCTCACATTATAACCTGATTTATTCATAGATTTGGCTGCCATTATTCCAAGTATAGTTACAGAGGCACCAACAATTCCTGTGGCAGCTGCAAAAACAACTGATACAAAAAGAACAGCATAATATAAAGAGCCTCTTACTTTAGAAAGCATTAGCTGAAATGCTGAAAATAATCTCTCCATCAAACCAGCCTGCTCCATCATAATTCCCATAAAAACAAAGAGGGGAACAGCGGCCAAAGTTTGCTCTGTCATGACCATAGAAAACTGCAGGGTCATTAAATAAAATACTAATTTACCAAATCCAAGGTATCCAAAAACAAATCCAAGGAATATTAAAGTAAATGAAATTGGAAAACCTACAAAAATAGAGAACAACATTACCCCTATTAAAATGAAACCTAAGACTGCTGGATTCATAAATTCAGCTAACATTATTTTTGTTCTCCTGGCCACTTGCCTTTAGTTGCGGCCCAATAGCTTTTTAATAATTCAGATACTCCTTGAACTAATAAAAATATAATTCCTAAAAATAAACATGCTTTAATTGGCCACATATATGGCATCCAAGCAGTGTCCATCCCTTTTTCACCTCTCATTATAGATTCTTGTAAAAACCCAGTCGACATATACAAAAATACGCTTAATCCAGGAAAATAAAATATAAGGTATAACCAGAAATCTATTCTACCTTGGTTTTTAGTTTTAAAATTTCTGTATAAAAAATCAGCTCTTATATGAACACCTTTTGATAAAGCATAACCAGCACCAAGCATGAATAGAGCTCCATACATAAATCTACTCATGTCATACGCCCACATTGTAGGAGCATTAAAAAGTTTTCTTGCTAAAACCTCATAAACCATCGCAAATATTAAAGGGATGGTGATCCAACAAACCACATTACCAATCCACTTACTTGCTAAATCAATTTTTGTAATAGTTAATGCCATCCATTTTGGCATATCGTCAGGCATTGATCCTGAACCACCTCGCCTTTCAGCTATCATTTCATCAGATATATCTAATTTGGTAGGTTCGTTTGCCATAATAAATTCTCTAAAAAAAAACTAAAGCGGATCGTTAAATCCGCTTTAGTTATATTTATTTTTTTTCTAAATACTACTTTAATGTTTCGGCGTGAGCCATTCCTAGCTTAGCGTTAGACATTTGAGATCCAGACCAGAAAGGCACTGCAATATCAGCAAATGCTTTTTGAGAGTCCCAAACTTTTTTAAAGAATTTGTTCTCATTAGCATTTTTTTCTAAACTTGCTTTTGCAGCAGCCATATATGCTGGGAAATAATCAGCTGGGGTATCATGTAAAATCACACCGTGTTTTCCAGTCAACTCAGCTAGAGCTTTTCCGTTTTCATATATTCTGTAACTCATTGATTTTGATAGAGATGCATTCGCAGCAACTTCTAAAGCTTTTTTCTCTAAAGCAGACATCTTTTTGTATTTAGAGCCTGTAATATAGAAGTCAGCATTTACTACTACTTGGTGAAGACCTTGTAGGTAGTAATGTTTTAGAACTTTCTGGAAACCGAATGTCATGTCAGGTTTTGGACAACACCATTCAGCAGCATCAATTGTTCCTGCTTCAAGAGCTGGAAGAATATCTCCACCACCCATTGCAACAGAAGCTACACCGATATCTTTATAAGTTTGTCCTGGAATTCCCGGAGGAGTTCTGAACTTATACTTTCTAAAGTCAGCCATGCTATTAATTGGCTCTTTGAACCAACCTAAAGCTTCAGGGCCTACTGGTTGTAACATAAATCCTTTGATGTCTCTTCCCATCTCAGACCATAGTTGGTCGTAAAGTTCTTTACCACCACCGTATTGGAACCAAGATAAAAATGCGATGTTATCGATACCAACACCTGCACCTGCTACTGGCGAACCAAATAACATAGCTGCTGGGTGATCACCTGACCAGTAGTGAGTCCAAGCAAAACCACAATCGATTAATCCTTTATCAACTGCATCTAAAGTTTCTTTTACACCTACTACAGCGCCTGCTGGCATAATTTCGAACTTAAGTGATCCACCAGTTAATTCTGTTACTGTGTCAGTGAAATCTTTTAACATTACCACTTCATCAGCTTTTGAACTAATTACTGTTTGACACTTAAGAGTTTGTGCGGATGCACCTGTTACTGTCATTACAGTAAGTAGAAGTGATCCAATGAACAAAGATATTATTTTTTTCATATTAATATTTCCTTCTTATTGTGTTTTTTATGTACGAGACCTTCTCAAAAAATTTAATTAGAAACAAGTGTTAATATAAAAAAAAACTAAGTTATTTTCATTGCTAACGCTAGTATTTTATTTTTTTAGATATTATAAGACCTAAGTCATGGACAAATTCGATTTTATCATACTTGGAGCTGGTTCAGCAGGTTGTGTACTAGCAAACAGATTGTCTGAAAATCCTCATCATAAAGTTCTTTTAATTGAAGCTGGTGGCAAAGATAATTATCCATGGATTCATATACCAGTTGGTTATTTTAAAACTATGCACAATCCAAATGTGGATTGGTGTTACAACACTGAGCCGGATGAAACTATGAACAATAGATCTATTAGATATCCAAGAGGTAAAACTTTGGGTGGCAGTTCATCTATTAATGGTTTGCTTTATATAAGAGGACAGCACAGAGATTATGATATTTGGAGACAGTTAGGAAATAAGGGTTGGAGTTGGAATGATGTTTTGCCTTATTTTATTAAAGCTGAAAATCAAGAAAGAGGTAAAAATGAATATCATGGTGTTGGGGGACCTCTTTCAATTTCAAATCAAAGAATGAGTTTACCTTTATTAAATGAATTTAGAAATGCAGCAGAAGAGTTTGGAATTCCAAAAACAGATGATTTTAATACAGGCAACAATCATGGTTGTGGTTATTATCAAGTTACAGAAAAAGATGGATTTAGATGTAGTACAGCCGTTGGATATTTAAATCCAATTAAAAAAAGATCTAATTTAAAAATAATTATAAATGCACATATAAAAAAAATAAATTTTGAAAATAAAATTGCTAAAGAGGTTGAGTACTGGGTTGATAATAAGTTATTTACTGTCGGTGCTGATAAAGAAATTATCTTATCATCAGGGGCAATTGGATCTCCACAACTTTTACAAGTTTCTGGTATTGGAGACTCAAATAAACTTAAAAAATTAGGTATTGAAATAGTTCATGAATTGAAGGGTGTTGGTGAAAATTTACAGGATCATTTAATGTTTAGACCTATTTATAAAATTCAAAATTTAAAATCTCTTAATAAAAAGATTAATAGTCTTTTTGGAAATTTATTAATTGGGTTAGAATATGTTTTTAATAGAAGCGGTCCAATGACTATAGGAGCCAGTCAACTTGGGATGTTTGCTAAAAGTGATCCTTCAATAGAATTACCTGATTTGCAATGGCATGTTCAACCTATGAGCATGGATACTTTAGGTGCAACTAAAAATCACGATTTCCATGCATTCACTCCTACTGTTTCCAATATAAGACCAACTAGTAGAGGACATATAAGTATTGTAGATAAAGACTCTCGAACTTACGCAAAAATAAAAATGAACTATCTATCAACTGATGAAGACAGAAGAATTGCAGCAGCTGGTCTTAAATTGACTAGAAAAATTGTTTTAGAATCAGAAACATTTAAAAAATATCACCCAGAAGAATATAGGCCTGGAATTCATTTAAATGAGGATGAAGAAATTTTAAAAGCTGCAGCAGACTATGCACAAACAATATTTCACCCAGTTGGTACTTGTAAAATGGGAAATGATGATAGTGCAGTAGTTACAGATCAATTAAAGGTTCATGGTATTAATAATTTAAGAGTAATTGATGCTTCAATCATGCCCAACATTACTTCTGGAAATACTAACGCACCTACAATAATGATTGCAGAAAAAGGTGCCGATATGATACTAAACAATTGATGTTTACTGAATTGATAAGTCCAGAACAGCTAGTTATTTTAACTCAAATTATTTTTATTGATTTAGTTTTAGCAGGAGACAATGCCATTATTATTGGAATGGTTGCTTCTAAATTTCCACCCGAACAAAGAAAAAAAGTAATTTTTTGGGGAATAGGTGGTGCGGTAATTTTAAGAATAATCTTAACCATGTTAACTGCTTATTTATTGCAAATAACAGGATTAAGATTGATAGGAGGATTACTTCTTCTTTACATAGTCTACAAACTCTACACAGACGTAATCAAAGGTCAGTCAATTGATGAAGATATTAAAGTAGATAATTCAAGCTTTATGAAAGCTATATGGACTGTTTTACTTGCTGATTTTACAATGAGTTTGGATAATGTTTTAGGTGTAGCTGGTGCTGCAGGTGATCACTATGTATTATTAGTATTTGGTTTAGCTTTATCAATAATTCTTATGGCAACAGCTGCCACTGTAATTTCAAGATGGATTAATGAATATAAATGGATAGCCTGGATTGGTTTAATTGCTATACTGGTTGTTGCAATCGAATTAATTTATACTGATTTAAAATTATTTATTTAAATGTACTTACAAAAAATAAACCTTAAAAACAAATATGCATTAGTTACAGGTGCTGGTAAAGGATTGGGAAGAGCCTGCTCTATTGCTCTTGCTGAAGCTGGAGCTACAATTGTTGCATTAAGCAGAACACAATCAGATCTTGATAAGCTTGAAAAAGAAATAAAAAAGTTAAAAGGTAAAGTTATCAAAGTTAATTGTGATGTAATGAATTACAAAGAATTAAAAGAAAATCTAGATAAAATTAAAATCATAGATGTTTTGGTTAATAATGCTGGGACAAATATTCCAGAACCTTTTGAAAAAATTAAACAAGAAAGCTTACACTACTTAGTAGATTTAAATCTAAAAGCCGCTTTTAATGTTGCTCAATTAGTTGTTAAAAAAATGCTAAAAAATAAAAAAAGAGGTGGGTCAATTATTAATATGTCCTCTCAACTTGGTCATGTTGGAATGGCTGGTAGAAATATTTATAATATGACAAAATTTGGTATTGAAGGTTTAACTAAAGGGATGGGTGTTGAGCTTGCAAAAAAAAATATTAGAGTAAATACGGTGGCTCCTACTTTTGTAGAAACACCAATGGTTAAAAGATTTTTTAAAAATAAAGCATTTAAAAAACTTGCTTTAGGCAATATCCCAATAGGCAGAGCAGCAACAGAAAGTGATGTTGCAACAAGTGTTTGTTTTTTAGCTTCATCTGCTTCATCTATGATTACAGGAACATCTATAATAATAGATGGTGGTTGGACTGCTCAATAATGCCTAGATTGCTAATATTAATAGCAATTTTTTTTACAACCCAATCATTTGCGTTAGAATTTGAGGGAAAATTCATTCAAGGACATTACATTATTGGAAAAACTGAACCTGGTACTTTAATTTTAGTAGATAAGAAAAAAGTTAAAGTCTCAAAAGATGGTTATTTTGCATTTGGAATTGAAAAAGATAGAAAATTTGACATCATAATTACTGAAAATAATAAAGATATCATAAAAAAGATTCAAAAGAGGAAATATAATATTCAAAAAATAGAAGGTTTGCCTAAAAAAAAAGTTACTCCTCCTAAAGAGTTCTATGAAAGAATAAAAAGAGAAAATAAATTAATTGCTGATGCAAGAGAAATAGAAAGTGACTTACAATTTTTTAAGGAAAAATTTATTATTCCAGTTGATGATGCAATAATTACAGGTGTTTATGGCAGTCAAAGAATTTTAAATGGGATACCCAAATGGCCACACTATGGTTTAGATTTTGCTCAAAAAAAAGGCACTCCTATTAAAGCAATGAATAACGGTATAGTTACTTTAGCTGAAAAAGACTTGTTTTATACTGGTGCTACTTTAATTTTTGATCATGGCCATGGAGTTTCAACTCTCTACATGCATATGGATGAAATTTTTGTAAATGTAGGTGATCACGTAAAAAAAGGAGACATCATCGCAACTGTTGGTTCCTCTGGTAGATCAACTGGGCCTCATCTTGATGTAAGACTTAATTGGTTTGGTACTAGACTGGATCCAGCAACTATACTAACTATTGAATGAGAATAAAATATCATAAAGAAATAGAGTTTTTTTTAAAAAATAATTTTTTAACAGAACGTTATTTTTTAAAAAAAAGACTTGAAAGATCTATTAAAAATAATGACGAACAAGAAATAAATCTGATTAGAGAATTTATTTCACCTGGTACAGATTCAATTGATATTGGTGTTTATAGAGGCGTTTATTCTTACGAAATGTCAAAGTACTCAAAAGTTGTTCATTCATTTGAACCAAATCCAATACTATTAACCAATATAAAGATTAATTTAAAAAAGATTATTAAAAATATAAATTTTTATAACTGCGCACTTTCTAACAAAGAAGGTTTAGTATCATTAAGGGTGCCAATTAGAAATAAAGATTTTAATAGAAAAAATTATGAGGAATATTTTCAAATGGGAAAAGCATCTATTCATAATGAAAATAAGTTTGATGATTTTGAGGTGTTTAATGTTGAATGTCAAAAGCTAGACAACTTTAATTTTTCTAATAAAATTTCATTTATCAAAATTGATGTAGAAGGTCATGAAACAGAGGTGATAAAAGGATCAGAAAAAACTATAAAAAATAATAAACCCATACTGTTAGTTGAAATTGAAGAGCAATATACAAATAAAAAAGTTACTGATACATTGAGGTATATTAATTCTTTAGGTTATAGTTCTTTTTATTTCTATAACAATAAGTTATTAAATACGAATAATTTAAGTAATTTAAATACAATTAATAATTTTATATTTAAGCCTTTATAAAAAACGAATGAATGAAATAGAAAAATTATCAAACAAACTAGTTAATGCTTTTGTTAACAATAAAATAATTGCTCCTCTTCCAACAAAATTTACAAAAAAATTAAGTGAGGCTCAAAAGCTAAGAAAATTGTGTGAGAGTAAAGTTAAAGATCCAATAATAGGATTTAAAGCTGCGGGTACTGGCATACCTGTAATGAAAAAATTAAAAGAAAAAAAGCCTTTCTATGCTTCAATCTTCAAAAAGAATTTTATAAAAAGTGGAAAAAAAGTAAAAATTAATAAATCTACTTTAGGTATAGAGCTTGAGGTTTGCTACTTAATTAAAAAAAACTTTTTCTCATCTAAGAGATCAATTACTATGAAAAACGTAACAAAGTATATTTCACATATGGCTCCTTGTATTGAAGTTATAGGTTATAGACAAAAGAAAAAAGGCATAACTAGCTTTGGTGATTTATGTAGTGATTTTGGCGCTAACGTTAAATTTTTGATTGGTCAAAAGAAGAAATATAAAAGAATAAAAATTGGAAACTTAAAGACAAATATTACTAATAAAAAAATTGGGCAAAGTGTTAATGGAAATACAAATACTGTTTACATAAATCCGCTTAATTCACTTAGATTTGTTTTGAATGAATTAAAAAAAGATAAAGTAAATCTTGATAAAGATTTTTATGTATTCACTGGATCAACTGTTGGGGTTGTGCCAATTTTAGGTAAAGGTCTTTACACTGGAAAAGTAGATCAACTTGGATCTGCCAAAGCAATTATTCATTAATTTTTAAAAAATTTATTAATGGCGTTACACTTTAGTAAACAAGAATTTGAAAAAAGAAAACTAGTAACATTAAAGTCTATGAAAGAGCAAAGTCTTGATGCTCTTTTAATGTTCAAACAAGAATCTATGTTTTGGCTTACAGGTTATGATACTTTTGGCTATGTTTTCTTTCAAACATTAATACTGGACAATAAAGGAAATATCATTCTTTTAACAAGAGCTCCTGATTTAAGACAGGCACAAAACACATCTAATATTGAAGATATAAGAATTTGGGTAGATAAAGACCAGTCTAATCCAACAGATGATCTTAAAATCATTTTAAATGAACTAAATTTAAAAAATAAAAAAATTGGCATTGAGTATGAAGCTTACGGTATGACAGGTCGCAATGCTTTAAGACTTAATAAGTCACTGAAAGGTTATTGTGAAGTAGAAGATCAATCAGAATTAATTACCAAACATAGGGTTATTAAATCTCAAGAGGAAATTGTTTATGTAAAAAAAGCTGCAGAACTTGCTGATCAAGCACTTGATGAAGCATGGAAATATGCAAAAGCTGGCGCTAGTGAAGCAAAGATTTTAGCTGAAATGCAAAGAGTAGTTTTAGAGGGTGGCGGTGACTACCCAGCAAATGAATATATAATTGGATCAGGGCACAACGCATTACTATGTAGATATCAATCAGAGAAAAGAATTTTATCTGATACTGACCAGTTAACTATTGAATGGGCTGGAACTTTTAAACATTATCACTCTGCAATGTTTAGAACCATTCCCATTGGTAAAGCTGATCCAAAGCATATTAAGATGCATGAGGCTTGTGTTGAGGCTTTAACCAATTGTACAAAAAATCTAATTCCAGGAAAAACTGCTGGAGATGTATTTGATATACACGCTAAAACTTTTGATGATCTTGGATACAATAAAGCTAGAATGAATGCTTGTGGTTATTCATTAGGGACAACCTTCTCACCAAATTGGATGGATTGGCCTATGCTATACACGGGTAATCCATATGTCATCACACCAGGCAACGTCTTCTTCATGCATATGATCCTAATGGACTCAGAAAGTAAACTTGCTATGAATTTAGGGGAAACTTATTTAGTGACCGAGAATGGAAACGAGAGATTAGGTAAACAAAAGTTGGATTTAGTTATTCTTTAAATTAAATAATAATCCTATTTTTTTAATTTGAAAGCATAAATCTTATTTCCAGATTTAGATATATTTGGAAATGCTTTTCTTAGAGATATACTGCCTGTTGCCTGTACTAAAATATATTGTTCGTCATTGTATTCATAAATTGTTGGGGGGCTTGATCCTGAAAATGGTAGTTTATAACTCCATAGTTCTTTGCCGTTAAGAGAATTGAAGGCTCTTATTTTGTTATCTAAAGTTCCAGTTGCAAAAACCAAATCACCTGCTGTTGCTGTAACACCTCCATAATTATAAGTACCTGTTATCGGAATATTTTGTTCTGTCAACTCATCGTATTCTCCAAAAGGGATTCTCCATATTATCTTTCCATTATTCAAATCTATTGCTGTTAAATTTCCCCATGGTGGTTTTGATCCAGGATAGCCCTTTTTATCTTTGATAATTTCATTATGCATTTTATAGTTATAGTAAGTATTCTTTTTATTTATCTCTTCTAACCAAATAAATGATGGAATGTCATTTGAGGGTACATACATAATACCATTGTTATTATCTACACTCGCACCCATCCACTGAGCTCCACTTTTATAAACAATATTTTTTTTTTCGATTGAGTGTGGTTTAAAAAAACCATACGTGGCATCCTTGATTTTATTCTTTACATATTGAAAACTTTCTTCTGATATATTTGTTATATCTTCTTCTCCTTTAAAATATTGATTAGAGAAAGGCTCAGGTAAGTCAAATACCTTCTGATAATAAGAGGTTTTTTCTCCAGGAACATTAGACAATGGGGTTTTTTTTTTAGTATATCCATATATGCTCTTACCAGAAACTCTATCAAGAACTAATGTGTTTCCAAACTTAGTTGGTGCAACAACAACATCAACTTTTTTATCATTTTTTTTTATAGAAGTTAAAATTGGAGGAGAAGCTATATCTAAATTCCAAATATCATGCTCAATTTCTTGAAACTCCCAAAGTAATTTTTTATTTTCAATATCAATTGCAACAATCGAATTTGAGTATTTATTATTACCAGGTCTAGTTGTGCCTTCATAAAATCTTCCTGCATTGCCTGTTGTAATATATAAAATTTTTCTTTCCAAATCAGCTGATATGCCTCCCCAAGGATTACCTCCTGAATAATCATGTCTTTTGCCACCATATCGAAAAGGATTATTCTTTTTATCTTTTAAGTAAAACTTCCATAATAAATTACCTTTTTTTAAACTATAAACCTCTATAGAAGGTTCAAAAGTTCCAATAATAATCTTATCATCCATAATAACTGGGGTTATTTGGCATTTTTTTTTAAGTTTTATTTTTCCATTTTTTCCAAATTCCTTAACTGGTTTTCCACTGTTTGCATATATTGCGTTTAAATTTACTTGATCACAAAAATAAATTTTAGATTTTTCCTCTTCATTTAATATCAAACCTCGTGTAGCAGCCATACCTTCTGTCTTAAATTCCCAAATCTTTTTACCATTGATTGCATCAAGTGAAATTAAGGATTTATCTGTTGATGAAAGATAAATTTTTTTATCAAAGTAAATCGCATTTCCTGGAATATCTCCATTCTTATCAAATTCATAAATCCAAGCCACCTCTAGATTTTTTACGTTTTCTACATTTATCTGATCTAGATTAGAAAATTTATTAGAAGAATGGTTGCCATGACTTCTTTTCCAATTTTTTAAATTATTAAAATTTTT
Source organism: Candidatus Pelagibacter sp. (assembly GCA_028222445.1). The sequence continues at coordinate 118,983 of JAOISU010000001.1, forward strand.
ATTATTTGAAATTGTTAAATCACTAAATGTGGACTCTTGAATAATAATTTCATCAGGTAAATTTTGATACTCATCAATATCTTTGAAGTAAAATTCTTGTTGTTTTTTTTTACTGAGTTTAAAATATATAGAGCCTATGTAATTGTCTATTGTTCTTAAAATTTTCTTTACTTGTGGGTTTCTAGCATTATTGATGTCTATGCTAATGGTAGATCTATTTACATATTTACTGTCTATAGATGTAGTGTCATACAAAGATAATATTATTATTATCCCTAAAACAAAAATTGACGTCTGTAAAATTTTTTTCATAGTATAGTGTGTATATACTATCAGTTTTCTAGTCTTGCCATATATCTCTCGTAAGCTAATCTAACCATAATTCCTAAATTTAAAAAAGGCTGTGGGGGTAATCGAGTAGGTTTATTTCTAGATTCTATTATATTAATTTCATCACTATTTTCACCACTTGCTTTAATTGCTATCTGTTCACCAAATAAAGTTCCAACTCCAATACCAGAACCATTATAGCAACCTGCTACAAAAACATTATCTTCTATTTTTTCAAAAATTTGTGAACTATTTCTAGTTCTGGATACAATCCCAGACCAACTAGATACAATAATATCATCTGCTAAACTTGGAAATCTTTTTTTTATTCCAAGTTTTTGATTTAAAGATCTTTTATCCAACTCTGATTTAGACATTTTAAAAGGATTATGAACTTCTGCAGTATTTCTAATTAAAATCCTTTTATCTTTTGTCATCCTAATAGTTGCACCCATTGGTCTTACAGGTAATACTCCCCACTCCCTGGGCTCACCAATGGACTTATACTCTGTATTAGTCAATGGTCTTGTCATACTTGCAGTCAAAGTTAAGGGGAAATTATAATTATTTTTTATACCAAGTGATTTTAAAAAACCATTAGTACAAAAAATAATTTTTTTAGTAATTATTTTATGATTATCAAATTTACAAATAACTATATCTCCTTTCTTTGACCATACATTTAATTGAGAATTTTCTAATAACTCAACATTATCAGGCAAGGTGTCGACCATAGCTCTTACAAGTTTTCCAGGATGTAACAAAACTCCTCCTTTAGTATAAAGTGCTAGGTTATAAAAATTTGTACCCAACCTTTTACCTAAATCATCTTTATCTAAAATATTATGCTCAAAGTTTAATTTTAATAAAGTTTTGCTAAAATTTTCTAATATTTTTCTGTCTTTTTCATTTGATGATGCAAAATACTTTCCACTTTCATTCCAATCACAATCTACTTGATGCTCTTTAATAAACTTTTTAACAGTATCAATTCCTAATTTATAAATGTCAGTCTTTTTCTTATAATTAGAAAGTTCTTTATTTGAAGTAAAACCATCGTTAAGTGTTGTATCGACTAAATATCCTGAGTTTCTTCCACTTGCACCCTCACCTGCTAATTGGGCATCAACAATTATGATTTTTTGATTTGGGTGTAGTTCTGATAATTTTCTAGCAGCAGACAAGCCTGTATAACCAGCACCTACTATTAGCCAGTCACAGGATTTATCTTTATCTAAAACTTTTATATTAGACCTTCTAGCAAGATCGTTAATCCAACTACAACCAGTATCATTAACTACATTCATGCAGTTAGATTATGACAGATAAGATATTTTTAAAAGATCTTAAGATACCAATGATGGCTGCTTGATCATGTCTTCTTTTTTGATCCCTGCAACTTTAACTGGTTTTTTCATAGCATCTCTTCTGAAAGGCTCTCCCAGTTCTTGGTTAAGAATTACTTCAATAAATGTTGTAATCCCTTTCTTTTGATCTTCACATGATTGTTTAAGAGCAACTGTAGTCTCTTCCATTGTACGAACTGTAACACCTTTTAAACCACAAGCATCAGCTACTTTTGCATAACTTAATTCTGGATCAAGTTCAGTGCCAACAAAATTATCATCAAACCATAAAGTAGTATTTCTTTTTTCAGCACCCCATTGGTAGTTTCTAAAAATCACCATTGTAATTGCTGGCCATTCTTTTCTAGCACATGAACTCATCTCATTCATACTAATACCAAATGCACCGTCCCCTGCAAAACCAATCACTGGTGTATCAGGGCATCCAATTTTTGCTCCAAGAATTGCTGGAAAACCATATCCACATGGGCCAAATAATCCTGGCGCTAAATATTTTCTTGGTTTTTCGAATGTAGGGTATGCATTTCCAATAGCACAATTGTTTCCAATGTCGCTCGAAATAATTACATCATCAGGCATACCTGCTTGAATTGCTCTCCATGCTTGTCTAGGAGACATTCTATCAGAGTCTCTTTTTCTAGCTTCAGCATTCCAAACTGTTCCTTTATCATCGTCTTCATGATCTAAACTTGATAACTCTTGTAACCAAGCAGATTTAGTTTGGTGGATTATGTTTTTTCTCTCTTCTCTATTAGTATCTCCTGCTGTTTGAGAAAGTTGAGCTAAAATTTGTTGTGATACTAATTTCGCATCTCCACAAATACCAACTGTAACTTTTTTAGTTAAACCAATTCTATCTGAATTCATATCAACTTGAATAATACTTGCATCCTTAGGCCAGTAATCCATTCCATAGCCTGGTAAAGTTGAGAAAGGATTTAATCTTGTACCAAGTGCAAGAACTACATCAGCTTTTTTAATTAATTCCATTCCAGCTTTTGATCCATTATATCCTAATGGTCCAGCTGCTAGCGGGTGACTTCCTGGAAAACTATCATTATGTTGATACCCTGAACAAACTGGAGCATCTAATTTCTCAGCTAATTTTTTACAATCTTCAATCGCTCCACCAATTACAACACCTGCACCAGATAATATTACTGGAAACTTAGCGTTTGATAATAAGTCAGCTGCTTTTTTAATTGCATCAACTCCTCCTGCTTGTCTTTCAAGTCTAACAATTGGGGGAAGATCAATATCAATTACTTGTGTCCAATAATCTCTTGGAACATTTATTTGTGCAGGGGCCGATCCTCTGATTGCTTTTTCAATTACTCTATTTAATACTTCTGCCATTCTTGAAGGGTCTCTAACTTCTTCTTGGTAACAAACCATATCTTTAAATAAATTCATCTGTTCTACTTCTTGGAAACCACCTTGACCCATAGTTTTATTGGCAGCTTGCGGCGTTACTAATAATAATGGTGTGTGGTTCCAATATGCAGTTTTAATAGGTGTAACAAGACCAGTAATTCCAGGACCGTTTTGTGCAATCACCATTGACATTTTGCCAGTGGCTCTTGTGTAACCATCAGCAATTAATCCACCGTTTGTTTCATGAGCAACATCCCAAAAAGTAATTCCAGCATCAGGAAAAATGTCTGAAATAGGCATAAATGCAGAGCCAATAATTCCGAATGCGTGTTCAATTCCATGCATTTGTAAAACTTTTACAAAAGCTTCTTCTGTTGTCATTTTAGTCATAATAATTAGGCCTTCCTGCTTAAGTTGTTAAAAAATCTATAAATAATTTGTTAATTTTAAAGATTAATATATAAGAATTAAAAAATTTCAAACAAACAAATCGACACAATTATGGCTACAGATATTATAATACATGATGAGAAAGACAACGTAGGAGTAGTTGTTATTGATAAAATCACTCCAAAACAAGATTGTGCATGCTGGATTATGGAGAATGATAAAACAGTTCAAATTCAATCTGTTGACGAAATTCAATTAGGACATAAAATTGCAATGGTTGATCTTAACGAGGGTGACACTATTTTGAAATATGGTCATGATATTGGAAAAGTAGTTAAATCAATCAAAAAAGGTGAGCATGTTCATGTTCATAATGTAAAAACTAAGAAGTGGTAAAAAATATGGAAATTCCAAAAAGTTTTTTAGGTTATAAAAGAGAAAATGGCAGAGTTGGTACTAGAAACCATGTAATCATCTTGCCTGTAGATGATATTTCAAACGCTTGTGCTGAGGCTGTAGCAAACAATATTAAAGGAACAATTGCCCTTCCTCACTCTTATGGAAGACTTCAATTTGGTGCTGATTTAGATTTACACTTTAGAACAATGATTGGGACTGGAAAAAACCCTAACGTTGCTGCTGTAATTGTTATTGGAATTGAGCCTAAATGGACAAAAAGGATCGTTGATGAAATTGCCAAAACTGGAAAACCCGTTGAAGGATTTCATATTGAAAGAACTGGTGACATTGGAACAATCATGAAAGCTTCTAAAAAAGCTCAAGAATTTGCAATGTGGGCTTCTGAAAAACAAAGAGAAGAATGTCCTTTAAGCGATTTATGGATTTCGGTTAAATGTGGTGAATCTGATACAACATCAGGTCTTGCTGCTAACCCAACAGTTGGAAACTTGATGGACAAATTAGAGCCATTAGGAGTTCATTTATGTTTTGGAGAAACGTCAGAGTTAACTGGTGCTGAAAAAGTTTGTGCTACACGTGGCGCAACTCCAGAAGCTTCAAAAAAATTCATGAAAACGTGGAGTGATTACAACGATTTTATTTTAAAAGAAGCAACTGACGATCTTTCTGAAAGTCAACCAACTGCTGGAAATATTGCAGGTGGATTAACTACAATTGAAGAAAAAGCATTTGGAAACTTCCAAAAAATTGGAAATTGTAAGTTTATCGATGTTTTAGAGCCAGCTGAAGAACCTACTAAAGGAAAAGGATTATATTTTATGGATACTTCATCTGCTGCAGCAGAGTGTATTACCCTTCAAGCAGCTGCTGGATTTAACATTCATTTATTCCCAACAGGTCAAGGTAATATTGTAGGTAACCCTATTGAACCTGTTGTAAAATTAACTGCCAACCCATTAACTGTAAAAGGTATGGGTGAACATATTGATTGTGATGTATCAAAAATATTATCACGTGAGATGAACATGTCTGAAGCAGGTGATGAATTAATTAAATCGATGATTAGAGTTGCTAACGGTAGATTAACTTGCGCAGAAGCTTTAGGTCATAAAGAGTTTGTTATGACTAAACTTTACAGAAGTGCTTAAAATTTAACTATATAAATAATGCTATTTAAAAAATACCTGGTCGTTGTACCAGGTATTATTTTAGCGTTTGTTCTCTACACTTTATCTCAAGGTTTAAATAATATCATTGGCATTGAATTATTGGGTTACGCTAAAAGCCCAATCTCAACAGCAATGATTGCAATTCTAATGGGAATTGTACTTGGGAATATTTTTCAAATTAGAGAAGGTTTTTTAGTTGGAATAAATTTTACTCAAAAATATATTTTAAAACTTGGGATAATTTGTCTTGGTATTCAATTAAAGCCATTTGAGTTTTTAAAATTTGGCTCTGTTGCTATACCATTAATCATTGTCTGCATCATAAGTGTATTAATTGTAATTAAATTACTAATTAAAAAATTAAAAATCTCAACAAGAATGGCTTATCTAATATCAATTGGCAGTACTGTTTGTGGAACAACAGCAATTATGGCAACAGCTCCAATAATTAAAGCAAATAAAGGTGAGGTTGCTTATGCAATAGCAAACATTACGGTCTTTGGAATAATTTCGATGTTAATTTATCCATATTTTGCAAATATTTATTTTAATGGAGATCCAATGTATGTTGGTCTTTTTTTAGGAACTGCTATTCACGAAACATCTCAAGTTGCAGCAGCAGGATTAATCTATGATCAACAATTTAACAGTCCCGAAACATTAAATATTGCAACAATTACAAAGTTAATTAGAAACACTTTTTTAGTAATCATGATCCCTCTTTTTGCTTATCTTTATAACAGGAACGAAACTAAGACTAAAAACTATTCTTTACTAGATATTTTTCCTTATTTTGTATTGGGTTTTATTGGAATGATTATATTTCGTAATATTGGAGACCAACTATTTTTAACAGAAAGTACTCAACCAATTTGGCAAACTTTAGTATTAACTATAAAGGATTCTGCTAAAATATTCTTAAGTATGGCAATGGCTGCAGTTGGTTTATCAACAAATTTAAAAGACTTAAAATCTATGGGTTATAAGCCTTTTATTGTAGGATTTATTGCGATGGTAACTGTTGGCTTAGTAAGTATAGTTTCAATGAAAATATTTACTGAACTGTTTCTCTAATAACAATAATATAATATTATTTAAATTAATAGAATGAATAAAAAAAAAAGAATATTAATTACAGGTAGTTCGGGTTTTATCGGTTTCTCTTTAGCTTTAAACTTACTTAAAAAAGGACATAAAATTTTTGGATACGATTCAATAAATAATTACTACGATGTTAATCTTAAGCTTTCTAGAAATAAAATATTAAATAAATTTAAAAACTTTAGTTTTATAAAAGGTGAGCTCGAGGATCAAAAAAAACTCAATAAAAGTGTTTTAAAATTTAAACCTCAAATAATAATCCATTTAGCTGCACAAGCGGGTGTCAGATATAGCTTAGATGCTCCAAGAAAATATCTATCCACAAATATAATTGGAACATTTAATATAATTGAAATAGCACATAAAATTAAAGTTAAACATTTATTGATAGCATCGAGTTCTTCGGTATATGGAGCAAATAAACAATCTGCTTTTAAAGAAACTGATAAAACAGATAGTCAATTAAGCATTTATGCTGCTACTAAAAAATCAACTGAAAGTATTGCTCATTCATATTCATCTCTTTGGAAAATACCAATTACTATGTTGCGTTTTTTTACAGTATATGGTCCTTGGGGCAGACCAGACATGGCCTATTTCAAATTTACAAATGCAATAATTAAAAATAAAAAAATTGATGTATATAACAACGGTGAGATGTACAGAGATTTTACCTATATTGATGATGTGACAAAGTCTATAGAGCTACTAATTAATAAAGCACCTCCACAAAATAAAAAAAGCAATTATAAAAATGATAGCTTATCAAGTTTGGCTCCATTTAGAATAATTAATATTGGAAATCAAAAAAAAGTTTATCTTAAAAACTTTATATCTGCCTTAGAAAAAAAATTAAATAAAAAAGCCAATAAAAATAATATGTCTATGCAAAAAGGAGATGTTAAAAAAACATTATCAAATACAAATCTTTTGTATCAAATAATCAAATACAAACCAAAAGTAAACTATATAAATGGTATCTCTGCTTTTGTTGAATGGTACCAAAAATATTATAAATAAAGTTTTGGTTATTTTTTTGAATACTAAAAATGAATAGAAAAGAAAATATTTTAGTTACAGGTGGAGCGGGTTATATTGGTTCCCATATAGTTGAACTTTTAATTAAAACCAAATCAAATATTATAATCATAGACAATCTAGTTACAGGTCATAAAAAACTATTAAATAAAAAAGCAAAATTTATCAAAGTAGATATTAAAAATAAAACATTGATAACAAAAATCATTAATGATTATGAAATAAGCTCAATAATACATTTGGCTGGATCACTAAATGTTAGTGAGGCAGAAAAAAATAAAAAAAAATACTACAAAAATAATGTTGAAGGTACCTTAAATCTAATCAAAGCTTGTAAAAATTCTTTTGTTAAAAACATTATTTTTTCTTCTTCATGTTCAGTTTATGGAAATGTCAAAGGATCTGTTAATGAAAAAATGAAGCCTAACCCTCAAAGTTACTATGCATTAACAAAATATAAAGCAGAAGAAATTATTAAAAAATTTAGTAAAAAATATAATTATAAATATGGAATATTAAGATATTTTAACGTAGCTGGAGCAAGTCCTTCAGGTAAAATTGGTGAAATAGAAACTTCACATGGACATTTAATCAAAAATATAGCTATTCAATCACTCAAAAAAAAACCAGTGATAAACATATATGGAAACGATTATAAGACTAAAGATGGGACTTGTGTTAGGGACTATATCCATGTGTCAGACCTTGCTACTATTCATATTATGGCTTTAAAATATATAAACAAAAACTCTAAATCGTTAATTTTAAATTGTGGGTATGGTAAACCCTATTCTGTGTTGGATATCGCAAACATTTTTAAAATAAAGAAAAAAAATACACAGATACGTTTTAAAAAAAGAAGGCCCGGTGATATTGCCGAAGTTTATAGTAATACTAAAAAAATTAATAAAATTTTAAAATTAAAAGTAAAATATGATAATTTAGAAAATATTTTAGACAGTGCGTACAAATGGGAAAAAAAGATTAACTCTATTTAATTCTCTAATTGAGATAGTTTTACAATTATAAGTTAGTAGATGAAAGTAAGTGCTTCCAGAATTGTCAAAATCTGACAATTTTAAATCAAATTTTTTAAACTAAGACTTTTTTAGTAACATCTTTTTTTTGAAATTAGAAATAACACGTCTAATAAGAGCAGCACCTACTCCTAAAACAACTGCAAACATAATTGAAAATAGTCCATAGAAAAATGGCATATCTTCAGAAAATTCTAAAATAAATAATGAGAAAAAATTTAAATCTGAAACCAACACTTGTATTGTTTCTTTATCTACTTGCTCAGCAAAAAATGTTTCATAAGCAATAGCTATTCCAACTACTAGTAATAAAATTGCTAATAATGCTTTTAACCCAGAGCTATCAATTTTTTCACCAAGTTTTTGTCCTATTTGAACTCCTATGATTGATCCAACAACTAACATTGTAACCAACATCAAGTCTATTGATCCAAAATTAAATGAATGTAAAAAAGTAACTATGACACTGACAAAGATTGTCACAAACAAAGAAGTTCCTGGAACTAATTTTGTGGGCATTTTAATTATATAAATCATTGCAGGTACTAATATAAAAGCACCACCTATCCCCATGATTGCAGCAATAAACCCTACGAGCAAACCAATTATAATTGGGGTAAATATGCTTTCGTATAATTTTGATTTTGGAAACCTCATTCTTAATGGAAGGCCGTGTATCCAATAATGTACATGTAGTTTTTTTTTAACTACAAGGTTTCTTTTTGCTCTATCTATTTCCCTAAGACTTTCGACTAACATTAATGTACCAATTATTGCAAGTATATACATGTAGGCTAGAGAAATAACTGTATCAATTTTTCCAATACCTTTAAAGTAGGTAAAAGTATAAATGCCTAATGCAGTTCCGATAGTTCCACCAATCACAATCATAAAACCCATTTTATAATCTAAAGTATTTTTTAAATAATGAGTTGTTGACCCTGATACCGATGTTGCAAGAATATTGTTAGCTTCATTTGCAACTGCATATGCAGGAGGTACACCTAAAAAAATTAAAAATGGTGTCATTAAAAAACCACCCCCAACACCAAATAAACCTGAGAGCACTCCAACGATTGCACTTAATAAAAGTATTTCAATGGGGTTAACAAATACTTGCGCTATTGGTAAAAATACATCCATAAAAAATTAATAGTTGTTAAAAAACAACCTAATTAAATGTGATAAAAGTTCCAATTAAAATAACACCCCAATAAGCAGCTAGACTAACGAAGATCCCTGTTTTTATTAAAGTTGCTTTAAAATTTGAAAGTTTATTTATTATTTTTATGTTGAAAATTGACATTACAACCGTCAATACACCCAGTTAATTATTTGTCAAATAAATAGTTTATCTAAAATGATTTTTTTTTATTAGTAGATGGTAGCTCCAAAAACTTTGACTTCATCCCCCTCAACACCAAGCACCAATCTTCCAAGGAACTCACCTTCAATTTCCTTACTCCTCTGTTTAAATAGAACTGTGATGTTTTGGCCTCGTCTTAAACAGCCAAATGCCTGATAGTCTTCTTTTAAGCTTGTTAAAAGCTTATTATTAGCCCACTGCTTTCCAAGCTCAACTTCATTCGCACCAAACAACATTTGAGTACCAAAATCTTTAGTGAAACCACCATAATCTTTCATATTTGAAGTTTTAACAAGATTGTCCCAAATAGGATTAGCAATTGCTATAATCTCATCATCAGATTTCTCTAATAAATTCATAATTTAAGTTTTACTATTTTAAGAAGCTTTTTTCTTCTCGTTCTCATCAACTATGTGATAAACTGGAACTTTCTCAAGTGAAAATTTACCAGTTTTAGGATCGCGTCTAGAAACCGTCAAGCAATGCCAATTATCATCATCAAGTTTCATGTGATCACCTCTGTAATAGTAACCAGGCCAACGTGTTTCCTCACGAAACATAGTGTGTTCTGTAACACACTGTGAAGTTAAAGCTCTATGCTTTAATTCCCAAGCTCTCATTAGTTCGTGGTAATCTTTAGCACCAACGTTTTCTAAGTCTTCCTCTAACCAAGCCAATAATTCTAAGCCTCTTTTAAGCATATTACCATTGGTCATATAGTTAGTTGCAATTCCTCCAACATATTCGTCCATAATTCTTTGTAGACGTTGTAGTCCTTGAATAGGTGAAATGTAGCTTGGTGAAACGGTTCCACCAGTAATTTCGTTTTGACCTACGGTGTAGTTTTCCAAAGGTTTATAAACTGTAGCTTTAAAATCTTCACATTGTTTATCAGAAACTTTAATTCCTTCTGCTTTTTTATCTTCAATATATTTTACAGCAGCTTTTGCAGCTAAACGTCCTTCTGTGAAAGATCCAGATGAAAATTTATGCGCACTTCCACCAACTGTATCTCCAGCACCAAAAAGTCCATCAATAGTTAACATTCTATTGTATCCCCAAAAGTATTCTGGTGGAGATAAGTCTTCTGGTCCACTTACCCAAGCTCCTGAACAAGTTGCATGAGAACCCATAACGTAAGGCTCAGATGTTGTTAGTTCTGGATTTGTGTACTTAGGGTCAATGTTTTGTGATGCCCAAACAACAGCTTGACCAACCGTCATACCAAGGAAATTTTCCCAACCAACAGTCTCTAAATGTGGATCTTGGAATGCTTCAGTAGTAACCATGTGAATTGGTCCACCACCTGCCATTGTTTCTTGAATAAATGCATGATTTCTTAAACATGTTGGAGTTGGATGATGGTCAATGTATTCACCAACTAATTCTTTAGTTTGGTCGTACCATTTCTTCTCGTAGTTTTCTCCATTCGCATTTTGAGTATAAGTTTTAAGATGTAAAAAATATGCTCCAACTGGACCATAACCATCTTTAAATCTACATAACACAATTCTATTTTCCATTTGTGTCATTTTAGCACCAGCTGCAATTGGTAATGCATAAGCAGAACCATTACTCCATGGTGCATACCAAGTTCTTCCCATTCCTTCACCAACAGCTCTTGGTTTGAAAATATGAGAGGCTCCACCTGCTGCAACGATTACAGTCTTTGATCTAAATACATGAAAATCACCAGTTCTCATGTTGAAGCCTACAGCACCACCTACTCTATTTTCTTGAGTCTCATCCATTAAAAGATGAGTAATCATTATTCTATTATAAATTTTATCAGCAGATTTTTTGGCAGCTTCAGCAACAATTGGCTTATAGCTTTCTCCATGAATCATGATCTGCCATTTACCTTCTCTAAGGTAACGGCCAGTTTTTTCATTCTTCATCATTGGTAATCCCCACTCATCAAACATATGAACAGTTGAATCTACGTGACGAGCCATATCATATCCCAAATCTTCTCTAACCATTCCCATTAAATCATTTCGAGCATATCGTACATGATCTTCAGGTTGGTTTTCTCCCCACTGCATACCCATATAACAGTTGATAGCATAAAGACCTTGAGCAACCGCTCCACTTCTATCAATATTAGCTTTTTCAACACAGATAATTTTCATATCTCTGCCCCAGTGTCTAGCTTCAAATGTAGCACCTGTTCCAGCCATACCTCCACCAACTACTAAAACATCACAATCTTCAAAATGTGTCTTATGCTTAGCCATTAGTAGTAAACTCCTTTTTTAAATGAGTCTTTTGGAACTGACGGTAAATCTCCATCAATATTTAAACCTTTTGGTTCAGTGTAAAGTCTTTGTGAATTAATTTCACCTTGATTAGGTTTATCAACTTCAGCTAATTTTGGTATAAATTTTCCCCAAGGCTTTGTTGTAATTGGAGACACAAAATCCTTTGTAGTTCCATTTCTAAATTTAATTTTCCAAGAGATGGTTCCTTTTTCTTCTTCACGTCTAACTCTAACACTGTGACCCATTGGTGCAAAGTCTGCATAACCACGAACATCTATTGCATGATTAGGGCACGCTTTTACACATGAATAACATTCCCAACAAAAGTTAGGTTCAATATTTACTGCTCTTCTAATATTTTCATCAATGTGCATGATATCTGAAGGACAAATATCTACGCAGTGACCACATCCATCACATCTCGTCATGTATACAAAAGTTGACATATTATTTTACCTCTCTCTATTAATAGTGCTTTGGTTGTTCTCTTTTAATGCCTAATCCAAATTGTTTTGGTGCATCTGCAAGTGGAGGAAGATTATCTCTTGAACCATCTGCTTCAGCTAAGTTTTTTTGGATAGCTGCACCAGGTTTATAAAACATGTGTGCAAATTTTGACCAATAAACTCCCCCAAATAAAACAATGTTTGAGGTAATAAATAAAATTAAAAATAAATAACTAAGTCCCATTGAATTTGATGATTGAAAATAAGACCATGCAAGTCCAGTAGTCGCACAAGCTAATAATGCTAAAACAAATAAGTCTGCTTTAATAATTCTATACCAAGGATGAGCTTCGGCTAATACATCAACTCTTAAAAATAACCAAAACCAATATCCACCAACACAAGTCATAATTGCTCCAATATGCCAAATCATTGGCCATATTGTAGGTGTCATTATTTCTTTCCCAGTATAACAAAAAACCATTACAACTGAGGCTACCCAAAATAAAATAGTGCCGTACATACCTAGTACATGCGCAACTCTTCTTTTTCCAGCTCCAAGTTCTGCTGTTGTTGCAATGTCATGTACTACAGTTTTTAAAATTACTGATGTTTTTTCAGCTGCACCCAATTCTCTATCAGCTGACAATTTTGCTTTTTTTGCGTTATTAAAAAAATAAGTAACATTTTTATGATGGATCATCTGAATAATTGTTCCAATAATAATAAGAGCAATCATTGCTAATACAAAAAATTGTATTGCTGCTGGAGATATAGTTTCAGCCAAAACTGAAAAAGGGTTAATTGACATCATAATTAGTAGTACCTTAATTTAGATTCTATATTGATTGTGATTTTTTAGTACAGTTGAAATAATAGATCAACCGTTTTATATGGGTTATTTTATCATATAAGGTTTTACACCTTGCGCTTGTAGTGCTGTTGCTTTGGTATAACCGACCGAACTCCTCCTTGTGGGTTATCAACATCACCTTCTCTACGAGGAATTAAATGAATATGACAATGCAAGATTGATTGTCCAGCAATAATGCCGGCATTTGTTCCAATATTAAACCCTTTAACTGCAGGATCTTTTAACATTATTTCTTCTTTAATTTGCTTGATTAAATTATTGCAAGCAATCACCTCATCATCATTTAAATCAAAATAATCCCTAACATGACGTTTTGGAATAATTAAACAATGAAATTCAGATACGGGATATGTGTCATAACTAGCATAAGCAAACTCATTTTCAGCGGCCAAACCACTTTGTTTAGAATTGCAGAATAGACAGGGATTGTTTGGGTCAAACATAAATATTATTTATAGATAGAACATTTGTTAACTTCGCTTTTATAAAAACTGGAAAATATTTTATAAAATTTTAAACTTTTTCTCTTCCAATTAATTTCATTAATGTTTTTTATTGATGCAACACCTTTTCCAGAACCGATAAGAAGGATTTCATTATATTCGGATAAATTTTTGATTAAAATATCTTTACTAATAATTTTTCCTAATTTCTTTTTAAAAAACCTATAAGTTATACCTTTGTAAATATTATTTAGTGGAGAATATACTTTATCATTTTTTATAAACAGCATATTTGAAGTTCCACTTTCTAAGATAGTATTTTTGTAACAAAGTCCCACATCCGAAGTGGTATTATTCATTTTTGATAAATGCTTAAGTATAAACTTATATTTAAGATTTTTATATTTAGGATCAAATCTTTTATGATTTATGAGTTTTAAATTAAAATTTAATTTGGGAGTTTTTCTGTTTCTTAATGAAATTGATGTCATCTTTTTATTTATAGCAACCCTAAGAAGATGATTATAAGATTTTTTTCTATCAATATTTAATTTTATTAATTTGAGAATATTTTTTTCAAGATTAGGTGTGTTTAATTTATAAACCTTTAAAGATTTAATTAAATTTTTAATATGTTTTTTAAAAAAAAGTATCTTAGCTGGTTTTCCAAAAATCCACATTGTTGTAAACACACCCTTGTCCCCCCAAAGATCATTAAACTTAATTTCTTGGTTGGTTTTAAGCTGATAAGATTTTTTTAATAAGTAAGTTACCATTTTCAGTTAAAAAAGATTCAGGGTGAAATTGAAAGCCATATATTTTTTCTTTATTATTTTCTATTGTCATTGCTGTATTTGAAATAGCACACCTCATTGTAATTTCAAAATTTTTGGCAGTAAACGGCTCTTTTAATTTTAGAGAGTGATATCTACCTACAGTGAATTGACTATTTCTTTTAAATAATGAGTTTTTGCTAGTTACTTTTATTTTAGATTGGAAACCATGGTAAATCTTTTTTTGTTCAATTATTTTTCCATTTTCACAATGAAGAATTTGTTGAAACCCAAGACAAATTCCAATAATTTTTTTTTTACCTTTAAATTTTTTATAAACCTCAGAACTAATTGGGTAGTTTTTTGGAGCACCTGGACCTGGTGAAAAAACAATAATATCTGCTTTTTTTAATTTATTTTGATTTATTTTATTAAAATTAGTGCAAACTACTTCATCAAAATTTTGAAATTGATGTACTACGTTTTGAGTAAAAGAGTCATGATGATCGATAATGTATATCATTTGTAAAGATCCATTAATGACTTTGCTTTAATATAATTTTCATTAAATTCATGAGCTGCATTGCTGTCAATTACCACTCCTGAAGCCACAGAAATTTCTGATTTACCCTTAAAATTTAATATTGCTCTAATAATGATATTAAACCTCATATCTCCATTAAACTTTAAATAACCAAAACTACCTGTATAAATATTTCTACTTTGTTTTTCCTGTTTGTTTAACAAATTTAATGTGCTAATTTTAGGACATCCTATTACAGAACCCCCTGGCATCATTGCTTTTATAATCTCTAATGAGGTAACTTTATTCTTTAGTTGCCCTCCAATTAAACTCACATAATGATAAAGATCCTTATATTCTTCAACTATCTTCTTCTTTAAAATTTTTACTGAACCTGGTTTACAAATTTTAGATAAGTCGTTTCTTTCCATATCAACAATCATATTGTGTTCTTTGGACTCTTTTAAGTTTTTTCTAAAAAAAGTAAGGGCTTTATATTTATTTAATTTTTTAGTTTTCTTTAAAGTGCCTGCTATAGGCTTTGTTGTTATAAAATTTTTTTTTTTTGTTATCAAATTTTCAGGTGAACAGCTTATTATTGAATAATTTTTATCCTTAATCATAAAGGCTTCGGGCGCCATATTACTTTTTACAAGTCTACAAAAGAAGTCTAAAGCATCAATTTCTGATTTATTACTATATTTAGTACAAATTTTAATCTGGTATGTTTCTCCAGATTTTATTTTCTTTTTAAATTTATCAAATATTTTCTTATAGGATTTTTTATTAATATTTATTTTAAATAAATCATTAGCATTTAATGATCTTGTTTTGTTATACTCAAGATTGTTTAAAAGTTTTATTTTTGTTTCAGGTTTATAAAATATTCCTTTAGGGAAATTTATTGTTTTTTGTTTTTTAATTTTTACCTCAATTAAATTATTTAATATTTCATAGCCAAAAAAACCAATAAACAGATCTGTTTCTTTGTGTGGAGATTTCGATCTATTATTTTTATTAATAAATTTTTCAATATTATTATTGTTTAAAATGATCTTTTTCGAAAAGTCTGTATAAAGATCAAACCCTTTATCTGATTTATAGATTATGAAGGGTTTCTTTGAATTATTTAAATCCAGTAAGTAGTTTTTCTTATTCAATTTCTATTCTGTTTTTAATCTTAGAACTGCTTCTTCTTTAATTGGTAAATGTATTATTGCTGCAAAAACAGATAAAGCAATTGCTAAATACCAAGCATAATCATAAGAGCCATATAAATCATGAAATAGTCCTCCAAGAAATGCTCCAAAAAATGAGCCTACTTGATGACTTAAAAAAACTATTCCATAAAGAATACCAAGATATTTTGTTCCGAAAATATGAGCAACTATTCCACTTGTAGCAGGTACTGTTGAAAGCCATAAAAAACCAAAACTTGCACCAAAGATAAATGCATTAATGTTACTTGCGGGTAAAAATATGAATAATATAATTGAAATTCCTCTCAATGCGTAAATAGAACTTAAGATAATTTTTTTACTAATTTTTGTAGATAGATATCCACTTAATAAAGAACCAAATATATTAAATAATCCAATTAATGACAATATTGCAGCAGCCGTCCAGCTTTCTAAACCTCTATCTATTACGTATTTTGGAACGTGTGTTCCAACTAAAGTTATATGAAAACCACATACAAAAAACCCTGAGACTAAAAGTATATAACTTTTATTTTTGAAAGCTTCCTTAAATGCCTCTAAGGCGCTTTGGTTGTTTGGTTTTTCAATGGATTGAGCTAAAGAAGGGGATCTCACAAAAAAAGCCACTATAAGTCCAATAAACAAGAATATTGTAAATATAAAAAGTGTGTCCACCCATCCATTTTTAATTAACGAATAACTCGTATAAAGCGGAGAGATAAAATATCCCAAAGAACCAACGGCTGTCACTATACTCATTGCTATTGTTCTGTTTGATAATGGAAAATGCTTTCCAACAATAGACATTGGAATACTAATTGCAGTTCCTCCCAAACCAATTCCAACTAGAAGTCCTAAATCTATTTGAAAAAAAATTCCAGTATTTGGACCAGCATATAAAAAATAAATTCCTAAAATATAAAAAACAAAAGCTAAACAAATCGCTTTGTGTCCACCATATTTATCTGCAATAGCTCCAAATATAGGGCCAGTTAAACCCCACATTAACATTTGAATGCCAATTGCTAATCCAGATTGAGTTATTGAGATATCCAGATCATTTTTAAAATCCATAAAAAACAAACCAAAAGTTTGTCTAACTCCAAGAGAAATTAAAACTACAATACAGGCTGCAATCAGCGTTATTAAAGCTGTTCTATTTTGAATAAATTTTTCTGAACTCATTTAATATGTTTAATAGATCTTTTTAAATCATCAATGAGATCTTTTGGATCCTCTAAACCAATATGTAATCTAACTAAATGTTCATCTTTTGCTAATTTTAAATATTTTCTATTGCCCTGTTCTCTTTTGTCTTGATATAAGGCCAAACTTTCAAACCCACCCCAACTATAACCATAGCCAAATAACTTAAGAGAATTTACAAATTTGATCACAGAATTCTTATTTTTAGATTTTATTTTAAGACCCATTAATCCTGAGGCACCAGAATAATATTTTTTCCACATTCTAAAATTAAATGAATCTTTTTTGTGAGGATATAAAAGTTTTATATTTTTATAATTAGACAAAAATTCTGCAACTAATTTTGCATTTTTTTGATGTCTGTCTAACCTAACATCTAAAGTCCTAAGACCTCTTGTTATTAAATACGCATCATCTGGTCCAAGTCTTAGACCGGTAATTTTATTTGTTTTTTCAACTTGTTTAAAAATTTTTTTATTAACAGCTAAAGTTCCACCCATTACATCTGAGTGTCCTGAATAATATTTAGTAGCTGATACTATAGACATATCAAATCCTAAGTTCATAGGTTTTAAAAAATATGGTGTTGCCCAAGTATTATCAATTGCAGTTAAAACTTTATTCTTTTTTGCAATTGAAACTATTTTACCTAAATCTTGAAAATCAAATGTGTTGCTTCCTGGATTTTCAACAAAAATTAATTTAGTTTTTTTTGTAATTGCTTTTTCTAAAGTTTTCAGATCATGTGGGTTATAAAAAATTGACTTTATATTAAACTCACTTAAAAAATTTTCTGTTAAAATTCTTGTTGGTGAATATGTGGGATCAGCCACAATAATTTCATCACCAGGTCGGGTAACACTGAAAATTGACAAAAAAACTGCACCAAATCCTGTTGGAGTTAAAAAAACATGATAAGCTTCTTCAATTTCTTTAAGAATTTGCGATAAAATATGTGTTGTTGATGTACCTTGTCTTCCATAATCAAAATGTCCACCCGTTGGATCTTTTTTACTTTTATCTTGCATTTTTCTAATATCTTGAATGGATTTGAAGATAATAGTTGAAGCACGAACAATTGGAGGGTTGACTGACTGATTATGGTAATCTTTAGCTGTATGTTTAATGAATGTCTTAAAAGATTTAGTCATAAAAAATTTGATAAGTTCATGGTAGAATGCTATATCCCTCGAATTACGTCAATAAAATTAATTATAGGATAGTATGGGTTACCCAAAAAAACATAGAGGTCGAAGAAAACAGGGTTCTAAAAAAAGAAGAGCTAAAAGAAAAAATAAAAAGAAATAGTTCTTTCAATGGATAAAATTGCTAAGGTTAAATCCATAAGTATTTGGGTGTTCGTTATTCCATTTATAGCAATAAATGCTTGTCTAATATTAATCACTCAATTCCACTCTTTATTTCCAAATCAAGAGCACATAGTACATAATTCATTATGGCCTTATTTGGATGGTGGCCTATCTATCAGCAGAGCTGTAAGACCTTATCCTAGTTGGTTAATATTTAAACCAGCAATGTTTTTGACATCATTTTTACTTATTAAATATTGGTATTATAACCGTGATATAATTTTAAATTTTAATGAAAATTATAAACATCTCAAAAAAATAATTTTTTTTGGTGTGGGTTCCGCTGTAGTTTTAAGTGTTCATTCAATATTTCTTGGGATTGAATTTGATAATAATTTATACAAACTATTTAGAAGGGTAATAATGTTTGTTTTTATTATATTTGAAATCACAGCACAAGCATATCTAGTTGCTGCACTATATTCTTTTAAAGAAAAATTATCTAAATTTACAAATATTAAAGTTTTAAAATTAAAATTAATTTTAGTTTCGGTATTAATTATTGTTGCTATAATTGCTATACCAGTGATTAGTTGGCCAGGAAATACCTTTAAATTTGTCAAACATGCTCTTGAATGGAATTATTTTTTAGGTGTCATAACTTTTTATTTATTAACTTTTTTTATGTGGAATAAAATAGAGCTTAAATAAAACCTGAGTCATTTAACTCAATAAAGGAATTGACGTACTTGGAGAATTTTCTATTTCTATTATCTAATTTATTATTATATATAAAATCATTAACATATTGTGACTCAGTTACTTTGTATTTTAGTTCCAATATTGTTTTATCTAAATTAATATATTTAGTGGGATAATTGTTAAAAATCTTTAAATTTTTATCAATAGTAAGTCTAAGTTTTTGATTGGGCAATTCATAATAATTTCTTAAATATTGAACAAAAACTGTTCTTTTAACATTTAATTTATTCTTTAGTATAAATTCTTGTTTTAAGAATTTCTCATCATTTATAAAATTGCTTAATTCAGTATAATTATTAAAAAAGCCTAAATTTTTTACTGTCTTTTGAGTAACTGAGTTAATTTTTTTTTTTTCTTCAATAAAAATATTTGATTTATTAATTAAACCATACCATCTAATACGAATTTTTTTTCTATTACCAAAACCATTAATGTTGTCCCAAACATCATGAAAAGCAGTTGTGTCAAAATAAATTGAATTTACTAATCTAGGCTCAAAAGCCTCAAAAAACATACCATTAATTAAAAATTGCCTAAAAGACTCATCTCCTTGATTGTACACAAATTTTTTTTCTATTCGGTTTTCATTAACTATATTTTTCATCTATAAATATTTAAAATAATGTTTTTATCACTCATAGTGCCAGAGTAATTAATATCATTAA
This sequence comes from Candidatus Pelagibacter sp., assembly GCA_028222445.1. The sequence continues at coordinate 139,037 of JAOISU010000001.1, forward strand.
TTGATAAATCAGTGCCTATTGATTGAATTATTTTATCTTTATTAATAAATTCTAAATTATTTATGGTTAATGTGGGTTTCTCAAATTCTTTTTTTTTATTAAATAAAGCTATGTCATAATTATTTTCTTTTAATTTTACATCATCTAAAAATGCAGAAGATCCATCTTTAACTGCAAGTGCTATATAATTATTAAAAAAATTAATATTCTTAATCTTTATTTTAGATTCTTCCCCCACACTTAATCCTTTATCAGATACGTTTAATGAGTTTAAATTTTCACCATTAATATTAGCACCTGAAATATCTAAACAGTCATTTCCAACATCTGTGCAGCTTATGTTTTTGAAATTCATATCACCAAAATCTACATCTAAAGCATCTGCATTTATTTTATAAAAATAAATATCAGTTAGTTGTGATTTTGAGTTTATTATATTAATTCCATCTTCATTCTTTGAGTCTTTGATAATAATATTTTTTAATTTAAGATTTGAATTTATAAAATTTATACCCCCATATAAAATATAATTTTCTAAATTTGGTCTAGAAAGATTTTGAAATATTATATTTTTTAAATCAAAATTATTATCACTAAAAATTAATGATCCAGTACTATC
>JAOISU010000010.1 GCA_028222445.1 Candidatus Pelagibacter sp.
ATTAGTGAATTTATACCACAAGAAGAGATAAAGAGCTTAATTCAAGATGATCTTCCATTTATTAAAAGTGAAAATAAAGATAACAATAAAAAAATAAGATTTAAATTACCTTCTGTAGATTTATTAAAAATTCCAACTGAAAAAGAAAGAGCTAAACTCAAAGATGAAGATTACATTGATAGTGAATTCTTGGAAAAAATCCTTTTAGACTTTGGAGTTAGTGGGAATATTAAAAAAGTTAGTCATGGGCCCGTTGTAACTCTTAATGAATTTGAACCAGCAGCAGGAGTTAAGGTTTCAAAAATTATTAACCTCTCAGATGATATCGCTAGAAACACTAGCTCTGAATCTGCAAGAATAGCAACTATCCCTGGAAGAAGTACTATTGGTATAGAATTACCCAACTCTACCAGAGAAAATGTTTTTCTTAGCGAAATTCTCTCACATGCTGACTTTAATAAAAAAGATGTAAGACTACCAATAGCACTTGGGAAAAATATTTCTGGAATACCTATTGTTGGTGATTTGGCATCTATGCCTCATTTATTAATAGCTGGCACAACTGGCTCTGGAAAGTCTGTATGTATCAACACTATTATTCTCTCCTTACTTTACAGGCACGCACCTGATAAATGTAAATTTATATTAATCGATCCTAAAATGTTAGAGCTGTCTACGTATGAGGGAATTCCTCATTTGTTATGTCCAGTTATTACAGAGGCAAAAAAAGCTGCTTCAGTTTTAGGTTGGGTTGTTAAAGAAATGGAGAATAGGTATAGACTTATGACAAAAGAAGGTGTCCGTAATATTGATGGATATAATGCAAAACATACTTTATCTATGCCTTACATTGTTGTGATTGTGGATGAAATGTCTGATTTGATGTTAGTAGCAGGAAAAGAAATAGAAAATTATATTCAAAAGCTTTCACAAATGGCCCGAGCTGCTGGTATTCACATTATAATGGCCACTCAAAGACCTAGTGTTGATGTAATTACAGGTACTATTAAAGCAAACTTTCCTACAAGAATTTCTTTTCAGGTAACTTCAAAAATTGATAGTAGAACAATTTTAGGAGAACAGGGAGCTGAACAATTACTTGGAAAAGGAGATATGCTTTATATGTCATCTGCTAATCGAATAGTAAGAATTCATGCACCCTTTGTTTCTGACAATGAAATTGAAAAGGTAAATAACTATTTAAGAGCCCAAGCAGAACCAGATTATATAAATGAAATCTTAAATTTTGCGGATGAAAAAGATAGTGGTGATACTGGATCTAATAATGGAGATAAAGATGAATTATATCAAGCAGCCTTAGATATAATTAGGTCAGAAGGTAAAGCCTCAACTTCATTTTTACAAAGAAAATTACAAATAGGATACAATAGGGCGGCTAGAATTATTGATATGATGGAAGCTGATGGAATTGTTAGTAAAGCAAACCATGTTGGTAAAAGAGATGTCCTATAATGCCTAGGATATTAATAATATTTATTTTGCTAAACATTTATAATCCGGCATTACCATCTATTAAAGAAGATATAATATCAAAAATGAAAAGCACTAATAATTTAAGTTTTAATTTTACTCAAACAATCAATGATAAAAGTGAAAATGGAATGTGTGTCTTGGAATATCCAAAAAAAATTTGGTGTGAATATAGTGGATCAAATAAGAAAATCCTTGTCTCTAATGGAAAATCTTTAGTAATTAAGACTAACAATAGCGGTAATTATTATATTTACCCACTTGCTAAAACGCCGTTACAGTATTTATTAGATAAAAAGTATCTAATTTCTAAAATACAAGAGTTAGAACCAAGAAATATAGATAATAAATATCTGAATTTTAAAATTTTTGAAAATAATAATGAAATAAATATTTTTTTCGATAAAAAAAATTTAAACTTAATTGGATGGCAAACAGAAGATATATATCAAAATTTGAGTATTACATTTATTTCCTCAATTAAGATAAATCAAAAATTAGATAATAACAAATTCAAGTTACCAAAAAATAACTAAAATTCTACCTGATTAGAGTTTCTGTTTTAAAAACTTTCATTCCTCTTGCTAAATAATTTTTTAAGGCATTCTCATGGTCAAGTGAACAGGTGTGTACCCAAACTCTTTTTGATCCCTGATTAAATGAATTTTTGATTGCTTCGCTAAGTAGATATCCACCTAATTTTTTTCCAAAATATTCTTCTAAAATTCCAAAATAAGCAATTTCTGCCTCTTTATTATTTTCATAAAATAATAATTCGTAATAACCTGCAATCTCATTTTTTTCTTTTAAAATATAAGTAAAAAGCTTTTTATTTGACACATATTCAATCCAATTTAAATCTGTCCAAATAAGTCTATCAATCCAACGATGATTTTTCCCTACATTTTTATAGAAGAATTTATTTAATTGAAAATCTTTAGGATTAAGTAATTCTACAGAGCTATGCGGCGAGGGTGCTTCTACTTCTTTAAAATCTTTTAGAGATTTAATTTCTAAATAATTTCTAAAAATTTTTTCTGTCACTCAACCATTTTTCCTATTTTTTCACCACCAAATAAATGAAAGTGTAAATGAGGAACTTCTTGTCCTCCATGCTCCCCCAAGTTAGTAAGTGCTCTATAACCTTTGCCTGTATCTGTTGATATATCTAATATTTTTGATACCTCTGTAATTGCTTTACTCAAAGCAACAATTTCTTCATCTGAAGCTTTTTGATTAAAATCATCAAGATCAATATATTCACCTTTTGGTATTACCAGAGCATGAATTTTTTTTTGAGCGTTAATATCATAGAAGGATAAAACATGTTCATTCTCAAAAATTTTTTTACAAGGAATTTCTTTTCGTAAAATTTTCGCAAAAATATTATTCTTGTCGTAAATCATTTTCTATTATTTTTTTCCTCAATTCCTGATTGGTTTTTCCTATTTTCTAGCTCTTGTAAAACATCTTCAAATTTAATGTTGGCTGCTTCTAGTGTGACTAATAGATGATAGATTGTATCTGCTGCTTCATGAACTTCATTTGACTTATCATTTAAAGCTTCTTTAAGTTCACCAAATTCTTCCTCCATTTTATCTATACATTTTGATAGACCACCAGATAACAATGATGATGTGTAAGATTTATCTTTGTCTTTATTTTTTCTTTCTCTAATTGTATTTACTAAGTTTAATAGATTTTCTGACATCTTTAAATTCTAACGGGAATCCCTTTTGAATTCAAATATTGTTTAGCTTCCTTTATTGAATGGGTTCCATAATGAAAAATAGATGCGGCTAGTACTGCACTGGCATTTCCTAATTTTATACCATCTACTAGGTGATCTAAATTTCCTACACCACCTGAGGCAATAACAGGTATATTGACCAATGAGGATATCTTAAACATTAAATCATTATCATAACCAATTTGAGTACCGTCTCTATCCATCGAAGTGATCAACAACTCTCCCGCCCCACTATCTTCCATTTTTTTTGCAAAATCTATTGCATCTAAGTTTGTATTATTTCTTCCGCCATGAGTAAAAACTTCCCAATTATCAACATTTTTTTTAGCATCAATAGCAACAACAATGCACTGTGATCCAAATTTTTTTGAACTTTCAATTATTACTTCAGGATTTTGAACTGCAGCAGTATTAATTGAGACTTTATCAGCCCCACAATTTAATAATTTACTAATATCATCAATGCTTCTAACTCCTCCACCAACTGTTAAGGGTACAAAACATTTTTTAGATGTTTTTTCAACTACATCATAAATTATATCTCTGTTTTCATTAGAAGCAGTGATATCTAAAAAACAAATTTCATCAGCACCACCCTCACTATAAATTTTAGCTTGCTCAACTGGATCACCAGCATCTTTTAAATCTATAAAATTAATTCCTTTAACAACTCTTCCATTTTTAACATCTAGACAAGGTATAATTCTATTTTTAAGCATCTTCTTTTACTAATTCCTCTAAGCTAATATCACCATCATAAATGGCTTTACCAACTATTATTCCTTCAATATTTTTTAGACCTTTTGCATTTTTAATATCATCTATTGAGGATACCCCTCCTGAAATAATTACTGGACAGTTTGAAACCTTGGCAACGTTTATTGTTTCTTCAAAATTAGGACTTTGCTTCATGCCATCTCTATTTATATCTGTATAAATTAATCTACTAACACCAAAGTCATTAACCTCTTTTAAAAAATCTAACGTTAATTGATTAGAATTTTTCTTCCATCCTGAAACAGACAAATATCCATCTTTAGCATCTAAACCTAAGGCAATTTTATTTGTAAATTTTTGACACGCTTTTTTTAAAAAATTTTTATCTTTTATAGCTGCACTTCCTAAAATAACTTTCTCTACTCCTGCATCAATGTATTTTTGAATACTATCAATAGTTCTAATCCCGCCTCCTACTTCAATTTTTAAATCAAAATTATGAGCTATTTGTTGAATAATATCTATATTAACTGTCTCTCCAGTTAGAGCACCGTCTAAATCAACTATGTGTAAATTTTTAAAACCATGTTCTTTATATTTTTCAGCTTGGTCAACTGGTGACATTTGATATTCAGTTTTGTCACTAAAATCTCCCCTAACTAATCTTACACACTTTTTGTCTTTAATATCAATTGCTGGAAATATTTTCATTTCTATAAATTCAAAAAATTTTCTATTAGCTTTAATCCGATTTTATCACTCTTTTCAGGGTGAAACTGGGTTCCAAAAATATTTTCTTTTTCAACAGAACAAACAATATTTGATGAATATTCTGTTGTTGCTGAAATTGTACTTTTATCGTCTGGTATAAATTCATAGCTATGTACAAAATACATATGTGATTTATTTTTTATATCCTTAAAAATCTTGCTTTCTTTAGTGATACTTATTTCATTCCAACCAATATGTGGAAGTTTGAATTTATTATTTTGATTATCAATCTTTGAAACTTTACCTGAAACCCAACCCAGACCTTTTGTTTTAGTATCTTCATAACCAAGATCTGCAAACATCTGTAAACCAACGCAAATTCCAAGAAGAGGTTTTTTATTTATTGTTGCAAACTCATTGAGTGTTTCTACCAAGCCATTTATACGATTTAATGCATCAACACAGCTCTTAAAAGATCCCTGTCCTGGCAATACAAGTTTATCACTTGATTTTATTTTATTTAAATTAGAGGTTACTTCGATTTTAACTTTATTTTTTGCAGCTTCCTTGAAGGAATTGATTACAGAGCTTATGTTTCCTGAATTATAATCAACAATTGTGACATTCATTAAGCTTATAATGAGCCTTTAGTTGATGGTATGCTTTTTTTATTTCTAGGATCTATTTCTAAAGCAGTCCTCAGTGATCTTGCTAGAGCTTTAAAACAGGACTCAATTATGTGATGACTATTGTCTCCATAGATGTTTTCCATATGAAGTGTTATGCCTGCTGATTGAGAAAATGCTTGAAACCATTCTTTAAAAAGTTCTGTATCCATTTCACCAAGTCTTTCCACTTTAAGCTTAACTTTCCATATTAAGTATGGTCTGTTAGAGACATCAATTGCAACTCTTGTTAAGGTTTCATCCATTGGTATCATTGCATGGGCATATCTTTTTATCCCTGCATAGTCTTTCAATGCCTTCTTTAAAGCCTCACCAATAGCAATTCCAGTATCCTCTGTTGTGTGATGAAGATCAATGTGTGTGTCACCTTTTGCCTTAAGATTAATATCAATTAGTGAATGCTTGGATAGTTGCTCAAGCATATGATCTAAAAAACCTATGCCTGTATCAATATTATATTTGCCTTTACCATCAATATTTAAATCAACACTAATGCTAGTCTCTTTTGTTTTTCTTGAAACTTTTCCTTTTCTACTCATAATATTTAATAGGTATATAGAGATTAGCTAACTATATCAATATTAGTAATCGAGCACTTGAAGAATTAAAATTAATATCCATTTATAATCTATGACTACAATAGTGCTTATTAGAAAAAACAACGAAGTTGTGGTTGCTGGAGACGGTCAAGTTAGTATGGGAAATACTGTGATCAAAAGCACAGCAGCAAAAGTTCGAAAAATTGATAAAAGAAATGTAATAGCAGGATTTGCAGGGTCTACTGCTGATGCTTTAACTTTGTTTGAAAGATTGGAAGCAAAACTTGAAAAGCACGCCGGAAACCTACCACGTGCTGCTGTTGAATTAGCTAAAGATTGGCGAACTGATAAATATTTAAGAAGATTAGAAGCTTTAATGGCAATTGGTGACAAAGAAAATAGTTATATAATTTCTGGAACTGGTGATGTTCTTGAGCCAGAAGGTGATGCAATTGGTATAGGTTCGGGTGGAAACTATGCATTAGCAGCAGCTAAAGTTTTATTGGAAACAGATTTGAGCGCAGAAGAAGTTGCAAGAAAAGCTATTAAAATTGCATCAGAAATTTGTGTTTTTACCAACGACAATATTAAAATAGAAAAAATTTAATGAAAGACACAAACGTTACTCCCTTTCCAAAAGAAAAGATTCGAAACGACGATGGATCGTTAGTTAGCTCTTTATCTCCGAGAGAAATAGTATCAGAATTAGATCGATATGTAGTTGGTCAAAACAAAGCCAAAAAGGCTGTTGCGATAGCTCTAAGAAATAGATGGCGAAGACAAGCCCTACAAGGTGAAATGAAAAATGAAGTTCTACCTAAAAACATTTTAATGATAGGACCGACGGGTGTTGGTAAAACTGAAATCTCTAGAAGACTTTCTAAATTGGCAGAAGCCCCTTTTGTGAAAGTAGAAGCAACTAGATTTACTGAAGTTGGCTATGTTGGAAGAGATGTTGAGCAAATTATAAGAGATCTTCTTGAAATTGCTGTTGCTATGGAAAAAGTAAAGAAAAGAAAAGAAGTATATACAAAAGCACAAAAGCTTGCTGAGGAAAAAGTTTTAGATTCTTTAGTGGGTGATAAAGCAAGCCTTGCCACAAGAGAGAGTTTCAGAAAAAGACTAAGAGATGGAGATTTAGATGATAATGAAATTGAAATCGCAGTGAATAATAGTGGTTCTCAAGCTTCATTTGAAATTCCTGGAATGCCTGGGGCTAATATTGGCATGATTAATATTGGCGAAATGATTGGTAAATCAGTTGGCAATAAACCAAAAAAGAAAAAGATGACTGTTAAGGAATCTCATGAAATTTTAATAAATGATGAGGCTGATAAGTTAATTGAGGAAGACAAAATTATTAAATCTGCAAAAAATTCAACTGAGAATAATGGAATAGTTTTTTTAGATGAAATTGATAAAATTTCAGGAAGAGCGGATAGAGTTGGGGGAGATGTGTCTAGAGAAGGTGTACAAAGAGACCTTCTTCCTTTGATTGAAGGAACAACTGTGAGTACAAAATATGGTCCAATTAAAACAGATCATATTTTATTTATTGCCTCTGGTGCATTTCAATTGGCAAAACCTTCAGATCTACTACCAGAATTACAAGGAAGGCTACCTATAAGAGTAGAACTTGAAGCTTTAAATAGTGATGATTTTAAAAGAATACTTAAAGAGCCTGACTATAGTTTGATCAAGCAGTATGTTGCTCTGCTTAAAACAGAAAATGTTGAGCTGGAGTTTTCTGATGATGGAATTGATGCAATTGCTAATATAGCATCTGAAGTAAATTCCACAGTAGAAAATATTGGTGCAAGAAGACTTCATACAATTATTGAAAGAATTTTAGATGACATAAGTTTTACTGCAACAGATAGAGCTGGGGAAAAGATTATAATCAATTCTCAATATGTTAAACAAAATCTAGATGAGCTGGTTAAAGATACTGATCTCTCTAAATTTATTCTTTAACAATTACTTAAGTTTATTTTTATTTCTAAGATAAATATAAAATGCACCACTGCCACCGTCTTCAATCTTAGCATCAGTAATTTCTATAATCATTTGCATTAGATTATTATTTGACTCAATAAATTCAGGAACTGAATATTTTAATATACTCAAATCTTTTGAGAGATAAGGGTTTTGAACATTTTTAGACCTTAAACCTTTTCCAGTAATTACTATAATTTTAGTGACATCTTCAGTAAAAGACTTTTGAATAAATTGCTCTATGCCCTTGTTTGCTTCTTGAATTGTAAAACCATGAAGATCTATTTTTTTTATTTTTTCATGTCTTATTTTTTTATAAACAATGAAATCTTTATTGGGTATTTTTTCTTTGTTTTTTAAAAAATTTTCCCAGTCTTTTTTATCTTTATCTGTAATTTTTTTAATCAATTACGTAAGTATATCAATTAGGAACCAATTTGGATTATTTGACTTAAGATCTCTTGAAAAAACCCATGTATCATAAACAGTTTTAATTTTTTCACTATCACCAGAAATTATTTTTTTTTCCTTATCTTTCACACAAGTAATTATTTCACTAACAAAATCCACAGTAACCTCTAAACTACTTTCTAATTTTTTATGAGACTTTACTAATGCTGACTTAATTCCTATAAACGTAATTTCTGCAAACTGACCCTTTCTTTCTCTTTCTTCAAGCGCTTCTTTAAACTGGTCATAAATTTTTTTACTTAAAAGAGATTTGCTAGCTATCAATTTATTATCACTATCACTAAAGTCGGTAATAATTGTTTCATAGGCTATTTTTGCACCTTTTAAAAATTCTTTTTGTGATTGTTCATCAAAATTTGTGCTTACTGGTTTTGGAGTGATGTTTGTTTTCTGGAATTCTTTTTCAATTGGTGAAGGAAATTTCCCCTCAAAACCAGTTTTCTTTCCAAGTATTCCTCGTAAACGTAAGAATATGAAGCCCGCTATCATTGCTAAAAGAATAATATCGATGTATTCAAAACTATAATTCATATTTTAATAATATTTACTATGTTGATTAATTACAACTAGCAATTTAGACTAAGGACAAATGAACACATTTTTATTATTACTCATAGGTATTCCAGTTGTTGAGATTTATTTATTTATCAAATTAGGCTCTCAAATAGGTGCTTTTAATACAATTTTATTGATTTTTGTTACCGCATTTTTTGGCATTGTTTATGCCCGATATGAAGGTTTTAATACATTGCGATCTGGGATGTCTCAAATGGTAAAAAATGAACTCCCAGTTTATGAAATTATTTCTGGAGCAGCGTTAGCTTTTGCTGCACTACTTTTAATTTTACCTGGATTTGCTACTGATTTTATAGGAATACTAATAATATTTCCGCCAACAAGAAAATTAATATTTAAAAAAGTATCAAACAAACAAAGGCCCATAAATAAAAAACAAGATTTTATTAATGGTGAGTTTGAAGATATAGAAGATGAAAATGATAGAAAATTTTAAAATTTTAGGAGAATTTGTAAAAGACATCTCTAGTGAGACAAAAGACGCTGAAACCTATATTTTTGTTAAAGACAGAATTACCAAATATCATCTTGGGATAGAAATAAATTCTAAACCTTTAAAAAATAAAATGATTGAGGTTAATACTAAATTAAAATTTGAAGATAAAGAATTAAATGAAAAAAGATCTTACTTTGAGATAATTTATACTTCTATTGTTAAAATTGATGAGTCGGTTAATGATAAAAAAGATCTAGAAAAAATTATATTATGTGATGTTCAAAATGAAATTTACCCCAACCTTGAAAAAACATTTTTAAATTTAATACACAATTCTGGATTTCCAGAAGTAAGAATTGAAAAAAAAATAGATTTTAATGAGCTATATAAACGAAGAGCTAATTAAAAAAATTTTTCTTTAAGCTACTTTTTAGATATTCTTTATGTAATGTTATATCTTTGTCTGATGGTGCAACAACTTTTTTATAATATTGAACTGTGTTGTTTGCACTAATTATTGTTCTTTCATTATCTTCGTTTTTAAAATTAAATTTGGGCTCTTTTTGATCTAATAAGTTAATATAAACTTTCGCTAATAAATCGCAGTCTATAAGGGCTGTGTGTTGTGTTCGTTTTGAATTGTCTACACGATATCTTTTACAGAGTGCGTCAAGACTTGTAGGTGAGCCAGGGAACTTGTCTCTAGCTAAAGTAAGGGTATCAATAACATTTTTGCTCTCAATTTTTTCCCTACCTAATAATGCTAATTCGTTATTTAAATGTGATAAGTCAAATTCAGCATTATGAATTACCAATCTCTTGTTTTCAATAAAACTTAAAAACTCTTCTACAATCTCTGAAAATTTTTTTTGTGTGGATAAAAATTCATCTGTGTAGCCATGAACTTCTAGCGCTTTTTCAGAAACTTTTCTTTCAGGATTAAGGTAACAGTGAAACTTATTTTTTGTTGGCACTAAATTATCTAGCTCGATACAGCCAATTTCTACAATTCTATGTCCGTCTTTAACTGATAGTCCTGTTGTTTCTGTATCTAATATAACTTCTTTCATTTTATATAATTTTTTTTAGTATTCTTTCTACTCTTTGTCTAACAGGTTTTTTTCTAAAGTTATTTTTAATTATATAATTTGATTTATTTTTTTTAAAACTCAAAGGAAGTTGAATTTTTTTAAATTTTTTAAATAAATCAATATTAAAATTATCTCTATTTTTTAATCTTTTAATGGTTTCTGATTTATTTGATTGAATGAAGATTAAAATATCACTTTTTTTATTTAGTCTGTTTTCAAGAAAAAGGGGGATGTCTAAAACAACTGCTTTATTTTTTTTATTATCTTTTAAAAATATATGCATTTTTTTTCTAATTTCAGGATGAATAATTTTTGTTATTTCTTTTAAATTTTCCTCATTATTTGTTATTGCTCTTATAATTTGATCTTTTTTTACTGGGAATGACAAAAAATATTCTGGTAATTTTTTTTTTAACTTCTTAAAACATTGTTTGTTATTTTTATAAATTTTAGCAACCTCTAAATCTGCATTAAAAACTGGAAAATTAAAAAGTTTAGCTATGTACGTTTTTCCAGACCCTATACCTCCTAAAACAGCTATTCTAATCATAAATTAAGTAAATTCATGGCCTCTGCATCTATTTCTGGTAAAATTCCATGCCATATAAAAAAAGCCTTTTGAGCTTGATATAAAAACATTGTTTTTCCATTTTCAACTTTTCCACCAAACTTCTTCGCCTCTTTTAAAAAATTTGTTTCGTTGGGGTTGTAAATTACATCATAGAAAAACTTATCTTTGCTAATTTTTTCATAATCTAATTTAATCACATCTTCTTTGTCCAGGCCAACACTGGTGGCATTTATAATAATATCAAAATCAATTATTTCTCCCCATCTTATTATTTCTACATCGGAAAAGGTCCTTTTAATTTCGGCTGCCTTTTTCTCTGTTCTGTTAGTGATAAAAATTTTATCTATTTTTAATTTTTTTAAAGCAATAATTATTGATGGAACTACTCCACCCCCCCCTAAAATAAGTGCCGTTTTATTTTCTATGGTTTGTTTTGTTTTTTCCAAAGCAATTTTAAAACCTTCTATATCAGTATTATCTCCTATAATTTTATTTTTAATTTTATAAATTGTGTTTACAGACTGCGATCTATCAGCTTCAGAAGTTAAAGAGTCCAGCAAAGGTATAATTTTATTTTTAAATGGAACTGTTATATTTGCTCCATGAATGTTCTCTTCTGTGATATCAGAAATTAATTTTTTTAATCCATCTTCTTCTATTAGTTTTTTTTCATAGGATGCTCTTATCTTGTTTTTTTTAATCCAATAATTGTGTAAATCTGGCGATAAAGAATGCTGTATTGGATTACCAATAACTAAAAATTTTTTAATCATTAAAATATATTTAAATATTCCTTTATTTGTTTGATAGGTAATCCCATAATGGTGTCCTCATCTCCATCAATTTTAGAAAATAAATTTCTCCCCTCTCCTTCGATTTGATAAACATTATAAGCATAAAGCGCTTCATCTGAAATTTTAGCCAAATAATCTTCTAACTCTAAAAAACTCATGTTTTTCATGGTTAATGAAGCTTTGTCCGTATGATTCCATATCATCGAACCTCCCTTTGAAATACATACAGAACTAACTAATTGATGGGTTTTGCCATTTAGTTTTTGAAGTATTTTAATGGCCTCAGTTCTATCATTCGGTTTTGATATTATTTGTCCTTCTAAATCGATAACACTGTCTGCTCCCAAAGTTATTTCGTTGGTAAATTTTTGACTTATTTTATTTGCTTTTAGTTCTGCTAAATTCTTTGAAATAATTGTCGGTGTTGCATTTTGTTTTAACAGACTTTTTTTAAAACTATCTTCATCAATATTAGATGGTTCGACTCTGCAAGCAATTCCATTATCTTCCAAAATTTTTTTTCTTACTCCGCTTTTTGAGGCAAGTATTATTTTATTGATCATTATTTTTAAATATTTCATGAATTTTAATTATCGAGGCTGCTGTCTCTTCAACTGATTTTCTTGTGACATCAATTATTGGCCATTTATATTTTACAAACGTTTTTTTTGCTTCAATAATTTCTTTTTCAATTTTTTTTATATCTGTATAGCTTGTGTTTTCTGTCTCTTTTAATGTATTCATTCTATTTTTTCTTATAACAGACAATCTTTCGGGTTCAGTTGTTAGCCCAACAACACAAGATAGTTTTGGGTTTCTTTTTAATGTTTTTGGAATTGAGTTTTCGTTAACTAGTGGAATATTTAGTGTTTTAAGTCCTCTGTTTGCAAGATAGATAGATGTGGGAGTTTTACTGGTCCTACTTACTCCCAACAATACTAAATCAGCTTTACCAATATCCTGAACTAAGTTGCCATCATCATGGGCCATAGTAAATTGAATAGCCTCTATTCTTTCATAATACTCTTCGTTAAGTTCGTGCTGTCCGCTAGGTTTGTGTGATGCTTTTTGGTTTAAAAGTTTAGAGAAATTTAAGATTAAATTTCCCAAAACACTAAAGCAAGGAATTTTTTTTTCATCACTTTTGTTGCCTAAAAATTTAGCAAGTGAACTATCCACAATTGTATATAAAATTATTGCATTTGGTTTTTTTTTAGCCTCTTCAATTATTTTAATCACCTGATTTTCTGTTCTTGTAAAAAAATAAGACTTAACATTATATTCTATATTTTTAAATTGTGCTTTAATTGCTAAAAACACTCTATCCAAAGTTTCACCTGTGGAGTCGGAAACAAGATAAATTTGATATGTATTACTCATGAATAAAATGTTGATAATTAAGTATTATTTTTATCATTTTTTCCATTAATGAAGTTTATTATTTTTTATTGTAAAACAACGTTTTTATAAACATTAATAAACATGTGAACTATTTATATACAACTTATCGAATAAGATTAAAAAATATATTAATTATATTATTTAAAAAGAGATCTTAAATATTATTAATTGTTAATAAAAAGTGTATAAAGTTGGTAAAACAATTTATTACCATTATTCACATACTATATAACTAATACTATAATTAAATAATTACTTATTATTATGACTCCTATTCAGGAAACAATATTAAATAAAAAAACCACAAATACACCTATATGGTTAATGAGACAAGCAGGAAGATATTTGCCAGAGTTTAGAGAAATTAGAAAAAATAATCCAGATTTTATAAAATTATGCTTAAATGAAACATTATCATCTGAAGTTACTTTACAGCCTTTAAAAAGATTCGAATTAGATGCTGCTATAATTTTTTCAGATATTTTAATGTTGCCTTATGGATTAAATCAAAAAGTAGAATTTAAAAAAGATTTTGGCCCCCAGTTAGGAGATTTAAATATAGAAGATTTGGTAAAAATTAATGAAACAGATTTTTTAAAAAAATTGAATCCAGTTTATAAATCTATCAAGAAAGTAAGTGAACAAAATTTAATTAATAATAAGAGTTTAATAGGTTTTGTTGGCGCACCCTGGACATTACTAGTTTATATGATTAATAAATGTTCGCCAAAAAAAGAATTATTAAAAAAAATTTTTGAAGATAAAATTCTAATAAAAAAAACTCTATTAATATTAGATAAATTTTTAAAAATACATATTGATCAACAAATAAAAAATGGAGCAAACATAATACAAATTTTTGATAGTTGGGCCGGATTGTTGAATGAAGAAGATTTACATAATTATGTTTATAATCCAACATTAAGTTTGGTGAATCATGTTAAATCGCTTAATGTTCCTGTGATCTGTTTTCCCAGAGGAATAAAAAATTATAAAAATTATTGTGACCTAGTTAATCCAGATGTAGTTAATATCGATTATGATGTAGACCCAATATCAATATGCAAATCAATTAATATTCCTGTACAAGGAGGCCTAGATCCTAAAATTTTATTAACAGATATAAGTCACCTTAAAAAACAAGCCTTAAAATACTTAGATATATTTAAAGACCATCCTTATATTTTTAATTTAGGCCACGGTGTCTTGCCAGAAACCAATCCTGAAATGGTTGATTATTTAGTTAAGATAGTAAAAGATTATTAAATGAAAAAAGCAATAATTTTATTTAATCTTGGTGGCCCAGATAAAATAGAAAATGTCGAGCCTTT
Source organism: Candidatus Pelagibacter sp. (assembly GCA_028222445.1). The sequence continues at coordinate 14,561 of JAOISU010000010.1, forward strand.
TTTATTTAATTTATTTAATGATCCGGCAATATTAAATTTACCAACCTTTCTAAGATATCCTCTCGCGAAATTAATCTCTAATAGAAGAGCGCCTGTTGCAAAAAAAATTTATGAAGAACTTGGTGGTGCATCACCAATATTAAAGCTAACAAAAGAACAATCAGATGCCCTTGAAAAAAAAATCAATCAAGATCAAGAGATTGACGAATACAAATGTTTTATTGTTATGAGGTGTTGGCACCCAAGAGCGGAGCAAGTGATCAAAGAAGTACAGTTTTTTAATCCGGAAGAAGTTATTTTAATGCCCCTCTATCCCCAATATTCTGCGGCAACCTCTGGGTCTTCAATTAAAGAATGGAAAGATGTTTGTAAAAAAAATCAGTATAAGGTTAAAACAAGTACTATTTGTTGTTATCCAACCGATCAAAACTTTGTAAAAGCTCACACCAAAGAAATACTTAAAAAGATAAAAGATTTAAAAAGTTTTAAATTAATATTTTCAGCACATGGTTTGCCCGAAAAAAATATTAAAAAAGGAGACCCCTATCAGTGGCAAGTAGAACAGTCAGTAAAAAAGATAGTGGAAGAATTAAGTATTGAAAACTTAGATTGGATATTAAGTTATCAAAGTAGAGTTGGTCCACTTAAGTGGATTGGACCATCAACAGAAGACATCATTATAGAAAACTCTAAAATTGGAAAACATATAGTCCTGGTGCCCATTGCGTTTGTCTCTGAACACTCGGAAACACTTGTTGAACTAGACATAGAATATAAAGAGCTTGCGGATGCAAATGGTTGCAAGAATTACACAAGAGTTCCTGCCCTTGGAACAAATGAAGATTTTATTAAAACAATGTCAGATTTAATAATTAAAAAAAATGAATATGAATTTAAGGATGGTCTTTATCCTCCAAAAATTCAATGTCCTTTAGAATTTAAAAAATGCCCCTGTTTAAATCATGAATAGTTATTTATTATTCAAAAGTTTACATTTGATAGCTGTAATTTCTTGGATGGCAGGACTTTTATATCTACCAAGAATTTTTGTATATCATGTTGAAAACTTAAACGATCAAAATTCCTCTTCAATTTTTAAAACCATGGAAAGAAAATTATTTTTTTACATTATGATGCCGGCTATGATTTTAAGTTGGATTTTTGGATTAATTTTAATTCTGATATTAGGAATTGATATTTTTTTTACACTTTGGGTAAAGTTAAAATTATTATTTGTTATCTTGTTAACGATTTATCATTTCTATTTATCTAAATTGCTTAAAGACTTTAACTTGAACAGAAATACAAAATCATCAAAATTTTTTAGAATACTTAATGAAGTACCAACAATATTGTTAATTTTGATTGTTTTTATTGTAATATTTAAACCCGTTTAGACTTGTAATATTTTAAAGAGTATATATATTTAATCCATCTTACAAATCTCAAACACACCTCCACAACATGAATATACAAGAACTTAAACTAAAATCATCTGAACAACTAATTACACAAGCAGAAGAGCTTGGAATTGAAAATGCGAGCACACTTAGAAAGCAAGAAATATTATTTGCTATACTAAAAAAAGTTGCAGAAAAAGAGGAAATTACTGGTGCAGGTGTTTTGCAATTATTACAAGACGGTTTTGGTTTTTTAAGAGCCATGGAATCAAATTATTTAGCTGGTCCCGACGATATATATGTTAGTCCAAGTCAAATAAGAAAGTTTGGTTTAAGAACGGGCGATACTGTTGAGGGTCCTGTTAGAGCACCAAAAGAAGGTGAAAGGTATTTTGCATTATTGCAGGTTAGTAAAATAAATTTTGAAGAACCTGAAAAGGCTCGTCATAAAATTGCTTTTGATAACCTAACACCTCTCTACCCAGATCAACAAATGGTCATGGAAATTGAAACAACTAAAATAGAAAAAAAACCAGACTTAACACCAAGATTAATCGATCTTGTAAGTCCAATAGGCAAAGGTCAAAGATCAATTATTATTTCACCTCCTAAAGCTGGTAAAACTATGATTTTACAAAGCATAGCAAATTCTATCGCAAAAAATTATCCAGAAAGCTATTTAATGGTTTTGTTAATTGATGAAAGACCAGAGGAAGTGACAGACATGCAGAGAACAGTTAAGGGTGAAGTAATAAGTTCGACGTTTGACGAGCCCGCTTCAAGACATGTTGCTGTTGCCGAAATGGTTATTGAAAAAGCAAAAAGACTTACAGAACATAAAAAAGATGTGGTTATTTTATTAGACTCAATTACTAGACTAGGCAGAGCCTATAACGCAGTAATTCCAAGCTCTGGAAAAGTTTTAACAGGTGGTGTTGATGCGAACGCGTTACAAAGACCAAAAAGATTTTTTGGAGCAGCTAGAAATATTGAAGAAGGTGGATCTTTAACAATTATCTCAACTGCTTTAATTGATACCGGTTCAAGAATGGATGAAGTAATTTTTGAAGAATTTAAAGGAACAGGAAATAGTGAAACAGTACTTGATAGAAAAATTGCTGACAAAAGAATTTATCCTGCAATTGATATAACTAAATCTGGAACAAGAAGAGAAGAATTGCTTTTTAATAAAGATGATCTTTCAAAAATGAATGTTCTAAGAAGAATTATTGCTCCAATGGGGACCATGGATGCAATTGAATTTATCAATTCAAAACTTAAAGAAACAAAAAGTAACTCAGATTTCTTTAATTCGATGAACAAACCTGCTTAGGATTCTAGAACTTTTTTTAATTCACTTAGCTCTGCCGAGTAATTTTTCCATTTCTCGACAGATGATTTATATAGGGGCTGTCTTACCTGAGCCAGACTTGCAGTAGATACAGATTTTTTATTTTCATGAAAATTTAGACAATTTTCGTCCCAATCCAAGTTACAAAACTTCAAGAGCTTTTTAGTATTAGTGGTTTTGTCACCAACTAAATCTTCATAGACTAAATCAAATATATTATTTTCAGAGTTTTTTTTCCAAAACCGCATTATGTCATCATAAGCTTTATAAAAATTTGCTAAATCATTAAAATCATAAGTAAAATGCATTAATTTTGATCCAAAAGTGTTTTTATAATTAGACCAACATATGTCCATGGCATTCCTCCTGCAGTGAATGATTTTTGAGTCTGGAAACATTAATTTAATAAACCCTATCCATTTAAAATTTAAAGGAGCTTTGTCTATAAGATATTCCTTTTTATTTTCAAAAATATTGATTTTTTCCAAATAACTTTCTCTGGCTTTCTCTAGATTATTGTTACTTAAATCAATCTCACCATTTTTTTCTATGAGTTCATTTTCGATAGCTTCTTTTAAAAAATTAAGTTCGCCTGCGCCATATACGTTTTTATGTGATGAAAGAATTTGCTCAGTAAGAGTTGTACCTGATCTTGGCATGCCCAAAACAAAAATCATTTTTTGCCCCTTGTTGTTCAAGGGTTTAATTTCTTTGTTTTCAAAACATTTTTTGATTTTATCAAAAAACATTTTTTCATTTTCAAAATTATAATTTATTTTTTTTTTATAAAGCTCATTACCATTTTTATAAAAAAGAAATGATTTTTTAAAATTGCCAATATCTTCATGTGCCTTACCGAGAGCAAAGTTTAATCTTTGTTTGCTATCCACATCAATATTTTTTACTAATTTTTCTTCCATAACTTTAATATGATTGTCACCTAAATTATATTTATGAATCAAACTTATAGATTTGTCTGCAATAGTGTAGTTAGGATCAATTTCCAAAATATCTTCATATATTTTTTTTGCTTCCAAAAATTTTCCTGATTGTTCGTAATACCCCGCCAAAGAAACCATTGCAGGGATTATTTTATTGTTTATTTCTAATGCTTTAATAAATAGATATTTGGCTTCTTCATTTTTATTTTGTTTATTTTTTAAGTTTCCTAAATTTACTAAAGGGTCTGGAAAATTAGGATTAAGTTTTATAGCTTTATTATAATATTCTTCTGCCAACTTATAATCACTTAAGCTTGCAAAAGTTAAGCCAAGATTATTTAACACATTAATATTTTTTGGTTGTTTTTTTAATATCTTTAACAACAATTCTTTAGATTTAGCATGTTCATTTATTGAATTATATGCCAGAGAAGTAAGGTTGTATAAAATTGCCTGGTCAGGAAACTTCTTTATTAATAAATTTCCCTTATAAATTAATTCATCATAGCGTCTGCCGCTATACATGTTTATCATAATTGAAATTTGTTTTTTTAAATATTCAATATTGTCCATAAATACTTTTTAATTTAATTACAAAAGATTAGAAATGAAATAGTATAAAATTTTAAAGAAGTATAAATTAAATTTATGACTATATTTGCTTTGTCTACTGGACCCGGAATTTCTGGAATAGCAATTGTTAGGATTTCAGGAGAAGACACTATAAAAGTAATCAAATTACTAACTAATGCTTCAATCCCTGAACCTAGGGTTGCTACATTGAGAAAAATCAACAAAATCAACACTTCTGAACTTATAGATGAGGGCATTATACTATGGTTTCCTGGTCCTGACAGCTACACAGGCGAAGATATGGCTGAATTTCATATACATGGCAGTAAGGCTGTGATCGACGCCCTACATTCCTCTATATCTCAAATTGAAAATTGCCGTTTAGCTGAACCTGGTGAATTTACAAAGCTAGCATTTCAAAATGGAAAAATAAATTTACTTAAAGCCGAGAGTATAGCTGATTTAATTTCAGCTGAGACTGAAATCCAAAGACAGCAAGCAGTAAAAATAATGGACGGTCAATCATCCAAAACATTTAATAATCTGCGGACAAAGCTTTTAAAAATTTTATCAAATATTGAAGCAAAGATAGATTTTCCCGATGAAGATTTGCCACAAGATATTCTAAACAATACAAAAAAAATTTCTAGCGAAGTTATTTTAAGTATTAAAAAAATTTTAAATGATCAAAGAGTTGGAGAAAGAATTAGAGAAGGTTTTAAGATAGCAATTATAGGACCAACAAATGCTGGAAAATCCAGTTTGTTAAATCTTCTTTCAAATAGAGATGTTGCAATAGTATCTGAGATAGCAGGAACCACAAGAGATGTAATAGAAACACACCTAAATATTGAAGGGTATCCAGTTGTGGTTTCTGATACAGCAGGAATTAGAGACTCAAAAAATGAAATTGAGAAAAAAGGAATAAAGTTAGCTCTTGATAACGCGGAAAATGCAGACCTAAAATTAATCATTATAGATGCTAAAAGTACTGATTTTAAAGGAGTTTTGAAGGAATTGTTGGATGAAAAAGCAATACTTGTTGTTAATAAGTCTGATCTTTTAAAAGAAGATTTAAGTTCTGAAATAAAAAATTTCGAGCATGTTTTAATTTCAGTAAAAAATAATTTTAACGTAGAAGATTTAATTATAAAAATTAAAAACAAATTAAAAAATAAATTTATAACAAGTGAAGATATTTTAATTACTCGAGAAAGACACAGGCAACATCTTGAGAAATGTTTGAACTATTTGAAAAGATTTGAAGAAAAAAATGAAGCACAAGATTTTGATAAAGCAGCAGAAGATATTCGTTTAGCAACTCGTCACTTAGGAATGATTGTTGGAAAAGTTGATGTAGAGGAGATATTAGGTAGTATTTTCAACGATTTTTGCATCGGCAAGTAACCACCATTTAACTGGCATTTTTAATGCATTTTTGTAATTTTTGTTGATAAATATAACTAATTTGACGATTTTAATCACAAAAACATAGCGACAATTGTTCTAATAAGAATTTATTAAAAAATACTGTCTGCTTGTAAATATTTATATCAGTTATAAATTTAACTTATGAAAAATGATCTTTCATTTGAGGTAGTAGTTATTGGAGGAGGCCATGCTGGTTGTGAAGCTGCGGCTGCGGCTGCGCGTCTTGGAGTTAATACTGCTCTATTTACTCATAAGATTGAAACGATTGGTGAGATGTCGTGTAACCCTGCAATTGGAGGGCTTGGAAAAGGTCATCTTGTTAGAGAGATCGATGCTCTTGATGGTTTGATGGGAGAGATTGCAGATAAATCAGGAATTCAATTTAGATTATTAAATAGGAGCAGAGGTCCAGCCGTTCAAGGACCTAGAACTCAATCAGATAGATCACTTTATCGTAAATATATGCAAAAAAAACTGCTAAACTATTGTAATTTAACAGTTTTTTCAGATCCTGTAATAAGATTTGTTTTTGATAAAAATACTATAAAAGGATTTGAAACAAAATCTGGTAAAAAAGTTTCATGTAACAAATTAATATTAACAACGGGAACTTTTCTAAATGGATTGATACATATTGGTGATGAAAGAGTGCCAGCTGGAAGGTATGATGAGAAACCATCGACAGGATTAAGCGAACAGTTAGAGAAATATAAATTTAAGATCGGAAGATTAAAGACCGGAACACCTCCTCGGCTTGACTCAAGAACAATTAATTATGAAAATTTAGAAGAACAATTTGCTGATCAGGATCCATATTTCTTTTCTTTCTTAACAAAAAAAAATATTAATAAGCAAGTTTCATGCAGGATGACCTACACCAATGAAAGAGTACATAAAATTATTCAAAAAAATTTAAAAAAAAGTGCCATGTATTCTGGTAGCATACAAGGAGTTGGTCCTAGGTATTGTCCATCAATAGAGGATAAGATAGTAAAGTTTGCTGATAAAGATCGGCATCAAATATATTTAGAGCCAGAGGGACTAAATGATCACACTATATACCCAAATGGTATCTCTACTTCTTTGCCAAAGGAAGTACAGCAAGAAATATGTAATAATATCAATGGTTTAGAAAATGTTAAAATAATTAGACCTGGATATGCTATAGAATACGATTATATAGATCCAAGAGAACTATTTTTGACGCTTGAAACAAAAAAAATACAAAATTTATATCTTGCAGGACAAATTAATGGAACTACAGGTTACGAGGAAGCGGCAGCTCAAGGACTAATTGCCGGAATAAATGCTGCTCTATCTTTTAAAAATGAGGAACCTTTTATTCTTGATAGATCTGATGCATATATAGGTGTTATGATAGATGACCTTATAACCAAAGGTGTAGCTGAGCCATATAGAATGTTTACCTCTAGAGCAGAGTATAGACTTACTCTAAGAGCTGACAATGCTGATCAAAGATTAACTAGAAAAGGAATTTTTATTGGTTTAATAAGCAAATTGAGAAAAGAACTATTTGAGGATAAGTCAAAAAAATTAGAAATAATAGTGAATAAAATGTCAGAATTATTAATTTCACCAAATAAAATAAAGAATTTCGGAATAAATATAGCTCAAGATGGAGTTTTAAGAAAATCAAATGAAATTTTATCTCAGAAAGGAGTGAATATGAAAAAAATTAGAGAAATATGGCCAGATATTCCTTTTTTTGATAATAAAATTGATGAACAAGTTGAAATTAATGCTCATTATATGGGTTATTTAAAAAAGCAAAAATCAGATATTTTGGCCTTTAAAAGAGATGAAAATTTAACTATCCCTGAGGAAATTAACTACGATAAGCTATCAGGGCTCTCAAATGAGGTAAAATCAAAGTTTAAGCAAATTAGACCCAAAACTATGGGGCAAGCTCTTAGAATTGACGGGATAACTCCAGCAGCTGTATATATTTTGTTGTCACACGTTAAAAGAAAGTCTATTAAGCTTATAGCTTAATGGAAGAAATTTTAGATAAATATCCACTATTAAAATATCAAAATGTTTCACGTGAAACTTGTGTCGATTTTGAAAAATTTATTATTGAAATAAAAAAAAGAAATGAAGAAATTAACCTAATAAGCAAAGAAACCTCAGAAAAAGACATAATAAGGCATAGACATATATCAGATTCAGCTCAAATACTTGATTTTATTGATTTAAATAATAATATTATTACTGATATAGGATCAGGAGCTGGTTTTCCAGGGATAATAGTATCGATTCTGGTCAAAAACTTAAAAAAAAAGATAAAAGTTAACTTGTATGAAAAAAGCCATCATAAGAGTGCTTTTTTAAGAAAAATGTCTAGAGAATTAAAATTAGAAACAGAAGTAATACAAAAAAACATTTTTGAGATAAAAAATATAAATTCAGGTACAATAATGGCAAGAGCATTTAAGCCCTTACCAATAGTTTTAGAATTAGTTCACAAAAATTTTAATAATTATAAAAATTTAATTTTATTTATGGGTAAAAATGGTGAAAAAACTTTAGAGGACACTTTAAAAATTTGGGATTTTGATTTTGAAAAAAAAAAAAGTATCACAAGTCAAGATTCATTTTTATTAAACATAAAAAATATTAAAAAAAAATAGATGCAAATTATATCTGTTATAAATCAAAAGGGTGGGGTAGGAAAAACTACAACTGTAATTAATCTTGCTGCAGGATTGGCTCAAAAAGAAAAAAAAGTTTTAATTATTGATCTTGATCCACAAGGTAATGCTACAACAGGACTTGGTTTGTCAAATTTAGAAAATTCTAATGAAACAATTTATGCTGTTCTCAATGGTTCTAAGTCAATTTCTAATGTTATTAAAAAAACAAACTATCAAAATTTAGATGTAGTAACTTCAAATGTTGATTTGTCTGGTTTAGAGGTTGAGACTGCAGGAGATAGTAAGCGAGCCTTTATTTTGAAAGGCGAATTGACCGCTTATTTAAATGATTTTAGAGGGCAGTATGATTATATCCTAATTGATTGTCCCCCATCACTAAGTCTGCTCACTGTTATGGCTTTAGTCTCATCTAACTCATTAGTTGTTCCATTGCAGACTGAGTTTTTTGCGCTAGAGGGATTAACGCAACTAATGAAAACAATAGAAAGGATAAAAGCAAATTTAAATCCTGAATTAAGTATTAGAGGAATTCTTTTAACGATGTACGATAAAAGAAATAAATTATCTTCTCAAGTTGAAAAGGAAGCAAGAGATTTTTTTAATGATAAAGTTTATTTAACAGTCATCCCTCGAAACGTAAGATTGTCCGAAGCCCCATCTCATGGCATGCCAGTCCTAATTTATGATAAATCTTGTCCAGGAAGCAAGTCATACTTTAGTTTTACTGATGAATTTATTAATCAAGAAGAAACAATTGGGAGTGCTGCATAATGGATGCAAATAAAATTAAGAAAGGATTAGGCAGAGGATTATCTTCATTAATAGGCGAAACAAAGACAGATGTTAATATCAACAAATTGTCCATTAGTGATTTAGTGAGCAACAAATTTCAGCCTAGGAAAATTTTTGATGAAGAAAATTTACAGGATTTAACAAATTCAATAAAAAAAAGAGGAATTATTCAGCCAATAATTGTAAGAAAATCATCAGATAAAAGCTCAAAATATGAAATAATTGCCGGTGAACGTAGGTGGTTGGCTGCACAAAAAGCTGGTCTTCATGAAGTTCCAGTAGTAATTACAGATGTTGATGATTTAAAATCATTAGAGTTTGCAATTATTGAAAATGTTCAAAGAAATGATCTTAATGCACTAGAGGAGGCCCGAGGCTACCAAAGATTAATAGATGAATTTTCCTACAATCAAGAAAAAGTAGCTGAATTTATTGGAAAAAGTAGAACTCATATAACTAATTTTTTAAGATTACTTACACTTCCAAATGCTGTCTTAAAATTGATAGAGACAAAAAAAATAAGTCCAGGGCATGCAAAAATTCTAGTAGGCCTTGATAATTCAGAATTTGTTGCAAATAAAATAGTTGAAAAAAATCTTTCTGTTAGACAAGCAGAAAATTTTGTAAAAATTTTTAAGATAAAGAAACAATCTTTTAAAACACAACGTGACATTAATTTACAATCTTTAGAAAACTCGGTTAGAGAAAAAATTGGTCTTAATGTTTTAATTAAGAATAAAAAAAATAATACTGGATCTCTTATTTTTG
>JAOISU010000011.1 GCA_028222445.1 Candidatus Pelagibacter sp.
ATTAAAGAACAATAAATGTGCTGGCTTAATAAATGGGCCAGTTTCAAAGAAACATTTTTTAAAGGGAAAAACTCTTGGTATTACAGAATATTTAGCCAAAAAAACTAGCAAAAATCATGAGGTAGCAATGCTTATATATAATAAAAACCTATCTGTAAGTCCAATAACCACTCATCTTGCATTAAAAGATGTTCCTAAAAAGATCTCAAAAAAGAAGATACTAATTCATGTAAGGCTAATTAATGACTTTTATAAAACAAATTTTAATAAAAAACCAAAAATAGCAATTACTGGTCTAAACCCTCATTGTGAAAGTAATTTTAATAATTCTGAAGAAGAGCAAGTAATAATTCCTGCTATTAAAAAATTAAAACAAAAAAAATTTAATGTTGATGGGCCGTATCCTGCAGACACTATATTTATTAAAGACTTTATAAAAAAGTATGATGTGATTATTGGAATGTACCACGATCAAGTACTCACTCCAATGAAAGCTTTATTTAATTTTGATGCAATTAATATTACTTTAGGTCTGGCGTTTATTAGGGTTTCTCCCGATCATGGACCAAATTCTTCTATGTTGGGTAAAAACAAATCTAATCCTAAAAGTTTAATTGAAGCTTTAAAATTCTTAGACAATTAAGTGAATATTAAAGCTAAAAAAAGTCTTGGTCAAAATTTTCTAATAGATAGGGCGGTACTTGAAAAAATTGTCTCTACTGTCGAAATTACTAATAAAGAAATTTTAGAGATAGGACCTGGCAGTGGAAATTTAACAAGTTATATTTTAAAAAATAATCCTAAAAAAGTTTTTGTTATAGAAAAAGATGATGAACTCTCTTTAGTTTTGAAAGAAAAATTTGCTAATCAGATAGAAATTATTAATGATGATGTTTTAAAAGTATCAGAAAATGAAATTTCAAAGCAAAAATTAGTAGTATTTGGTAATCTGCCTTACAATATCTCAACAGAGATACTTTCTAAGTGGGTTATAAATATTCATAAGGAATTTTGGTTTGAAAATTTAGTATTAATGTTTCAAAAAGAAGTGGCTGATAGAATTGTTGCTGGATCTAATAATTCAAAATATGGACGTCTTTCCATTCTAACTAATTGGAAACTAAATGTTAAAAAAATAATAGATATAAAACCACAAAGTTTTTCTCCTCGTCCAAAAATAGATAGCTCTCTTTTATTGTTTACTCCAAAAGAAAATTCTTTTGAATTAAAAGATGCTAAAAATCTTGAAATGATTACTAGAGTTTTTTTTAGTCAAAGAAGAAAAATGTTAAAAAAACCTTTTAATCAAATATTTAATAATGCTAAGGAAGTTGCTAGTAAATTCAATATTGATCTTAATCTAAGACCTCAAAATCTTGAACCTGAAATTTACTTTAAGCTGACAAAAGAATATGAAGATTTAAAACGTTAATTTTTCTACGTGTTTTCTTATGTACTCTTTATCGTAATCTTTTGAGCCATTGTTAACTTCAGCGTCAATTAAATTACTGATTTTTGAATAACATTCTTCAAGATTATCATTGATAATCACATAATCATAATTAATCCAATGTAAAACATCTCTGGTAAACTCTTTCATTCTCTCTTCTACAATTAATTTATCTTGGGTATGCCTATTTGACAGTCTTTCAAATAAAACTTCCTTACTAGGAGGTAAAATAAAGAAGGTAATTAATTTATAGTTTAGCTTTTTATTCTTAATTTGATCAGCACCCTGCCAATCAATATCAAATATTACATTTTCACTTTTTTCTAACTTTTCAATTACAGGTGTTCTTGTGGTTCCATAAAGGTGATTAAATACTTTTGCGTATTCTAAAAATTCTTCGTTTTTAATTAAGGTTTCAAACTTTTCATGATTAACGAAATAATAATCTTTATCTGCGATTTCATTAGTTCTTGGTTTTCTAGTGGTATGAGATACCGATATATGAAAGTTTTTATTTTGAGAGAGAAGTTTTACTAATGTGGTTTTACCTGCCCCAGATGGGGATGATAAAATCACCATTATCCCATCTTTTTTTTTGGACATTTAAATTTTTAGTTAGCTTTGCCTTCAATAAATTTAACAGCATCACCAACGGTTAGAATTTTTTCAGCTTCACTATCTGAAATTTCTGAACCAAATTCTTCTTCGAAAGCCATAACTAATTCAACTGTATCTAAGCTATCAGCTCCAAGGTCATCAATAAAGCTAGAGTCGTCTTGAACTTTTGCTTCATCTATTCCTAAATGGTCTGCTACAATTTTTTTAACTTTGCTTGAAATATCTTCTGACATATTGTTCCTTTTTGTTATATTTCGTTAATAGTTTAAAAAGGAATTTTGTCAACCCAAATACATGCCTCCATTTACATGTATAGTTTCACCATTAATATAGTCAGATTGATCTGAACTTAAAAATGTAACAGCATTAGCAATATCTTCGGGCTTACCTAGTTTATTAGATGGAATTTTAGCAATAATTGCCTCTTTATGTTTCTCATCTATCTGATCTGTCATGGCAGTACTTATAAAGCCAGGAGAGATACAATTAATATTAATATTTTTTTTAGCATACTCAATTGCTAAGCTTTTAGACATTGCAACGATTCCTGCTTTAGATGCTGTGTAATTAGCCTGACCTACGTTTCCTGTGTGACCCACAACAGAAGTTATGTTAACAATTTTTCCGGACTTATTCTTAAGCATTTTTTTAATAGAATATTTGCACATTAGAAAAGTAGAAGTTAAATTTATATCTATTACTTTTGTCCACTCTTCCAAGCTCATTCTTATTGTTAAATTATCTTTTGTAATTCCAGCATTATTTATAATACCATCAAGTGAACCACCTAATTGTTCAGTAGCTTCATTAATGAATTCTTCAATTTTTTCGTGTTGAGAAATATCAAACTTGAGAATTTTAATGCCATTAAATTTTTTTGCTAGTTCTTCTAATTTTTCAATTCTTGTTCCTGTTGCCAAAACATTTGCACCTTGCTCATGTAGTTTTTCAGCAATGGAATTTCCTATTCCACCTGAGGCACCTGTGACTATAAAATTTTTATCTTTTAAACTACTCATTTATATTTATTAACTTTATATCTTCTTCGCTATTTATTGCACTAACTTTAACATTTTTATCAATTCTCTTTACTAAACCTGACAAAATTTTACCTGGGCCTATCTCTATAAATTGAGTAACTCCTTTTTCAATCATCAATAAAACGCTTTCACGCCATCTAACTCTACTTTCAATTTGTTTTACTAATAAGTCTTTTAATTCATTAGAATCTGATATTTCTTTACCAGTTACATTTGAAATCAGTTTATTTTCTGGTTCTTTAAAATTCAATTTTGCTATTTCCTCATTCATTACCAAAGTTGCTTTACTCATTAATTTACAATGAAATGGTGCACTAACTGGAAGTTTTATATTTTTTATATTTGCAGCTTTTAAATCACCCATCATTTTTTCTAAATCATCTATCTTACCACTTAGCACTATCTGACCCGTAGAATTATCATTTGCTATGTAACACTCATACTTATCTTTGTTATCTGTAATAATTTTTTCTATAGTCTCAATTTCAGAGCCTAAAACTGCAACCATTCCACCCACACCTTTTGGTACAGAGCTTTGCATAGCATTTCCTCTAATCTTTAATATTCTTAATGTGTCTGAAAATGATAATGATCCAGCAGAAGTTAAGGCTGAATACTCTCCTAATGAGTGTCCTGCAAAAAAACTTGCTTTATTTAAATCTATTTTAAATTCTTCCTTAATAAGTTTAAATATAGAATAGCTAACAAGAAATATTGCTGGTTGAGTATTCTCTGTTAGATCCAAATCTTCCTTTGGACCCTCTAAAACAAGTTTTGATATGGAAAATCCAAGGGTGTCATCTGCTTCTTTAAATAAATCTTGAACTAGACTATGCTTATCATGTAAGTCTTTGCCCATTCCTACTAATTGAGAGCCTTGGCCTGGAAAAATAACAGAAAACATTTAAATATCTAAAGTTTATTATGGTTTTAAGTGTTGTAATTCAATAATTATAATAGTATATCCTCACTTTTTATTAAAGAACAAATATGAATTTATACGAACACACTATAGTAGCAAGACAAGACACTAGCCCTACTCAAGTTAAGTCATTAACTGAGAAATACTCTAAAATAATTGAAAAAAATGAGGGTGAGATTGTACAAACTGAAGATTGGGGATTACTAAACCTAGCATATGAGATCAAAAAAAATAAAAAAGGTATCTACATGCACTTTAAAATTAAAGGTGCTGGTAAAATTATAGAAGAATTAGAGAAGAATGAAGCAATTGATAAAAACCTTTTAAGATATATGACGGTTAAAGTTAAAAAATTTGACTTAGAAGCTAAATATTTCTCAAAAAAAGATGAATACGAAAAAAAAGAATACAAAAAAGATTTTAATAAGAACTAATTATGCCATCAAAAAAAAGAGCTGGAAATAAAAAAAAAGGAAGTCAAAGTAACTTTGCAAAACTTAGTATTTTTCAGCCAAATAAATATAAATTTAAAAAATCTTGCCCACTATCAGTAAAAGGTGCTCCAGTGGTTGATTATAAGAACATAAGGTTATTAAAAAAATACATGTCTGAAAATGGCAAAATTTTACCATCAAGAATTACCAACGTTTCTCAAAAAAAACAGAGAGAGCTTTCACTGTCTATCAAGAGAGCTAGAAATTTAGCGTTAATTTAGATGAAAGTTATTCTTTTAGAAAATCTTAGAAGAATTGGATCTATTGGTGAAATCATAGATGTTAAAAGAGGTTTTGCTAGAAATTTTCTAATCTCAAATAAAAAAGCTTTATACGCTTCAAAAGAAAACATTGCTGAAGTTGAGAAAATTAAAACTGAGCTAGGTAAAAAAGATGCCGAGAAAAAGAAAGAAGCTCAAAAAATTTCAGAACAAATAAATGGTAAAGAGTATGAAATTAAGAAATTGAGTACAGAAAACAAAGAGCTTTATGGTTCAGTTAAACCAACTGAAATTTCTAAAATATTAATAGAGAGCGACAAATTAGATATTAAACCATCAATGATACAACCCGTAACTGAAATTAAATCACTTGGTAAATTTAAGGTGAAAATTATTTTACACTCACAAGTGGATTCTGAAATTACAATAAATGTAGTTACAGCAGAAAATATTCAGTAATTATACAATTTTTTCCCCAGCATATATTTGTTATTTGTTAAAATCGTTTTTCAGATAAGATTTATCCATGGAAAATAATCTAAGCATTGTCAAAGATACCTTCAAAGAGCTGCCAAACAACATCGAAGCTGAGCAATCAGTTATCGGATCTATTTTGGTGTCGAATGAAATATTTGATGAAATTAATACAGTAGTTTCAAGTATTAATTTTTATGATCCAATGCATCAGAAAATATTTTCTGCAATCGAAAGTCTTATTTACAAAGGGATGCTCGCAAACCCTATCACCTTAAAGAATTATTTTGAAAATGAAAAAGATGAAATTAATGTACCTGAATACTTAGTTAAAGTTACAAAATTTTCAACATCTTCAAGACAAGCAATTGAGTATTCAAGAATTATTTATGACATGTTCGTCAGACGTGAACTAATTAAAATTTCTGAAAATACAATTGATGCTGCAAAAATAAATGACCTTAATACTAATGGTCAAAACATAATTGAAAACTCAGAAAGATTATTATTTGATTTAGCTGAAAAAGGTTCGTTTAACTCATCTTTAATTAAATTTGATGAAGCAATGAAGCAAACCATTGAAATGGCCTCTGCTGCTTATAAAAATGATGAAGGAATTGTTGGGGTGCCAACAGGTCTTCGAGATTTAGATGATAGATTGGGTGGATTACATAATTCTGATTTAATTATTATTGCTGGAAGACCTTCAATGGGTAAAACCGCGCTTGCAACTAATATAGCTTTCAATGCTGCTCAAAAATTACAAGAAGCTGGAAAAAAATCATCAGTTGCTTTTTTTTTCTCTAGAGATGTCATCGGAGCAGTTATCAACTAGAATTCTAGCAGAACAATCAAGAATTAAATCAAATGATATAAGACGTGGAAGAATATCGGATGAACAGTTTGATAAATTTATTGAAACATCAAAAAACATAGCTGAGTTACCTCTTTATATAGATGAAACTCCAGCAATTAGCATTGCTGCAATGAGTAATAGAGCAAGAAGAATTAAAAGATTATTTGGTCTAGATTTAATTGTAGTTGATTACATTCAATTAATGAGAGGATCTTCTGGAAATAGAGACGGTAGAGTTCAGGAGATTTCTGAAATTACCCAAGGGCTTAAGGCAATGGCAAAAGAACTTAAACTTCCAGTTATTGCTCTATCGCAGCTTTCAAGAGCTGTTGAACAAAGAGACGATCACAAACCTCAATTATCTGATTTAAGAGAATCAGGATCAATTGAACAAGATGCGGATGTGGTAATGTTTGTCTACAGAGAGGCTTATTATCTGGAAAGAAAAGAGCCAAGACCAGCAACCGTTGAGCATGCAGAATGGCAAGCTAAAATGAATGAAGTATCAAATTTAGCCGAACTTATTATTGGAAAACAAAGACACGGGCCAACAGGTAATATCATGGTAGAATTTGAGGCAATGTTTACTAAATTTAAAGATACTCAAAGTAACTAATATCAAATATATTAGTCTTAAATGCTATCTCATTTATACCAAAACACTATATTAAAGAATCCAAAATCAATTTTTGTGTTGCTTATAATAACGTTGCTAGGTTTTGGTTATTTTTCAAAAGATTTTAGATTAGATGCTTCGTCTGAAACCCTTTTAATTGAAGGAGATCCTGATCTTAAATATTTACAAGAAATTACTGAACGATATGGCTCTAAAGAATTTTTAGTTCTAACCTACTCTCCTAATGAAGGAATGGTTACAGAGTCTTCAATTAATAATCTTTTAAGTCTTAAATATAAAATTCAAAGCCTAGACTGGGTACATAGTGTAGTAACCTTACTAGATATTCCTTTATTAAATAATTCAGAAGCACCTCTACAAGAAAGATTAGAAAGTTTTACAACCCTAAAAGATGAGGGTGTTGATACTGAACGGGGATTTAAAGAAATACTAAACAGCCCTGTCTTTAGAAATTTTGTTATCAGTGAAGATGGTAATACTAGTGGAATAATTGTTTATATCAAAAAGAATGATTTAAAAGATTTAGAAAATAAAACTGATGAAGAAAAAGAAATTTATAAAGACACTTTAAAGAAGAAAAATCATGAAAACATTACTGAAATAAGAGAGATTATCAAAAGCTATGAAGATATAGGTAAGATCTACCTAGGTGGTATCCCTATGATTGCTGATGATATGATGTCATTTATCAAAAGTGATATTATTGTATTTGGCCTAGGAGTTCTATTGTTTATCATCGCAACACTCTGGTTTGTTTTTAGAAAATTAATTTGGATCATTGTTCCAATTAGTAGCTGTTTCTTTTCTGTATTGATTATGACTGGATTGCTTGGTCTACTTGGTTGGAAAGTAACTGTTATATCATCAAACTTTATTGCACTGATGTTGATCTTAACTATGGCAATGAATATTCATATGAGTACTCGTTTTCTACAGCTAAAGAATGATTTTCCAAATTTAGATAATTTTAAGATTATCTCAATGACCACTGGCAAAATGTTTTGGCCAATTATCTATACCGTGTTAACTACAATATGTGCTTTCCTTTCATTAATATTTAGTGGCATAAAACCTATTATAGATTTTGGATGGATGATGACCTTTGGTTTGATCACTTCATTTATTATAACCTTTACGTTGCTGCCAACACTTCTTAACTTCATGTCTGATAATAATATTAGTATTAAAGAAGATGAAGGTTCAAAGATTACTGCCTTTCTTGGAAAAATATCTATTAATAATAAAAGTATTATTTTTGTAATTACTGGTTTTATTTTAATTGCAAGTGTCCTTGGTATAAGCCGTCTTGAGGTTGAAAATAGTTTTATAAATTATTTTAATAAGAACACTGAAATTTATAAGGGCATGAAACTAATTGATGAAAAATTAGGTGGCACCACACCCTTGGAGGTAATCTTAAAATTTCCTAAACTAATAGAAGAAAAATCAAGTGAGGATGATGAATTTGAAAGTTGGGATGATGAGGAAAGTCAAGATGATGAAAAATATTGGTTTACTAAGGATAAAATCGATAAAATTCAGTCTGTTCATAATTACTTAGATAGTTTACCCGCAATCGGTAAGGTTTTATCTTTTAGTTCCATTATCGAAGTTGCAACCCAGCTTAATAATAATAAGCCATTAGGAACTTTAGAGATGGGTGTTTTATATTCTAAGATCCCAGAAAGTATTAAAAAAGAGATTATAGATCCATATATTTCAATTAAAGATAATGAAGCAAGAATAAGCTTAAGAATTATCGACTCTCAAGAAGGATTAAGACGAAATGATTTAATAAATAAAATTAATTATGATTTAGAAAATGAATTAAAATTAAGTAAAAAGGAATTTAAACTAGGTGGTGTGCTAATTTTATTTAACAATTTATTACAAAGCTTATTTAAATCTCAAATACTAACTCTGGGATTGGTAATGACTGGAATTTTTATAATGTTTTTAATCTTGTTTAAAAATGTTAAATTATCTTTAATTGGGGTTGTGCCAAACTTTATTGCAGCTTTTTTTATCTTAGGAATTATAGGGCTACTTGGAATACCTCTTGATATGATGACTATCACTATCGCAGCCATTACTATAGGTATTGCTGTTGATAATAGTATTCATTATATCTACAGATTTAAGGAAGAGTTTACTAAAACTAACGATTACAATAAAACACTTAAAACTTGTCACTCAACTGTTGGCGTTGCAATACTCAATACTTCAATTACAATAGTATTTGGTTTTTCAATTTTAGTTTTCTCTAAATTTATACCCACAATTTATTTTGGTGTATTCACTGGATTAGCAATGCTGCTTGCCATGATTTCTGTATTAACTTTACTTCCCTCTCTTATCTTAATAAGTAAACCATTTGGGAAATAAAATTTTATGACTGATGCTTTAAAAGATTTTTATGAAGCAATCTCAATTATAGATTTAATATATTTAGTTTTAACAACTCTTTCATTAATCAAATGTTATAGAAAAGGTTTTATTCTAAGTGTGCTTGCAGCTTCAAAATGGCTTTTAGCTTATATTGTAACTTTAATATTATTTCCAAAGATCAAGCCATATTTTAAAAATATGATCGATAGTGAGTATGTTCTTGATATCACTCTTGGCTTAAGTATTTTTATTATAGTTGTATTCCTGATGTTACTTGTCAATAAAGGAATTAATAAAGCTATCAAATATACTGGGCTTGGAAGAATCGATTCTATTTTTGGGTTATTTTTTGGATTTGTTAGAAGTTTTTATATTTGTGTAGCTATATTTTCAGCCATTAATATAGTTTACAATTATGATAGATGGTCAATTGACACCAATAAATCATACATCTTTCCTTACTTAGAAAAAGGTAGTAATTATCTTATTAAAGAATTTCCAAATGAAGAAACATATAAAAATTCTAAAGAAAAAATTGAAGATATATAATCCTAAACTAAAAGAAGAATGTGGTGTCTTTGGTGTAAGTAATAATAAAGACTCTGCTGCATTAACTGCTTTAGGATTGCATGCTTTACAACATCGTGGCCAAGAAGGTTGTGGCATAGTCACATTTGATGGAAAAAAATATTACTCTGAAAAAAGATTTGGCTTAGTTGGAGATAATTTCAATAAAGAGAAAGTTTTAAATAGCTTACCTGGAGATTATGCTATTGGTCATAACAGATACAGTACAACTGGTGAAAATACTTTAAGAAACATACAGCCCTTTTTTGCAGATACAAATGCTGGAGGTATTGGTGTTGCTCATAATGGAAATTTAACTAATTCAATAACACTTAGAAATAGATTGGTTCAAGATGGTGCAATATTTCACACAACATCTGACACGGAAACAATTGTTCAATTAATTGCTAAGTCAAAAAGGAATAAAACAATTGATAAGGTTATAGATGCTATATTTCAAATACAGGGTGGATACGCACTTGTCATGCTAACACAAAATACTTTAATCGGTGTAAGAGATCCTCATGGAATTAGACCATTGGTGATTGGGAAAATTAAAGATAGTTATGTTTTTGCATCAGAGACATGTGCTTTAGATATAATTGGTGCAAAATATATTCGTGATGTTGAAAATGGCGAGGTTGTTTATATAGAGAATAATGAACTAAAAAGTATCAAACCCTTCCCTGCTAGAAAAGTTCGTCCGTGTGTTTTTGAGTATATTTATTTTGCAAGACCCGACAGTTTGCTAAATGGTAAATCAGCTTATGAACATAGAAAGCAATTTGGAATTGAACTTGCAAAAGAAAACAAAATTAAAGCTGATATAGTGGTGCCTGTACCAGATTCAGGTAATGCAGCAGCCCTTGGTTTTGCGCAACATTTAGGAATTAACTTTGAATTAGGTTTAATTAGAAATCATTATGTTGGTCGAACCTTTATTGAACCCAGTCAAAAGATCAGAAGTCTTGGAGTGAAATTAAAATTAAATGCAAATCAATCTACTATTAAAGGTAAAATAATTATTTTAATAGATGACTCTCTTGTAAGAGGAACAACTTCTCATAAAATTGTAAAAATGTTATATGATGCAGGAGCAAAAGAAGTTCATGTAAAAATTGCTTGTCCAGAAATTAGATTTCCTGATTTTTATGGTGTAGATACTCCAACAAAAAAAGAGTTGCTTGCAGCAAATAAAACTAATGATGAAATTTGTGAATACATTGGTGCTAAGTCATTAGATTTTTTATCTTTAGAGGGTGTTTATAGAGCAATGGGTTTTGATAAAAGAGATGATAATTATCCACAATTAACTGATCATTATTTTACAGGTGAATATCCTGTCAAACCTATCGATGAACTAGGTGATGATAAAATTACTCAATTATCATTATTAAGCACTGGTTCAAATAATTAAAGTAACCATCATAGGGCACTCAAACTAAGAGTTAAACATAAAGACTTTAAAAAAGACTTTAAATCCTTATATATAAATCAATGATCACTCATAAAGAACATATAATCAAATATTTTGAGTCTGGAATTAAAGATGTTAAAAATTTTAAAATTGGCATTGAGCATGAAAAATTTTTATTTGATGAAAAATCAAACAAAAGAGTAGATTACCCTACTGTCCTTAAAATGTTTTTACTTCTAGGTGAATTTGGCTGGAAGCCAATAATGGAAAAAGAAAATATTATTGGATTACAAAAACAAGGAAAAAGTATTACTCTTGAGCCTGGAAATCAAATTGAATTATCTGGTGATAAACTTAATAATATCCATGAAGCTTGTGCTGAGTCTCATGATTATTTATTTGAGTTACAGCAAGTAACTAAAAAATTAAATTTAAAAATTGTTAGTGCTGGTTTTGATCCAATTTCAAATCTTAATGAAGTTCCTAATAATCCAAAACAAAGATATAAAATAATGACTAAGGATATGCCTAATGGTGGTTCTTTGAGTTTAGATATGATGTATAGAACTTGTGGCACGCAACTTAACTTGGATTACGATTCTGAAAAAGATTTTATTAAAAAATTTAAGATAATAAATTCTATAGTTCCTATATCTATTGCACTGTTTGCAAATTCTTCAATTGTTGAAAAGAAAAATAGTGGTTACAGTTCTTATCGATCTAAAGTTTGGCAAGAAACTTCTAGAGGGGGGTTACCTGAAGTTTTTTTTGACAATATGGATTTTGAAAAATATGCAGATTTTTCAATAAATTTTCCATTATTATTTATTCAAAACGAAAAAGAATACTTATCAGGAGGTGGTTATTCATTTTCAGATTTCATGAATGGGAAAATTAGTGAAATTAACAATCGGCTTCCAACTGAGGACGATTTAACCACTCACTTAAGTACAATTTTTACAGAAAATAGACTTAAGAAATACATAGAATTAAGATCAATGGACACTTGTGGTTGGGACTGTTTATGTTCTGGACCTGCTTTTAATACTGGAATTTTATATGGTAATTTAGATGAGGCTTACGAATTGGTTTCTAAGTGGGATAAAAATAAAATAATTAATGCCTACCTAGAAGCACCTAAAAAAGGGTTTAACACTGAGTTAATGGGAAAAGACCTATTACATTGGGCGTCATTGCTGCTTGGGATTTCTAGAAAAGGATTATTAAACAGAGACATTTTGAGTAAATCTAATGATAATGAGGCTAAGTTTTTAAATCACTTAGATAAACTGATTGATAATAAGACAACAAACGCAGATCATATGATAGATAAATTTTCTAAGAATGAAAATTTAAACGATTTATATGACAAATAAGATAGTTGCAATTCAAGGTGATCATCCTTCAAAACTAAAGCCTCTAACGGATACTAGTATATTTCTTGCCATTGAAGCACAAAGGTTAAAATACAAAATTTTTTATTATGAACCTAAAGAGCTCTCAATTATTAACGATAAGGTCGTAGCGAATGGATTTTACGTAGAGTTTAATTATTCAAATAAACGTTTTTTTAAAATATTAAACCAACAAAAACTAGAACTTACACAATGTAAGTATATTTTGATACGGCAAGATCCTCCTTTTAATTTAGAATATATTTCAACAACTTACATTTTAGATAAGATAAAAAATAAAGTTAAAATTATTAATAATCCAACCTCTATTAGAAATATCTCTGAAAAACTATATTCAACATCTTTTCAAAAATATATGCCAGATACAATTTTCACAAAAGATATAAACGAAATTAATAAGTTTTTTTCTAAAAATAAAAAAATGATTATAAAACCTATTCATAGTTTTAGTGGCAATGATATTCACTTATTTCAAAATAAAATAAATACAAAATTGATTACAAATTTCATAAAAAAACATGGGCATATTATGTGTCAAAAGTTTTTACCTAAAATTAAGTTTGGAGATAAAAGAGTTTTTATAATTAATGGTAAAGTTTGTGGTGCGATCTCTAGAGTTCCAAAAAAAGGATCTTTTTTAAGCAACATGAGTAAAGGAGCCATACCTATCTCAGTTAAATTAACAAAATTAGAAAATAAAATTTCAAATATAATTAGTAAAGATCTTAAAAAAAATGACATCTATTTTTCTGGTATTGATTTTATCGACCAAAAACTAAATGGAGATATTAATGTAACTTCTCCTACAGGATTAAAATCTTTTTATGATCTTACAAGCATTAATCTTGCAAAAACATTTTGGAAAGGATTAAAAGCTTGAACAAATTATCCGACCAGCAAAAAGGATCTTTACTCGCATTTGTTGCAGTAATGTTTATTACTCCTGATAGTTTATTTATTAGACTTTCTAATGTTGATACTTGGGGGCTTGTTTTTTATCGAGGCCTTATTCCTTTCATTACTGTATTTTTAGGAATGTTATTAATTTATAAATTAAATTTTTTTAAAATGCTTTTTTCAAGTGGCTATCATGGCTTACTTTATATTGGTACTTTCTCTATAACCAATATTACCTTTGTTGTTTCAATACAAAATACCAATGTTGCAAACACATTAGTTATGATTGCAATGGCTCCTATGTTATCTGCAGTGCTTGGTGCAATATTTTTAAAAGAATTACCTGATAGAAAAACATGGATTACAATATTTGTAACTTTTACTGCTGCTATTTATATATTCTACGATTCAATACAATTAGGTAACTTTTTTGGAGATATATTAGGCTTAATAACTGCTTTAGGTTTAGCTGTTGGAGCGGTTACTATTAGATCCGCAAAGGATAAAAATTTAATCCCAGCTGCTGTTGTTGGAAAATTAATTGTAGCGATGTTTGCACTTCTGTTCATTGAAAGTTTTGCACTAATTGATAGTGATCTAATTATTGTTCCTCTAATGTGTGTTATGTGTGTTGCTATACCTTTTGTGCTAGTGACTATAGCTCCAAGGTTCATACCTGCAGCTGAAGTGAACCTATTCTTCTTACTAGAGACTATAATTGGTCCTATTTGGGTATGGTTGATTATTAAGGAGCAGCCCAGCCTTGAGACTATCCAAGGTGGTGCCGTTATCATTACAGCAATTGCCATTCACTCTTTTATTAAGCTAAAGAATTCATAATTTAATTATAATAAAGACTTGATTTACATCTAGATCGCAAATAAGTACGGTCAATTTTATGAATAAAGTTTTAAAGAACTCTTGGGCGCTATTTACAGGTATCAGTTTTCTCATGATATCTCATGGGTTCCAAGGCTCATTGCTCGGTGTAAGAGCGGTAGCAGAAGACTTTAGTTTAATGTCAACTGGCTTCATGATGTCTGGCTATTTTGTTGGATACTTTATTGGTGCAAAAATTATACCTGTTATTATTGCCAGCGTAGGACACATTAGAGTTTTTGCTGCATTTGCATCTATTGCTTCACTTGTTATTTTACTCCATTCAGTTTTTATTCATCCATTTGTTTGGTTTCTTTTAAGGATTTTTACAGGGATAAGTTTGGTCTCGATTTATACTGTTACTGAAAGTTGGTTAAATGACAGGGCTAGTAATAAAAATAGAGGAAGTGTTCTTTCTATATATATGATTATTTTATATACTTCTATGGGAATTGGAATGTTTCTTTTGAACTTTAGCAATCCATTAAAATTTGAACCATTTATTTTAATTTCAGTGCTTACTTCAGCAGGTTTAATACCAATTTTACTTACTAAAAAAAAACCACCTAATTTTAAAAAAATTAAAGCTATGTCTTTAAAGGAAGTTTATAAAGCTTCTCCGTTTGGAATGGTAAGTTCATTTTTTTATGGAACCATACAGTCTGCTTTATTTACATTACTTGCTGTTTATGCTGCATCAATGAATTTTTCAATTTTTGAAATTTCACTTGTAACTTTTTTATTAGCTATATCGGGTGCTATATCACAATGGCCCATAGGAAAAATTTCAGATTCTTTTGATAGAAGAAAAGTAATTATCTATTCAACTTTTGGAGCTGCTTTTTTTGCTTTTTGTGCAATAATTGCATCAAGACAAATGTATTTACCGGGTGATTTAGCAACTAGTAGGACTTGGTTTTATTTATCCTTAATATTATTTTCAGTATGTAGTCTTCCTATGTTTTCTTTAATCCTTGCTCATACAAATGACTTTATACCTAAAGAACAATTCGTTGCAGCTGGTGCTAGTTTACAGTTTACGTTTGGTATGGGGGCAATGAGTGGGCCTTTCTTGTGTTCTATCTTTATGAATTTAGTTGGATTGAATGGGTTTTTTGTTTTTTTAATATTCTTTCACATATTAATTGGAGCATTTGGTATCTATAGAAATACTGTGAGAAATGTGGTTGATAATCCTGACTCGCAATTCGTTGCAATGCCCTCCTCTATCACACCTGTTGGAATTGAGTTAAGTCCAACAGTAGAACCTATTGATGAACCTCAAAAAACTGAAGATACCCAAACAACAACTAGCCTTTAAGCATACTGGCCAGCAACATATCCAGAAGACCAAGCCCATTGGAAATTATAACCGCCTAAATGACCAGTAACATCAACCACTTCTCCAATAAAAAATAATCCAGGGTGTTTATTGGACATCATTGTTTTAGAAGAAATTTCCTCAGTATCAATACCACCCAAAGTTACTTCAGCAGTTCTATAACCTTCAGTTCCTGTAGGATTTATCGCCCACGCATTTATAGAATTACTCAAACTAGTTAATACTTTGTTCGATAATTCACATATATTTCCATTAACATTATTTTCATTGCAGATTATATGAGCTAATCGTTTAGGAAGAATTTCAGAAACTATAATGCTTATATCTTGTTTAGGATTAGAGATC
Source organism: Candidatus Pelagibacter sp. (assembly GCA_028222445.1). The sequence goes on from JAOISU010000011.1 coordinate 15,963, forward strand.
TTTCTATCATTTAGAAATTTATCTACATCAAGCTTTGGTGATAAGTTAACTTTGATATTATCTCCTAATTTCCAATAAGAAGAAATCTGCAATATGGAAGGTCCACTTAAGCCTCTATGAGTAAATAACATTCCTTCCTCAAAAAAAGTTTTTTTAAATGAAACAACTGCTTCAACAGATAATCCAGTAAGCTCCTTACAAATTTCCAGTATTTTTTCACTAAATGTTAAAGGAACTAGCGCAGGTAATGTTTCAATAACTTTTAAACCAAATTTTTTAGCAATATCATAGCCAAATTTACTTGCTCCAATTTTTGGAATAGACAACCCACCTGTTGCAATAATTAATGACTGACAGAAATATTTATCACTTCCAACAACTATAAAATATTTATCATCTTGTTTGTCTATATCATCAATACTTGTATCTTTTTTTAAAACTACTTTTACCATCTCGCACTCTAAAAGTAGCATATCTATAATTTGTTGAGCACTTTCATCACAAAAGAGCTGTCCTAATTTTTTTTCATGAAATTTAATATTATGTTTCTTTATTAAATCTATGAAATTATTTTGCGTGTATTGTTTTAAAGCTGATATTACAAATTTAGGATTGTTTGAAATAAACTTACTAGGATGAGTATGTATGTTGGTAAAATTACATCGTCCACCACCTGATATTCTAATTTTTTCTCCTATCTTTTTTGCATGATCAACTAAAAGTACTTTACGTCCCCGTTTGCCAGCTTCTATGGCACTCATCATACCAGCGGCACCCGCACCTACTACAATAACATCAAATTGTTCTGTCATGGATTAATAATAAAGTTTAATAATGTGGGGGTTTTTTATCAATCATAACCATACCCGCTTCATCACTGCTCTCTAATTCGTTAATTCTTTTTTCAAGATTTGAAACTTGTTTTTTTAAAACTGATACTTCTTTTTGTTGAGAATACATTTCATCACTCATTTGCGATATTTCATTTTGAAGAAAGCTGATCTGTTCTTCTAATTTTTTGACTAAATTTTCCATATAATTGCAACTTAAAAGAGTTTCAAAATAAATCAAATAGTCAATTATGAAAATTTTTGTTAAGGTCAATTCATTATATAATAAAAAATTATGCCTTCATTTGATGTAATCAGTAAAGTTAGTTACCCAGAGTTTGATAACGCTCTTGCAAACTGCCTTAGAGAAATTGGTAATCGATTTGACTTTAAAGGACTTCATATCTCAATTGAAAGAAAAGATAAGATTATCACTACATTAGCTCCCGATGAGCTAAAATTAAAACAAGTTAATGAATTATTACAGGTTCATCTTATACGACGAAAGGTAGATCCAAGAGTATTATCAATCAAAAACTCAGAAAATGCTGCAGGTTCATCGATTAGACAGGTTAGTGAACTCCAAGAAGGTATTAGCCAAGAAAATGCAAAAAAAATTATTACTGAAATAAAAAAACTAAAACTTAAAATTCAGATTAAAATTCAAGGAGAAGAGTTACGCGCTGAAGGAAAAAAAAGAGATGACCTTCAAGAAGCAATGTCGGCAATAACTGCTATTGATATTGGTCTTCCCGTAGAATTTGTAAACTTTAGAGATTAATCTCACTTTGATGAACAAAGAAAACACAAGTAAACTCTGGAAAATGATACAGGAAGCTGGCGATTATTTACTAGGTCAGTTACCAAGCCATCCAAATCATCCTAAAGGAAGAAATCCCTACGCCCATGTTGCTCTATGTGTCAAAGAGAAATTTGAGAACTCTTATAAAGATATACCTGACGAACAATTTGATGAAGTTGTTAAATATATTGAATTTTTAAAACAAAATCCTAGTTAGATTTTTTTAAGGTCTCTAATAATTGATCGACATCACTCTCTTGAGTATTCCAGGCAGCAACTAATCTTACAGCTTGTCCATCAAGCTCATCTTCATTCATTTTGTAGCCTTCAGAATTTAAATGCTCAATCATATTTCTTGGAAATTTTGCAAAAACTTCATTCGCTTCTGTTGGGTATGCTAGTTTAATACTATTATGTTTTGCTAATCCTTCACTTAATTTTTTTCCCATCTTATTTGCATGTTTTGCATTTCTTAGCCAGACATCATTTGAAATATATGCATCAAGCTGAGCAGATACAAAACGCATCTTAGATAATAAATGCCCTGCTCTTTTCATTAAAAAAGCAATATTACCAACTAGATCTTTATTAAAAAAAATTATTGCCTCTGCTGCAAGACAACCATTCTTTGTTGCTCCAAATGATAAAACATCAATGCCTGATTTCCAGGTCATCTCAGCAGGAGTACAATTTAATGCAGTTAAAGCGTTTGCAAATCGTGCTCCATCCATATGCATATTTAAATTATGCTTGTGCGTAATTTCAGAAATCTTTTTAATCTCATCTAATTGGTATACTTCTCCTGTTTCACAAACTTGAGTAATGCTTACTGAGGCAGGTTGAGTATGATGCACAATGCCTTTACCAGTAATAGACTGATCTAATTCTTCAGGTGTTATTTTTCCATTTATTCCATTTAAAGTAACTAATTTTCCACCCCCTGTATAAAACTCAGGTGCCCCACATTCATCTGTATTAATATGAGAAAGTTTATGACAATAAATATTACCATATGATGGTGTCATTGTTGCTAAAGCTAATGCATTAGCAGCCGTTCCTGATGCAGTTGGAAAAACAATTACATCTTTTTCAAATAGTTCTGAAAACTTCTTTTGTAATTCGGCTGATATTTGGTCATTACCGTATGGAGTGCTATCACCATCATTAGCTTTCAATACCGCATCTAATACCTCAGGACAAGCACCCGCTACATTATCAGAAGCAAATTTTATTCGCTCTCTTTTTGTTTTAACTGTTGCCATATTTATTGTTTTGGAAAATAATCTTTTAATTCACCTTCACGGTAAACATCTGCTGTACAACAATGAAGACCTCCACCAAATGCATATGCGTCTCTTAATTCAACAGGGATTACTTCCATTCCTAATTTATCTAATTGTTCTGCCTGATATACTTCACTTTTTTCAACACAAACAGTTTTTGGATCCAATACTAGGACGTTCATTGATAACCAAGTTGAAGAATAACATAATGGTGGTGGCTCATTATGTGCGGGTTGTGCGCTATCAATAATTTCCCATCCATTATTTTCAAATAATTTTCTTTGTTCTTTTGGCAATCTTCTTTGAGGATTATTAATGATTAATCCTTCTTTAATAGGAGTAAAGGTTGCATCGATATGAATTGGATAAGGATCACCTGGAAAATTAACAGCATGAACTCTATGATCTTTAAAGTGTCTTTTAAGCCAATCAATTCCTTTAAGATTAGTAGTAAATCCATGCTGAACTACTAAATCTTTTCCAAATCTTAAAACATCTGCTGCATCAAATAATGGTTCTTCTTCAGTTGTTACAAAGAACTTGTCTTCAGTCCACTCTAATCTTTTTTGAATACCAATTTTATCTGATAAATAATCTTTCCTATAATCTGCATCAGTTAACCTTGGCTTTGGCGCAGACTCGTGTCTCATATTAGGGTCATCATTATAATATTTCTGTAATAATGGTCGGTAACAAAGGTACTCAAACCATCTACATCTATAACTCATTGTCGCCTCTAAAATTTCACTGCCTACAGTTAACAAAACATCTCGTGGAGGCATACAGCCAAACATTGTTTCTGCTTGCCAATCTGGTGTTGAAATTTTTTGATTAAAATCTATTGGGTCTGGTCTATCGACTTTAATTCCTCTTTTTTCAAGCATGCTGGAAAAATCATCTAATAATTGATTTGCTTTATCGACTGTATCTTTAGTTCTTGGTCCAAACTGACCTCGCATATCACTGTCTTCTGGAACCTTTGCATCTAATGCAGGTTCTGGTGCTGGAATACAAGTGCCATCAGCCTTACCAACAATTACATGTTTTAAAGGATCCCATTCGTTCCAACTGCTAACTATAGTCTTATCACTCATAATTTAGGATTTGATAATATTATGTTCTGGTCCAAAAGGAAACTTAGTAATATTTTCAGCACTATCTTTTCCTATAACTAAAATATCGTGTTCTCTGTATCCTCCTGCACCAGTATTACCTTCTGGTATCATGATCATGGGTTCCATTGAAACCACCATATTTTCTTCTAATACCGTATCAATATCTTCTCTAAGTTCTAGTCCTGCCTCTCTTCCATAGAAATGAGATAAAACTCCAAAAGAATGTCCGTAGCCAAATGTTCGGTATTGTAGATAGCCTAATTCTGCAAATAATTCATTTAATTCATGACAGATGTCAGAACATTTAACTCCTGGTTTGATTAACTCTAAACCTCTTTTGTGTACTTTTATATTAGC
>JAOISU010000012.1 GCA_028222445.1 Candidatus Pelagibacter sp.
ATTTCTTTTGTGTAATTTTTCTTATCTGCATTTATATTAAAGTTATTCTCTAAATCTTTAATTAAAAAGTTTCCCTTGTAATCTTTAAATATTATTTTTTTACAAGTAGTATCCAAGCTTATACTCATACTTCCTGCAAAAAATAAATTTTTTATATCTCTTTTATTTTCACATTGTGTAGTTTTGGCTTTTATTGGAAAGCTTGATGTGTGATAGTCTTCATAATAAAGTAAGCTATCAATTTTTGAAATTTCTAAATTCTGTAAATCAATTTTATTAATTCTGTTTTTGATTAATTTAGCTCTATTTAATAAGTAGTCCCTATCATAAACAAAAAAACCAACCCCCTTCCAGTTAACTCTATCTGATTTTGAATAATCTTTATAGATCTCATTATTATAAGAAAAAAGTTCTTCTTCGTGTTCTTCTAAAAATTTAATAACAAATTCTTCATCACTATACTTTTCTAAATATTCAATATATTTATTAATAAACTCATAGTTCAATTCTCCATTTGGATTTTTCAAAAATTTTAAAAACCATTCCTCGTGGGGACATATCCAACTGCATGCTATTCTTGAGGCTGTTGTTTTTTCCTGTAAAAAATCCATTATAATAAAATTATCAAAAATTCCTGCACCCTTATGTAAGTCATAACCTATAGGTTCAAACAGGGCTGTGACTGGATTGTAATAAAGTTTTACACTCTTTAATATAGACCCATGGTATGTTCCTGTTAGATCAATTATAGCAAAGTACTTTGCCCATTTATCAATATCAAAATAACTATTTATATTAAAATTTTTATCTTTAATGTTATTTAAAATTGAAAATAAATTACTAATTAACTGTGGCTTTTCTTCAATCCAATAATCTCTAGAATACAAATCAAATGCAATATTTGGAAAAAGTTTACCGAGTTCATCTCTGGTAGAAAAAATAGGGCCATTTCTCCTACTTTGTCTTTCGATTAGTTCTTTAGAAAAGCTCTCCTCTACCGCATAAACGCCTAAATTCTCGTTATTTGAATATAGATTAACAAAAAAATACTTAATATTGGCTAAACCAACGTGTCCTAATAACTTATGAAATAAATATTCGTAAGTATAATTTTTAGTGATTGGTTTTTGGATAGAAAATTCTTCCATTCCAAATAATTTTTTTTCACCTCGAATATCTATCTTATAAGAAGTTTCATTTTTATTTTCCCAGTGAATTAAGCGAGTACCTTTTGTTCTAATTTTTATCTTGTAATTTTCATCATTATATCTAATTTTTGCTGGTACCATTATTTTATTTTCATTAGGTAACACACCACCATTTTTTGACTTAAGCTCTCTTTGTAGCTCTAGATTTAAAATTGATTTTTGATCTATTTCTAAATATAAATTTTCAAGTTCACTTGTTTGAAAGTGTTTAAGCACATTTAATTTTAATATTTCAAAATAATCAGGTATTTTCCTCATATTAAAACCCATATATTTATCTAGGATTTTATCATTAACTTTCATTGTTAGACCTACAAATGAAAACTTTTTGCTCATATTGCTTGTGTGATAATAAATAATAATTATGGTAGTAAATAAAATCGATAATATCCCAAAAAAAAATATTATTTTTTTAAATATTTCTAAAAATCTTTTTAAAATACTGAATTTGAGTAATTTTTTTTTGAGTATCAATGTTGTGACCTTGTAAATTACTCGTAGATGCCAGATCTTGAGTAAATCTGTATTTTTATATCTTTATTATCAGATGTAATTTTTTCTATTTTTTTCATAAAGTGAAATAAATTTTTGGATTCAATATCAAACCAAAAATTATATTGATTTAAATTTACATCAGAAGAAAAAGATTTTAAATTCAAATATTTTACATCTTTTTTCAAATCGTTAATTAATTTTTCTGCATCTTTTTTTGTTTGTATCTGCAAAATATTAATTGAATTTTCTATGACAGTATTTTTTGAATTTCTGTCAGCATATATTTTTCTAAAAAATAAAATACTAACAGTTAAGACAGTAGCAATGATTGCAACTAAAAATTGATTAGCACCATTTGCTAATCCAACGCCTATAACAAAAAACAAATATACCAATTCCTCTGGTTCCTTAATTGCTGCTCTAAATCTAACTATCGATAAAGCTCCAACTAAACCAAGAGATAATGCTAATGAAAATTTGACAACTGTGATTACAAGGGTTGTAATTATTGCTAACGGAACAAAGATTTCAGAAAAATGCTCTTTATCATTTAAACTTCTTGAAACCTTCATGTAGGTAAATTTAATTATCGTAGCTAATAGGAATGAAAAAAAAATAGCAGTAATGAAATTTCCAAAATTTATATCAATACTAGAGTTTAAAAAAAATTCTTCTAATTGTTGTTTGTTAAATAATGTATTCTGATTTTGTTCCATGATAGGTATAATAGTTGTAATATAAGAAAATAAGAAGATAGTAAAGTAAGTTAATAATATTTATGTTAAAATAATACGAGAAAATTTTAGAAAATTATTCTTTTATCCATCCTCCACCTAAAACTTTATACCCTTTTTGATTTTTTAAATAAAATACACAAGCCTGACCAGGAGCAATACCGTGCTCTTTTTCTAATAAATTGACAATAGCTGAAGTATTATCAATATTTATTTTAGCTTTAATTAATCTTCCAGTAGATCTAACTTTCACTAATAATTCTTTTTCAAAGTCTTCATTATCATTGGTGATAATGTTTAAATCTTTTAAATTTATTTCTGTTTTAACAAGGTGCTCTTTAGGGCCAACAATTATTTCATTTTTGTCAGCAACTATCTTAACTACATACAATGGATTTTTATCAGAAACGCCAATTCCCTTTCTTTGCCCAATTGTATAATTAATTATGCCGTCATGCACTCCTATCACATCACCATTCATATTCTTGATATTGCCTTTGCTAAAAGAATTGGGTCTAAATTTTTCTATAACTGAAGCGTAGTCACCATTTGGAACAAAACAAATATCTTGACTATCAGGTTTATCTGCAACATTAAGATCTAAATCTCTTGCTATCTTTCTTGTTTCATCTTTTAGCAAGTTTCCAAGGGGAAATCTTAGAAAATTTAATTGATCTTTTGTCGTATTAAATAGAAAATAACTTTGATCTCTATTTAAATCAATGCCACGGTACATATCGGTATTATCTAAATCTGTTATACTTTTTACATAGTGCCCTGTAACTAGTGCGTCAGCTTTTAGCCTCTTAGCTTCTTCAAGCAAATCTGTAAACTTAACTGTTTTATTGCATTGAACACAAGGAATAGGCGTTTCTCCATTTAGATAGCTATCAATAAAATTATCAATTACTCCTTCTTTAAATTTATTTTGATAATATAAAATTTTATGTTCAATTTTTAATTTATCAGCTACCCTCTTTGCATCCATAATATCTTGTCCAGCACAACATTGTTTTGAAGATGCAGTTTCTTTACTGTCGTTATAGAGTTTTAGTGTTATACCAATAATTTTATAACCCTCATTTTTCATCATCGCCGCAACAGTAGAGGAGTCAACACCACCAGACATTGCAACAACAACTAGCGTATCTTTTGGATCCTTGGCTATTCCAATTGAATTCAATTTTGTCATATTTATTAGTATTTATTAGTATATTATCTATAAGTAAATTAATGATTTTAGATTTTGAACCAGGCGATAAAGTTACAAATCCAAATAAAAAAGAATGGGGTATTGGACAGGTTCAATCAATAATCAATGGCAAGGTTACTGTAAATTTTGAAAATGCTGGAAAAAAAGTAATTAACTCTAAATTAATAGAATTAAAGAAATTATATAAATGAATATTGAAGAAAAAAAGAAAATAACCCTTTCGTTAATAGATACTTTTAAAAAAGCAGGTAAAGTAGCATTGGATCTTAGAGAGGTTGGATTAACAAAAGAAATTAAATCAGATAATACGCCAGTAAGTAACGGAGATGTTGAGGTTAACAAAATTCTTACCAACAAAATAAGAGAAATAACTCCCAATATAATTATTGTTTCAGAAGAGAGTGCGAATCATAAGATGGATAATGATTTGAATAATTTTTGGCTAATAGATCCAATAGATGGGACTAAAGATTATATAAGCAATAGAGATGAATTTACCTTAAATGCATCATTAATAATAAATAAAAAACCAGTAATAGGAATCATAACTGCACCTGCAAAAAAAAGAATTTTTTACTCTTATGGATTATCACACAGTTATGAGTTGGTTAATGATAAAGAAGTTGAATTAATAAATAAAAAAAAAGATCGCAGTACAATAACTGCTGTAAGTTATTCAAACGAATTAAAACCAGAGATTTTAGAGATACATAAAAAAAATAATATTACATCATATCAAAAAATGAAAAGTTCTCTTAAATTTTGTGTAATCGCTGCAGGTGAATTTGATATGTATGTTGCTGAACCTAGGGCTTGTGAATGGGATATAGCTGCGGGGCACGCAATACTTGAACATGCAGGAGGTAAAATAACAGATTTTAATGGTCGTGAAATACTTTATGGTAAACCGAGTTTTAAAAACCCAAGTTTAATTTTAAAAAGTAAAAATATACTATAATGGATGAGCAATTAAGAATAATATTAATTATAATAGTTTCAGTTTCAATATTTGGTCTTGTAACTTTTGTATTTGTAAGAAACTATATCAAAAATATTATCAACCAATTAGTTAAGGAAGATAAAAAAAAATCAAAGTAGCTTAATTATTTTTAAATAATCAGCTTGATCTATATCCATTATTCTTTTTGATGTTTCAAAGTCAAAACCATTCCTAGCAAGTAAAGAAATGTCTTTTTTATAGAATAAAGGTCTGTTGTCTTCTGCTCTAGCGGGTCCTATTCTCTTTTTTTTACAAATTTTTATACCTGAAAAAAAATCTTGGTCAGAGTTATCTTCTTTAATTTTATCAATAGTTTCTTTGATGTAAGTGTCATCAATACCCTTTACCATCAAATAATTTCTAATTTTATTAATTGAACTGCCTCTTTGAATAAGACTTCTTGATTTACTCTCTGAATAAAACTTATCACTAATAAATTTGCTTTTTTCAAGATCAACTAAAACAATGTCAATCAAATCAGTAATGTCTTGTTTTTTAACATTAGGAACGTTTGCTTTTAAATATTTTTTTAACAAATAGGTTCGTAGTTGCTGCTTTGAAGGAGCATATTTTTCTATGTAGGCGAAGGAAAAATTTCTCATTTCTTCCATGGTAACTTCTAATGTTTTTTTTCTATTTCTTATGGGAATCATGCTATCTTGTAATATAATACATTAAAATATGATCGATCAAATTTATACATACTTTACTATTGAGATGATTTTTCTATGGCTAAATTTGGGTGTTTTACCATTTTGGATAGTGTTAATAATTTTTCCTCAATCACAAATATGTAAGGTCTTTATAACGTCAATTTTCCCTATTTTTATTATAAGCTTAGCTTATTGTTATTTGTTATATTTACTCTTTAACGAGGGTTATGATTTTCTAAAAAATTTTGAGCTTTATCTCGGTTTAAGCTCAATTTTAGATCTATTTTCTGATAAATCATTCTTAATTTTATTTTGGTCTCATTTTCTAGCTATAAATTTATTCTGTGGTGGATGGATAGTGAAGGATTCTCAAAAATTTGGTATCAATAAAATATTATTATCCTTTCCTCTTATACTAACTTACTTTATTGGTCCAATAGGGATTTTGGTCTATTGGTTTATAAGAATTTTTTATTCGAAAAGAATAAATTTATATGACTAAAGAAATAGAATTCTATTTTGATTTTATAAGCCCATATACTTACTTGGCACATAAAAAAATCCAGTCTCTTCCAAATAATATTAAAATAAAATATAAACCTATATTATTAGGCGGTCTTCATAATTTAGAGGGAATAACAGCTCCTGCATTTATAAAATCAAAATTAAAAAATATGATTAATGATTGCAATCTTATTGCAAAAAAAAATAAATTTGACTTTAAATGGAACGACAAATTTCCTATAAACTCACTTAATATTATGCGTGGTTATTTTTCTATAAATTCAACAACAAAAGATCAATATATAGATATTATGTTTAATGCATATTGGAGAGATAATTTAGATATTGCAGATGAAAAAATATTAATTTCTATTCTTGAGAGTTGTAAAGTTAATCCTGATCAATTTTTAACAGCAATTAAAGATCCAATTATTAAAGATAAATTAAAAAATGTGACCAAAGATGCTCATGAAAGAGAAATATTTGGTGCACCAACATTTAAAATTAATGATCAAATATTTTGGGGTCAAGATAGATTGGAATACGCGTTAGACGAATACAATAAATAGATTAGACTATTTTAAAATCACTTTGACTAATTGCAGCAAAACCACCATCAATATGTGAAACTTTTTCAAAGCCCATTTCTTTTAAAGATTTTACAGCAAGCGCCGATCTTAAACCGCCCGCACAAAATAAAACCATTTCTTTATTCATATCTAATTTACCTTCTTTATAATATTGACTATTGGGATCCAGCCAAAATTCTAACATTCCTCTTGGAATATGATTTGAATTTTCGACTTTTCCCATTTTATCAAGCTCACCTTTTTCTCTGATATCAATTAAATTGCATTTATCTTCATTAAATAGCTTAAAAGCTTGTTCCGTTGAAATAGTCTTTATTTGACTAAGTGCAGTTTGAACTAATTGTGATGATGATTTAATCTTCATTATATTAAATATTTAAGTTAAAAATTTATATAATACAATACTAATTCAACATATGAGAAATAAGTTAGTAATTAAAAAAAAATCGTTTTTAAACAAACTTTTTGTAAAATTAATTAGAAAATTTGGTTATGAAATAATTGATCAGGCAGATTTACATATTCCATCAAGAAACATTAGTGCTAATCAAAATTTGAGTAAAAGTGGAGAAATTTCAATTAGTGTACCTCTTGGTAAAACCCCCATTACAAGAAAAGTTAAAAGTTTAGCTATTATAATTCGATCCTATACATTTGGTAATACAGACAACACTAAAGTTATGCTCGATCAAAATAAAAAACGGATATTTGATCTACCTAAAATTGATTATACTCTTAGAACTATAAAGTCTGTAATCAAATCTTGTGAGATAGCAAAAGAATTTTTTAAAGATACTAATATTAAAGTCATAATTACTGATGATAGATCGTCTAAAAAAAACTTGGATAAAATCAATCAGCTACTAAATGATACAATTTTATCTACACAACTAATTAATCTTAAAGAAAATGAATTTAATGAAAAAATTAAAAAAATAGACACTAATGGAAAGACAATTTCTGAAAATATGATTTCTAATATGAGAAATTTATATAAATCGATCGAAATTTCTGAAAATGATGACTCAGATTTATTCTATTTTTTAGAAGATGATTATATTCATACAAAAGAAGCTATAACTGAAATGCTTTTTACATATGAAAAAATTAGCACTCAATTAAATCAAGAAATTTTCTTATGCCCTGCTGATTATCCTTATTTATATTCAACAATCAATAATTCAAAAATATTTTTTGGAAATATGAGGCACTGGAGAACTGTTAATGAGTCTTTAATTACTTTTTTAACTAGTAAAAAAATGATTAACAAATATTTAGATGAGCTAAAATTAATGTCAACAGTAAGACACCATCCAATGGAACTTAAATTACATGAAATTTATGACAAAGAATTTTGTATTTCTCCAATTCCTTCTTTAACCATGCATGCAACTAATATTAATTCGACTTATGGCATACCACCAAATTTTGACTGGGATAAAATTTGGTACGAAAATAAATTATAGATGCTGAAGATAAATTCTAAGGCTCCTAATTTTAATCTAGTTTCTACTAATGGTAGTTCGTATTCATTAAAAAATTCTATTGGAAAATATGTGGTTCTATATTTTTATCCAAAAGATGATACTCCAGGATGCACTATTGAGACTAATAACTTTAATAAATTATTATCTAAATTTAAAAAATTTAATTGTGAGGTATTTGGTATTTCAAAAGATAACCTTAAAAGTCATCATAAATTTAAAGAAAAATATAAAATTAAATTTGATCTTTTAGTAGATGAAGAAATTAAAATTATAAAAAGTTATAAAGTTTGGGGTAAAGAGTTTATGGGTGTAGTTAGAAGTACATTTTTGATTGATCCTAAGGGTAAAATTGTAAAAATTTGGGACAATGTAAAAGTTAAAGATCATGCACAAGAAGTCTTGAGTACCCTAAAAGACCTTTAAAAATAAAAAAGGCCCCAATTAAGGGGCCCCTTTTCAACTATAAGAGAGCAATAGTTATTTTTTTAATCTCTAATTGCGTAAGCAATTACACCTGTTTCTGAAACGTCTGTACCTTTTGTTTCAGCTTCTTTACTTAATCTTAGACCAACAGTTGCCTTCATAATCGACCACACAATGTAGCTAATAACGAAGATAAATATATTAACTGCTAGTACTCCAATTAACTGAGCACTAAAAGAAGCATCAGGGTTAGTTGCTGGTACAATTAATGTTCCCCAGATACCTGCAAACAAGTGAGCTGGGATAGCTCCTACAACATCATCGATTTGTAAAGCAAATAATAATTTAGTACCGTAGACAACAATTACACCCCCTACACCACCAATTAAGATAGCAGCTAATGGTGATGGCATTAATGGCTCAGCTGTAATTGCAACTAATCCACCAATACATCCATTAAGCATCTGTACAACGTCAGTTTTTCCAAATCCTAATCTTGTAACTGTTGCAGCAGCCATTACACCACCAGCTCCAGCTAAAAACGTATTAATAAAGATTGTTGACACAGCAATTGCATCAGCAGCAGTTCCCATAGCTAGTTGTGAACCACCATTGAAACCAAACCAACCTAACCATAAAATAAATACACCAACTGTAACTAATGGAATTGATGAAGCAGCAAATGGCTTAATAGGAGCTGGCACTCCAGACTTTGTAAATCTTCCAAGTCTTGGTCCAATTATTATTGCGCCCGCTAAAGCTGCAGCACCACCAGTTGAGTGCACAAGAGTTGAACCAGCAAAATCAGAAAAACCTAATTCTGCTAACCAGCCTCCACCCCACTGCCAACCCATTACGATTGGATATAAAATTCCAGCTAAAATTGCTGCAAATAAAAAGAATGGCCATAATTTAATTCTTTCCGCCATAGCACCTGATACAATAGATACTGTAGTTGCACAAAATACCATCTGGAAATACCAATCAGATCCATCTGAATAACCTGTTTCAATTGCACTACTATCAGACCAAGGAATAATAGTTCCTATATATCCACCTTCTGGTATGCCGTAAGCTAAATTATAACCTACTAACCAGAACATTATTCCAGCTATTGAAAATAAACCGATATTTTTTGCACAAATTACTGATACACTTTTTGAAGTTACCATCCCAGATTCTAGCATTGCAAAACCCGCCGCCATGAACATGACAAGGAAACCACAAATTAAAAATAATAGAGTATTAAAAATAAACCCTACTTCTGCTGAAACTGTTGTCTCAGCATGTCCGATACTTGTTAAGCCCATTAATATTACTAATGAATATAAAGGTGCTGTTATTAGTTTAATCATTTTAGTCATAAGACCTCCCGTTAATGAAAAAACTTATAATTTAATGACTTATAAAAACTAACGCTGATTAGGAAAAATAGCTATGCAGTATTCGCATATAGAAACGGCCTAATTGCTTATACTTAAAACATTTAGGCCGTTTAAAAAAAAGTGTTATTTATTGAATACTTCTTTTAATGCTTTTGCTGGTAAGAATTTAACTTTTTGAGAGGCTCCGATTTGAATTTGCTCTCCAGTTCTTGGATTTCTTCCAACTCTAGCTTTTCTTTTTGCTACTTTATAAGTACCAAATCCAGCGATCTTAACTGAATCATCGCCTTTTAAAGCATCTAGAATAGTGTTTGTTATCGTATCAAAAGTACGCTCTGCATCAGCTTTACTTAGGTTTAAAGAACCTGAAAGTTTAGCGATTAGTTGTTTTTTGTTCATTTATTTAGCTCCGGTTTTTTTGGTTATTTTCACATAATTTACATAAAACCTTATAAATCAAGCTTTTTATTAGTGTCTCTTAAAATAAAAACCCCAACATATTGTGATTAATTAAATAAACGTTGATTTTAAAGGGTTATTCAAGAAATGTAATTGTTAAAAAACTTAAATAAACCAACATCTTTTAGGTCATTAAATGTGGTGAAAAACATCAATGATAACAATAAAAACATACCGATTCGAAAGAAACCTTCTTGCGTTTTTTGTGATAAAGGACGACCTAATATTTTTTCAATTCCATAAAACATTAAATGTCCACCATCAAGCATTGGAATTGGAAACAAATTGATTAGCCCTAAACTTATAGAAATATAAGCCATTAAACTAATAAAAGGTAAAATACCAAATTCTGCAACCTGTCCACTTATTTTTGCAATTCTTATGGGGCCACCTAATTGTGAGCTATCACCATTTCCAGCAATCATACTACCTAAGTATTTAAGTGATGAGGTAGTCACATAATAAACCTCATTAACAGCATAATATATAGCTTTAGAGGGACCAAGTTTTACATGGTTTACTTCATTATTGTAAGCTCCAAGTTTTATGCCAATCATTCTTTTATTGATTTTATTACCAAGATTGTCTTCGCTATTAACTAAATTGGGCTTAACTCTAAAAATTAACTCTTGATCAAATCTTTTTATAGTAAAGCTTATAAATTCATCAGTAGACATGGTGATAAATTTAGAGACATCCATTATGCTTTTTACCTCATTGCCATCTATTGAGATCACAATATCATTATCTTTTAACCCTGCTACCATTGCAGGACTATCTTTTTGAACTTCATTAATCACAGCAGGAGTAAAGTCTTTGCCAGCAAATGTATAAATTGAAAAAAATATTAAAATTGCTAATAAAAAATTAGCTAAGGGACCACCAAAAACAATTAAAGCTCTTTGATATAAAGGCTTTAATACAAATAATTTTTCTTGATCTTCTTTACTATATTCTTTTATAATTTTTTCATTATCAGCTTGGCTATAAACATTTCTATCACCAAAAAATTTAACATATCCACCAAGTGGTATGACACAAACCTTCCATCGCGTACCAGATTTATCATTCCAACCAAACATTTCTTTTCCAAATCCAATGGAAAAATCAGTAACCCCTACTCCATAGCGTTTAGCAAAATAATAGTGCCCATATTCATGGATAAAAACCACCACAACAATTAAAGCAATAAAAGGCAATATATAAGATAGCATAATAATTACACTCTAACTGACTTTAAGGCTGTTCTCAATAGTCAATTCATTTAAAAAATAAACAAATTAATGACAAATAAAAAAAAATTTTGTATTTAAATTTTATTAATTAATTTTTATGCAAAAAAAATTTAAAGCAATGGTTCTTTCTTGTATGGATCCAAGGTTCCAATCCCTAGTCTATAAATTTACTAAAAAAAAGAACTTAACTGGAAAATATAGCTCATTTACTATTGCAGGTGGAGCTATCGGGGTTACTCATAATAAATTTAAAAAATGGCATCAAACATTTATTGATAATTTATCAGCTTCAATTGAACTTCATAAAATAAGTAAACTCATTGTTATAAACCATGAAGACTGTGGGGCGATTAAAATTGCCGAAGGTAAAAAAGATTTAGATGAGAATGAAATTCACAAAACTTCTTATCAAAAACTAAAACAACTATTAAATAAAAAATTTCCTAAGCTTCGATTAGAATTTCATATCATGAAATTAAATCAAAAAATTATAAAACTTTAGTAATTATTAATCTTAAAATGAAAGTGAGTTAACTTTTAATATTGTAGCCTTTTTTAAGTAAGATGCTCACAAGTGTAATACAGACCATTAAGAAGAAGACCATTGAGCTGATACTGATCCAGATATTAAAATCAGACACCCCATAAAAAGAAAATCTTAAACCATCAATTAAATAAACCACAGGATTAAAATATGAAATTGTTTGCCAAAATGGTGGCAGCATATCAAGAGAGTATAAACTTCCTCCAAGAAAAACCATGGGTGTAATAACTAACGACGGGATTATAGACATTTGTTCGAAGTTTTTACTAACAACACCAATTAAGAAACCAAATAATGCAAAGGTGAAAGAAACCAAAACTAATAAAAATATCATCAACATTGGATATTTAACCGTGACATCAGCAAAAAAAGATGCAGTGATATAAATTACAGCACCAACAATTAATGTTTTAGTGGCTCCTGCTCCAACAAAAGCAATTACTGTTTCAAGTGTTGAGATAGGTGCTGCTAAAATTTCATTAATAGTTCCGTTAAATTTTGGAAAAAATATTCCAAAAGATGTATTGCTTATAGATTGAGTTAACAAGGTTAACATTAACAATCCAGGGACAATGTATGATCCGTAACTCACACCATCAATTTTTTGAATATAACTACCAATAACTGAACCGAAGACAACAAAATATAATGAGGTTGATATAACAGGAGATAAGATGGATTGACCTACGGTTCTTATAAATCTATTCATCTCATGAACATATATAGCTTTAAAACCATAATAATTAAATTTCATTGTTCTCCTTTACCAAATTAACAAATATCTTTTCTAATGTGCTTTGTTCAGTTTTCAAATCTTTTAGTTTTAATCCAGCATCTTTTAAGTTTTGCAATAAATCTGTAATCCCAGTTTTTTCTGCCTGAACATTATATGTATAAATTAAATTCATATTTTCATTACCTATTTCAAGATTATACTTAGATAAATCTTCAGGTATTTTTGTAATTTTTTCTTGTAATTCTACGGTTAGTTTTTTATGGCCCATTTTTTTAATAAGCTCTTTCTTGTCTTCAACAACAATAATTTCACCTTGATTAATAACAGCTACCCGATCAGCAATAGCTTCTGCTTCTTCAATATAATGAGTAGTTAGAATAATGGTTACTCCTGTTTTTCGAAGTTCATCAACAACTAACCACATATCTCTTCTAAGCTCAACATCTACACCTGCTGTTGGTTCATCAAGAAACAATATTTTAGGCTCATGCGATAAAGCTTTAGCAATTAAAACTCTTCTCTTCATTCCACCAGAAAGTTGTCTTAGTCTTTGATCTTTTTTATCCCATAAGCTTAGATCTTTTAAAATTTTTTCAATATATTCTGTTTTGGGAGCCTTTCCATACAAGCCTCTAGAGTAAGACACGGTATCAAAAACTGTTTCAAATGACTCTAAATTTAATTCTTGGGGAACAAGGCCTATTCTTGATCTTGTTTCTCTATAGTCTTTTATTATGTCGAAATTATCAATTGTAACAGTTCCTGATGATGGTGTCACAATTCCACATATGATGCTGATTAGACTAGTTTTTCCAGCTCCATTTGGTCCAAGCATTGCAAGAATCTCTCCTTCTTTGACTTGAAGACTAACATTGTTAAGTGCATTAAAGCCATTATCATAAACTTTTGATAAGTTATTAATGGATATTTGAATTTTAGACATTTGAAAGTATTTATATAGTTATTAATATATCTATTACAATTTATTATAAATTATTATTTTGCTTTCTTTACAAAATAAATTCCAACAATCACTGCTAGCAAAGACACTAGAACTTTAGGAGTTATAATTTCTTTTAAAAAGATATAACTTAAGATGGTTCCAAATATTGGAATTAAATAAGAGACTTGTGATTGAAATATAAGACCATTATCTTTTAGAATTTTAAATCTTAATAACCAAGCAACTCCTGTTGAAACCATTCCTAAATAAACTACTGATATTGTGGACTCTATACTGGGTACTGAGCTCCAAGGCTTTTCAAAAAAATAAACTAAAGGCAGTAAAATTAAAACAGCCCAAATTAATATAGATCCTGTTACATTTTCATTTTTCTTTTTACTAATTTTAAGGGTTAGAACGCCACCAACAACATAACATGTTGATCCAAGTAAGATTAATAATGCTGAAATAAAATTATTATCATTAATCAGTATGTCGTCAGAAAATAAATAAATAATTCCTGCAAAACCAATTAAAATTCCAAAAGTTTTAAGTGCATTAAATTTTTCATTTTTTGTGTAAAAATGACCTAATACAGTTGAGCTTAATGGTGTTGTAGACATTAATATTGCAGCCAAGTTACTTTGCACAGATTTAACACCGTAAGCTATTAGAAAAAAAGGTAAAACCAAGTTTACAAAACCTATCATTGCAAACCAATACCAATCTTTAGAGAATGCCTCCACTCTTATTTTTTTGTAATAACATAATAATAATACTGGAATAGATCCAAAAAAAACTCTTAGAAAAGCAATTGTAACAGGGCCAAAAGACTCTGTTGCAATTTTAATATTAAAAAAAGCTGAAGCCCAAATTAAAGCTAGAATTACCAATAGTGTATAATCAATTAATTTAGGTTGTCTCATTCAGTTATATTTTCAACTTTTCCATTAGTGATTTTTTGAATATTAGTAAAATTTATTTTAAATACACAATTTGGATGTCCTGCTGCTGCAAATAGCTCATTAAACCTTTCTAGAGAATTGTCTATAATAATTTCGATTTGCTTTAAATGACCAATGGGTGATACACCACCAATTGTATATCCTGTTTGAGATTTTACGTCCTCAGGATTTGCCATTGAAACATCTTTTTTGTTAATTGTTTTTTTTATTTTATTTAAAGAGGCTCTCTTATCACCTGCAACCAAACAAAGTAAAAAACTATCATTTGTTTTAAATAATAAACTTTTAACAATTGCTCCAACATTACAACCTAATGCTGTTGCCGCATCTTGAGCTGTTCTTGCCGATTTATCTAAAACAATAACCTTTAAGGATTGGTCAAAATCCTTCAGGGATTTCTCGGCTCTTTTAACTGGCTCTTTGTCTAATAAACTCATAATTCAACTAACAATTGATTGATAATTTAACAAATAATGATGTAATTCATATGTAAAAAACGCATAGGTGTTATTAATTAATCAAGCAATATAATTAAGATATTTTTTGATAATTTAATTTAACAAAATTTAAAAAGGAGAAATCATGAGTGCTAAAAATGTACTAAAATTCATTAAAGAAAAAGAAGCAGAGTTTGTTGATTTAAGATTTACTGATCCAAGAGGAAAACTTCAACATTTAACTATGGATTCTACAATTGTAGATGAGGATATGTTAAATGAAGGTGTGTTTTTTGATGGATCATCTATTGCCGGATGGAAAGCTATCAATGAATCAGACATGATTTTAAAACCTGATACTTCAAGAATGATCATGGATCCATTTACATCTCATAATACGTTAATACTTTTTTGTGACATCCTCGATGCAGTAAAGAAATCTCCTTATGACAGAGATCCAAGGGGAACAGCTAAAAAAGCTGAAGAGTATTTAAAGAAATCTGGTATTGGTGATAAAGCTTTTTTTGGTCCTGAGCCTGAATTTTTTGTTTTTGATGATGTAAGAATTAACAATGATCCAAACAATACTGGTTTTAAAATAGACAGTAAAGAAGGCCCTTATAATTCAGGGACAGAATATGCAAATGGAAATATGGGACATAGACCTCCAGTAAAAGGTGGCTACTTTCCTGTTCCTCCAGTAGACAGTGAACAAGATATGAGAAGCGAATATCTAAAAAGTCTAAAAGAAGTTGGGATTAAAGTTGAAAAACATCACCATGAAGTAGCTCCAAGTCAACATGAACTTGGAATGTATTTTGGTACTCTGGTTGATCAAGCTGATAATGTTCAGTTATATAAATATGTAGTTCAAATGGTTACTCATTCTTTTGGAAAAACTGCAACATTCATGCCAAAACCAATTGCAGGTGATAACGGTTCCGGAATGCACATTCACCAATCAATATGGAAAAATGATAAACCAGTTTTCTCTGGAGATGCATACGCTGGATTATCAGAGACTGCACTTCATTACATTGGTGGAATTTTAAAACATGCTAAAGCAATAAATGCATTTTCTAATTCTACTACTAATAGCTATAAAAGATTGATACCTGGCTTTGAAGCTCCAGTGCTACTTGCTTATTCTGCAAGAAACAGATCTGCTTCTTGTCGTATACCAATTTCATTAAGCAAAAATGGAGCAAGATGTGAAATAAGATTTCCTGATGCCTCAGGTAATCCTTATCTTACTTTTGCTGCAATGCTTATGGCTGGTCTTGATGGAATTAAAAATAAGATACATCCAGGAGAGTCGTTTGATCAAGATCTATATGATTTACCTCCTGAAGAAGTTAAAAATATTCCAACTGTTTGTGGTTCATTAAGAGAAGCAATGGAAAATCTAGATAAAGATAGAGAGTTTTTAACTGAAGGTGGAGTATTTACTGACGATCAAATCGATGCTTACATCGCATTAAAATTTGAAGAGATACATAAATTTGAACACGCACCACATCCTGTTGAGTTTGAGATGTATTACAGTAGTTAAATATAATTACTGTCTAGTTGTTGCTATTGTATCTTTGTTAATTCCTTTTTTAACAACGTAATCCTGTGTGCCGTTAGCACCAGTATTTACCTCTGTTCTAAGAGTTTTAAAAAAAGTTCTTTCTTTTAAAGACTTCTCCAGTGATTTAACAAGATTTTTAAATTCAAATTTATTCATATCTAATTAATACACGAGATATGTGTTATTTGCAATACAGATATGCGTATAATTAATATCAAATTTTAAAAGACTCTCCACAACCACAACGTTCAGACTCATTGGGGTTATTAAAGACAAAAGATGATGAAAATTCCTCCTTTTTATAGTCCATTTCTGTGCCCAATAGATACATTACAGCTGCTGCATCAACAAAAACTTTAACACCCTTATCTTCTATAATTTCGTCCGTAGGATTAATTTCTTTTGCATACTCCATAACATAAGACATTCCTGCACAACCCCCTGATTTAACTGCAACTCTTACACCAATAGAATTTGACTTTTCATCTGACATTATTTCTTTAATTCTATTAGCCGCATTATCGCTTAATCTGATTATAGGATTCATTATAAATTTAACTCCAATTTAGCAGCTTCTGACATCATTGATTTATCCCATGGTGGCTCAAACACTAAATCAAGATCCACTTTTTCTATACCCTCAACTTGCATCGCGCTGTCTTTAACTTCTTTAGGTAAGCTTTCAGCAACTGGACAGTTTGGAGTGGTCAATGTCATTATAATTTTAGCCTTATCATCTTTTACTTTAACATCATAAATTAGACCTAATTCATAAATATTAACTGGTATTTCAGGATCATATATTTTTCTAATTTCAGCTATTACTTGTTCTCTTAAATCCATAATTTAATCTAATCTTTCAGTATTAATTTCTTCTTGAGTATTGTCAATTGCAGAAACTAAAGTATGCCATGATAAAGTTGCACATTTAACTCTCATTGGATATTTTTTTACTCCAGATAAGCACATTAATTTGGTTTTTTCATCCTCTTTTAAATTTTCTGAATTTAATTCAGGGTTTTCTTTTATCATTCCTAAAAAATCTTCAACAATTTCTTTAGCTTCATGTTCATTCTTACCTTTAATCAAGTCTGTCATAATTGAGGCTGATGCCATTGAGATAGCACAACCACTACCTTCAAAAGAAATATCTTCTACTATTTTTTGTCTATTAAGTTTTAAATAAACATGTACATTATCACCACATAAAGGATTATGTCCTTTAGCATCTTTATTAAAATTTTCGGTTTTTCTAAGATTGCGTGGATTTTTACCATGCTCTAGTATTATTTCTTGATATAATTCTTTTAAGTTCATTTTTGGTTAAATATTTTTTTACAATTATTTATTGCATCATTAAGTGTATCTAAATCTTCTCTTGTATTATAAATTCCAACAGATGCTCGCGAACTTGCGGGTATATTTAATTTATCATGTAGAATTTGACAGCAATGATGGCCCGCTCGAATTGCAACTCCCTCTCCATCTAAGATAGTTGCTACATCATGTGGGTGAATACCCTCAATAGTAAAAGATAACACCCCACCTTTATTTTTAGGATTACCAATTAATCTAACTGAGTTATTTTTTTGTAATAGTTCCTGCCCATATTCAACTAAGTCAGCTTCATGTTTCACCACATTATCTATACCAATTCTTTCTAAAAATTTAATAGACTGATCAAATGCAATCACTTGAGCTGTAGCCATAGTTCCTGCCTCAAATTTATTAGGAAGATCACCATAAGAAATTCTATCTTTTTTAACTTCATTGATCATTCCACCACCACCTTGATATGGAGGCAATTCTTCTAACCATTTTTTTTTACCATACAAAACACCTAAACCAGTAGGGCCGTACATTTTATGACAAGAAATAGCATAAAAATCACAATCAAGATCTTGCATATCTAATCTTAAATGAGGAGCACCCTGACAACCATCAACTACAACAATTATACCTTTTGAATGAGCAAGCTCTGATATTTCTTTAATTGGTAAAATAGCACCTGTAACATTTGATAAATGTGTAATTGAAATTACTTTTGTTCTAGAAGTAATTCTTTTTTCAATTTCTTCTAATGTTACTTCACCATCATCATTAATTTCAGCAAAATTAATTTTTATATTTTTGGATTTTCTTAGAAAATGCCAAGGCACATAATTAGAATGGTGCTCCAATTCAGTGATAAGCACTTCATCACTATCTTGTAAATAATTTTGACCCAATATATTTGCAACTAGATTAAGTGCTTCTGTTGCACCTTTGGTAAAAACAATTTCATTTTTATCCTTAGCATTAATAAACTTTTGAACTGAAGTTCTTGTGTTCTCATATAAATTGGTAGCAGCAACTGCAAGATAATGAACACTTCTGCCTACATTAGAAAATTCTTTACTATAAAATTCATTAATTCTATCTATTACAACTTTTGGTTTTTGAGAAGAATTTGCACTATCTAGATATACTAAGTCATTATTTTGAATTTTTTCATCAAAAATAGGAAACTCTTTTTTTATCTTGTCTATATTCATTCTTTAAGTCCAATAATGTTTTTTATTAAATTTTTAATTTCAGAGTCAGTTATTTTTTCTATTACATCTAGTAAAAACCCATTAATTAAAAGTTCTCTTGATTGCTGATAATCTAACCCCCTAGACATTATATAAAATATAGAGTCCTCATCTAAACTACCTGATGCTGAACCATGTGAACATTTAACATCATCTGCATAAATTTCTAATTCTGGTTTTGCATTAAATTCAGATGCTTCATTTAATAAAATTGCTTTACTTAATTGATATCCGTCTGTTTTTTGTGCTTCTGAGTTAACAAATATTTTTCCCTGATATACAGCTTTAGAACTATCGTTTAAGACACTTTTAATTAATTGATAGCTTTTAGTATTTTCTGTCAGGTGATTTATGGTAGTTCTAACTTCATGATGTCTATCATTAGAAAGTGAAAAAATACCATTTATAAATGCTGATGAATATTTTCCATTTAAATTACAATTAATCTCATTCTTAAAG
>JAOISU010000013.1 GCA_028222445.1 Candidatus Pelagibacter sp.
TTTATAATCAACCTTTAATGGTTACTAGTGAGGCAGATATAAAAACAACATTATTGGAAGATAAATTTATAGTAATAAATCTTGTTAAAGGTAATGAATATTTTAATGTTAGATATCAATCAAAACCATTTATGGTATGGATTTGGATTTCTGTCTTTTTATTAGGTCTTGGTGGAACGATAGGTTTATTTAAAACTAGGACATGAAAAAAAATATAACTATATTAATTACAGGCGTAGTTTTAAGTTTTTGTTTTATAATTTTATACAAAGGATTGAATAATCCAAATACTTATGTGCCCAAAACTAGCATTAAAAAAGATATTCCAATTTTTAATGCAGTAGATTTCTTTTCAAGAAAAACTGTTAGTTCAGATGAAATTTTTAAAGATAATACTTATTATATTGTAAATATTTGGGCATCTTGGTGTGTGCCTTGTAGAGTAGAGCACCCTCTGTTAATGCAATTAAATGAAAATCATTCAGTTAAACTAATTGGTTTAAATTATAGGGATAGTTTTAATAATGCAAAAAAATTTATTGATGAATTTGGCAATCCCTATTCAAGAATTTTAATTGATAAAGATGGTACTTTAGGTGTTGAATTTGGTGCTTTCGGTGTCCCGGAAACCTTTTTAATAGATAGAAATAAAAAAATAATAAAGAAATTTATTGGCCCAATTGACCAGGAGGCTGTAAATAAAATTAAGTTAATGATTAAATGAAAATTTTTAGGATATTTATAATACTTTTATTAATTACAAATTTTTCAGAGTTAAAATCTGATGAAAAAAGCGATATCTTAAAAAATAAAATATTAAAAAATATCCGTTGTTTGATTTGTCAGGGTCAGTCTGTATACGACTCTGAGTCAGAATTTGCATCTAGTATAAAATTAATTGTTGATAAAAAGATTAATGAAGGGGCAAAAGAAGACTCTATTTACAGTTTTTTAATAGAAAAGTATGGTGATTGGATAGTTTATGAGCCACAATTAAATAAAAACACTTATATATTGTGGTTATTACCCTTGTTGTTATTTTTATTAGGTGGTGCGATAATAGTTAAAAAAATTCAAAAAAAAAATGAATAAAAATATATACATAAAAATTTTTTCAGCAGTAATTTTTGTACTATTTTCTTTTTCTATAAATGCAGAAGAAAATGTTAGTGAACATCAATATAATTTTTATACTGGTAATTTTGATTTCAGTGATAATAAGCAAAAAGCTATACTCTTTGGATTCCAACATCAAAATGAAAATTTAGAGAGAAATACTTTTCTTGGGAATGCATCTCCTATAACTGGAGGGTTCATAACTGAAAATTCAGCAGCTTATGTATATACAGGTGTAGAGTGGAACTATGCAATTGGTAACAAAATTAAATTTACACCAAGTTTTGCCCCAGGAATTTATCATGAAGGTGATGGAAAAGACTTAGGACATGCTTTAGAGTTTAAAACTGAAATGCAACTATCTTACACGCTTTCAGATAGTGCTAATTTAGGAATGTCATATAACCATATATCAAATGCAAGTTTAGGAGATAAAAACCCTGGTGCAAATAGCTATATGTTTAATCTTCTAAAAAATTTTTAAATTTCCATTTATGAATTTAAAGAATTGTCATAATTTTAGTGACTTTAGAAAATTAGCAAAAAAAAGATTACCTTCACCAATTTTTCACTATATCGATGGTGGAGCAGATGATGAACAAACTTTACGAAGAAATACAGAGTCATTTAATGATTGTGATTTAATTCCTAACATACTTGCAAGCGTCGGAAAGCCCGATCTTTCGGTCAAAGTTTTTGGTAAAAAAATTAATATACCTATCTTTCTTTCCCCAACTGCAATGCAAAGACTTTATCATCATGATGGAGACAAAGCATCTGCTAGAGCTGCTGAAAAATTTGGGACCTTTTATAGTATGTCTACAATGGCCAATAATACTATTGAAGAAGTTGCTGATATTTCAAATGGACCAAAGTTATTTCAATTATATGTTCACAAAGATCAATCAATTACTGACGATCTAATAGATAGATGCAAAGTGTCTGGTTTTAATGGTATGTGTTTGACAGTTGATACATTAGTTGCTGGAAACAGAGAAAGAGATCACAGAACTGGTTTTACTACTCCTCCAAAATTGACACTTCAAAGCTTAATGAGTTTTGCCATGCGACCTGAATGGGTATTTAATTATTTTACTCATAAAAAATTTGAATTATCCAATGTTAAAAATAAAACAGATAAAGGAACCAATATTTCAAAATCAGTCATCGAATATATTAATGAACAATATGATCCGGCCATGAATTGGAAGGATGCAGAATATTGTGTAAAAAGATGGAATGGCCCATTTGCACTTAAAGGTGTGATGTCAATTGAAGATGCAAAAAGAGCAATAGATATAGGCTGTACGGCTATTATGATTTCAAATCATGGGGGCAGACAATTAGATGGCTCAAGATCACCCTTTGATCAAGTTAATGCAATTAGAGAAGCTGTAGGGGATAAATTAGAAATTATTTTAGATGGCGGAGTAAGACGTGGAACTCATGTTTTAAAAGCTTTAGCAGCTGGTGCAACAGCATGCAGCTTTGGGAAAATGTTTTTATTTGCTTTAAGTGCTGGGGGTCAACCAGGTGTGGAACGTCTATTGCAAAACATGCATGATGAAATCAATAGAAATATGGTATTAATGGGTTGTAAGACCTTGAAAGAATTAGACGCGTCAAAATTAATTTATAGAAAATAGTTTTTACTTATAAAAATTATATATATAAAAAATAAATTAAATTATAAATTATTAACACTAGAATTTAATTATTATGAAATTGGCAAAAAATTTACAAAGACTAGGAACAGAATCTGCATTTAGTGTTTTAGCTGAAGCAAAAAAATTAGAAGCACAAGGCAAACCAATGATCCACTTAGGTTTAGGTCAGCCTGATTTTAAGACACCCCAACACGTAGTAGATGCTGCAAAAAAAGCATTAGATGAAGGTCATCATGGATATGTTTTATCAAATGGAATTTTAGAGTGCAGACAAGCTGTTACTAGAAAAATTAAAAAACTTTACAATAAGGATATTGATCCTGAAAGAGTATTGATAATGCCAGGTGGGAAACCAACAATGTATTATGCTATACAATGTTTTGGTGAACCAGGTGCGGAAATTATACATCCAACACCAGCATTCCCAATATATGAGTCAATGATTAATTATACAGGTTCAACAGCAGTTCCTTATG
This sequence comes from Candidatus Pelagibacter sp., assembly GCA_028222445.1. Next base: position 3,260 of record JAOISU010000013.1, read on the forward strand.
ACTTAACAGAAGATAAAGATTTAAAATTTGATCCAGAAAAAATTCTATCTTTAATTACAGATAAAACTAGATTGCTAATATTAATTAACCCGAATAATCCAACGGGAAGTTTTGTTGAAAAATCTGCAATAGATGTTTTAGCAGAAGGGTTAAAAAAACATCCTCATGTAGCAATCCTTAGCGATGAAATTTATAGTAGACAAATTTATGATGGAAAGGAAATGCCAACATTTTTTAATTACCCCGATCTGCAAGATAGATTAATCGTTTTAGATGGTTGGAGCAAAGCTTACGCCATGACGGGTTGGAGAATGGGATGGAGTGTGTGGCCAGAAGAATTAATACCACATGTAAACAGACTAATTATAAATAGTGTTTCATGTGTTAATGCTCCCTCACAATTTGCAGGAATTGCAGCTTTAGATGGACCAGATGATGCAATCCATGAAATGATGGTAAAATTTGATCAAAGAAGGAAATTGATTCACGAAGGTTTAAATAGTTTACCAGGTGTGGAATGCAGTTTACCAGGAGGAGCCTTTTATGCATTTCCTAAAGTTATTGGAACAGGAATGAATGGTTCAGAATTTGCAAAAAAATGTATGCATGAAGCAGGGGTAGCAATAGTTCCAGGAACAGCTTTTGGTAAAACTTGCCAAGATTACGTAAGATTTAGCTATGCAGCTTCACAAGACAACATATCTAACGCATTGGAAAATATCAAAAAAATGCTAGGCTAAGACTAATGAGTGAATTAGTTCTGCCAAAGATTGACAAAGCAACGATTAATAAAAAAGAATATATTTTTAAAAATCTTGCAAAAATTATCAATCCAGAAAATGTTTTAAGTCATGCAGATGATATTAAACCATATGAAACTGATGCATTAGCAGCTTACACACAGACACCATTGGCTGTTGTGATGCCAGAAAACACTGAAGAAGTAAGTAATATTTTAAAATTTTGTCATAAAGAAAATATTAAAGTTGTACCAAGAGGGGCCGGCACTGGTCTTTCAGGAGGAGCCCTACCTTTAAATGATGCAATTTTATTAAGTCTTGGAAAATTTAATAAAATTATAGAAATTGATTTTGAAAATAAATGTGTAGTAACCCAACCTGGTGTAACAAATTTAGGAATAACACATGCTGTACAGCATAAAAATTTTTACTATGCGCCAGATCCATCAAGTCAGCTTGCATGCTCAATAGGAGGCAATGTTGCTGAAAATTCTGGAGGCGTCCATTCTCTAAAATATGGAACGACAACTAATAATATTTTAGGTGTTGAAATGGTAATGATGGATGGAACAGTTTGTAGAGTTGGTGGAAAAACTCTTGATCAAGAAGGGTATGATCTAATGGGATTAATTTGTGGTTCAGAAGGATTATTAGGAGTGATTACTGAAGTGACAGTAAAAATTTTAAAAAATCCTCAAGTCGTTAAAGCAGCACTAATAGGCTTTCCAACAATTGAAGAAGGTGGAAATGCAGCATCGGAAATAATTTCAAGTGGAATTGTTCCAGCAGGTATGGAAATAATGGATAAAGCTTTGATAGAGGCAACAGATAATTTTAGTAAAGCAGGATATCCAAGAGATGCAGAACTTTTATTGATTGTAGAATTAGATGGAACCGAATCTGAGGTAGATGAATTATTAAAACAAGTCAGAAGTATTTGTGAAAAAAATAATTGCTCAAGTTTAAAATTGAGTAAAAATGAAAAAGAAAGACTATCATTTTGGGCAGGTAGAAAAGCAGCATTTCCAGCATGTGGAGCTATGGCACCAGATTATTATTGTATGGACGGATCCATACCAAGAGGAAAACTTGCGGAAGCTTTACTTGAAATAAAAAGACTTTCTGAAAAATACAAATTACCTGTAGCAAATTGTTTTCATGCAGGAGATGGAAATTTACATCCATTAATAATGTTTGATGGAAGTGATAAAGAACAACTGCGAAAAACAGAGGAATTTGGAGCCGAGATACTAAAGACGTGCGTTAGATTAGGGGGAGTGATCACTGGAGAACATGGGGTAGGAGTAGAAAAAAGAGAACTAATGTGTGAGATGTTTAATAATACAGATATTCAACAACAATTAGATATTAAAAAATCACTGGATGAAAAAAATTTACTAAACCCAGGAAAAGTTTATCCAATATTAAGAAAATGTGCAGAGGAAGGAAGGGTACATGTCCACAGAAATGAAGAAAAATTCCCAGATCTTCCAAGATTCTAATAATACTTATTATCCAGAAGATGAGCTGCAAGTTTCAAATCTAGTTCAGGAACTTTACAAAAAAAACCAACCAACAGAAATAATTGGCACAGGTTCAAAAAATTTTATTGGTAACAACATTCAATCTGCAAAAAAACTATCTATGTCTAAGTTGTCAGGTGTAATTGAGTATTTGCCTGAAGAACTATATATTAAGGTTAAAGCTAACACACCATTAGAGTTAGTTGAAAAGGAGTTAGAAAAAAACAATCAAGAACTTGCTTTTGAGCCTATTGATTTTGGATTTATTGAAAATGGAAAATCAAATAAGGGCACCATAGCAGGCCATTTAGCTTGTAACTTTGCTGGCTCTCGAAGATTTAAAGTAGGAAGTTTAAGAGATCACATATTAGGTTTTAGAGGTGTGAATGGTAAAGGAGATATAATTAAATCAGGTGGGACAGTTGTAAAAAATGTTACAGGTTATGACCTATCAAAACTAGTAACAGGATCTTTTGGAACTTTAGTTGCTTTAACTGAAATAACATTGAAGGTTCTACCTAAAAAAAAATTATCTAATACAATTACTATACATACTGATGATAAAAAATTAGTTAAAAATTTATTTGATAAGATATCTAGTTCAAGCAGCGAAGTCTCTGGAGCTGTTTATATTCCTGAAGAACCCAAAGATGAAAATTATGACCAAAACAAAGAGATGGTCTTTAAATTTAATGACTTAAAATACAAAGGTTCATTTTTAGCACTAAGAATAGAAGGAGATAAAATTTCAATAGATGAAAAATTAAAAGCTTTAACAAATGAACTGGAGCTTAGTAAGCTGAATACAACAGTTTTAGATGTTCATCAATCAACACCATTTTGGAAAAAAATAAATAATCTTGAAATATTCAAATCAACAAAGAATAACCTTTTAAGAGTAGTAGTGCCTCCTTCGAAAGGCCCTAAGTTGATGCAATTCTTAGGTAATAAGTATAAATATTACATTGATTGGTGTGGCTCATTATATTGGATAGAGGTTCAATCAAAAAAGAACTCTAAGGTTAGCGATATTAAAAAATTGACCAAAGAATTAGGTGGTTATTTAACTATCATAAAGACATCGGATGAATATGATTACGAAGAAACAATTTTTACAGTAGACGATATAAGACTTTTAATATCAGAAAAGATCAAAAAAAGTTTTGATCCTAAAAGAATTTTTAATCCTGGAAAAATGTATAGAGGAATTTAATGCAAACAAACTTTACTGAAAAACAATTAAAAGACAGTGACAACGCTGCAACAGAAAAAATTTTTAAAAAGTGTGTTCATTGTGGTTTTTGTAATGCAACTTGTCCAACCCATCAAATATTTGGTGACGAATTAGATGGACCGCGAGGAAGAATTTATTTGATTAAAGATATGTTGGAAAATCAAAAAAAGCCAACAGCAAAAACTGTAAAACATATAGATAGATGTTTGTCTTGCTATAGCTGCATGACCACTTGTCCTGCTGGAGTAAATTATATGCACATCATTGATCATGGTAAAAAATATATTGAAAAAAACTATGAAAGATCTTTTTTTGATAGAACAATTAGAAATTTTTTATCAGTAGTGTTACCAAACACAGGATACTTTAGATTAGCAAGTTATATGGTTAAATTAGCTAAACCTTTTCAATTTTTAATGCCATTAAAAATAAAAGATATGATGAATTTGATGCCAACAAGTTTTCCAAAAAAAACTATAAAACAAAAAGAAATTTATTCTGTAAGTGGGAAAAATAAAATTGCAAGAGTTGCTCTTTTAACTGGATGTGTTCAAAAAGAAATTTCTCCTCAAATTAATGAGGCAACAATAAGACTTTTAAATAGACATGGAGTTGAAGTGGTTGTGCCTAAAAAGATCAGATGTTGTGGATCATTAAATCATCATTTGGGAAAAGAAGATGACGCGCACCAAGATTTTAGAAATAATATTAATACTTGGTATGACGAACATCAAAAAGGAAATTTAGACGCTATTTTATCAAATACTTCTGGCTGTGGAACTACCATGAAAGACTATGGTTTCATTTTTAAAGATGATGAAGAAATGAAAAAGAAAGCAAAAGTGATCTCCGATTTAACAAAAGATGTTTCTGAATATTTAGATACTAATTTAAAATTAAATTTTAAAGTAAAAGATAAGAAGTACAAAATTGCTTATCATTCTGCATGTTCAATGCAACATGGACAAAAAGTACACAGTCAACCCATGTCATTACTTTCAAAAACAAATAATGAAATTATGGAAATTCCAGAAGGCCACATCTGCTGTGGATCTGCTGGAACTTATAATATTTTGCAAACTGAAATTGCCAAAGAATTATTAAGTAAAAAAGTAAAAAATATTGAAAGTTTGAAACCAGATTTTATATCAACTGGAAATATTGGTTGTATTACTCAAATTTCTAATGGAACGAAAACTCCAATTTTACATACCATTGAGATATTAGATTGGTATACTGGTGGCCCAAAACCAAAAATATTACAAAAAAACTAACTATGAAAAAAATTCTAATTACACGAAGATTGTTAAAAGAGTCTGAAGACAAAGCTTCAAAAATGTTTGATGCAAAGTTTAACAGCAATGATGAATTATATTCTCAATCAAAGCTTATCGAATTAAGTGAAGGTCATGATGCAGTATTAACTTCTTTAACTGATAAAATGGATGAAGAGACCATAAACAAACTTCCAGACAGTATTAAGGTAATTTCTAATTTTGCAGTTGGATTTGGAAACATTGATTTAGAAGCAGCAAAAAAAAGAGGAATAGCTGTAACTAATACACCAGAAGTTTTATCTGATGCCACAGCTGAGATTGGAATTTTATTAATTCTTGGAGCATGTAGAAGAGTTCCAGAGGGTGTTCAGGCTGCAAAAGAAAGTAGCTGGAAATGGTCTGCAGATTATTTGATAGGAAAACAGTTAACTGGTACGAGGCTTGGAATTTTAGGAATGGGGAGAATAGGTCAAAAGATTGCAAAAATTGCAAAATCTTTAGGAATGATTATTCATTATCATAACAGATCAAAACTAAGTGATGAAAAAGAACAGGGTGCCATTTATCATGATAGCATTAAAAGTCTTTTTGGAGTTTCAGATGTATTGTCAATTTGTTGCCCTGCAACAAAAGAAACAGAAAATTTAATTAATAAAGAAACATTAGAATATTTTCCAACAGGTGCGGTTATAACAAATGTAGCTCGTGGAGACATTGTTGAAGATGAAGCTTTAATAGATGCATTAAATAGAAGAAAAATCTATGCAGCAGGACTTGATGTTTATAAGGGTGAACCAAATTTAAATCCAGGCTATCTGAAGATTAAAAGTGTTTTTATTTTGCCTCACCTTGGAAGTGCCACTAAGCACACAAGAATTGCTATGGCCAATCTAGCCATAGACAATATTGATGAGTTTTTCAAAACAGGAAATTGTAAAAATAAAGTAAATTAATTTCTTTATAATTTTTAATTATGAATAAAGTTATTTTACCAAAACAAAAAGCGATAACTATATTTTTGGTATTTGCTCTTGGTTATTATATCTCTAATTTACTAAGAGCAATCACTGCAACTATTTCACCTAATCTTATATCAGAGTTTGATTTATCAGCTGGTGACTTAGGACTTTTGGGAGGTGGATATTTTTTAGGTTTTGCTGCTGTTCAAATTCCATTAGGTTATTTATTAGATAATAAGGGACCAAAAAAAATAGTATCATATTTTTTACTTATAGCTGTATTGGGTATGATTTCATTTTCTTTATCAGAAAATTTTATTACTCTTTTAATATCAAGAATTTTAATTGGAATAGGTGTGGGCGCTTGTTTGATGGGGCCACTTACTGCTTATAGAATTTGGTATCAAGATGAAACGCAACAAAGAGCAAATTCATGGATGTTAATGGTGGGCGCAATTGGAATGCTCTCTTCTAGTTTGCCAGTACAATTTTTTTTACCGATAATTGGATGGAGAATGATATTTATCACTTTAGCTCTATTAACCATATTTTGTATTATCTTAATTATTTTTTTTATACCTAATTGGAACAAAGCAAATATTCAAAGTAACTCAAATGATAATGGTTCTTTAAAAGAAATTTGGAACAATAGTTTTTTTAAAAGCTTAGTTCCAATGGGATTTTTTAATTATGGCGGATTGTTTGCTATTCAGACACTTTGGGCAGGACCATGGATGATTAAAGTTTCAGGATATACACCCGAACAAAGTGCAAATGGTCTTTTCTTAATTTATTTTTCTCTCTTAATATCATTCCTATCTTGGGGCTATTTAGTTCCTAAAATTTCAAAAAATGTTTCAGATGCGATAAGATTATTGAAGTTTGGTGCACCGTTAAATTTAATTGTTCTAGCTTTTATAATTTATCTTGGACCTAAAGCAGGAGCATATCACTGGGCTTTTTTTGCTGTAAGTTCTGTTTTTTTATCCTTAACCCAACCAGCAGTAGGTATGGCTTTTTCACTTTCAAATGCAGGAAAAGCACTGACATCATTTAATCTGCTTCTTTTTATTGGAGCATTTGCGCTTCAATGGATCATTGGCGTTATTATTGATCTCACAATGAACTTAGGCTATTCAGAAATTTCAGGCTTTAGATTTGCTATGATATTTTTTTTATTAACTTCTTTCTTTTCCTATCTATTTTTCTTAATAAGAAATTATAAAAATTAATTTTATTTTAGATGTTTGTAAATTGTGGTTCTTGATACACCAAGTTTTCTAGAAGCTGCACTAATATTTCCAGTTTCTATAAATGCAGATTTAATTAAAACACATCTTTCTTCCTTAAACTTAGAACCTTTACAGTTATTGCACGCATAAGTTTTTATTCCTGTTTCTTTGGATATTTTTTTCTTAAAATTTTGACTTTTTATTATAAAGACAGACGAACCTAAATGATCAGAAATTTTTAGGATTTTATTTTGTAAAAGTTCATTTGCTATTGAAGAAAATGAAGTTGTAAAAATATTATTAAAATTCTCATTCTTTAATGGTGCTAGTCCATGTAGCATTATTCGTGCGTTTGAATTAGAACCAACAACAAATCCATCACCATTAATTGCAAGCAAACCAACACTATTAGTACTAAGATATTCTTGGCGTGGATGGAAAGATAAAATTAATTCATCTTTAAATTGATTTATAAATAATTTTGTTTCGATGCTTTTTGTAGCAAGCTTAACTAGCGCCAGTGTGTGCTGCTCTCTTGAATGCACATCAGTAGAAGCATCTATTATACCTATTGTTTTACCTTCATGATTTAGTATTGGACTTGCAAAGCAAGATAATTTTCCATGTGACTCAAAAAAATGCTCTTTACCTGAAACTATGGAGTCTTTATTGAGAGTTACAACCTGTCCTAATCCATTAGTACCTCCAATTTCTTCTCTCCAAATTGAACCTGGTATTACAATTTTTCCAACATCAGTTTTAAGACAGGTTTTATCGTAAATAGTATCCATAACTGAGCCAGTGCTGTCAGAATATGCTACCATAAAGTTTGTTCCAGCTATTTGTGAATATAGAAGTTCAAGCTCAGGATTTATCAGTCTTCTAATATATTCATTTTTTTCTTTAAGCTCATTAAGCTCTTTAAAAGAAAGAATCGTTCTCTTTGGTTTTTTAAGCGGATCCAATCCTGTTGAAATACATCTCTTCCAGCTATCAGCTATATCTTTATCAATCAAAGAAGATAAAAAACCTCTTTTCTTAGTGAGGTTAGAGAATTCTTTTTCAACAGATGTTAAATTTGGCATTTCTTATTTTAGGTCATAATTAAAAATGAACAACCAACCAGAAGTTGTATTTTGTTAACTTTTTGAACACTTTTTTGTGCAGTTGACTCTTAGTTGACCTGAATATTGGATAGGGTTTGTTATTAAAAAAATTAACAAACAAAAAAAATAGAGAGTAATTATGAAAGCACAAGTTCTACATAAATATAATCCAAAAATGGATGAAAAAGTTTGGGTGACTGAGCAAGAAATGCCAGATCCAAAATTAGAAAAATCGTCAGATGTTATTGTTAAAATTGGTGCTGCAGGAGTTTGTAGAACTGATTTACACATTATCGAAGGTGTATGGGAACATATTCAAGATCCTAAAGGAGATTTATTACCCATGGTTATGGGTCATGAAAATGCGGGTTGGGTTGAAGAAGTGGGCAAGGATGTTGTTGGATTTAAAAAGGGTGATCCAGTAATTTTGCACCCAATCATCTCAGGAACAGATGGAACTTGTTTAAGCTGTCGTAGAGGCTTAGATCAGCATGCAGAAGAAGGTGCCTTTCCAGGACTAAACATTAAAGAAGGTGGATATGCTGAACTGCTTAAAACTAGTGTTCGTAACTTAATTAAACTACCAACAATATTAGCGCCAAAAGATGTTGCACCATTTTCTGATGCAGGACTTACCGCTTATAGAGTTGTTAAAAAAGCTACTAGACATTTATTACCAGGTCAGACTTGCGTAATTATTGGAGCTGGTGGACTGGGTCATATAGCAATTCAATGTTTGAAAGCAATGTGTGCTGCAAATATTATTATTGTTGAAAAATCTGCTGAAGCATTAAAACATGCGATGTCACTTGGTGGTGATGAAGGAGTTTTGATTGATGGCAATGAAGTTGAAAGAGTTTTAGAACTTACCAAAGGTAAAGGTGGTGAAGCTGTAATCGATTTTGTTGGTGAAAAAGGATCCACTGCAATGGGAATCAAAATGACAGCAGGAAGTGGATACTATTATATCGTTGGCTATGGTGAAGAAATCAGAGTTCTAGCTGTTGATGTAATTATTTCAGAAAAAACAATTGTTGGAAATTTAGTGGGAACGTGGTCTGAGTTATATGAGCTGATGGAGTTAGCTAACAAAGGGTTAGTTACGCTTTCTATGCAAGAATATAAATTAGGCGATGCTAATAAAGCACTTCATGATCTTAACGAGGGTAAAGTTAAAGGAAGAGCTGTTTTAGTTCCATAATAATAAAAAAAGGAGAGAGTAATGAAAATAATAAAAACTTGCCTAAGTGCTATGATATCAGGAATTCTGATATTTAGTCCAGCTTATGCAGATAAGTGGAGTGATCAATTTCCACATATCAAAGCGACAGGAGATATTCCAGGTGATTGTTCTTACGAAGAAATTTCTAAGAAAAATTATAAAGGAAAAACTCTTAAAATAAATACGCACGCTGTTCCAGTAATTGGACAGCCTACAGCTCTTCATGCTGAACAGTTTGCAAAACTAACCGGCGCAACAGTTGATGTAACACATACACCTGCAGGTGATTTGTATGCAAAAGCTATGGTTCCTTTTAAAGCTGGTCAAGCCCCATACGATATCGTATTTGGTTTTTCTAACTTTATAAATGACTGGAGACAGTATTTAGCACCAGTTCCAAAAAAATACATGAACACAAAAGAGATGAAAGACGTTACAAAATCTCATGTGGGTGTTTCTTCTTGGGATGGAACTATGTACCAATATCCAGTTGATGGAGACAGACATTATCTAAAATACAGAAAAGACGTAATAGATAATCCTGAAATGCAAAAAAAATACAAAGCAGACACTGGTAAAGAGTTAAAAGTTCCTACAACTTGGAAAGAATATGGCGAAATGGCCAAATATTTTAATGGTTGGGATTGGGATGGAGATGGAGAAAAAGAATACGGTTCAGCTGAAGTTATGAAAAAAGACGACTTAATGTTCGCAGCTTTTTTCAGTAGATCAGTAGCGTATGCTAAAAATCCTAGAACTCCAGGTGGTTTCTTTTTTGATTTAGAAACTATGAAACCAAATGTTAACAATCCAGGGTTTGTTGAAGCTTTAACTGACTGGGTAGAAGCTACTAAGTATGTTCCTCCAGGAGGAATTAACTTTGGACTAGGTGATGAAATTGGATCATTTGGTGGTGGCCAAACTTTATTTAGTTTTTCATGGGATGATGCTTTTATTGCAGCAATGCAAGATGATAGTCCTATTAAAAATAAAGTAGGTACAGCTCCTCTTCCAGGCGCAGACAAAGTTTGGAACAGAGTTACTGGCAAATGGGATAACAAATACAACCAAGCACCGTACATTGTATGGGGTTGGGCAGTAGGTGTTGCTAAGAAAAGTAAAGTTCAAGAGATGGCGTTTGATTATCTTTGTTTCTTTTCTAATGGAGCAAACCACCAAGCTGACTTAGCTATTGGTAACTTTGGTGTTAATCCATTTAAAAACTCTGATTTCGATCCAAATCTTTACATAGATACAATGGGTTGGGATAAAGAGATTGCAGAATCTTACACTAAAACACTTAAAGACATGGAAAAAAGTAAGAATAGAGTTTTCCCTTTAAGAGTTCGTGGTGTATTTGAGTTCACTAGTGCAGTTGCAACTGGAACTTCTAAGGCTTTAGCTGGTCAGCTATCTCCTCAAGAAGCTTTGGATGAAGTTGCTAAAGAATGGGAAGCAATTGTCAAAAGAGTTGGTAAATCAGCAGTACAAGAGGATTATGCTGTTGGTGTCAAAATGGAAGACAATAAGTTATAAAAATAATCTTATATGGCCACCTTTAATTAGGTGGCCATATACATGCAATATAATCAATATTCAAAGTCATGAACTTTAAACATAAATACATTTTTCTATTTCCTGGTTTATTTGTTCTTATAGGTATCTTAATTTTCCCGATAATATTTGTAGTTCGTTTAAGTTTATCAGGGTGGAATAGTTATAATGGTTTAAATTTTATAGGCCTTGAAAACTATATAAGATTATTTACAGATGACCCAAGGTTCTGGGAATCATTTTTTAGATTAAGTTTTTTGTCAGTAACAACTGTTGTTCTTCAATATGTAATTGGTTTTGCATTAGCACACATGGTCTGGAAGGAAATTAAGTTTCAAAGGTTTTTTAGAGTATTATTTTTAATACCTATGATGACCACACCAGTTATCATGACTGTTATTTGGAGAACTTTTTTTCATGAATCTCTAGGTCCTGTAAATGATATTCTGGGTAACTTTGGTCTTTCACCAAAATGGCTCACAGACCCTACTTTAGCTAAATTTACTGTAATTATTGTTGAGGTTTGGCAGTGGACACCTTTTATGTTTTTACTATTGTTAGCAGGCCTTTTATCACTTCCAAAGGAACCATTTTTAGCAGCTGCAATTGATGGAGCTAGCCCAGTCAGAAAATTTATCTATGTAACATTTCCATTAATGGCACCTATATCTATCGGTGCAATTATTATTAGATTGATTGAAGCCTCAAAGATAATGGATACAGTTTATGTGTTAACCTCTGGTGGTCCAGGAACCTCAACTGAGACTTCAAGTTTTTATATTTTTATTAAAGGTTTGAGAGAGTTTCAAATGGGATATGCAGCTTCAATGTCATTCACATATTTAATAATAATGATCATAAGCTTAACTGTTATTGCAAAAGTATTAACTAAATTATTACTAAAAGATTAAATATGGGAAAACTATATACATTTTTAAAATATTTTTTTATAACAATTTGGACAGTATTTGTTGTGGCACCTTTTCTTTGGGCACTTACAACTTCCTTCAAAGATTTTAATTCAGTTAATGGAGGTGTTACTTATATTCCATGGGTTGATTTTGAACCAAACCTAGAAGGTTGGAGGGTTTTAATTAAATCACCAGCAGAAGGAGGGGTAGATATTGTTGAACCTTATTTTAACAGTCTGTTTGTAACATGTACTGCGAGTTTAATAAGTATAATCCTTGGAACCTTATCTGCTTATGCACTTTCAAGATATACTTTTAAAGCAGGTCCCATAAAAAATAACGACATTACCTTCTTTTTTATTTCTCAAAGAATTATGCCACCAATTGTTTTATCAATACCTTTCTTCTTATTTTTAGGAGCTGTAAATTTATTAGATAGCCTAATCGGGCTGATAGTCGTTTATATCGTATTGTTAATGCCTATAGCAGTTTGGATTATGGTTGACTTCTTTAACAAGGTACCAAGAGAAATAGATGAAACAGCATTAATAGATGGATGCAATCCTTACCAAGCATTTTTTAAAGTCGTATTACCAAATTCAATACCAGGTTTAATTGTTGCTGGAATGTTTTGTATAATATTTGGATGGATCGATTTCTTTTTTGCATTTATTCTAACTTTTACTGAAGTACAATTATTACCAGTTAAAATAGTTGCCTTAAATTCTTCAATTACACCATGGTGGAGCTTATCTGCTTCAGCATTAGTTTCTGTTGCACCATTAATCGTAGTTGCATTTATTGTTGAAAGATATTTGTCAAAAGGAAATTTGTCTGGAGCAATTAAATAATGAATTTAGTTGGTGAAAATTTATCATATAAATTAACTGAAGAGTTACAGTTGAGAAATATCTCTTTTAATTTTGAAAAGGGAAAATTATATACAATTTTAGGAAGAACACTTTCTGGGAAAACGACCCTATTAAAAACAATAGCTGGATTACTTATGCCTGATAGTGGAACAATTAAATTTGAAGGTAAGAATTTTTTAGAGATACCAGTATGGGAAAGAAATATTGCTATGGTTTATCAGCAATTCATTAACTACCCTCACTTAAATGTTTTTGAAAATATAGCCTTTCCATTAAAACAGAGAGGTTTAGATCCTCAAAAGATTAATGAAGAAGTTTTTAATTCTTTAAAATTAGTAGGATTAGAGGGCTATGAAAAAAGAAAAATTCAAGAATTATCAGGCGGTCAACAACAAAGAGTTTCAGTTGCAAGATCACTAGTAAAAAATGCAAAAATTTTATTACTAGATGAACCATTAGTTAATTTAGATTACAAGTTAAGAGAACAGTTGCGTGAAGAGTTTAAAAACATATTCATTAATGGCCTATCGGAAGAGAGTATTGTAATTTTTTCAACAACAGATCCTAGAGAAGCAATGGAACTTAATGGTGAAGTTATTGTTCTTGATGAGGGTAAAGTACTTCAAGTGGGTGCTGCAAAAGAAATATTTGAAAACCCTAAAAATTTAAAAGTTGCAGCCATTTCAAATGATCCACCAATGAACATTTTAAAAGCTGAGATAGATTCTAATAAAATAAAATTTGAAAATATTGAAATAGATATTCCAGATCATTTATCTAAAATAAAAGATAAAGATTTTAATTTTGGCATAAGGGCATCAGATGTAGAATTAAATGATAATGGATTTGAGTTTGAAGTAGAGCTTGCAGAAATTAGTGGTTCAGAAACCTTACTCCATCTAACTAGAGGAAATGCAAAAATTATAACCAGTATAGAAGAAGTTATGGATTTTAAAATCCGAGATAAAGTTAAAATTAATTTTAAATCAAACAAAGCTTATGCATTTGATGAAACTGGAAATTTAGCCTCATCTCCATTTGGAGGTAGTAGTGTCTAAAATTAATTTAAATAAGATATCTCATTCATATAATCCAAATGATGCAAACCCAACTTATGCACTAAACCCGTTTTCAATGACCTGGGAAGATGGAAAGAGATATGCAATTTTAGGCCCGTCTGGATGTGGTAAAACAACAATGTTAAATATTGTATCAGGGCTAGTAAGGCCTTCATCAGGAAAAATATTATTTGACGATAAAGATGTTACGGATCTTAAAACTGAAAATAGAAATATTGCGCAAGTTTTCCAGTTCCCAGTAATTTACAGCACCATGACTGTATATGATAATTTGGCTTTCCCTTTGAGATGTAGAGATTTTTCTAAAGAAATAGTGGATGAAAGAGTTAATTCTGTTGCAGAGACATTAAATTTAAAATCTTTCTTAAATTTGCCTGCTAGAAAACTTACTGCAGATCAAAAACAATTGATTTCTCTTGGCAGAGGACTTGTAAGAGAAGATGTAGCAGCAGTTCTAATGGATGAGCCATTAACAGTTATAGATCCTGATTTAAAATTTAAATTAAGAAGAAATCTTAAAGAAATAAACGAACAATACAAAACGACTCTCGTATACGTTACGCACGATCAAAACGAAGCCATGACTTTTGCTGATAATATAGTTGTTATGAGTGAAGGTGAGGTGGTTCAAACAGGAACACCCAAAGAATTATTTGAAAGACCTAATACTACTTTTGTTGGATATTTTATAGGTTCTCCAGCAATGAATTTATTTGAAACTGATGCATCATCAGCCAATAGTGTTAAAATTAATGATACTTTAATTAAAACAAGTACAGATTTATCAAAACTAAAAGATAAAAAAATTAAATTAGGCATAAGGTCAGAGTTTATTAAGATAGCCAAAGATCAAAAAGAAAACGTAATTAGTGCGAATGTAGAAAAAGTGGAAGATCTTGGAAACTATAAATTGCTTACAGCAAAGATTGGAAGTCTTACAATAAAATCTAAAATAAGTAGAGAAACAGAAGTTCCATTAGATAAAGTAGACTTACATATACCTGAAGATAAGTGCTGCATTTATGAGAATGAAAAATTAATTTAAATTAAAAAAATATTCTTTTAAAAAACCAATAAAAGCCAATCAACGCAATTACTAATGAAAGAGGCCTAGTAACTCTATTACGGTACCAAGGTTTATTCTGAAATAATAATGAGATAAAAATATAAGATAAAAGTATTACACTAATTTGACCTACCTCAACTCCAATATTAAAAGAAATAAGACTTGAAATAAATAACCCGTCTGAAATTCCAATTTCATTTAAAACCCCAGCAAACCCTAAGCCATGGAGTAATCCAAAAATAAAAATTATGTAGGGTCTCATTTTTTTTATATTTTCAGTAAACAGATTCTCAATAGCAATAAAACAAATTGATAGAGCAATGATAGGTTCAACAATTATTGAGGGTATTTTTATTATATCTAAAGCACCAAGAAATAATGTTATTGTGTGCGCTATAGTGAAAATTGAAACCTGCAATACCAAAGGCTTTAACTTCGAAGAGAGAAGAAATAAAGCGATAACAAATAATATATGGTCTAAACCTTTAGGTATTATGTGCTTAAAACCTAATTGAGTATAAGATTTAACATTGTCTATAAGCCTTTCTTCTCTTTTGTTTGTTATGCTAAACCATTCTGATTTATCATCACTTTCAATTAGTTTTGAGTATAAACCCTCATTATTTTTAGAATTAACCCTTAAAATGATGGATCCTAAACTTTTATCCCAAGAAAATTTTAAGTCTTCATCTTTGATATTTTTAATATCAAAGTTAATAACGGTATCTCTAATTATATCAGTATTGCCAACCTCGGGTATGTCCACATCCACTAGAGTTAAGCCATAATTAGAATTAGCAGAAGTTAAGTAAATTTTGTTTTGAAGGTCTCTTATTTTGGAATTAAATTTTTTAAGCAATTCATCAGCATTCATAGTTCTTAAGCTTTCATATTGACCTGACTTTTCAGATTCTTCTGTGTTAGAATGATCCATATTCACTTCAGCAATTATTGCCTCAAGATTTAATCGAATTGATAGCG
>JAOISU010000014.1 GCA_028222445.1 Candidatus Pelagibacter sp.
TTTGTTTGGTGCTGATGAAGAGCAGGATAATGAAATTATTCTTAATATGGAGGATTGGAAATTTGAGGATAGACTTTCAAGAGAATTTGAAGCTGTTGGTTTTTTTATATCAGACCATCCTTTAAATCAGTTTAAAGAAATTTTTGATGATTATAAAATTGTAGATTATATAAAGTTTAATTCTGATGATAATATTAAAGATGCAAATATAGCAGCTACTTTATTAAAAATTTCTGAACGTAAAACAGCCAAAGGAAACTCTTATGGAGTTATTAAATTTACAGATTTAACTAGTGTATTTGAACTTTTTATCTTTTCGGATATTCTTGAACTTAATAGAGAAATTTTAATTGAGGGAAATTCACTAATTATTACTTTAATTAAAACAATTTCAAATGATGAAAATAAATTAAAGAGAATAAATGTTCAAAAAATCACCTCTCTTAAAGACTTATTTAATAAACCAGTTAGTGAAATTGCTTTTAATATTAAGACTGTTGATGATATTGAAAAAATATCCAAATTATTAAATGAAGAGGGGACAACAGAGGTAAAAATTAATTTAGAGACTAACGACAACAATATTAGTTTTAAACTTAAGAACAGACGTTTGATTGATAGAAAAGCTATAAATTTACTAAGAAAAGACGATATTTCAGTAATAATACAATAAAAAAGACTTGTTTGTTTCATTAAATATTTGTAAATACCTGGTAAATTAAATTAACACGCACACAGTTTGTGGTTTTATACCTCCGGTCCTTAAATGGAAATTACTGTGGTGGCTTAACCGGGAATAAATATGAAAATACCAAGTTTAACTATCCAACAACTATTAGAAGCAGGCGTACACTTGGGTCACAAGACTCTAAGATGGAACCCAAAAATGAAAAAGTACATTTTTGGAAAAAGAGACTCAATACACATTATTGATTTAACTCAAACACTAGAACTTACCAATGTAGCTTTAGAAAAAGTTTACAATACAATTGCTAATAATGGAAAAATACTTTTTGTATCAACAAAAAAGCAAGCATCAGAAGCTATAGCCGAAGTTGCTAAAGAAACTGGCCAATACTTTGTAAATTATAGATGGTTAGGTGGAATGCTAACTAATTGGGGAACTATCTCAGGTTCAATTAAGAAAATGAAAAAATATGAGGCAGATCTTGTTGCTGAAAATAGAGGTTTCACAAAAAAAGAATTATTAAAAATGAGTGTCAAAAAAGACAAATTGGAACGAGCTCTAGGAGGAATTGCAGAGATGAAAAAAGTTCCAGATTTAGTTTTTATAATTGATACTAACTATGAATCTTTAGCAATAGCTGAGGCATCTAAATTGGGCATTCCAATTTGTGCTATTTTGGATAGTAACTCAAACCCTGATGGAATAGATTTTCCAATACCAGGAAATGATGATGCTAGAAGAGCAATTGATCTTTATTGTAATTTAGTAAAAGAAACTATTGAAAATGCAAAAAAAGCTGCTCCAGCAAAAGTAGATGACAAACCACAAGCAGATGAAGTCAAATCAAAAGAAGCATCTACTAAAACAGTTCAAGAAATTGATAGAGAAAAACTTGATGCCAAATTTGCTAAAAAGGATAAAAAAAAATTAAACTAATGAGTGATATAGAAAAAGTTAAACAATTACGTGAAGCAACTGGTGCTGGTTTTAAAGATTGTAATCTTGCAATTAAAGAGTCTGGTGGAGATTTAGATAAAGCTGTTGAGATTTTAAGAGTTAAAGGCATATCAAAAGCTTCTAAGAAAATGTCAAGAGATGCTAAAGAAGGTGTAATTGCAACTTCTGGTGATGAAAATAAAATTTCTATTATTGAAGTTAACTGTGAAACAGATTTTGTTGCCAAAAATGATGATTTTGTATTATTTGCTAAAGAATTGAGTGAACTTAATAATCAAGCAGAGTCTAATATTGAAAAGCTAAGCGAAACTAAAATGTCAAATGGCGAAACGGTTAAAGATAGTTTAGTTGCACTTATAGCTAAAATGGGTGAAAAAATAACAATAGGTAGAGCAAAAACTTTTAATAACTCAGGTTCTAAAAATTTTAACTACCTTCATACAGTTGTTAAAGATAATTTGTCTAAACTTTCTGTTATTGTGTCGCTTGAGGTTAAAGATGTTTCAGATCAAGTCAAAACTTTTGGAAAACAATTGGCAATGCACATTGCAGCATCTAGTCCCTTGTCTTTAAATGCAGATTCAATTGATAAAGATCTTATACAAAAAGAACTAGAATTAATTACAGAAGAACTTAAAAGCTCAGGCAAACCAGATGAAATTGTTCAAAAAATTAGTTTAGGTAAAATGAATAAATTTAAAGAGGAAAATGCATTATTAACTCAAGCTTGGGTTATGGAGCCAAAAAAGAAAGTTCAAGATATTGTTAATGAACTTAATATTTCTGGCTTAAAGATAAACGATTTTTGTAGATTAAAAATTGGTGAATAAATGTTTAACGACAAAACATACAATCAAAAAATGGACAAAACTATTGAGGTTTTTTCTAAAGAACTAACTTCATTAAGAACAGGTCGAGCAAATGCTGCAATGCTAGATCTTATTAAAGTTGATGTGTATGGTCAAGCTATGCCAATAAATCAAGTTGCTAGCATTACAACACCTGAACCAAGAATGATAAATATTCAAGTTTGGGATGCTAACAATGTTTCATTAGTAGACTCAGCTATAAAAAAATCTGAATTGGGTTTAAATCCTCAGATAGATGGTCAATTAATCAGATTACCCGTACCAGATTTAAGTGAAGAAAGAAGAGTGGAGATTAAAAAAGTAATTAAATCTATGGGCGAAAAGTGTAAAGTATCAATTCGAAACATTAGAAGAGAAGCTAATGATGAGTTAAAGAATTTACTTAAATCCAAAGAAATTAGTGAAGATGATGAAAAAAAATATGAAAAGATAGTACAAACGTTTACTGACAATCATATTAAAACAATTGATCAAAAAGTTGAGATTAAAGAAAAAGAAATCATGACTATATGAACCCAATTAAACATGTTGCCATTATTATGGATGGAAACGGTAGATGGGGCATTAAACACAAAAACTCTAGAAATGCAGGTCATAAAGCTGGCTTGTATACAGTAGAAGTTATTATCAAAGAATGTTTAGTTCAAAACATTAAGCACTTAACCCTTTATACTTTTTCAACTGAAAATTGGAAAAGACCAAAAGAAGAAATAAATTATTTATTTGATTTATTGAATAGTTTTTTAACAAATAAAATAAATGAATTAAATAAAAAAAAAATTAAGGTTAAGTTTATTGGTGAAATAAATAAACTACCTAAAAATTTAAAAAAAATTATAAAAAGTTCAGAAGAAATAACATCAAATAATAAATTATTACAAATTAATGTAGCGCTAAATTATGGTTCTAAAAACGAAATAATAAAAAGTTTAAAATTTATAAATAAGAAAAAGATTAGTATAAATGAAAAAAATATTACTAAAAATCTTTTTACAAAAAACATTCAAGATCCAGATATTTTAATAAGAACTGGTAATACAAAAAGATTGAGTAATTTTATGCTTTGGCAACTTGCATATACAGAGATTTTTTTTGAAAAAAAATTGTGGCCAGATTTTAAAGGCAGTGATTTTAAAAAAATTCTAAAAAGATTTAGATCAATAAAAAGAAATTTTGGGTCAATTTAATGAATAGTGAATTAAAAAAAAGAATCTTAACATCTGTTCTTTTGTTTTCTTTGTTAGCAGGTATGTATTTTTATTCATTTATTATGATTATATCATTAATTATAATAGGAGTAATTATATGGATTGAATTTTATGCAATGATTTTGAAAATATTTCCAAGAAAAAAACTAAAACATAGTTTTTTAAGATTTTTATTTAAAATATTATCCTTATCATATTTAGCATTGTTAATTTACGTCATATTTATTATTGAGTCTTCTTATCCTAATTTAAAAATTTACATATTGTACTCAATTTTAGTTGCTATTTGTTCAGATATTGGGGGTCTTGTTTTTGGCAAAATTTTTAAAGGAAAAAAATTAACAAGGATAAGCCCAAATAAAACAATCTCAGGTTCAATTGGTGCCTATGTGTTTTCTTTATTCTTATTAATATTTTTTCATAAAGAATTGTTCAACTATGATTTTTTAATCCTATCTTTGATTACAATTTTAATATCAACAACTTCACAATTGGGAGATCTATTTATTTCTTTGCTTAAAAGAAAAGCAAAAGTTAAGGATACGAGCGATATATTACCTGGACATGGAGGTTTTCTTGATAGAGTTGATGGAATAATCTTTGCTTTACCCATGGGTATTTTATTATTTAATTTATTTTGATATGAAAAGAATAGTTATATTTGGTTCAACAGGATCTATTGGTGAATCTTTACTTAATTTAGTTAAAAATGATAAAAAAAATTTTAACGTAGAACTGATCTCAGCAAATAGAAATTATAAAAAATTATTAAAACAAGCTAAATATTTTAATGTCAAAAATCTGATAATTTCAGACTACAATTCTTTTATAAAAGCAAAATAAATTAATAAAAACAAAAATATAAATATCTTCAATAATTTTACATCTTTGAAAAAAATATTTAAAAAAAAAAAAATTGATTATACGATGAGTGCAATTTCAGGTTTTTATGGTTTACAACCCACATTGGATATTATTCAATTTACAAAAATAATAGCAATAGCCAATAAGGAAACCATAATTTGTGGTTGGAATTTAATAAAAAAGAAAATTCAAAAATTTAATACAATATTTATTCCTGTAGACTCAGAGCATTTTTCAATTTGGTCTTTACTAAGCGATACGAAAGATACAAATATTGAAAAAATTTATATAACTGCTTCTGGCGGACCATTCAATAAACTTCCACTAAAAAAATTTTCATCAATTAGTAATACACAAGCCTTAAAACACCCAAATTGGTCAATGGGAAAAAAAATATCAATTGATTCATCCACAATGATGAATAAATTATTTGAATTAATTGAGGCAAAAAAAATATTTAATTTAAATTATGATCAAATTGATGCTACCATTCATTCAAAATCATATATTCATTGTATGGTAAAATTTTCGAACGGATTAATTAAATTACTTGCACATGAAACGGACATGAGAATTCCCATTTTTAATACTTTATATTATGCAAGTAAAAAAAAGATCAATACAAAAAAAATTGACTTTAAGATCTTGAATAAATTAGACTTTCAAAAAATAAACATTAAAAAATTTCCTGTAATGAAATTAGTTAAAGAACTTCCAAAAAAAGACTCTTTATTTGAGACTATTTTAGTTAGTGTTAATGACACGTTAGTAGAAAACTTTTTACAAAAAAAAATAAAATTTCTAGATATTTCAAGGATACTTTTAAAAATACTTAAACTAAAAGAATTTCAAAAATATAAACGTATAACCCCAGCAAACATTGAACAAATTATATCTCTCAACAAATATGTTCGTTTAAAAATTAACAAATTATGTGTATAAGAACCAATATGTTAACAAATTTACTAAAAGCTCTTATATTAATTATCTTATTTGTAGGTAAAGTAAACGCTGAAGTACTTAAAGATATTATAGTTACAGGAAATGAAAGAGTCTCATCACAGACTATTATAAATTTTTCTAAAATTGAAACTGGTAGTGATCTATCAAAAAATCAACTTAACGATGCTTTAAAAAATATTTATGAGACAAATTTTTTTGAAGATGTAAGTTTAGATATAAATAGCGGTATACTAAATATTAATGTTAAAGAATTTCCTGTTATACAAGACATTGAATTTAACGGTATTAAAGCAAAAAAAACTATTGAACTATTAAAAGATCAAATTTCTCTTAAATCGAGAAGTTCTTTTAACGAATTTTTTCTACAAAATGACTTAAATAAAGTCAAAAATATATTGAGACAGTCTGGCTATTATTTTTCAAATGTGGCTGTCCAAAAAATTGTAAATCCAAATAATACAATAACTATATCTTATGATATTGAAATGGGAGAAAGAGCTTCAATAAGTGAAATTAAATTTATAGGTGATAAAAAATTTAAGAGCAGCAAACTGTTATCTGTTATAAAATCTGAAGAAGATAAATTTTGGAAATTTTTATCTAAGTCAAAATATTTAAATAAAGAACAAACCGAATTAGATAAAAGACTTTTAAAGAATTTTTATTTAGAAAAAGGTTATTACAAAGCTAGTATAGAGGAGGTTTTTACACAAGTAGTTAATAAAAAAAACTTTTTAATAACATATAAAATTAATGCTGGTGATAAATTTTTCTTTAATAACTTTGAGATATTAATACCCGATGATTACAATCAAGATGATTTTGCAAATTTAAAAAAAACATTTAAAAAATTAAAAAATAAAAAATACTCTTATAAAGGAATTGAGTCTATTTTAGATGAGATTGACATAATTGCAGCAAATAAGAATTATGAATTTCTTGATGTTACAGTAGCTGAAAATATTGTAGAAAATAATAAAATTGATTTTGTATTTAATATTAAAGATGGTGAGAAATTTTATGTAGAGAAGATAAATATTTTGGGTAACAACATAACTAACGAGTCTTTTATTCGACAAAAATTTGTTGTAGATGAAGGTGATCCTTTTAATAATTTATTACATAATAAAACAATTAATAATTTAAAAAGTTCAAATATATTCAAAACTGTTAAATCTGAGATTAAAGATGGTAGTACAAATGGTCTTAAAGAAATTGATATTACTATAGAAGAAAAGCCAACCGGAGAGCTTACTGCTGGTGCGGGTTATGGCTCATCTGGATCAACTTTTATTGTTGGTATAAAAGAAAACAATTTTAAAGGAGATGGGATTAAGCTCGATGCAAATTTAGCCCTTACAGAAGAGTCCATTAGAGGTAAAATTGCATATACTACACCTAATTTTGCTTACTCAGATAATTCTTTAACAGCTTCATTAGAAAGCACTAGTACAGATAAAGAAAAAGATTATGGATATAAAAGCTCACTTAATAAAATTTTACTAGGCACAAGCTATGAACAATATCAAAATCTATATTTTTCACCAAGTTTTTCAGTTTCTCTTGAAGAATTAACAACAACAGCTAATGCATCATCAAATTATAAAAAACAAGAAGGCTCTTATTTTGATACGTTATTAAATTACTCTATTAGCTATAATACGCTAGACTCTTCATTTAGACCTTCAGATGGATTTGTAAGTATTTTTTCACAAGAGCTTCCAGTTCTATCTGATGGCTATAATATAATTAATGGATATCAAATTACTGGTTATAAAGAAGTTGCAAATGATTCAATATTATCTGTTGGAGTTTATACAAGAGCAGTTAATACTTTAACTAGTGGTGAGGATGTTAGAGTATCTAAAAGAATGTTTTTACCAAGTTCCAGACTAAGAGGTTTTGAACCTGGAAAAATTGGTCCAAAAGATGGAGCTGATTTTGTTGGTGGAAATTATATGGCATCATTTAATACAGCGTTATCACTACCATTTTTATTTACAACATTTGATAATTTAGATTTTTCAATTTTTTTTGATGCAGCCAATGTTTGGCACGTTGATTATTCAAAAAATGTCGATCAAGGTAACTCTATAAGATCTTCAACTGGGATTGGTCTTAATGTGATTACACCAGTAGGGCCATTAAGCTTTTCAGTAGCACAACCTATTACTAAACAAGATGGAGATGTTACTGAAACTGTGAGATTTAATTTAGGCACTACATTTTAATGTCAATTATAAATAATACTTTTAAAGTATGTTTTTATTTGTTTTTTTTGACATTTTTTTCATTTGAAAGTAAATCTGAAACTAAAGTAGCATTTATTCAAATGGACTATCTTATGAACAAATCATTAGCTGGAAAATCGCTGATAGAACAATTAAATAAAATTGATAAAAAAAATTCTATTGATCTTAAACAAATTAAAGAAAAACTTAATTCAGAAAAAAAAGATATTTCACAAAAAAAAAATATTTTATCAAATGATGAATACAATAACAAGGTTGCTGCACTAAATAAAAAATTTGAATCTTTTCAGTCTGATGCTAGAGCTAAAGTTCAAAAAATGAAATCTTTGCGAGATAATGGATTACAAAAAATTATGAATGAGTTGAATATAATTTTATCTGAATATTCAAAAAAAAATGAATTGACATTTATAATTGATCAAAAAAATATTATTATTGGAAAAACAGATTTGAATATTACAAACGAAATATTAAAATTATTAGATCAAAAGCTGAAAAAGGTGAAAATTAATTAATGTCTGATATTAAACTGAATAAAAAAGAAATCATTGATTTACTACCTCATAGAGAACCAATGCTTTTAATTAATGAGTTAACTAATATCAAAAAATTGTTTTCAGCTACTGCAATCGTAAATGTTAGAAAAGATAGTTTTTTTGTTCAAGGTCACTTTCCTGGCAATCCAGTTATGCCTGGCGTTTTGATTGTCGAAGCTTTTGGTCAGGCTGCAGCAGCTCTAACCGCTCATGGCATAGATAAAGAGACTTACGAAAATAAGCTTGTTTTTCTAATGGGTATTGAAAAAGCAAGATTTAGAAACCCAGTTATACCTGATTGCAAACTAGAACTGAATATTGAAGCAATAAGATCGCATGGCAGAGTTTGGAAATATAAAGGCGAAGCTTTTGTAGAAGGAAAAAAAATGGCTGATGCTATATGGTCTGCAACAATTGTAGATAGAAAATAATCAGTAATAATTCTTGATAAGTAAATTTCAATAATTTTGTTAAAAACTTTTAACAATGATTAATCCTTTTTTTAAAAACCAAGGTCCATTTAAAATTGAAGATATATTACACTCTTCTAATACAGGTAATAAGAATAATTATACAGGATCTAAAATTATTGATATTAAAGATCTTGTTACAGCAACAAATAATGATATTACTTTTTTTCATTCCAAAAAATATGAAAGTATAGCTTCTATTACTAAAGCAGCTTATTGTGTGACTACTAAACAATTAACAAATATCTTACCAAATAATTGTAAACCTATTGTTGTTGAAAATGTTTTGATTTCTACGGCAATGATTACTAAACTTTTCTATCCAGATGCCATTACAGATGACTTTGATCCATTAACATCGAATATTGAAAAGACATCTTTTTATAAAAAATTTAGACATGGCACCAATATATTGATAGGTAAAAATGTAAAAATTGGAAAAAATTGTTCAATAGGACACAATTCAATAATTGAAAGTAATGTTGTAATTGGAGATAATTGTTCAATAGGATCTAATGTTATAATTAGAAATACTCTAATAAAAAATAATGTTTCAATTTTAGATAGTTGCGTAATAGGAAAGAAAGGTTTTGGATTTTTCCCTAACAATGGTGGAAATATCCGCTATCCTCATATTGGCATCGTTATAATTGAAGATAATTGTGAAATTGGTTGTGGCTCAACAATTGATAGGGGCTCTTTATCGAATACAGTAATTGGAAAAAATACTTTTATAGATAACCAAGTTCATATAGCTCACAATAATAAAATTGGAGAAAATTGTATTATTGCAGGACAGGTTGGTTTTGCTGGAAGTTCAAAATTAGGTAATAATGTTATGATTGGTGGACAAGCAGGAATATCTGGACATCTTAAAGTTGGAAACAATGTTCAAATAGGTGGCGGTTCAGGAGTTATTAAAAATATTGCTGATAATGCTAAAGTTATGGGTTATCCAGCTAAAGATTTAAAAAAATTTATTAAGGAAAATAAATGATAAATAAAACTGCAATAATTGATCCTAAAGCAAAAATAGCTTCAAATGTTGAGATTGGTCCATATTGTGTAATTGGTCCAAATGTAGAAATTGGTGAAAATACTATCATTCATTCTCATGTAAATATTTCTGCAAGTGCTAAAATTGGAAAGGGAAATAAGATTTATCCTTTTGTTTCAATTAATGATCCACAGGACTTGAAATATAATGGTGAACCTACCAATTTAATAATTGGTGATAATAACAAAATTAGAGAGTATGTAACAATAAATCCTGGTACAGTTAGTGGCGGGGGTAAAACAGTTATTGGAAATAATTGTCTATTTATGATTTCATCACATATCGCTCATGACTGTCATGTTGGTAATAATGTAATAATTGCAAATAATGTACCTTTAGGTGGTCATGCAATTATTGAGGACAATGTTGTTATTGGTGGCAATTCTGCTGTTCAACAATTCACTAGGATTGGAAAAATGGCAATGATTGGTGGAATGACTGGTGTATTACATGACGTAATACCTTATGGATTGTCTACTGGAAATAGAAATTCATTGCAAGGATTGAACTTAATAGGGCTGAGAAGAGCCAAGTATGAAAATAAGGATATCTTAGGCTTAAGTGATGCTTATAAAGAAATTTTTGCTACGAAAAATATTAATGAAAATATAAGTAAATTGAATGGCTCTTTTCAAGAAAATCCGTTAGTCAAAGATGTAATTAAATTTATAACAAAAGATAAAAAAAGATCTATTTGCACACCATTTTCATAAGATGATAGGATTAATTTTTGGTGATACTGATTTTCCAAAGGAAATTCTAAAAACAATTAAAAAAAATAAAATAAGATATTTGATAATTGATCTATCAAAATCAAAGAAATTTAAAAAAGATAAAAAATCTTTTGCTGTATCCCTGGGTCAATTTGGTAAAATTATAAATATTCTTAGGGAAAATAACTGTAAAAAAGTCTTATTTGCTGGAAAAGTAAATAAACCAAACTTTTCTAAATTGAAATTAGATTTAAAAGGAATTTATTATATCCCTAGAATAATCAAAGCTTCAAAGCTTGGAGATGCAGCTATACTTAAAGAAATTATTAAGATAATGGCTCAAAACAAGATAAAAACAGAAAATTCACTTAAATTTAATCCAGAATTATCTTTAACAAAAGGTAATTATTCAAAGATAAAACCAAACAAACAAGATCAATTAGATATTAAAAAAGCGATTAAAACATTAAATAATTTAAGACAATATAATTTTAGCCAAGCTGTTGTAGTTAGAAACAAAAAAGTGATTTCTATAGAAGGAAAAGGTGGGACTAAAAAAATGCTTGAAAAAAGCAAAAGTAAAATATTTAGAAATCACGGAGTATTAGTTAAGTTTCCCAAAAAAAAACAAGACTTGAGAGTAGATCTGCCGACGATAGGATTAAAAACTATCAAACAATGTAAGACAGCTGGATTAAAGGGTATTGTTATAAAAAACAAAAAACATGTTTTTTTAGATAAAATCAAATGCATAAAATTTGCAAATAGAAATAAGATGTTTATCTCGGTAAAATGAAAAAAATCTTTATATTAACTGGTGAACCTTCTGGAGATAAACTTGCTTCTAAAGTGATATCCAAAGTCCAAAAAAATAATCCTAATATTGAATATGCTTGTGTTGGCGGAACACATTTAAATGCGTTAGGGATAAAATCTATTTTTAACCTAAAGGAAATTACCCATATCGGCTTTACAAGTGTTTTATTAAATATTTTTAAAATAAAGAATAAAATAAATAAAACTGTAGAAGAGATAATAAGATTTAATCCAGATATTTTGTTTAGTGTAGATAGTCCTGATTTTACATTAAGAGTTGCAGAAAAAGTTAAAAAATTAAATAATGATATAAAAACTATTCATTATGTAGCACCACAAGTATGGGTATGGCGAGAGGGCAGAGTAAAAAAATTTAAAAAATTTTTAGATCATATTTTATTATTATTTGATTTTGAAAAAAAATACTTTGATAAAGAAAATATTCCAAATACTTTTGTCGGTCATCCGTTGCTAGAAGAAGAGTCAAAAAACAAAATAGATCTAACTAACATTATATCCAATGATAAAAAAATTATTTCTCTTTTTTCTGGAAGTAGATCATCTGAAGTGAATTTACTTTTGCCTATCTTGATAGATTTTATTAATATGATGAATAAAAAATTTAATAATTTTACTTTTATTTTTCATACCACCGAAGATAATAAAAATTTAATTAGTGAAAAAATTCATAATATAAATTTAAAAAATGTTGAAGTTATTTCTGACGAAAATATTAAAAAACAAATTTTAAATAAATCTATTTTTGCAGTTTCTAAATCTGGAACTGTTTCTCTTGAAATTTGTAATGCAAGAGTTCCTTCTATAATTATTTATAAAATGAATTTTTTGAATTTTTTAATTGTTAAAATGTTGGTAAAAATAAAATTTGCTAATATCATTAATATTATTAACAACAAAGAGATAATTCCTGAATTAATACAAAAAGAATGTAATGCTAAAGAGATTTACAACTCTGTTGTTTATTTTTTAAAAAATCCAGAATTAATGAAAAAACAAATCAATGAGTGCGATAAAACTTTAACTAAAATTAGATCAAAAACCTCATCTTCTGATGAAGCTTCTTCTGTATTAACTAAGTTTCTTATTAGTTAATCTTTTTATGACTTCTTCTTTTCCAAGTGAAATAATTATATCATATATGCTAGGTCCAAATTTTGAACCTGTTAAAGCTATTCTTAAAGGCTGACCAACTCCTTTAAAATTTGTATTATTTGATTTAATTAGTTCATTTACTATTGGCTCTAACGTTTCTTTGGTAAGTCTATCAATGGTAGCAAATTGAGCACTGAAAGCAGAAATAATTTTTTTAGCTTTATCATCAATAATCTTAATGTCATCTTGATTAAAATTTACTTCATCTACAATAATATATTGACCATTATTAAATATATCTTCTAATGTTTTTGCTTTATTTTTTAAAAAAGTTAGAGATTTTTTAATCTTATCTTTTTTATCTGACTTAATTTCACTCTTATATAATTTGCAGTATTCTGTTAGCTGATTAAATAAATCATTTTCATCAATATTTTTAATATAATGCTCGTTCATTGATAAAATTCTACTCATATCAAGTTTAGATGGTGATTTTCCTATACCTTCTAAGTTAAAGTACTTTATACTCTCATCTAGAGTAAATATTTCTTTATCCTCAAAAGACCAACCCAATCTCAGTAAATAATTCCTTAATGCATCTGGCATTATCCCTATTTTGGAATAATCATCTAAAGTTGATGCATTATCTCTTTTTGATAATTTTTTACCTTCTATTGTATGAATAAGAGGTATATGTGCAAATTGAGGAACTTCCCATTTCATTGCTAAGTAAATTTGCATTTGTTTGAATGTATTAATCTTATGATCATCGCCTCTAATGATATGGGTCATATTCATTTGATGATCATCAACGGTTGCAGATAAATTATACGTTGGCGTTCCATCATTCCTTAAAATTATAAAATCTTCAATTGTATTATTGTCAATTTCTACATCACCTTGAACTAAATCTTTTAGTACAGTAGATCCTTCAATTTTACTTTTAAATCTTATGACTGGTTTTATTTCTTTAGGCGTATCTGTTTCTGATAGATCTCTACATTTTCTATTATAGATATAAGGAAGCTTTTTTTGTCTAGCTCTTTTTTTTTGTTCTTCAATCTCTTCACTTGAACAGTAGCATTTATATGCATTGCCACTTTTAAGCAGATCATTAACAACTTTTATATGATCATCAATTTTAGTTGATTGTATATATTCTTCACCATCGTGCTCTATACCAATCCATTTTAAAGATTTGATAATTTGAACTTTATGTTCATCTCTAGATCTTTCTTTATCAGTATCTTCAATTCTAAGATGAAATTTTCCCTTTTGGCTTTTAGAAAATAACCAATTAAATAAAGCTGTTCTTACTCCACCAATATGAAGAGGTCCAGTAGGTGAGGGAGCAAATCTTGTTGCTACTTTTGACATTAGGGATTTTTAAACTATTTTATTAGAAGTTTCTATATAAAGATACTAAAACACCCTGAACTTTTACTCTATCTGGGCCAAATATTTTGGTTTCATAATTTCTATTTGCACTCTCAAGTGCTACAGTTTTACCTTTTCTTCTAATTCTTTTAAGCATTGCCTCATGCTCATCTATTAAAGCTACAACAATTTTTCCATTATCAGCTGTATCAGTTCTTTTTATTATTACTGTGTCTCCTTCATTGATACCTGCTTCGATCATAGAGTCTCCTTGAACTTTAAGTCCAAAATATTGGCCATTTTTTTCTAAATTACTTGGAAGTGGTATTCTAGCAACCTCATTTTGAATTGCTTCTACTGGAGTTCCAGCAGCAATCTTACCTAGAACAGGTATTTCAATTTCATCTCCATTACTTATATCATTGTCTAATCCACCCTTAATAACACTAGGTGAAAAACTATTGTAAATATCATTTGCCGAAGCTGTCTCAGGTAGCTTTATAACCTCTAGAGCTCTTGCTTTGTGAGCTAACCTTCTAATAAAACCTCTTTCCTCTAAAGCACTTATTAATCTATGAATTCCTGACTTTGATTTTAAATTTAAAGAATCTTTCATCTCCTCGTATGAAGGTGATACGCCCGAAGCTCTCAACTTTTTGTTGATAAATAAAAGCAAGTTTTTTTGTTTTTTTGTAAGCATAAGAACAAATATCGTACAAACAATGTTCTATAAAAGTTCTTATTAATTAACAATAGCTTAATAAGTAAGTAAAATAAGGGTTAATTTGACTTTAAAACTGAAAATATAGAATTTTCTGACAAATTTTTTAAAAGTGATTCTCCAATTAAAAAAGTTTTAATAGAGGTTTTATTTTTCAAATCTAAAAGTTCATCTTTTGTTTTAATTCCACTTTCAGAAATTAAAGGTCCTTGGTGTTTAGCAAGTACATTATGAATATCGTAGGTTGTATTAATATCAGTCTTTAGCGTTTTTAAGTTTCTATTATTAATTCCAATTAAAGCATTTTTAAAATTCAAAGATTTTTCTGCTTCTTCTACAGTGTGCACTTCAACAATAACTGACATATTATATTTTAATGCTTCTTCATATAATTCATGAGCCAAATCATCTGATACACCCGCAAGAATAATTAAAATTGCATCAGCCCCATAACTTTTAGCCAATGGTATTTGAAATTTATCAATAAAAAAATCTTTACATAAAATTGGTAAATTAAATTGTTGTTTAATTTTAGTAATATGAATTAAATTTCCTAAAAAAAAATCTTCTTCTGTAAGAACTGATAAGCAAGTTACTTTATTTTCATAATAAATTTTTGCAATTTCAACTGGATTGTAATCATTTATAATTACACCTGCAGATGGGCTGGCTTTCTTAATTTCAGCTATTATTGAAATTTTGTCATGTATTATATTATTTTCAATTTTTTCTTTAAAATTAATATAAGAGCTATTTTTATCTATAATTTCATTTAAAGAATCTAAGCTAGTTGATTTTTTTAATAAATCTATTCTTTCTATTTTTTTTGTAATTATATTATTTAATATATTTTCAGACATTTCGAATTTTTTCTAAATGAGAGTAGGGTTTGCCAGATAAAATAAATTCTCTTGAAAAATTATAAGCATCTAAGAAGTTTGTAAATTTTTCACTAACTATTAATCCAGCAGCTGCATTTAAACAAACAGCTTTTGAAAAATCATTATCTTCACCTTTAAAAATTTCAATCATTTTATTAGCATTAAAATTAGCATCATCACCAATTAAATTATCGAATTTATCTGCATTAACATTAAGAGACTTTGGATCAATTGTAATTTCAGATATCTCCCCATTTTTTAATTGAATTACATTTGTATTTGCATAAGGGGATATCTCATCCAAACCATCTTCACTGTTTACAATCCATGCAAATTTAATATTCAAATTTCGAAGTCCTTCTGCAAATATCTTTAGTAATTTTTTATCAAAAACACCAACAACTTGTCTATCAACTAAAGCTGGGTTGCTTAATGGACCGATCATATTAAAAATAGTTCTTTTGCCAATTTTCTTTCTAACAGGACCAACAAATCTCATTGCACTGTGATAATTGGGAGCAAACATAAAACCAAAGTTATTATTATTGATCTCTTTTTCTATATCATTTGGCTCAAGATCTATTTTAATTTTAAGAGCCTCTAAAACATCCCCAGAACCACATTTTGATGATACGGCTTTATTGCCGTGTTTAGCTACTTTTGTACCCATACTAGCCAACAGTAAAGCAGAAGCAGTTGAAATATTTAGAGTATTCATGCCGTCTCCACCAGTTCCACAGGTATCAACACAATCGGCAACGTTTACTCTTTTTGATTTTTCTCTAAGGACATAAACACCTCCTGCTATTTCATTTGAAACTTCACCTTTTTCAGAGAGCAGGGTTAAAAAGTTATAAATCTCTTCTTCATTAGCTTTTCCAGTCATTAATAATTCAAAAGCAGATTTACTTTCTGCAAAAGTTAAATCTTGTTTTTTTCTTAATTTCTCTAGAATTTGTTTCATAGATTAATAATTAATAAAGTTTTTTAATATTTTTATTCCTAATTTAGTTTTAATACTTTCTGGATGAAATTGAACACCATGAATGTTGTATTCTTTATGCATAATAGCCATAATAATCCCATCATTAGTTTCAGCGGTGATTTTAAGTTGATTAGATAGAGTTTTTTTATCAATAATTAAACTATGATATCTAGTCGCCTCAAAATTTAAGGGTAGATTTTTTAAAATTCCAGCTTTTTTGGACTTTATTCTGCTAGTTTTGCCATGCATAACTTTTTTTGCTTGAATTATTTTTGAACCAAAAACTTGGCCAATTATTTGATGCCCCAAACATACACCCAAAATTGGTATTTGCTTATAAAGTGATTTAACAATGTTAATACAATTGCCAGATTGATTTGGGTTACCTGGTCCAGGGGAAATTACAATCCTATCATATTTTTTTTTGATAATTTCTTTAACATTAATTTTATCATTTCTAACAACATCAACATTTACCTTTAATGATGAAAGATAATGGTAGAGATTAAATGTAAAGCTATCATAGTTATCTATTAGTAAAAGTTTCATTATTTTAATGCGTTTAGTAATGCTTTCGCTTTGTTTATAGTTTCTTCATATTCTTTTATTGGATTACTATCAGCAACTATACCAGCACCAGCTTGTACATAAAATTTATCTTTCTTTGCTATAGCTGTTCGTAGAGCAATGCAGGTGTCAAATTCCCCATTCGAAGAAAAGTAGCCGATGCCTCCAGCATAAACTTTTCTTTTTGATGTTTCTAATTCATCAATAATCTCCATTGCTCTTATTTTAGGTGCGCCAGAAACAGTACCAGCAGGAAAACCAGCGAGTAAGGTTTTAAATTTAGTGAATTTTTTATTATATATTCCAATCACATTTGAAACTATATGCATAACGTGGGAATATTTTTCAATTATAAAACTTTCTGTAACTTTAATTGAATTAATTTTTGAGACTTTACCCGCATCGTTTCTACCAAGGTCTAATAACATTAGATGTTCTGAAAGTTCTTTTTTATCATTTAATAAATCTTTGGCTAAAAAGTTGTCTTCTTTTACATCTTTGCCTCTTGGTCTGGTGCCAGCTATTGGTCTTACTGTTATCTTATTATCTCTAAGTCTAACCAAGATTTCAGGACTCGCACCAATTATTTGAAAATCTGTAAAATTGAAAAAATACATAAATGGAGAAGGGTTTGTATTTCTTAATTTTTTATAAATATCTAATGGACTTTTAGATAATTTTGCCTCAAATCTTTGACTTAAGACAACCTGAAATATATCTCCAAGCTTAATATACTTCTTAGCCTTTGTAATCATGGCTAGAAACTTGTTTTTTGAAGTATTAGATTTAACTTTAAAATTAGAAAATGATGTTCTTAGTGGTGAAGTCTTTTTAAAAGAAGACTCCATTAATAATCTTTCAATATCTTCTTTAATCCTTAAATATACTTTTTTATAGTTTGATATTTTTTTATCTTTAAAGACATTCACTATGTAGAAAATCTTTTTTTTTAGATTATCATGAATAATTACAGTTTGAGGCCTTAATAATCTAACATCTGGTAATTTTAAATCATCCTTACATTTGTTAGGTATTTTTTCTATATATCTAATTGAGTCATAAGAAAAATAACCAGAAATTAAAGAACAAATAGGAGGAAGGCTGGTGGGTGTTTTAAAATTAAAACTTTCAATTATTTTTTCTATTATTTTATCTGGCGAACCTTTAATTCTTTTTTTAGATTTATCTTCAATTAGATAAGATCTATCATTATTAAATTCCCAAATTTTATCAGGATTTTTACCAAATATTGTATATCTTCCTTTTATTTTTCCTTTCTCAACTGACTCAAAAATAAAGCTATTTTTTTCAACAAGAAAATTTTCAATTAAATTTAAAATTTCAGTGTCATCATTTATCTTTCTAGAGACAAAAAGTACTTGATTTATTTTTTTTTGGTGCTGGCGCTTAAATTCAGAAAGGCTTTTATTGAGCATTATTTAAAATAATTTTTAACTCGGTCAACAGCCGAGTCATTTACAACAACATCATATTTAGTATTTAAAAAGAAATCATATGATTTTAAGATACTATTTTTGTTTTGAGCGCTTTCTTCAATAGATGCATTGGCAAACTCTTTTGACTTGAAATCAACATTGTTTATATCGAAACCTAGTGTTTGAGCTAAATATATATTGTTTTTGCTGTCTGCAACTAAAGTAAAAGTTTTAAGTGGCAAAGAGTATAAAAC
>JAOISU010000015.1 GCA_028222445.1 Candidatus Pelagibacter sp.
AGATAAATTTGTTTTTCAAAATCAATTGATCCTCTAGTTTTAATTCTAAGATAATTTTTATGTTTACTGTTTGATAAATTGACAGGTATGTCTTTCAGAGATGTCTCTATTTGATTAATTAATTCTAATTTCCAATTAAGTCTAATAATTTGCCAACTCCCTAATGCTAGAAAGACAGAAATGAAGAAAAATACAAAAATAGAAAATAAAAATTTATATCTCAAGAGCTAAAAATTAACTTCCCCAAATATAAATGGCAGCAAATAAAAATAGCCACACAACATCTACAAAGTGCCAATACCAAGCAGCTGCTTCAAATCCAAAGTGATGCTCTTCAGTAAAGTGACCTTTTCTTGCTCTCATTAAACATACCGCTAAAAATATAGTACCAATGATAACGTGAAAACCATGAAAGCCTGTTGCCATATAAAATACTGAGCCATATATATTTCCTGCAAAATCAAAAGTTGCATGCTGATATTCATAAACTTGCAGTAGTGAAAAAGAAAAACCAAGTATCACTGTTAGAACTAGTCCTTGAATAAAGCTTTTTCTATCACCTTCTAGCAATGCGTGGTGTGACCATGTTACTGTCGTTCCTGATAATAATAAAATTAATGTATTAATTAGTGGGATATCCCATGGATCAAAAGTTACAATATCTTTAGGTGGCCATATTCCTCCTATTGCTAAAGATGGAAATAAACTTGCATCAAAATAAGCCCAAAACCATGCAACAAAGAACATAACTTCTGAAGCAATAAACAACGTCATTCCATATCTATGGTGAATTTGTACTACTGGTGTGTGATGACCTTGGTGCTCTGCTTCAATAACAACATCTCTAAACCACATGTATGTTCCATATAATAGTAGCGCTAATCCCAAATACATTCCCCAAGAAACTTCGCTATGTAGATAATAAACTGAGCCTATTGCTAAAATTAAGCATGAAAATGAAACGTAGATAGGCCATGGACTTGGGTCTACTAAATGATAGTCATGTTTTTTTTCTGCGGACATTTTTATAATTTTGATTGGTTATAGTAATCTGATGAAAAAAAAGTATAGGACATAGTTACATCTTTAATATTTTTAGTATTGGGATCATTTACCATTTCTGGATCCAAATAAAAAGTCATAATATAAGTGGCTTTTTCACCTGATTTTAAGGCCTGTTTTTCAAAACAAAAACAGCCCAATTTGCTGTAATATTTACCAAATGATGATGGAGAAACATTGAAAGATGCAACTCCATAAGTCGTT
Source organism: Candidatus Pelagibacter sp. (assembly GCA_028222445.1). The sequence goes on from JAOISU010000015.1 coordinate 1,267, forward strand.
TCATTGCCATAATTTTCAACTTCAAATTCGATTCGGTTCACTTGACCAATTTTAACATCCATAACATTTGTTTTTGCTTTAAAATTCCAAGGAAGTTTATTTACATTTGTATCAAAACGAACACTAACTTTTTGGTCTAAAATTATATCTGGCGCTTCTCTTGATATTTGTGTTGTTCCACCAAACCCAGTTACTCTACAAAATAAATCATACAAGGGTACTGCAGCAAATGAGAGTCCTAACATTAAAAAAAATATTCCAGCTAAAAGAATTGGAGTTAAGGTTTTATTTTTCACTATATTGATCTATTAAAAACACCCGTATTATAAAGTGTAAAAAAAAACAGAAATATCATAAATCCTATTATTGCTACTGCTGTTAAAATATTTTTTCGTTTAGTTTTTTTGTCTGGTATCATCATAATATCTTATCTATCAAAAAAATTACGAATATCAAAAATAAATATAAAATTGAATATCCAAATATTGTTTTTGCTTTCTTGGGGTTAAATTTATTTTTTTTAAACTTATAAAGCTCAAAACATAAAATGTTATAATACAATGTAAGCATCAAGGCTGGTACTAGAAACACTAATCCAACAAAATCTATTGCGTAGGGTAAAATAACCATTGGCAACATTAATAACGAATAGACTAAAATATTTATTTTAGTGCTCTCTATCCCATTAGTTAATGGAAGCATTGGAATTTTTGCCTTTTTATAATCATCTGATTTATAAAGACTTAACGCCCAAAAATGCGACGGTGTCCAAAAAAATATAATCAGAAAAAAAGTTATTGGCTCAAGAGATAATGAGTTAGTTGCTATAGTCCATCCAATTACTGGTGGTAATGCTCCTGCAGCACCTCCAATGACAATGTTTTGTGGAGTTTTTCTCTTTAACCAGATTGTATAAACAAAAACATAAAATAAAATTGTAAACAGCAGTAATACTGCTGAAATTGTATTAGCAAAATAATCTAATGCCATTACTGAAAAAAATGAAAGTGATGTTCCAAAAATTAGGGCTTGGTTTTTATTAACCTTTCCCATTGGAATTGGTCTCAAGCACGTTCTTGTCATTAATGCATCAAGATCAGATTCATACCACATATTTAGAGCACCAGCGGCTCCTGCACCAATTGATACTAAAAGAATTGCAATCATTGCATCTTTTGTAGAAACTGTAGAAGGTGCCATTAATAAACCCACAGCACACGTGAAGATTACCAAAGACATTACTCTCGGTTTCATTAGCTTGAATAATTCAGAAAAATTAAACACATTCACTTGGTTTAAATTTCTATTTTTTAATTTAGAGTTAATCATCAATATTTAATATAGAAAAAGCTGTAACTTTATTAACTAGATACTTTTTCAACACCATCTGGATCTTCAAATTTTGGTAATTCCTCAAAAGTATGAAAATTTGGTGGCGATGGTACAGTCCATTCTAGAGTTGTAGCTCCTTCTCCCCAAGGATTTTGAGCTGCAGCTTTTTTCTTAGAAAAAGAATAAATTAAGTTAGCAAAAAATACTAGTAGGCCAGCAACTGCTATGTATGAACCGATTGATGAAACATAATTCCATCCAGCAAATGCATCAGGGTAATCAGCATATCTTCTTGGCATTCCAGCTAAACCTAAAAAATGTTGAGGGAAAAATACTAAGTTCACTCCAATGAATGTTAACCAAAAATGTAATTGTCCCATCCATTCTGAATACTCATACCCAGACATTTTACCAAACCAATAATAAAATCCTGCAAAGATTGCAAATACTGCGCCTAAAGATAATACATAATGAAAGTGAGCAACTACATAATAAGTATCATGCATTGCAGTATCAACACCTGCATTTGCAAGAACAACACCTGTTACACCGCCTACTGTAAATAAAAATATAAAACCTAATGCCCACATCATCGGAGTTTTAAATGAAATTGATCCACCCCACATTGTTGCAATCCATGAAAATATTTTAATCCCCGTTGGGACCGCAATAATCATTGTTGCAGCTAAAAAATATGCTTTAGTATCTGTACTTAAACCTACCGTATACATATGGTGAGCCCAAACAACGAAACCAACAACCCCAATTGAAACCATTGCATAAGCCATTCCTAAATATCCAAATACAGGTTTCTTAGAAAATGTTGAAACGATATGACTGATCATTCCAAAGCCAGGTAAAATTAAAATATAAACTTCAGGGTGACCAAAGAACCAAAATAAGTGTTGGTATAAAACTGGATCTCCTCCAGTTTGAGCATCAAAAAAAGCTGTACCAAAATTTCTATCTGTCAAAAGCATTGTGATAGCACCAGCTAAAACAGGTAGTGATAGTAATAATAAAAATGCTGTAACTAAAACAGACCAAGCAAATAAAGGCATTTTATGCAAGGTCATGCCTGGCGTTCTCATATTTAAAATTGTTGTAATAAAGTTAACTGCTCCTAAAATTGAAGAAGCTCCAGCTAAGTGTAAGCTTAAAATAGCAAAATCCATGGCAGGTCCTGGTTGTCCAGCTTTTGACGATAAAGGTGGATATAAAGTCCATCCTCCACCAACACCTTGCTGACCTGGAGGGCCATCTACAAATATTGAAAGTAATAGTAAAATAAATGAGGCTGGTAATAACCAAAATGAAATATTATTCATTCTTGGAAAAGCCATATCAGGTGCACCAATCATAATTGGGACAAACCAATTACCAAATCCACCAATCATTGCAGGCATTACCATAAAGAAAATCATTATTAATCCATGGCCTGTAACCAACACATTATATAAGTGATAGTTGCCACCTAAAATTCCATCACCAGGATGCATCAATTCAATTCTCATTAATACTGAAAAAGCTGTACCAATAATTCCTGCAACAATTGCAAAAATTAAATACATTGTACCAATGTCTTTGTGGTTAGTTGAGTAAGCCCAACGTTTCCAACCTGTTGGTGTGTGATGATCGTCGTGTGATGCTGTTTTTGTGTACATTTTTATTTACTCGCTAGTTTTTTATATTCATTTTCTGCAATTGGCTCTTTTGCAAATTTCATTTTAGCCTCTGCTAACCATATTGCATATTCTTCATCTGTCACAACTTTTACTGTGATAGGCATAAAAGCATGCTCAATTCCACAAAGTTCAGAACATTGACCATAGTACGTTCCAACTTTTTCAGCTTTAAACCAAGTTTCGTTTATTCTTCCAGGAACTGCGTCTCTCTTAACTCCAAATGATGGTAATGCCCAAGCATGCAAAACATCGTTGGCTGTAATTAAAACTTTAACCACTTTATTAACTGGAACAATAACTTCATTATCAACAGTTAGTAATCTTGGTTGGTTTTCTTTTAATTCAGCTTCTTTAATCATATACGACTCAAAAATAATATTTTCATCAGGATACTCGTAGCCCCAGTACCACTGGTAACCAACAGCTTTAATTGTTAGGTCAGCTTTTGGAATAGTATCTTGTTTATACAAAATTTTAAAAGATGGAACGGCCATCACTATTAAAATCAAACATGGAATCAGTGTCCACAAAACCTCTACAGCAACATTGTGAGTAGTTTTTGATGGGTTAGGATTTTTTGACGCTCTAAATCTTATACAAACATAAATCATAAGAAATAAAACAAAAACACTAATAGCAATAATTACAGGAAGGAGAATGTTGTTATGAAAACTAACAATCTCAGTCATACTTTGAGAGGCAGAATCTTGAAAGCCTAGCTGCCAGTTTTTAGGCTGATCCGCCCAAGCGCTAGTCATTAACATTGTAGTTATAAATGTTATTAAAAATTTTTTCATTTGTTACACACTATATAAAGTGTCTTTTAAAAAATTACACTTTAGTTTTCGCGACAAAATATCAATTAATTAGGTAATTAACAATTGATAAGGCTGAAATTACAGCAGTTTCTGATCTAAGTATATTTTCGTTTATTTTAATTGGCTCAACCCCTTTAAAAGCAAGAATCTCCCCCCTTTCTTCTTCAGAAAAATCTCCTTCTGGACCAATAATTACACAAGTTGGATTATGAGTTAATTTATTAAAATCTAATTTTTTATTTTCAGAATTTAAATCTGTGAATATTAAGTCCATCTTTTCATTATTTAAAAAACTTTTTAATGATTGGGGATCTTCAATAAGCGGAACATTAATACGATTAGATTGCTCAGCAGCCTCTATAATTACTTTTTCTAATCTTTCTTTATTAATTTTTCTTACAATTGTTCTATCAAATATTATTGGTAAAAATTTAGTAACACCAAGTTCTGTTGCTTTTTGAATCATAAAATTAAAATAGTTAGATTTGATAGGTGAAAAAGCTAACCATAATTCTTTTTCATTTTCTTTTTGTCTTAATTGTTTTGTAATATTAAATTCAACTATACTTTTTGAAATAGTTAAAATTTTTGATTCCCACTCTCCACTGCTATTAAATAAAGAAAAAACCTCGCCCACTTTGATTCTCATTACTTTATTCACATAGTGAGATTGTGATTTATTAAGCTTAGCTGTTAAATTAAGTGATAAACTTTCTTTAAAAAATAATCTAATATTACTCATTAATGTTAAGTTAATTTATGAAAAATATTAAAGCAATAATTTTTGATGCATATGGCACTTTATTTGATGTCAATTCAGCAGCAGAAAAATGTAAAGATAAAATTGGTGATAAGTGGGAAGGTTTTGCAAATTACTGGCGAACTACTCAATTAGAATACACTTGGCTTAGAAGTCTAATGAATAGACACAAAGACTTTTGGCAAGTCACAGAAGACAGTTTAGATAAATCAATGAAGGCATTTGAAATAGATACTTCTATGAAGAATGAATTATTAAATCTTTATAAGGTGCTCTCACCTTTCCCTGAGGTACCTGAAGTTTTAAAAAAATTAAAAGAAAAAAATTATAAATTAGGTATTCTTTCAAATGGAACACCCTCTCTTCTTAACGAATTAGTTAAGAGTAATAATTTAGATAATATATTTGATGATATTTTTTCAATTGAAGAAGTTGGAGTTTATAAACCAGACGCAAAAGTTTATGACATGCCAATTAAAAAATACAAAATACAAAAAGAAGAAGTTGCTTTTTTAAGTGCAAACACCTGGGATGTTTCTGGTGGTGGAAATTATGGCTACAGTTCTATTTGGGTGAATAGAAATAATAATTTTTTTGATAACCTTGATTACAAACCTAAAGATGAGGTTAAAAACTTAAAACAGCTGCTTGATATTATCTAATTCTTTTTTCTTCAAAATTCTTATTTAATTTTACTGAAATAGTTCGGGTATTTCTTTTATTCCATTCTGAAAAAGATTTTAAGATAGGCATGACTGAAAGGCCAAATTCAGTAAGTGAATACTCAACATTTGGAGGCATTACTTGAATAACTTCTCTATTAACTATTCCATCCGCTTCTAACTCTTTAAGCTGTTTAGATAACATTTGCTGGGTAATAGTTTTTAATGCTTTTTTAAACTCACCAAATCTAACTTTTTTATTATTTAATAAAAAAAATAAAATTCTAATTTTCCACTTACCTCCAAGAAAATAAACAGCTCTTTCTGCTGGACAATCTATTAGATTTTTCATGGTATGATTTTGTATACTAGTATGATTATATTGCCTTATTGCATTATTCATAACAAAGTATTAAATACGGGTCAATCAAATTGAAAGGTTTAATAATGACAAAAGCACATAGAGCAGGAGACGCACCGATTGCAGTAGAAGTTGAAAAAGATAAATCATATTATTGGTGCACTTGTGGAAAAAGTTCAAAACAACCCTTCTGCGATGGTACTCACAAGGGCTCAGAATTCACTCCTTTAGCTTATAAAGCCGAAGAAACAAAAAAAGTATTTTTCTGTGCTTGTAAAGAAACAAGTAACCAACCTCTTTGCGATGGCTCACATAATAAATAAATTAAGTAATGACAAACATTGAAGTAGAAAAAATCATAGAACCAGTTGCAGCATCAGATGGTGCTGGTGTTAAATTAAAAAGAAGTATTGGTACTCATCTTATTGATTATCACGACCCTTTTTTAATGTTAGATGAATTTGGTTCTGAGAATAAAGATGATTACATTGGTGGTTTCCCTCCCCATCCTCACAGAGGAATTGAAACAGTAACGTATATGCTTGCTGGCGACTTTGAACATAAAGACAGTACAGGTGGCGAAGGAATAATGACTGCTGGAGATGTTCAGTGGATGAAAACTGGTAGTGGTATCATTCATTCAGAAATGCCCGCAATGAAAGAAGGTAAGCTTCATGGATTTCAATTATGGGTAAACATGCCTGCTAAATTAAAGATGACTAAGCCTGAATATATTTACATTGACGCAGATAAAATGAGCACTCATAAAGACGATGATAAAACTGTCAAAGTGATTGCTGGAAAATTTGAAGATGCAGAAGGACCTGTTAAAGGTCACAATGTTGAACCTGTTTATTTTGATGTAGAGCTTGAAAAAGGAAGAGAATTTAATTTTGATCTTCCCTCGACTCACAATTCATTAATATATTTAATTGAAGGTGAAATTAAAGTTGGTGATCAAAATCATGACCAAGCTAAAAACTCTACTTTAATTATTCTAACTAGGGGAGAAAAATTAAAAGTCTCTAGCTTAACTAAAGCCAAGTTTTTATTGATATCTGGAAAGCCAATTGGTGAACCTATTGCTAGAGGGGGTCCATTTGTAATGAATACTAAAGCAGAGATCTTGCAAGCAGTTCAAGATTATCATAATGATACATTTGTAAAATAATGAAAAAAATTCAAATAGAAAAATTTGGTGGTCCTGAAGTATTAGAGGTTAAAGATATTGAGATTGATAAACCAGGTCCAAAAGAAGTTTTGATAAAAAATTTATCAATTGGGCTTAACTATATTGACGTTTATCACCGAACAGGATTATACCCTATTCCTCTTCCAAGTGGAATTGGCCTAGAGGCATGTGGAATAATTGAAGAAGTTGGTTCAGAAGTGGATCTATTTAAAGTTGGCGATAGAGTGGCTCACTCTTCAATGCCAATTGGAAGTTATTCGGAAAAACAATTATTTCCTCAAGAAAAATTAGTTTTAGTTCCAGAGGGTATCTCAGATGAAATAGCATCTTGTATTATGCTTAAAGGGATTACTGCTGAATATTTATTACACAGAGCTTATCCAATTAAAAAAGGGGATAAAGTATTATACCACGCAGCAGCTGGTGGTGTTGGACAAATATTGTGCCAGTGGGCTAATGCATTAGGAGCTGAAGTTATTGGAACTGTTGGCTCTAAAGAAAAAGAGGCTATTGCTAAAAAAAATGGTTGTCATCATGTAATAAATTATACAGATACAAACTTTGTTGAAGAGGTGGAAAAAATTGCAGGTAAAAATGGAGTTGATGTTGTCTATGATGGTGTTGGTATTAAAACATTTGATGGATCAATTGAAACACTAAAAGTTAGAGGCATGATGGTCGCTTTTGGTAACGCATCAGGTTACGTTGATACGATAGATGTTAAAAAACATATTAATGCAAAAGGATTATTTTTTACTCGTCCTTCTATTGCACATTATACAATGACAAGGGAAGAATTAGTCGAATCAGCTAAAAAAGTTTTTGATGCAATTTTGTCTGGAAAATTTAAAGTTGAAATTTCAAAAAAATACTCACTTGATGATGCTAAAAAAGCTCATGAAGAATTAGAAGCAAGACTATTAACCGGTCCTGCAGTTATTATTCCTAATTAATCTAAATTAACATCCATATCAGACATATGTAATTTTAATGCATTTGTTGATACTTGAATTTCTCTCATAAAAACAATAATTGAAATCATCATCGATAAACAGCATGACCCAAAGATTATTCTTGCAGCAAAAATCTCATTTAGGTAAAGAGCAAAAACAGTCAGCATATTAAATAAGAAACCAAATGCAGCAAACATAATAGTCCACTTTAAAAGAACAATTCTTCCACTTAAATTTATAAACTGTTTTTTCCATTCAGGAGGAATATGATTTTCATACACATGTTCGTCATGAAGTTGTCTAATAAGCTTGCTTAAAGAGTGAAATCTGTTGCTATATACACTCATCAATAGAGGAATGGCTGGAAACATCAATGCTGTAACTGTGTAATCTATATTCATACGAATCAATTTGATTATGAAACTAGCCTTTGTTATTTACAAGTAAAATATTATGAAGCAATTAAATCTCTTTATCGAATTAACTAGATTAAAAAAGCCTATTGGCTTTATGCTATTATTTTGGCCTTGTGCATGGGGTTTAACACTTGCCTATGATTTTTCAAATTCACTCAATAATTATTTTTTTTATTTATTTTTATTTTTTATGGGATCAGTTCTAATGCGTTCAGCAGGCTGCATTGTAAATGATATTTCTGATAAAGAATTTGATAAAAAAGTAGAGAGAACTAAAAATAGACCTATCGCTTCAGGTAATATCTCTGTTAAATTGGGATTGCTCTATACTATTATTTTATGTTCGATTGCTTTTTTAGTTTTAATTAATTTTAATAATTTAACAATTATTCTAGCACTAGCCTCCATGCCTTTAGCTTTTACTTATCCTTTAATGAAAAGATTTACTTATTGGCCTCAATTATTTTTAGGAATAACATTTAATTATGGGTTGGTTTTAGGATGGACAGCAATACAAAGTGAAATTAATCTTGTAGCAGTAATCTTTTATTTTGGAGCCATATTTTGGACACTAGGTTTTGACACAATTTATGGATATCAAGATATTAAAGATGATGAAATAATAGGAGTAAAATCAACCTCAATAAAGTTTAAACAAAATCCAAAATTATTTCTGTCATTATGTTATATGATTTTTACAATTTCATTAATCATAGTCGGTTTTTTTATGAAGTTTAAATTTTTATATTATGTTTTTTTATTAGTTCCAATTTTTAATATGTTTTTTTTACAAATAAAAAATTTTAGAATTGAAGACCCCACAAATTGTTTTAGTTTATTTAAAAAAAATAATTTTTTAGGTTTTTTAATTTTATCATGCATTATCTTAGGAAAAATATTCTAATGAATAATAATATATTTATAATTAAGAGACTATACAAAGACTATACAGCTAAACATCTAAAAAAAATAATTTTAGCAATTTTTTTTTCAATTATTGTTGCAGCAAGTACATCTGGTATTGCTTATTTATTAGACCCTGCAATTGAAAAAATTTTCATAGAAAAAGATAGAAGTCTTAAATATATAATACCTGGTTTAATAATCCTTGCTTTTTCTGCAAAAGGAATTTCATTATATATAGCTAAAGTTCTGATGATTAACGTTTCCCAGGAACTTCTTGCTGGTGTTCAAAAAGATATGCTGAAATCTTTAATTGCCTCTGACACAAAATTTGTTGAAAAAGCACATACGGGAAAATTTATTTCTAATCTGACTATGGATGTGAGTATGTTGGTAAACTTAATTAGTACTGCTCTTTTAAGTCTATTTAAAGACTCTTTAAGTTTAATTGGTTTACTTGCAGTAATGTTTTTTCAAAACTGGAAGCTATCAATCATTGCAATAATAATGATTCCATTGGCAGCTTACATGGCCAGATCTTTGGGCAAAAGAATGAATAAAGCCTCAGGTCAAGCAATGGATAAATCAGGCTTATTCACAACCAGATTAATAGAAGTTTTTAAAAATCACAAATTAATAAAAATATTTCAAAGAGAAGATTTTGAAAATAAACGATCTGCCAACGATATAAATCAGTTAAAAGAAAAACTTATTAAAATGACTGTTGTTTTTAATCGAAACACACCTTTTATGGAAAGTTTTACTGGAATAATGATTGCAGCCCTTCTTTTTTATTCAGGAATTTTAATTGAAAATGGCGAGCTAGAAGTTAATAATTTTTTTTCATTTCTTGCTGCAATGATGTTGGCTTATCAACCGGTTAGATCTCTTGCTGGTCTAAATATTGCAATTAACCAAGGTCTTACAGCTGCAAAAAGAGTGCTGCCTATAATTGACCTAGTAAATGAAGTTAAGGATGACAAAAATTATCCAAATATAGCTATTAAAGAGGGAAATATATTTTTTAAGAATGTTGATTTCAGATATGATAAGTCAGAAAAAAAAGTCCTAAAATCGGCAAATTTAGAGATAAAGGGTGGAAAGATGACCGCTTTAGTTGGTCTTAGTGGTGCCGGAAAATCAACAATATTAAATTTAATACCTAGGTTTTACGATCCTAGTTCGGGAAAAATAATTATAGACAATCAATCAATACATGATTTCAATATTAACTCTTTAAGAAAAAATATTTCTTTAGTTAGTCAAGAAACAACTTTATTTGATGATACTATTAAAAATAATATTACATATGCAAAACTTGATGCATCAAATGAAGAAATTATGATTGCTGCAAAAAATTCATTTGCAGATGAATTTATACAAAAATTACCAAACAGATATGAAACAATTATTGGGGAAAATGGTGTGAGATTATCTGGTGGTGAAAAACAAAGACTATCAATTGCTAGAGCCATGCTTAAAAAAAGTTCAATTATACTCTTAGATGAGGCAACTTCTTCTTTAGATTCAGATACAGAAGCAAAAATACAAAATGCTATAACTTTATTAACAAAAAATAAAACTACAGTTGTGATTGCTCACAGATTATCAACAATCCTTAATGCTCATATGATTTATGTAATTAAGGAAGGTGAAATTATTACTAATGGAACACACGAAACATTACTTAAAGAATCTGAAATATACAAAAATTTTTATGAAAAACAGTTAAGAAAAGTTTGATGCTTCAAATTTATAGATTTTTAATAAATTTTATTTTAGTGTTATCGCCCTTAATAATTATAATTCGATTGGTTAAAAAAAAAGAACATTTAACTAGATTTAAAGAAAAATTTACATTTTTTTCAAAAAAAAGAAAAATAGGAAAATTAATATGGTTTCATGGCGCTAGTGTGGGTGAGTTTATTTCTATAGTGCCTCTTATTGAAAAATTGGAAAAAGATAAGGATATAAAACAAATTTTAGTAACTACTTCAACATTAAGTTCAGCAAAAATATTTGCAAAATTTAAATTTAAAAAAACCGTACATCAATTTTTTCCAGTAGATAACAATTATTTAGTAAAAAAATTTTTAAATTATTGGAAACCAAATTTAACAATTTTTATTGATTCTGAAATTTGGCCTAATATTCTTACTAATTTAAAAAATCAGTCTATCCCACATATTTTATTAAATGCCAGGATAACTAAAAAATCTTTCAAAAAATGGAAAATTTTGGGAGCTTTTTCAAAGAAATTATTTACTGGATTCAATTATACTTATCCACAAAATGATGAGACAAAAAAATATCTAAGATATTTTCAAGTAAAAAAAATTAAAAAAATAGGTAATTTAAAATTCTCAGAAGGTATTTATGGCTCTAGCAAAAATATTAGCTTAAACCTTAAAAATTTTTTAAGTGATAAGTTGTATTGGTGTGCTTCAAGTACGCACGAGGGGGAAGAGCTTATAGCTGCTAGGGCACACCTTATTGTTAAAAAAAAAATAGAAAATTTAATTTTGATTATAATTCCGAGAGATGTTCAAAGAGTGCCTAAAATAATCCATATGTTATCTAAATTAGGTTTAAAGACGCATTTACATAGCTTAAATCAAAAAATATCAAAAAATACAAACGTATATATAGTTGATACATACGGAGAAACGAAAAGTTTTTTTAAAGTTTGTAAAGTTATCTTTCTTGGCAAATCATTAACTTTAGATGGTGGACAAAATCCACTTGAACCAGCACGGTACAATTGCAAAATAGTTCATGGCCCCAATGTATCTAATTTTTCTGAAATTTATAATCTGCTTGGAAAAAGTAAAATTACTTTTAAAATTAATAATCAAAATCAATTAGTTAAAAAAATCAATGAATTGTTAAAAAGAAATAAAGACTCAAGAAATGTAGGAAATAAGATTAATAAGATTGGAGAAAAAATTCTTAATAAGACATTAATAGAAGTAAAAAGATTTATTTAATAATGAAAATTTATAAGCCAAAATTTTGGGATTTGAGAAATAGAACATACCTATCATACTTGTTATCACCATTCACATTACCATTAATAATAAATAATTATTTTTTAAGTTCTGCTAAAAAAAAAAATAAAGACATTAAAACAATTTGCTTGGGCAACATTTATGTTGGTGGTACCGGCAAAACACCATTAACAATTAAATTAAATAAAATTTTACAAGAACTAGGTTTTAAAACAGCCACTATAAAAAAATTTTATAAAGAACAAAGTGATGAACAAATATTACTTAATGATAAGACAAAATTATATTGTAAGAAAGATAGACTTGAAGCACTCAACGAAGCAATAAATGATAATATTGATATTGCAATATTTGATGACGGCTTACAAGAGCGGTTTTTAGGGTATGATCTAAGTTGTGTTTGCTTTAATAGCGATACTTGGATTGGTAATGGACAGTTAATACCATCAGGACCATTAAGAGAAGATCTAAAAAGTATTTTAAAATATGATGTTATTTTTTTAAATGGAAATAATGAAGATAATCTAGAAATAAAAGAATCTATAAAGAAGATTTCAGATGAAATTATAATTTTTGATACATATTATAAACCAATTAATATTGATAAATTTGATATTAAAGATAATTACTTAATTTTCTCAGGGATTGGTAATCCTAATACCTTTAAGTCAACTTTATTAAAAAATAAGATTAAGATAATTAAAGAAATTATTTTTCCTGATCATTACCAATATACAAAAAAAGACATAGAAAAGATTAAACATATGTCTCATAGTTTAAATCTTAAAATTATAACAACAGAAAAAGATTTTGTAAAAATCCCCAAGGAATGCTCAAATAATATTGACTTTTTAGAAATTGAATTAATAATAAAAAAACAAGAAGAGTTAATCTCTTTTATTAAATCAAAGTTATGAAACTCATAAAATATTTTTTTCAATTTATCATTATTTTTTTTCTATTTATAATTTTTAAAATTCTTGGCTTGAAAAACTCTTCCAACTTTGCAAGCTTACTTTCTAAAAAAATAGGACCATTTTTTTAGGTCTAAAGAATTAATTAGTAAAAATATTTTAAAAGCATTTCCAAATATTAGTAAGGATGATTTAAATCATTTAGCCACCAATATGTGGGGCAACTATGGAAGAATATTGGCTGAATATGTCTTTCTTAAAAATTTTAGAAAAACAATTCCAACAATTAATTTAAAAGTAGTTGGACAAGAAATCTTAGATGAAATTAGAAAAAATAAAAAGCCTGTGATATTTATTTCTGGTCATTTTAATAACTTTGAATTAATGGCTATGCATATCGAGAAGTCAGGAATTAATTTGGCTACAATATATAGGCCTTTAAATAATCCATTTTTAAATGTCCTAATGGAAAATATTAGAAAAAAATATATTTGTAAAAATCAAATTAAAAAAGGTTTTGCTGGTTCTAGGCAGTTACTTTCATTTTTTAAAAATAGTTATTCAATTGCCTTAATGATAGATCAAAGAGTTTCACAGGGTATTAAGTCAAAATTTTTTAATAATGAAGCTTATACAACAACAATACCTGCACAATTAGTAAAAAAATTTAATTGCAAAATTGTTCCAATTTATATTGAGAGAATAGGTGATGTTAATTTTACATTGACTATTAACAATTCTATAGAATATTCTAATGAACATTCCATTAAGGATATAACACTTGATTTAAATCAACACATAGAAAAAATGATATTAAACAGACCTGAACAGTGGATCTGGTCTCACAATAGATGGAAGTAAACCTATTTCTTGTTTAATAATTCTTTTTTTAAAAAAGCCTCTTTATAAGAAAAGTATGCTTCTTGCAGTTCAACATTCCAGTAAGTTAGCTCTTCAAGTTTAATAACTTTACCTGAAATTGCACACAAAACATGGTCTCCATTTTCAACTATTTCAAAATTATTTGCTAAATATTTTATTTTGGCTAATTTTTTATTCATTTATAGTTTATATATTACTACATGAAAGTTGGAATAATAGGAAGTGGTGGTCGTGAACATTCAATATGCCACTCTTTAAAAAAATCAAATAAAGTAAATGAAATCTATTGTTTTCCTGGAAATGCAGGTACAGCAAAAATAGCAAAAAATATTCAATTAAATACTAAAAATTTTACTTCACTCAAAAATTTTATCCTTAAAAAAAAAATTGATTTAATAATTGTTGGACCAGAAAAGCCCCTTGTTGATGGCATTGTTGATTTTTTAGAAAAATATAATATTAAAGTTTTTGGCCCAAACAAATTATCATCTCAGCTAGAAGGATCTAAAATTTTTACAAAAAAACTTTGTAAAAAATATAATATTCCGACAGCAAAATTTGGCATATTCACTAAAAAAAAAGATGCAGAATTTTTTATTAAAAAATCTAAATACCCTTTAGTTATAAAAGCAGATGGTCTTGCGTCTGGTAAAGGTGTTTATATATGTGATAAAATAAAAGATGCTAAAATAGCTATTACTGAAATATTTGAAGGAAAATTTGGTGAAGCAAGAAACTTGCTTATAGAAGAATTTCTTAAGGGTGAAGAAATGAGTTACTTTATTGTTAGTGATGGAAAAACAATTAAAAATTTTGGAACAGCACAAGATCATAAAAGAGCACTAGATGGTGACAAAGGAAAAAATACTGGGGGCATGGGTGCTTATTCACCGTCAAGACTATTTAATAAAGATTTAGAAAAAAAAATATTAAATAAAATCATAAAACCTACAATAAAAGGACTTAAAGAACTGGGCACTGTATATAAAGGTTTTTTATATGTTGGGCTAATGATTGTAAAAAAAGAACCCTACTTAATTGAATACAATGTAAGAATGGGTGATCCAGAATGCCAAACTATCTTACCTAAACTCAAGTCAGATTTATTTGATATATTTATGTCTTGTTGTAGTGGAACATTAAAAAAAACTAAAATTAATTGGTATGATAAAAAAAGTCTTTGTGTAGTTTTATGTTCAAAAGGTTATCCAGAAAAATTTAAAAAAGATGTTCCTATCAAAAACTTTTTAAATATAAAAAGTAATAAAAATGAATATTGCTATCATGCTGGAACTAAAATTATTGATGGTGAAATTTGCTCTGTTGGTGGTCGTGTATTAAACTTTGTTTGTTTATCTAATAGTTTTGAGGAAAGTAGAAAAAAAGTTTTAAGAACAATAAAAAAGTTAAATTGGAATAATGGTTTTTTTCGTAAAGATATTGGTCATAAAGTAATTAATAAATGAGAATAATATCTGGAACTCTTAAAGGCAAAAAGTTACTTCAACCTAAAGATAAATTTACCAGGCCCTTAAAGGATTTAACAAAAGAGTCTTTATTTAACATAATTCAGCATTCCAATAAATTTAATAGTAAAATCAAAGGTGCAAATATATTAGATTTGTTTTCAGGCGTTGGATCTTTTGGCTTGGAATGCTTATCAAGGGAAGCAAATGCAGTTACATTTATTGAAAATTATAAAACTGTAATTCCAATCTTAAAAAAAAATATATCAAATCTTAATGTATTGGAAAAATCTAAAATAATTGAAAAAGATATATTAAATAAACTAAATTTTAATAATCTAAATAGTAATTTTGATATAATTTTTTTAGACCCTCCCTATAAAGAAAAACTTCTGTC
>JAOISU010000016.1 GCA_028222445.1 Candidatus Pelagibacter sp.
TTTATAATTATTAGCTTGTTTAAATAATTTTTGATGTCCCATGTGAACTCCATCAAAATTTCCAATCAAAATGATTGAATTTTTATGGTTATTAGAGACATTAAAATTTTTATATAACTTCATATTTTACCATTTTAATTCTGTTTGGATAAAGTTAACAATAACCTCATATTTCTTTGAAACCAAATCTATACCTTCTTTTTTTATTTCATCTTTATGAATGCCATTTGTTATAATTAAAGAATCATAATTTAAAAGATTTGCACCTTTAATATCAGTATTTAAATTATCACCGATTGATAATGCTTTTTTTCCCTGATTGTTAATTGCTTGATTATATACCTCAGGAAATGGTTTTCCAAAATATATAACTTCACCACCTAATTTTTCAAAAACTAATGCTACTGAACCTGCACACAATTCTCTTTTGTGACCTCTATCTACAATCAAGTCAGGATTTGTGCATATCATTTTTTTATTAATCTGATCTTTAAATAGTTCTTTATAAAAATTTAAATTGTCACCCTGATCTTCAAACAAACCTGTGCAAAGCAAATATTTGCTTTCCTCAATTTCTAATGTCTTATTTTCTTTAAAGTCTAAAAATAAATCAAAATCTCTTAGTGGACCGACATGATAAAACTTATCTTCTAATAAATTTTTTTTTAAATAATTTAATGATGCTTCTCCAGATGAATAAACTTTTTCTCTTATTTCTTTATTCATACCCATTTTTTCTAAAAATGAATTTACCGTCTTATTGGGTCTTGGCGCATTAGTCAAAAGCACATAATCTTTTTTTGATTTAGTAATTTGCTCTAACGTTTTAACTGCTTCCTTATGAAGGGTGATGCCATTATGTACTACACCCCATAAATCAATATAAAAGATATCATAATTCTCAACAATTGACCTTAATCCCTCTTTATCTAAATTCTTAGCCATAATGGGAGGTATAGCTTATTAAAATCACAATTTCTCTCGTTTTTTAACCCACATATTTTTTTAACCAAACCTTGAAATAGCTATCCTAATAGCTATATGAGTCGCACAATAAAAGGAGAATTTATGAAATTTAAACCGTTACATGATAGAGTTCTAATAGAAGTCTTAGACAGCAGTGAAAAAACTGCTGGAGGAATAATTATCCCTGATACAGCTCAAGAAAAGCCTCAAGAAGGTAAAGTGATTGCTGTTGGCGGTGGTGCAAAAACTGAAGATGGAAAATTAATTCCAATGGATGTGAAAGTTGGTGACAAAGTTCTTTTTGGCAAATGGTCAGGAACTGAAATCAAAATAGATGGAAAAGAATACAGCATAATGAAAGAATCTGACATTATGGGTATTTCGGGAAAATAATTAAATTAAAGGAGAAAAATAAAAATGGCTAAAATTATAAAATTCGACTCTGAAGCAAGAGCGGCAATGATAAGAGGTGTTGATATCCTTGCAAATACTGTGAAAGTTACTCTTGGACCAAAAGGTAGAAATGTCGTTATCGACAAATCTTATGGTGCTCCAAGAATTACTAAAGATGGTGTCTCTGTTGCTAAAGAAATCGATCTAGAGGATAAATTTGAAAACATGGGTGCTCAAATGGTTAAAGAAGTTGCCAGCAAAACAAATGAAGAAGCTGGTGATGGAACAACTACAGCAACTATTTTAGCTCAAGCGATTATTAAAGAGGGTGTAAAATATGTTACTGCTGGTATGAACCCGATGGATGTTAAAAGAGGAATAGATGCAGCCGTAGATCATGTTAAAGCAAGTTTAATATCTTCAGCAAAAAAAGTTAAAGACACTGATGAAATTGCTCAAGTTGGAACTATTTCAGCTAATGGTGATAAAGAAATTGGTAACATGATTGCAAAAGCAATGCAGAAAGTTGGCAATGAAGGAGTAATCACTGTTGAAGAAGCTAAAGGAGTTGAAACTGAGTTAGATGTTGTTGAAGGTATGCAGTTTGATAGAGGTTATCTATCGCCATACTTTATTACAAATGCAGATAAAATGACTACAGAGTTAGAAAACCCTTTCATTCTATTGCATGAAAAGAAATTAACTAACTTACAGCCAATGGTTCCACTTTTAGAAGCCGTTGTACAAGCTGGTAGACCACTAATGATTATTTCAGAAGATGTTGAGGGCGAAGCTCTTGCTACTCTTGTTGTAAATAAACTTAGAGGTGGTTTAAAAGTTGTTGCTGTTAAAGCTCCAGGTTTTGGTGATAGAAGAAAATCAATGCTTGATGATATTGCAATTTTAACTGGCGGTCAGGTTATCTCTGAAGATATTGGTGTTAAACTTGAAAACGTTAAACTTACAGATCTTGGATCTTGTAAGAGAGTTAAAGTTGATAAAGATAACAGTACAATTATTAGCGGCAATGGTAAGAAATCTGAAATTGAAGCTAGATGTGCACAAATCAAACAACAAGTAGGTGAAACAACTTCTGATTATGACAGAGAAAAACTTCAAGAAAGACTAGCTAAACTTGCTGGTGGAGTTGCTGTAATCAAAGTTGGTGGTGCAACTGAAGTAGAAGTTAAAGAAAGAAAAGATAGAGTTGAAGATGCTCTTAACGCAACTAGAGCTGCTGCTGAAGAAGGTATAGTAGTTGGTGGTGGTTGTGCCCTTTTATACGCTTCACAAAGTCTAGAGTCACTTAAAGTTAAGGGTGATGACCAAAAGGCTGGTGTTGCATTAGTAGCTAAAGCTTTACAGGCTCCAATTAGACAAATAACTTTAAATGCTGGAGTAGATGGTTCAGTTGTAGTTGGAAAATTACTTGAACAGAATAAAAAAAATATGGGTTACGATGCTCAGAACGAAGAGTACGTTGATATGTTTACTAAAGGTATCATCGATCCTGTTAAAGTTGTAAGAACAGCTTTACAAGATGCTGCTTCGATTGCTGGATTGCTTGTAACTACTGAAGCCATGATTGCTGACAAACCAGATGACAAAGATGCTGGTGCTGGTGGAATGCCTGGTGGAATGCCTGGTGGCATGGGTGGCATGGGCGGAATGGGCATGTAATACGGTTCCCCGACCAGAACACTCTAAAAACAAAAGTTAAACAAATTAGAAACCCTCAGAAAGAAATTTCTGGGGGTTTTTTTTATTTTAAGTATTTGTCTAAAGTTTTTTTTATCAGAGACAACTATAAAATCATCATAATGAATAGACTGAGGTGGATAACCTTTTCCAGAAGGGTCAGTATCTCTATAGGGACCTATTCTAATATGACTTCCAGTATAATTGCCTTTCCATCCATCAAATGTGATGCCTTGATAATTCATAATTAATACATCGTCCTTAAAAACTTTCATAAATCCATCATCTTCATCTGAATTTTTAATACCTATTTTATAAGTAGACCATTCACCTTTTGGGGTCGAGTTAAACTTTATTGATTTATACTTATTACAATAATCTGGCGGGACAGATACTTTATTATTTTTTAAAATTTCACACTTCCAAATTTTGAATTCATCATTTTCTCTTCTTTTTAAACCCATTGTTTCCCATTGAGTTGTTTTTTTTAAATAAATATTTTCAACTTTGAATTTATAATGATCTGTGTGATTCCAACTAACACTTGCTCTTCCACCTGTATCACCTCCAATAGTTAATTTATCTCCCGCCCAATATAACTGTATGCCCATTAAGGGACTTTTTTTCATGTTTTTTAAATTGATGTTTAAACTGATTTACTAAAAGTCTATCATTTACATAAACAAAATTTTCAGGAAATCTCAATCTAAATCCATACCATATTTCCTTATTTAAGGTGCTTTTGGGTTTCGGTTCTAACTCTGCCCTTTCTGAATAAAATTTTCCAAAACAACATTTATTCCAACCATGTTCTACTGAAATTTCTAAAAATTTATTTCCATTTTCTTCTTGTTTTATTTTAAATGGTTTTCTGCCTGCTCCATAGTTACTAATTTGATATTTTTTCAGTTTTAACTTTCCAAATTTTTGATCTTCAAAATCATCATAAAAATTCCAAGGAGACTTTGTCTTTTTATCTACATAATCTGGTACTGGTACTTTTTCCCAAGCAATTGAATATGATGTAAAAAGAGAAAACATCAAAACTAGAAAGATGTATAGAGATAGTTTTTTCATTAAAATCATTTTAACTGCTCTCCTAAATGAAGTCATCTTTTGAATTGCTTTTGAAAATGACCTTTAGAGTAATGAACAAAGTAATGAACAATTTGAAAAATCTATGTAATTCAACAGTTATTCAATAAGTGAATGAGAATGTAATACCATTCCAATCAGTCTAGTTACCTGGAAAAATTTAAACCCTCGAAATGAAAGTTTCGGGGGTTTTTTACTTTAAAATTGAAAATTGATATCTTTTCCAAATTCGCCTTGGTGTAATTGGCAATAAAAAAGTTTGTAATTTTTTAAAATTATAGTCTTTTGTAAACATCCAATCAGATTTTCTTACATCAAAACCCATGCCTGAAAAAGAGTATCCATTATTTATTAATTTGGTTACAATTTTAATTTTTTGCCAAAAAGTTAAATGCAGATGTTCAAAAGAAATATTTTCAACTTTGAATCTTTTTAAATCTAATTGCATTAACACAGAATAATCCATTCCCTCCATATCAATTGATAAATAATCAATTGTATCAATATTATTTTTATCAAAAAATTCTGATATCTTTAAACATTCAACACTTTTTTTTTCAATTTTACCCTCTGGAAAGTGTTTTTTTACAAAAGATTTTGAATTTGAAAAAATTTGATAATTTGGAAAATCCTCTAAACAATAAAAAAAATCCATTATTTTTAAATCAATATCATCAGGAATAATTGCTAAATTGAAAATTTTAATATTTTTATTTTTTTCATAGAGTTTTTTTAAATTGTTTATGTGAATAGAATTTGCTTCTATTATAAACACTTTTTTTTGAATATTCTTTGAAATTATATAATTAGAAAATCCATCTTGAATGTTTGTGTCTAAGCTTGCTGAACCAGAACCTATTTGTATTAAACACATAAAATTTTATATTATTCTACCACATTAAATATCTATTATACATTAAGGTGATGTTTTGAGTTACTTTTGGATTCCTAACCAAAAATGATGAACTGTGATGAATAATTTAGAGAAAAGATAAGTAAATCAATAATTATTTAAATATATAATAAGAATGTAATCCCACTCTTTCTAAATAAATTTATAAAAGGACATCTTTTTAGGTGGCCTTTTTTTTATTAAACTGTTATAAGATTAAGACATGTCAAAAAGATACAGCGGAAAATCATTTAAAGATTCAAGTACTGCTAAAAAGCCAAAATTAAGTCTGAAAGAAAAAAGAAAAAAGAGAAAAGAGAAATCTAAAAAGTCCTAGACTTTATTTCTTTTTTGACTGTGTTTTTTGAAGGTGAAGCTTTTAGGTCTATCACTTCTGCTTTTAAACTTCTTTTTTCCTTTAAAAGTAAAGTCTTTCTTTTCAGTGCTTGATCCTAAACTTTCAGATGGTTTTTTTCCAAAATATTTTGGGTTATTTGTAAAACCAGATGGTTTTGACTTGTCACCAAAACTAGATTTTCCTTTGTAACCGAAACTTTTTTTCTCTCCATCTCTTGATGATCTATCAGGTCTTCCGTAACCAGATGGTTTTGACTTGTCACCAAAACTAGATTTTCCTTTGTAACCAAAACTTTTTTTCTCTCCATCTCTTGATGATCTATCAGGTCTTCCATAACCAGATGGTTTTGACTTGTCACCAAAACTAGATTTTCCTTTGTAACCAAAACTTTTTTTCTCTCCATCTCTTGATGATCTATCAGGTCTTCCTTTGCTAAAAGATTTTTTTTCATCTCTAAATTTTCTTTTTTTATTGTAAGGAGCTTTTCCTCTTTTTTTTCCTCTTGAGTCTCCTCTTACACCACGTGGTGCAGGTTTAAAATTTGGATCAATTAATTTACTAATTTCATTCCACATCGATCTATCATCAGGTGTTAAAAAAGTTAAAGCAGAACCTTCTGTTCCAGCTCTAGCAGTTCTTCCAATTCTGTGAACGTAATCTTCTGGAACTTGTGGAAGATCAAAATTAATAACGTGCTGGATTAAAGGAATATCCAGTCCTCTTGCAGCAACATCCGTTGCTATTAATATTCTTTTAAGACCTTTTCTAAATGAATTAATTACACGGTCTCTTTTACTTTGACGAAGATCTCCATGAATAGCATCAGCTGAATGACCCTCTTCTTTAAGACGCTTAACCATTTTATCAGCACCTCTTTTAGTTTTAACAAAAACTAATATTGATCCTTTTCTTGCTATAAATTGGTCTACTAGTTGATCGTATTTATTTTCTTTAAAAACCTGAAGAGTTTCTTGTTTAATTTTTGCGATCGGTACTGATGTTGACCCTGTTGAAATTCTTTGAGGCTTATTTAGATATCTTTCAGAAATTCTAACAATATTCTGAGGTAGTGTTGCAGAAAATAATAAAGTTTGATGATCTTTTGGAACAAATTTTAAAATTAATTCTATTTGAGGGGTAAAACCCATATCTAACATTCTATCAGTTTCATCCAATACTAGATATTTGGTAGCTGATAAATTTAAGCTTTTTCTTTTTAAGTGGTCATTAATTCTTCCAGGAGTTCCAACTATTATTCTTGATCTATTACCTAGTTGTCTAAGTTGTTTTTGCATTGCCTCTCCACCAATAAGTAAAGCAGTTTTAATATTAATTTTATCACTAATAATACTTTTTATTGCAGCCATTACTTGAGTTGCAAGCTCTCTAGTTGGACACATAACTAATGCAAATGCATTTTTATCTAATATTAATTTATTTATTAGAGGAATACTGAATGCCAATGTTTTTCCAGTTCCTGTTTGAGCTGTTCCTAAAATATCTTTTCCCTCTAAAGCAACAGGAATTGCCATTGCCTGAATTGGAGTTGGTTTCGTAAACTTCATTTTTTCCAATGAATTCTTTAACGAATCTTCTATTTTTAATAATTTAAAATTTTCCATTTAGGTATTTAGATTTTTTAAAATTTAAGGAGATGTGCTCTTAATCCTTTAATACGTCTAATTTATATAGGGATATCTATACGTTTTTATAACAATCACAAGAAGTCAATTTTTAGAATAATTAATTTAAATGAGTAAATATTGATTTTTTTTAAGTTTTCAAATGACTCAATTAATGTATAAGAGCGTCAAATTATGAGTAACAATATTCGAAACATCACAATTATCGCTCACGTTGACCATGGCAAGACAACTATGATCGACAACTTAATGAAACAAAGTGGTTCATTTAGAGAAAATGAAGTTGTAGATGAAAGGCTGATGGATTCTGGAGAATTAGAAAAAGAAAGAGGAATTACTATTTTAGCTAAACCTGCTTCTATAGATTGGCAAAACACTAGAATTAATATTATTGATACTCCAGGTCACAGAGATTTCGCTGCTGAAGTTGAACGTGTTTTAAGTATGGCTGATGGCGCCTTATTATTAATAGACTCAGCTGAGGGTGTTATGCCTCAAACAAAATTTGTACTAGCTAAAGCACTTAAACAGGGGCTAAAGCCAATAGTTGTAATAAATAAGTTAGATAAAACAGATCAAAGAGCTGATGAAGTTTTAGATGAAACATTCGATTTATTTGTAAGTTTAGATGCAAACGAAGAGCAATTAGATTTTCCAGTTATGTATGCAAGTGGTAGATCTGGGTGGGCAGATAAAGAAGTAGATGGTCCAAGAGAAAACTTACATCCTTTATTAGATTTAATTATAGAGCATGTTAAACCTGCTGAACTTGATAAAACCAAACCTTTCGCAATGCTATCTACTCTTTTATATGCAGATAGTTTTTTAGGTAGAAGTTTGGTTGGTAAAATATCTCAAGGTACTGCTAAAGCCAATCAGCCCATAAAAGCAATAAATCTTAAGGGTGAGAAAGTTGATGAAGGCAGATTAACTAAAATTTTTAGATATGAAGGAACAAAAAAAGTACCCATCGAAGTTGGTGAAGCAGGAGATATTGTAGTAATTGCTGGTTTAGAAAAAGCTAATGTTGCTGATACAATTTGTGATCTTGAAGTAAGTGAGCCAATTCCAGCAACACCAATAGATCCTCCAACAATGTCCATTACTATAAGTGTTAACAGTTCACCCTTAGCTGGCACTGAAGGAAAAAAATTAACAAGTACACAGATTCGTGATCGATTAATCACTGAAGCACAAAATAATGTTGGAATTTCTTTTTCTCAGAACGAAAATGTTGACACCTTTATAATTAGTGGTCGGGGTGAGTTAATGCTTGAAATCTTATTAACACAAATGAGACGTGAAGGTTTTGAAATGACTGTAAGTCCCCCAAAAGTTTTATATCAAAAAGACGAAAATGGTAACAGATTAGAGCCAATTGAAGAAATTACAGTTGATGTAGATGAAGAATTTTCATCAAAAATTATTGACTCAATGAATAGAAGAAAAGGTAAATTACTTGATCTTAAAGATACAGGAAAAGATAAAAAAAGATTAATCTTTCATGCACCTACACGAGGTTTGATGGGTTACACAAGTAGATTTTTAACTTTAACAAAAGGTACTGGTGTTATTAACAGAATTTTTCATGGTTATGGTAAATTTGAAGGTGAAATGGATGGAAGAAAAAATGGTGCTTTAATTTCAATGTCTAATGGAAAAGCTGTTGCGTTTGCAATATTTAACCTTCAGGCCAGAGGTGAAATGTTTGTTACACATAATGACCCTGTTTATGAAGGAATGATTGTTGGCTTAGCACCAAAGCCTGGTGATATGATTATAAATGTCATGAAAGGTAAACAATTAACTAATATGAGAACTCAAGGAACTGACGAAAATGTTGTACTTACTCCAGTAAGACAAATGTCAATTGCAGAACAATTAAGTATGTTGAATACCGATGAAGCTTTAGAAATTACCCCAAAATCTCTTAGATTGAGAAAAGCTATTCTTAATCCTACAGAGAGAAAAAAGAACGAAAAATCTGGAACACCTCTTTAATTACTAAAAATTTTTCCAACAAGATATAATCCTAAAGCAACCGCAGGTCCTATTCCAAAAGCAAACAATAAAGTTCCAAGTCCCACTATCCCTCCAAGATACCAACCTACAGACATTACGGTAATTTCAATAGCACCTCTTACTAATGCAATTGGTAAATTAGTTTTTTTTTGTAAACCCACCATTAGCCCATCTCTTGGCCCTGCCCCTAAATTTGCCACAAGGTAGATACCGCCACCCAACCCAACAGTAAGCACAGCAGCAATAGCTAAAAGAACTTGGTTAATATAATTTTCTGGAGTTGGTACAAAATTAATACAAACATCAATCATTAATCCAATAATAATCGCATTCAAAATTGTTCCAATTCCAGGTTTCTGTTTTAAAGGTAACCAAAGAAGTAAAACTCCTATGCTTACAAAAATAGTTATTATTCCTGTTGAAAAATTAACATTTAATGAAATACCTTGGGCAAGAACACTCCAGGGTGAAGCTCCTGCAAATGATACAATTAATAACCCCTCACCTAAACCGAACAAAATAAGACCAAACACTAAAAAAAAAAGTGAGGAAAATTTTGGTTTGAGATTTAAAGGTTTTTCAGAACTCCATGATACTTTAGGAATATTTTTAATATATAAAAACATACAATAATATTTTATGTATTTTATACTTATCGAATTTACAAGATTATTGTTATCAAAAATTTATTTAGGAGTGTAAGCAACATTATAATTTTTTTACTCATTTTATAAATTAAAGACTTCCTTCAAAAAAAAAGAGGTCTAATATTCTAATTTATAATGAAAAAATTATTAATATTTATTTTTACACTGGTAGTGCTTACTTCAAACCTTTATGCGCACACCTCTCATTACAAAGACTTTAAAAAGATAGAGATGGAAATTTTAAAAGATGGAAAAGTGATTGGGTATAATTATTATTTTTTTGAAAAAGTTGATGACATATTGATAATTAAAAATCAAATTCAATTTAAAGTAAACCTATTTGGCATTGAAGTTTTTAATCTCGAGGGGTATGGAGTAGAAAAACATAAAGATGATAAACTGATATCATACGAGTCAAAGACTTTACAAAATGATAGAGAGAAATTTGTAAATCTTATTTATGATTCTAAATCAGATAAATTCAAAATTAATGGATCATCTTATATTGGTCTTGCAGATACTAAAAATATAATAGGAAATTGGTGGAACCATCAGATATTACAAGCAGAGTCACAAATTAGCCCTATATCAGGCAGTATAAAAGAACAGGTTGTAAATTTTTTAGGTAAAGAAAAAATTGAATTATATGGAAGTATAATTGAGGTCGATCATTTTAAATTAACATCAAAAGATATGACTATTCCTAAAGATAAAAGACTAGATTTCGATGTTTGGTACGATAGAGAAAAAGCAATGATTGTAAAAGTTGCTTATTCAAGACTTGGAAACTGGGAATATAGATTAAAGAGTTACAAATAAAATTTATTATTTAATTTTAAGAGATAAATCTTTTGCACTTAGCCATCCTGACTCAAGTCTTGATCCAACAAACCAGTCTGCGCATACACCCAATCTTAAAGAGCTATTCCAGTAACTTTTTATTTTAAGTGGGTTTGAATTAAATGCATACTTCCATCCATGATTTTTTGAATGTAAAATTTTACTTTTTTTAAAACCTGTAAGTTTAAAAAATTTATCTATTAATATTTTAGAATTTTGTAGTTTATTAATTCTATTATTATTAATGACTTTGTTTGCCCATTTAGGAGTACTTTGAAGAGTCCATAAATCATAATTGCTCTTAAATCTTTTTTTACTATTTTCATTAGCAGCCCACCCTAGAACTGAGTCTGGGAAAAAATAACTACTAATTTTTGATCCTAAATTTTTAACAACTATCATAATTGTTATATTGGCTTCCATTTTAATTTTCTGATTGATAAAGGAATGTTTAATATATTTTTTTGATAATTTTTTTAGTTGAGGAAATGGACATGTTAAAATTATTGATTTATAAAATTTCTTAGAACCATCATTAAAAGTAAGCTGCCAAATACTATTTTTGTGTAAAATATTGGTAACCTCACTATTAAAAAAACAATTAATATCTTTTAAGAGGTATTTGCTGATGGCATTATTGCCATTCTTACCAATTATTTTGATATGTTTTTTATTTTCTTTGATATTTTCTTTTAAAAAAAGATGTTTACCAGGCCATTTTTTTAAAATTTTTTTTGAAATTAAATTATCTACAAACCTTTTAAATTTGATGTTTTTTGGAGAAATATATTGAGCCCCATGATCAAAGCTTTTTTTGAGATTAAATTTTTTATTTGATGCTCTTCCACCAGCACCTCTAGCTTTATCATATACATCTACAATATATTTTTTACTTAGATGATTTGCTATTGTTGCGCCTGATATGCCTGAACCAATAACACAAAAATCTTTCATTTACCGGCAACTACCATACCTTCAATTAATATTGTTGGTGCATTTGTTGAATATTTAAACTCTAGATCATCTGCTAAGGTAATATTTTTAAATATATCCTTAAAATTTCCTGCAATAGTAATTTCACTAACGGGATATTTAAATATTCCATCTTCGATCATAAAACCATTTGCACCCACTGAATAATCTCCTGTAACTAAGTTGCTCCCATGACCAATTGTTTCAGTAATATACAATGCTCTTTTATTAAGTTTTAAAAGCTCTCTGTATGAAACTGAGCCTTTTTCAAAAAATAAATTACTTGTTCCACCAGATCTACCATTAGATTTTAGGTTTAATTTTTTTCCATTATAGGTGTCCACTAAATAATGTTTTAAAACACCACAATCAACTAACTTTAATTCTTCAGTTTTAACACCCTCAGAATCAAAATATCTTGAGCCCAATCCTTTAACAATGTCAGGTTTATCATAAATGTTGATTGAAGATGAAAATATTTCTTCTTCAATTTTACCTTTTAAGAAAGATGTGCCTCTTGCAATAGATGATGCTGATATAGCATTTGCTAAAACACCTAATATCCCTTTTGAAATTCTTCTATCAAAGATAATGCTAATCTTTTCACTTTCTATTTTTTTTGGATTTAATTTCTGTATTGTTTTTTTTGCAGCAACTGATCCAATTTGTTGAGGTCTAATCATATCCTGTAAATGACAAGTGCTTGTAAATTCATAATCTCTTTCCATTTTGTCATTTGCATCTTTGGCAACAGCAACACATGATGCTGAAAAAGATGAAGATTTATAACCATTTATAAATCCATCACTGTTTGCTAATATAAAATTAGACTTAAATTCAGTAAAACCTGTTTCAGTATTAATAATTTCTTTTTTTTGAAGTGCTGCTTCTTCAGCTTCTTTTAAATATTCAATTTTTTCATCATTTTCGATATGATCGTCATCATATAAGTTTAAGTCATTAATTTTATCAGCCAGCAATTCTTTGTCTGGTAAAGAATTATACTCATCCTCTGGTGTAATTTTTGTTGTCTCAATGCATCGCTCAATTAAAGTTTCTATATTATCATCATTAAGATTTGATGATGTAATGCTAGATTTTTTTTTTCCAATATAAGTTGTTAAACTTATAGCTAAGCTGTCTGACCTATCAGATTCGTCTAACTTTTTATTTCTGTAATTAACTGTCTCTGATATAGAGTGCATAACAGCAGCACTGCTTTCTGTAGCACCTAACTTTTTAGCTAAATCAATACAAAATGAAGCTTTTTTTTTTAAATATTCCTGATCTTTTACCATTTATATTATAATTGAGTTCCACCAACAGTCATTTTGTCAATTAAGATTGAGGGTTGCGCAACACCAACAGGAACACCTTGACCCGCTTTACCACATGTTCCAATACCTGGATCAAGCATCATATTATTTCCAACCAATGAAACTTCTTTTAAAATAGATGGTCCATCACCAATTAAAGTTGCACCCTTAATAGGAGAACCTATTTTTCCATTTATAATTTCGTAAGCTTCAGTGCAATTGAATACAAATTTTCCTGAAGTAATATCAACTTGTCCTCCACCAAAACTTACAGCAAATATTCCCTTATCAACTGACTTGATCATTTCCTCTTGAGAATATTTTCCATTCAGCATCATGGTGTTTCTCATTCTTGGAAGGACAACATGCTTGTAACTTTCTCTTCTACCACTACCTGTAGATCTTGTATTCATTAATCTTGCATTTAATCGATCTTGCATAAAATTTTTTAATATTCCATTTTCAATTAAGACTGTTTTTTCAGTTGGTGTGCCCTCGTCATCAATTGTTAGACTGCCTCTTCTGTTATGAAGTGTTCCGTCATCAATAATTGTTACACCTTCACTAGCTACTCTTTGGCCCATTAAGTTATGAAATGCAGATGTTTTTTTTCTATTAAAGTCACCTTCTAGTCCGTGTCCTATTGCTTCATGTATCAATATTGCAGGCCAACCTGATCCTAAAACAACTTTCATCTCTCCTGCGGGGGCTGGTTTGCTATCAAGGTTTACTGATGCAATTCTAAAGGCTTCATCACATACATTTTTCCAATTGTCATCTTTTAAATACTCATCATAGGATTGTCTTCCTCCAATTCCATAAACACCAGTTTCTTTCTTTCCATTTTTCTCAAGCATTACCGAAACATTAAAACGAATTAATGGTCTAACATCAGTTAATACCTCTCCACCTGACCTTATGATTTCTATAGATTTATATTCTCCTGCAAAACTAGCAGTGACCTGCTGAACTATTCCACCTTTTGCTCTAGTATAACTATTAACTTTTTTTAAAAGCTCTAATTTAGATTCAAGTGATTTTTCATCTATCGGATTAATATCTTTATAAAGTTTTTCATTGGTCTTGGGAATTTCATGATTATAAATACCTTTTTGTGATTTAAGAGTTGAACTTAAATTGTTAGCAGACTGCTTTAACGAATTTCTTGAAATCTCATTAGAATGAGAATAAGCAACTACCTCACCTGTAACTGCTCTTAAACCATATCCTAAATCAGAACTATAACTTGAGCTTTTAATTTTATCATCATCCAGTACAATTGATTCACTCTTTGAATTTTCTAAATACAGCTCACCATCATCACAATTATTTAAAGTCTCAGAAATAATATTTTCTGCATCTTTTCTAGATAAATCTGTTTTAGTAAAAAAATCACTCACATGTAATAGATAATAGGTATATTTATATTTTCAATCTGCGTATTTCACGCATATACAAAATGATTGATTATGTGTAATTTTATTTTTTAACAAAAATAAGGATAAAATGAAAAAATTTGATGAATTAATGAGCGTTTCCAATAAAATAACTAATATCTCTGTAGATGAGGCAAGAGAAAAGTTAAAGGACCCAAATGTTCAATTTATTGATGTTAGGGACAAAAGTAGTTTTGATTCAGAGACTATAGGAAATGCAATTAATCTTGAAAGAGGCTTGCTTGAATTTTATTTAGCAGAAGGTAGTCCTTTAGAAAATGAAAATTTTAAAAACAACCCTGATAAAGAATATATAGTTTTTTGTGGTCTTGGTGGCCAAAGTACTCTTGCAACAAAAACGATGCAAGAAATGGGAATAAAGAATGTAAAAAATATGACAGGCGGAATTAAGGCTTGGAAAGAAAATAAATAATTCGTGAAAGTGTATTTTAATAATTCCTGTAAAATTTGTCGAACAGAGATCAATCTGTATAAAAAACAAAACATAAAAGATATCGAATGGGTTGATATCACAGACAATGAAACTGCAGAAATAGAAACTCAAAAAGATGCAAAAAGTCTTTTAAGAAGACTTCATATTAAAGATGGTGCAAATATCATCGAGGGTGCAGAAGCTTTCTTATTAATCTGGAAAAATATTCCTAAATATAGATTTCTCTACAAAATTTTAAAAAAACCTATAATCTTTAATATATTTTCATTTTTTTATGAAATTGTTGCATTTTTTTTATTCCTAAAAAATAAAGACCAGCTTTTAAAGTAGAAATTAGTTTTTTTTATTCTTGAGAATAAATATTGAATAAAATACCTTTTACAAATGAGAGTTTTCATATTAGTTATATTATTTTTAAACCTTTCTTATTCTCCTAGTTTTGCAGAAAAAAAAATTCTAAATAATCTATTCGATCAACTTAGAGATGTTACTAATCCAAAAACTGCAGAATTGCTGGAAAGAAAGATCTGGGATATTTGGAACGAACATCCAAATAATATGGAATTAACTCAAAAATTAGAATTAGGAACAGAACTTATGCAATATGGAGATTATAATTATGCACTAAAAGTTTTTAATAATGTCATAGATAGTGATCCTGAGTGGTCTGAAGCATGGAATAAAAGAGCAACTGTATATTTTTTAATGAGTCAGTTTACAGAGTCTTTAAGTGATATTGATAAAGTTTTAAGTATAGAGCCTAGGCATTTTGGAGCTTTATCTGGACAAGCAAGAATATATATAAATTTAAAGAAGTATGAAAAGGCGATTAAAAGTATTGAAGAAGCATTAAAATTTTATCCTGCATTTAAAAATCAAAAACTAATACCTGAAATTCAAAGGCTTATTAACGAAGAAAGTGTTTAATTTAATCTTTTTTAGCTCTTATTCTCGAAATTAATTGAGTTAATGAATCCACCATTAAGTCTGATGCTTTAAATATTTCATTGGCCTTAAATTCATGAGAGACATTTTTTTCTGGATTTGATTTATCTTCAATAACAATTCCTTCGTCTGGAGAATTATTCTTTATATAAATTAATAACAACCATTCTTCATCTGGAGCTTCATCCCATTTGATAAATATTTCTCCCGTTTCAAATCTTTGGTCAATACATCTAAAAATAGACATATGTCTTGTAATATGTCTTTTGTTAAGTTGGAAAACCAAACTACTTGCACTTCTATAGAAACTCTCAAGAGATAGTTCAATTTTTTGTCTAGCAATTTTATAGTCTCTTTCTTTTTGAAGTAGAGTTTCTCTATCTTCATTACCTTGAATTTCAACACCTAAGGCTTCTACTCTTTCTCTAATTTTTTGATCTCTTATAATTCTATATTTATCTTTTAATTTTTCTATTCTTGCCTGAAGGCCTGAATAATCATCTCTTTTTTCCTTTAATGAAATTTTTTCAAGTTTTTCTAATTCTTTAATTTCTCTTATTCTGAATTTTTCAATTTGTTTATCTAGCTGTAACTGTTTTAAAAATTGTTTTTGTCTTTCAGCATGTTCAATTCTGATTAATACTTGTTCCTTTCGTAAAAATAGCTTTATATCTCTTGCTCTTTCTTTCTCAAGTCTAGCCTCTTCCTTTAAAGCTTTCTCCTTAAGTTTGGTTTGTTCTTCTTCTTCTTTGATTTTTTGTTTTTGAATTAATAGTTTTTCTTTCTCTTTTTTTTCAATTTCTTCTAGTTTTTTTCTTTTTTTTTCTTCAGCTTTTAAAATCTTATATTCAACTATTCTATTAGCTATGCCATCAAAAAAAGCTTGTATATATTTTTCTAAACTAAAATTAATTTTAAAATTAAATTCT
>JAOISU010000017.1 GCA_028222445.1 Candidatus Pelagibacter sp.
GACGGTTCTTATTTATCTTCTTTTTTAATAAATAAAGGATATCTTGTTCACGGTGTTAAAAGAAGATCTTCCTCTCTTAATACAACTAGAATAGATCATATTTATCAAGACCCATATGAAAGAAAAAGAAATTTTTTTTTGCACTATGGAGATGTTACTGATGCAATATCAGTTTCAAGTTTAATAAAGAAAATTAAACCAACAGAAATATATAATCTTGCCGCTCAATCTCATGTAGCAGTTTCTTTTGAAGTGCCTGAATATACGGCCAATGCAGATGCTATTGGAGCACTGAGAATATTAGAAGCCATTAAGTTTCATGGATTTGAAAAAATTACAAAGTTTTATCAGGCGGGAACATCAGAAATGTTTGGAAAAGTTATGGAAGTCCCACAAACAGAAAAAACACCTTTTTATCCAAGAAGTCCGTATGGTGTAGCAAAAGTTTATGCTCATTTTATAACGATTAACTATAGAGAGGCTTATAATATTTTTGCCTGCAATGGGATATTATTCAATCATGAGAGCCCTGTAAGAGGTGAAACTTTTGTAACTAGAAAAATTGTAATTGGACTTTGTAAAATTAAACTAAAAAAAATGAAAACATTAAGACTTGGAAATTTAAATGCAAAAAGAGATTGGGGGCATGCAAAAGATTATGTCGAAGCAATGTGGAAAATGCTTCAAAGAAAAACACCCTCAGACTATGTTATATCAACTGGTAAACAATACACGGTAAAACAATTTGTTAATTTAGTTTTAAACAGACTAAATATAAAGTTTGTTTGGAAGGGTAGTGGCATTAATGAAAAATGTTTTGATACAATGGGTAACTGCTTAGTTGCATGTGACAAGGAGTATTTCAGACCGTTAGAAGTAGATACTTTATTAGGCAATTCGCGTAAAGCAAAGAAAGAGCTGAATTGGAAACCAAAAATTTCTTTAAAAGAACTTGTAAACGAAATGGTTGATTTTGATTTAAAAAGATTAACCAATGATTAATTTAAATTCGAAAATTTATATTGCAGGTCATAGAGGTTTGGTTGGTAGTGCAATTTTTAGGCAATTAAAAAAAAAAGGATATAAAAAAATCATAATAGCAGATAAATCAAAATTAGATCTTACAAATCAATCAAAAGTTTATAATTTTTTAAAAAAAAAAAAACCAAAATTTATTTTTATAGCTGCAGCAAAAGTAGGTGGAATATATTCAAATAGCAAGTATCCTGCTGAATTTATCCATAACAATTTAATTATACAAAATAATATTATTCACTCAGCATATCTATGCAATATAAAGGATTTAATTTTTTTAGGTTCAAGTTGTGTTTACCCTAAGCTTTGTAAACAACCTATTAAAGAGGATTATTTACTTAACGGTCCTCTTGAAAAAACTAATGAAGCGTATGCAGTAGCTAAAATTGCAGGTATAAAAATGTGTGAAAGTTATAACCTTCAATTTAAAACAAATTATAAATGCTTAATGCCTACAAATACTTTTGGCCCCAATGATAATTATGATGCTCTGAATTCACATTTCTTTCCATCACTAATAAAAAAGATTCATGAAATTAAAATTAAGGGTAAAAAAGAATTAACAATCTGGGGTGATGGTTCACCTAAAAGAGAAGTAGTGTATGTAGATGATATTGCTGATGCATGTATTTATTTTATGAAAAAACGATTTAAACAAACAACACTTAATATTGGCACTGGTAAAGATCGCTCTATTGAGCAATATGCAAAAATTATTTTAAATTTAATTTTACCCAATAAAAAAATAAAAATTAAATATGACAAATCAAAACCCAATGGAACACCTAGAAAAGTAATGGATGTTTCGTTAGCAAAAAAATATGGATGGAAATCGAAGACAGATTTAAAAGATGCTATTAAGATGACTTATAATGACTATTTGTCTAAAAATTATTGTTAAACAAAGATTTTCTTTTCTTTACAATATCAATATTCTTGAGTATAAAAACGCGCCGGTGATTATTGCGAAGGGGTAATACCCGATCCCATTCCGAACTCGGAAGTCAAGCCCTTCAGCGCCAATGGTACTTTGTCTTAAGACACGGAAGAGTAGGACATTGCCGGCTAAAAAAAATATTATGAAAATTAAAAGCTCGTTAAAATCACTAAAAAAAAGAGACCTTAATTCTAAACTTGTTAGAAGAAGAGGTAGAGTTTATATAATAAACAAAACAAACCCAAAGTTTAAAGCAAGACAGAAGTAGTTTTTATGGATAACCAAGACCATAAAAATACCTGGAATAATTTCACAAAGTTTGTGTTGTGGGGAACTGTCGCTGTTATAGGTGTTTTAGTTTTAATGGCAATATTCTTGCTATAAAGTTCTCTTATGAGAATCGCTTCAATTTTAGAAAATCAAAATATTGAAAAAAGAATTGCAATTACTCCTGAGATTGCAAAAAAATATATAGCTCTTGGTTTTGAAATTTCTTTGACCACTAAATATGGTGAACACTTAGGCTTTAAAGATAGTGAGTATAAAGATTTAGGTGTTGAAATTTCTTCTAACGAAACAGAAATATTAAGTAAAGCTAATATCATTATTCAGTTAGGCTTATTATCTGATGAAAATCTTTCAAATTTAAAAGAAAACCAAACGCTTATTGGAGTACTCAATCCATATGCTCATAAAGAAAAAATAGAAAATTTATCTAAAAAAAATATTAATGTTTTTTCTTTAGAAATGTTACCAAGAATAACTAGAGCTCAATCAATGGATATACTTTCTTCCCAAGCTAACCTTGCTGGTTATAAAGCGGTAATCGAGTCGTTTGCAAATTTTGAAAAAGCAATTCCAATGATGATGACAGCAGCTGGTACTATTCCAGCAGCAAAAGTATTGGTGGTTGGTGCGGGTGTTGCGGGCCTTCAAGCAATTGCAACTGCAAAAAGAATGGGTGCTATCGTATTTGCAACAGATGTTAGAATGGCATCAAAAGAGCAAGTTGAAAGTTTAGGTGGAAAATTTTTAATTGTTGAAGGCTCTGAAAATCTTGAAACTGAAGGTGGCTATGCAAAGGAAGCTTCAGAAGAATTCAAAAAAAAACAAGAAGATCTTTTAGCTGAAACTTTAAAGAAAATTGATATTGTGATATGTACTGCTTTAATACCAGGAAAAAAAGCTCCATTAATCATTAAAGGTTCTATGATTAATAATATGCAGCCTGGTTCAGTTATATATGATTTAGCAGCTGTACAGGGTGGAAATGCTGAATTCACAGAAGTTGATAAAATTGTAGTTAAAAATGGAGTAAAGATTATGGGTGAAACTAATATACTTAATAAGCTTCCGGTTTCAGCCTCAAACTTGTATTCAAAAAATGTATTTAATTTCGTATCCAACTTATATGATAAAGAAAACAAAAAAATTAATATTAATTTAGAAGATGAAATAATTAGCAAAACATTAATTAAATAAATTTATGGAAATAGACCCTTTTATATTTAGATTAAGTATCTTTATTTTATCAATTTTTATTGGTTATTATGTTGTATGGAGTGTAACACCATCTTTGCATACTCCACTAATGTCAGTTACAAATGCTATATCATCAGTAATTATTGTTGGTGCAATAATTGCAGGTTTAGCTGGTGGAGGCACTGATAGTATTTTTACTGTTTCTAATATTTTAGGTTTTTTAGCAATATCCCTTGCAGCTGTAAATATATTTGGAGGATTTTTAGTAACGCAAAGAATGCTTCAAATGTATAAGAAAAAGAAGAAAGATAAATAATTATGTCAGCAAATTTATCAGCTATATTTTATTTAATTTCTGGTGTTTTATTTATATTAGCACTAAGAGGGCTTTCATCACCTGAAACTTCAAGACAAGGTAATTTCTTTGGAATCTTGGGTATGATTATTGCGATTACAGTTACCTTTTTATCAGTTGGAAATTTTTCTAGTGGATTGATTTATGTATTAATTTTTTTAGCAGTAGGTGGATTAATTGGAGCTTTCATAGCTTACAAAATACCAATGACAGCAATGCCAGAATTAGTTGCAGGTTTTCATAGCTTAGTTGGTTTAGCAGCGGTATTTGTTGCAATTTCAGCTTTCTTGAATCCGGAGGCATTTAATCTAGGATCAGTAGGTGCTATTAAACTTGCAAGCTTAATTGAAATGTCAATTGGAGCCGCAGTTGGTGCAATTACATTTTCAGGTTCAATAATTGCCTTTTTAAAACTTCAGGGAATAATGTCAGGTTCACCAATTACTTTTAAAGGGCAGCATTTTCTTAATGCTTTATTGTTAATCTCAATAATAATTTTAACTTACTTGTTATGTTCATCCCAGTCCTCTAATTTCTTTTGGATATTAATAGCTGTTTCATTTTTAATAGGATTTTTATTAATTATCCCCATTGGTGGAGCAGACATGCCAGTAGTAATATCTATGTTAAATTCATACTCTGGTTGGGCTGCTGCAGGAATTGGTTTTACTTTAGAAAATACTGCATTAATTATAACAGGAGCTCTTGTTGGATCTTCTGGTGCAATTTTATCTTACATAATGTGCAAAGGTATGAACCGTTCTTTCTTTAATGTAATTTTAGGAGGATTTGGTGCAACAGAACAATCCGCATCATCTGGAAATAAAGAACAAAGACCTGTTAAGAGTGGAAATGCTGAAGATGCAGCTTTCTTAATGAAAAATGCATCATCTGTTATAATTGTTCCAGGTTATGGAATGGCTGTAGCTCAAGCACAACACGCACTAAGAGAGATGGTAGATACCTTAAAGAAAAATGATATTAAAGTGACTTATGCAATTCATCCTGTAGCAGGAAGAATGCCGGGACATATGAATGTATTGTTAGCTGAGGCAAACGTTCCTTACGATGAGGTTTTTGAACTTGAAGAAATTAATAATGATTTTGCTAATGCAGATGTTGCATTTGTAATTGGGGCAAATGATGTAACAAATCCAGTTGCAAAAACTGACCCTCAAAGCCCAATTTATGGAATGCCTGTATTAGATGTTGAAAAATGTAAGTCTGTATTGTTTGTAAAAAGAAGTTTATCTCCTGGATATGCTGGAATTGATAATGACCTATTTTATAAAGAAAATACTTTAATGCTATTTGCTGATGCAAAAAAGATGACTGAAGATATAACTAAAAATCTTTAAGACTAATGACAATAAAAATATTTTGTGACATTGCAGAATTAAATCAAATAAAGAAATTTAATAAAAAAAAAATAGTTAAGGGATTTACAACTAATCCAAGTTTAATGAGAAAGGCAGGAGCAAAAGATTATAAATCTTATTCGAAGAAAATACTAAAAATTTGTAATAACAAACCTGTTTCTTTAGAAGTTTTTGCTGATGAATATAAACAAATGAAGCAACAAGCTCTTCTGATCAATACCTGGGGAAAGAATGTTTATGTAAAAGTGCCAGTGGCTAATTCTAGAGGTATTTTTATGGGCAAGATTATTAAAGAGCTTAATAGTTTAAATATTAAACTTAATATTACAGCGGTATATAGTGCTAAACAGACAGAAAAAATTCTGAAATTAATTAATAAGAAAACTAAAGTTATAATTTCGATATTTGCTGGTAGAGCAGGTGATACTGGTAAAGATCCAATCCCAGAATTTAAAAAAAGTATTTCTATAGCAAAAAAGTTTAAAAATGTTGAAATACTTTGGGCGAGTGTTAGAGAGCCTTATAACTATCTACAAGCAAAACAGTTAGGTTGTCATATTATCACTATTCCACCAGCAACTATTGAAAAAATAGAGAATTTCGGAAAAACATTCGATCAACTTACTAAAGAAACGGTTAAAGCTTTTTTGGTTGATAGCAAAAAATCTAAATTTCAAATTTAATTGATTTTGGTTGCGGGGGACGGATTTGAACCGCCGACCTTCAGGTTATGAGCCTGACGAGCTACCAGACTGCTCCACCCCGCGGTATATTTAAATTCTATTTTTAAGCTTATTAAGTTTTTTAACTCTCTTAATATTTTCTTGTAGAATTCTTTTTTTCTTTTCAGAGGGTTTTTCGTAAACACTCTTTAATTTTACTACTTTAAAAAAACCATCACGTTGTAATTTTCTTTTTAAAACTCTTAGAGCTTGTTCAATATTGTTATCTTTAACTTCAATTTTCATAAATTTTAAGTGTGTTTAATTAACATTATATAATTTTACTGTCTATTAAAATTATTCAATGTTTGAGACTTCCCTTGCTAATTTTGCCTTTTCTTTTTCTTTTTTTTCTCTTTTAATTCGTCTTTCTGCTTTTTCAATAGCCTCTACTAAATCTTTTTGAGAAAATAACCCTAAAGCGACAGGATCTTTTGGATTTAAGTTATTATAATTCCAATAACTTTTATTCTTTATCGCTGTTACAGAAGCTTTAGTTACTCCAACTAATTTTGCAATTTGAGAGTCTTTTAGCAATGAATGATGTTTAATTAACCACAAAGCCGAGTCTGGCTTGTCTTGTCTTTTTGATAACGGAATATACTTCTTAATTTTTTTATCCTCAGTTGAGATTTCAATATCAGTATTTTTAATTTGTAATTCTTTATTTTCATCTTTTGAAGCTAATTCAATTTCTTCCCTAGTAAGCTGACCAGATATAATTGGGTTATAAGCCATAATTCCTTTTGCAACTTCACCATCAGCAATACCTTGTACTTCAACTTCATGTAAATTACAAAATTTAGCAATTTGTTTGAATGTAAGTGTAGTATTTTCTACAAGCCAAACAGCTGTTGCCATTGGCATTAAAGGTACGTTTGACATTTAATCTTTTTTTTCTGATCTGAAGTTTTGAAATTTTTTATTAAACTTACTAACACGACCCTTATCCATTAATTTTTGTTTACCGCCTGTCCAAGCAGCATGTGATTTTGGATCTATTTCTAGTCTTAAAACTTCTCCTTGTTTTCCCCAAGTTGATCTTGTTTCAAATTGAGTTCCATCAGTCATCTCTACTTTAATTGTGTGATAGTCCGGATGTATGTCTTTTTTCATATCGAGACTTATAGCAAAAGAATTCTATAAAACAATTAAAAGTTCTTTAATTTTTCAAGCATTTTGTCGTTAATTGCCATACTCGAAGCTCTTATTTGTATATTTTTATTTTGTGAAAGGTCGATTTCATTAATCATTCCACCTGCTTCTTTCACCAATATTATACCTGCAGCTATATCCCATAAATTAAGGTCATTTTGAAAATAACCATCGTATCTTCCTGCAGCAACATAGGCAATATCTAGAGCAGCACTTCCAGACTTTCTTAAAGGTAAGTCGACTTCATTTTTAGCTACACCACCTGTTGCAAACAAGCAGCTATTAAGCTCCTTTTTTTTGGATACTCTTATCCTTTGATTATTAAAGAAAGCGCCACTGTCTTTTTCAGCATAAAACATTTCATCTTTAATTGGGTCATAAATTAAACCTGAAATAATTTCATTACCATATTTTAAGGCTATAGATATTGCAAAGTGAGGTACACCATGTAAAAAATTTGTAGTACCATCAATAGGATCTATGATCCAAGTATGCTCCTTATCTTTGTTGTTTTCAGAGCCATCTTCTTCACTGATAATAGAATAGTAAGGTCTTGCTTTTTTTAATTCTTCTATAATTATTTTTTCAGCTTTTAGGTCAGCGTTTGACACAAAGTCAGTAGGGCCTTTAATTGAAACCTGTAATTTTTCTATTTCTCCAAAATCCCTGATTAATGCTCTAGATGCTTTTTCAGCAGCTTTAATCATAACGTTTAGATTAGCTGATATAGATTGCATAAAAATTATATCTTTTTTATGTATTCCATAGTTCGAGTATCAACTATAATTTTGTCACCACTTTCAATAAAAGGGGGAACTTGAATGTTTACTCCATTATCTAATATGGCAGGTTTATAAGAAGAGGAAACTGTTTGTCCTTTTAGAGCAACATCAGTTGTCTCGATAGTGCATGTCACTTGATTGGGCAATTCTACTGTTAAAGGTTTTTCATTATAGAAACTTATATTAACCTCCAAGTTTTCTGTTAGCATTTTACCCTTTTCACCTACTGTTTCTTTTTTAATATTAATTTGTTCATAAGATTTAGGATCCATAAAATAATAATCTGTTTCATCTTCATAAAGATAATTAAATTTTGTCTCATCTAATGAAGCCTTTTCAACAGATTCACTTGATCTAAATCTTTCATTTAATTTTGTATTTTTATTTACACTTTTCATTTCAACTTGTGCAAAAGCACCACCTTTACCAGGTTTTACATGCTGAGTTTTTAAAACTTGCCAAAGATCATCTTTATATTCTATTAGCATCCCAACTCTAATTTCACTTGCGTATATTTTCATTTTAATTTTTTAATAGCTTCTAAAGGTTTATATTTTTTATTGTGCCAAATGTAGCCTGAAATAGCTAAAAAGTTAGCTTTATTCAATAAGAGTTTTTTGTAATTATTCAACTTTATACCACCAATAGTAACAACTGGTAAGGTAGTTATCTTTTTTATTGATTTAAGTATTCTCAAATTAGCTTTATATTTAACTTTTTTAGTTTGAGTTGAGTAAAACGCACCAAACGCTAAATAATCAGCCCCATCCGAAATTCCTTTTTTTGCTAATTTTATTGAATTATGACAGGTAACACCAATAATCTTATTCTTTAATAGTTTTCTCGCCTTAACAATACTCATGTCGCTTTGGCCCAAATGACAACCATCTGCATTCAGTTTTTTTGCAATCATGGGATCATCATTAACTAAAAATTTTACTTTGTACTTCTTACATATTGTTAGAATTTTTTTTCCAATAATAAGTTTATTTTTGATTGTTTCTTTTTTTAGTCTCAATTGAAAATAGCTAACTTTTCCTGATTTTAATACTAATGATAAATTAGTATAAAATTCATAGTCTTCTATTTTATTTGGTGAAATTAAATATATAAACTTTGTATTTTTTTTATTGAGACTCAAGTTCAGCTGACCATTTCCCTTGAGCTGCTAATGTACACATGTTTGCTCTATGATTAAATACGTTTTGTGTGCCTTCAATATTTTTAATATCTTTTGACCAGAATTTAAGAGCACTTTGTTGTAAGGCTCTTCCATATGAATAGGTCATGATAAAATTTGTATCATTGTGCTTATTTATTAAATTTAAATTTTCTGTTGCCTCAAACTCTGTCTGACCCCCTGATAGGAATGCAATACCAGGCACTTCAGTTGGTACATTTTCTTTAAGACATATTAGAGTAAGTTTAGCAGTTTTCTCATTAGATATCTTCTTATCAGAACTAGCTCCTGCTAAAATCATATTAGGTTTTAAAATTATTCCACTGAAGTCAATGTTATGGAGCATTAACTCCTCAAAACATTTTTTAAGAACTTTTGAAGTTTTGTTAAAACATTCTTCAGCTGAATGATCACCATCCATTAAAACTTCTGGTTCTACTATTGGCACCATTCCACATTCTTGAACCAAGGCTGAGTACCTTGCAAGAGCATGTGCGTTTGAATGAATAGATAATTCGCTTGGGTGCTTTTTTGTAATATTATAAACACCTCTCCATTTTGTAAATCTTGCCCCTAATTTATAATATTCTTTCAATCTTTCTCTTAAACCATCAAGACCTTCTGTAATTTTTTCTTCAGTAGAATTTGCCATGACTTTAGCTCCAGTATCAACTTTAATTCCAGGAACAGCACCTGTTGCAGAGATTAATTCTGGTATAGCTTTGTTAGAATTAGAAATTTGTTTAATTGTTTCATCATATAAAATAACCCCACCAATAAATTTTTTCATTGCTTCTGAGGTAAAAAGTGTCTCTCTAAATAATAATCTATTTTCTGGAGTTGAAGGAACTGCAACAGAATCTAATCTTTTTGTCATAGTGCCATTACTTTCGTCTGCAGCAAGGATGCCCTTGCCATTGGACAGTATTTTAAGTGCTATTTTGTTTAGTTCCGACATATTAGTTAAGAGCTTTTATACCAGGAAGTTCTTTTCCTTCAAGAAATTCTAAAAAAGCTCCACCTGCGGTTGAGACAAAATTAAGAGAATTAACTGCATCGATAGTATTTAATAGTGAAACAGTATCACCTCCACCTGCTACAGAATAAATTGTATTATTATTATTTTTTTCGACAATTTTTTTTGCAATCTGAATACTTCCTTTAGCAAAATTAGGGTTTTCAAAATAACCTGCAGGTCCATTCCAAAGGATAGTATTGCTTTTATCTATTAAGTTATTGATAGTTTTTATTGATTTAGGACCAATATCTAAAATTAAGTCATCTTTAGAAATATCCTTTAATTCTTTTATTGTTGGATCGCCATTTAAATTTTTTCCAACCACAACATCTTCTGGAAAAAGTATTTCGCAATCTTCTTTTTTTGATAAAGAAAATATTTCTTCAATGATTTGATGACAATTATCCTCTTGAAGAGATTTTCCAATTTCATAACCTTGATATTTAAGTATATTATTGGCCATTCCTCCAACTATTATAATATTATTAAACTTTGAAATTAAATTTTTTATAATATTAATTTTAGAAGAAATTTTAGAGCCACCAATTATACAAGTAATAGGCTTCTTAATTTCAGAAGTAATCTTAGTTAATGCTTCAATTTCTAAGTTAAATTGAAGACCTGAATATGAGGTAATAAATTTTGTTATTTTAAAAATAGAGGCATGTGCTCTGTGAGAACATGAAAATGCATCATTAACATAAATATCAGCTAAACTTGCCAAATGTTTAGCAAAAGCATTGTCATTTTTTTCTTCTTCTTTATAAAACCTAAGATTTTCAAGTATCACAATTTTTTCATTTTGATTTTTAAAAAGATCAGTTGAATTTATTTCTAGAATATTTTTAGTGATAAGTTTAATATCAGTTTTTAATTTGATTTTTAGATCTTCACATATAGGTTCAAGGGATAATTCTTTGACAACTTTACCTTTAGGTCTACCAACATGTGAAAGTATTATTATTTTTGCATTTTTTTCTAATAAATATTTAATTGTTGGTAATATTTTATCAATTCTGGTGGTATCAGTAATTGCTCCATTTTTTAATGGAACATTTAAATCCAACCTAAGTAATATATTTTTTTGATTAAGATCAGCCTGGTCCTTTATACTTTTCATTAAGAGTTTTTATGAAGATATTCTGCTATATCACACATTCTGTTTGAAAAGCCCCATTCATTATCATACCACGCAGAAATCTTACCCATATTTTTACCCACAACATTGGTCAAGGAAAGATCAACGATTGCAGAAGCTGAATTGTGATTAAAATCAATAGATACTAATTTTTCTGATGTTGCTTCTAAAACTTTTTTTGTTTGTTTCTTCACTGCATTTGTAAATGCCATATTTATGATTTCTTTACTTATTTCTTTTTTAGTACAAAAAACTAATTCTATTAAGGAAACATTTGGTGTAGGCACTCGCATAGCTACACCCTCAAGTTTTCCTTTTAAAGCGGGTATAATTTCACCAATTGCTTTTGAGGCACCTGTAGAA
Source organism: Candidatus Pelagibacter sp. (assembly GCA_028222445.1). The sequence continues at coordinate 11,547 of JAOISU010000017.1, forward strand.
GTTGGAACTATTGATTGACTGGCAGATCTTGCTCTTCTTGGATCTTTATGAGAATTATCTAAAATTCTTTGATCACTAGTAAAAGCATGGATAGTAGTCATAAATCCTTTTTCAATTTCAAAATCATTATTTAAAACATTTGCAACAGGAGCCAGACAATTAGTAGTACACGAAGCGGCCGAAATAATTTGGTCATCATTTGTTAAAATATTTTCGTTAACACCAAATACAATTGTTTTATCTGCATCTTTACATGGGGCTGAAACTATAACTTTTTTAGCGCCATTTTTAAGGTGAGCTAATAATTTATCTTTTGAATTAAATTTTCCAGTACATTCAAAAACATAATCAACTCCATATGATTTCCAATTTATATCTTCAATATTTGAGTGTTGGGAAAAAGTAATCTTATTTTTATTAATAATTAAATGCTTTTCATCAAATTCTAACTCTGCGTTAAATTTTCCATGAACAGAGTCATATTTTATTAGTGTACAGCTTGCTTCAGCATTTGATCGGTTGTTTATATGTTTAATTACTATATTTTTGTTTTGGCTTTCAATGATTGCTCTAATTACCATTCTACCAATTCTGCCCATTCCATTTATTCCAACTTTTAATGTCATTTCTTATTCTTTATAAGGTTTTTTGTCTTTTTTGAAATATTTTCAACTGTTAATCCAAAATATTTATAAATCTCTTTATAAGGTGCACTTTTTCCAAAAGTTTCTATTCCAAATGTCAAACCATCAGTCCCAATATATTTCTTCCAACAATCTGTTGATGCAGCTTCAATAGATATTTTAAATTTTGTTTCACCAAGTATTTTCTGCTTATAAGAAGATGACTGTTTGTCAAAAATATCATGGCATGGAACAGATATTACTTTAGAGTATATTTTGTCTTTGGCTAATTTGTGGCTAGTTTCAATTGCAAGATTAACTTCGGATCCACTAGCAAGTATAGTGAGGTTGATCTTTTTATTTGTTCTAAAAACCTCGTATGCTCCAAATGAGCATTTATTTAAGTTTGAATATTTTTTTCTTATAGGATCAAGATTTTGTCTAGTCAATGATAAGATGCTGGGTGTATTTGAATTTTTTAGAGACAATTCCCAACATTCTATAGTTTCCATTCTATCTGCAGGTCTAAAAACATTTAGGTTTGGAATAGATCTTAAGCCGGACAACTGTTCTATTGGCTGATGGGTTGGACCATCCTCACCCAAACCAATAGAGTCGTGTGTCATTACATATATAACTCTTTGACCCATTAGCGCTGATAGACGTATCGATGGTTTACAATAATCTGAGAATATTAAAAATGTTCCTCCATAAGGGATGAACTTACTATGAAGTGCAATACCATTCATTATTCCACACATTGCATGCTCTCTAACACCATAATGAATATAATCCCCATTAAAATTGTTAGAATTTATAATTTTTTGGTACTTAGTTTTAGTATTATTAGATCCAGCTAAATCAGCAGATCCTCCAATTAAAGTATTGTTCTCTTTAGTTAATGCATTCAAAACTAATTCAGAAGATTTTCTTGTAGCTAGGCTTTTATTTTCTTTTAATGAAATTTGTTTTTCGATTTTTAATGGTTTAAAAAAATTATTCCAATTTTTTTCTAATTTAATTCCTTTATCACCAGTTTTTTTCCATTCGTTTAAAATATTTTTGGGTATTTCAAAAGGCTTATATTGCCAGTTTAATGTTTTTCTAACAAGTTTGATTTCATCTATCCCAATTGGACTACCATGTGAAGATGATTTACCAGATTTATTTGGTGATCCATAACCAATTTTTGTTTTACATGAAATAACTGTAGGTCTTTTTGCATTCTGAACTTTTTTTAATGCATTAAATATTTCTTTTTCATTGTGACCATTAATTAAGATATAATCCCAACCATAGCTTTCAAATCTTTTTTTATAATTATCAGATACAGCCAAGCTTGTTGGTCCATCAATTGAAATTGAATTATTATCAAAAAGCATAATAAGATTTTTTAATTTTAAGTGACCAGCCAAACTCATAGCTTCGTGACTTATGCCTTCCATTAAACAACCATCACCTGCTAAAACATAAGTTTTATGATTAATTATTTCTTTACCTAATTTTTTTTTAAGAATTTCTTCTGCTACAGCAAATCCAACAGAGTTAGCAATACCCTGCCCAAGTGGACCAGTAGTTGTTTCAATTCCTGTTCCAGGATGATATTCTGGGTGTCCTGCACAAATTGAATTTAATTGTCTAAAATTTTTAATATCCTTTATCGAAACACTTTTGTATCCAGTTAGATAAAGTAAAGAATACAATAACATTGATCCATGACCCGCAGACAAAACAAATCTATCTCTATTTAGCCAGTTAGGATTATTGGGATTAAATCTTAAAAAACTTCTAAATAAAACAGTAGCAACATCGGCCATACCCATGGGCATTCCAGGGTGACCTGAGTTGGCTTTTTGTACCGCGTCTATAGACAAAAACCTTATTGCGCTTGATAAATCTTTATGTAGTTTGTTCAAAAATTATCCTATCTAGACTTCGTAGACTCAATTTAATATTATAAATATATATATATGAAAACAGAGACTGAAAAAGAAAAAAAATTGAGTTTTGCAATTAATAAACTTAAGAGTTTGAAATTACAAAACCCTTCACTAAAAACTAATCTAGAAAATTTGAATGCTCAAAAAAATCAATTAGAAATTGAAAAAAAAGAAATTGAAGAAAAATATCAAAACCTAATGAGCGAACATAAAGCTCTTAATCAAAAATTAGAGGAGATTAAACAACAAAAATTGGATGAACAAAAAAAAGAAACTGAATTTTCAGAAAAAATTGATGAATTAAATCAAGAAACAGATACTTTATTGGAAGAAATAGATAAATGGCAAATGTAAATATCAAATTTAATGGTAAAGATTTTTTATTGTCTTGTGACGATGGACAAGAGGAGCATCTAGAAGAATTGCTTACTCATATTAATGAAAAGTTTAATAAACTTAAAAATGATTTAGGAAATATTGGTGAAAATAAACTTTTATTAATTACTTCTGTTCAAGTAATGGATGAATATTTTGAGACCAAGAAAAAAGTAGAATTAAAAAAAGAGCAGTTAAAAGATCTTTCTAATAAATTTAGAGAGTTAAAATCTTTAGTTTATGAATATAAAGATAAAAAAGAAGAAGAAATAGCTCAACTTACTCAGAATCATGAAGAATTTAAAAATGAAATTGAAAAAAATAAGCAAGACTATGAAAAGATAATAGAAGATGCTGCTGATGAAATTGAAAATTTTGTTGCAAAAG
>JAOISU010000018.1 GCA_028222445.1 Candidatus Pelagibacter sp.
GAAAGGTTAATCGTTAAAGTTGTAAATAAAGATATAGTTTTATTTAAAGCTATCGATAAAGAAAAAAATTACTCTGAGTCTGGAATTATAGATAGAAAATCAGGTGAATTAATTCACGAAATTACAAAAAAATTAAAAAGTGAAAACTCTGAAAAAGATATTTCTTTTTATTCTTGTAGCGAAAATGAGAAAAAAGTCTGATTTTTTTTTATTTAATTTTGTGTAAAATATAATAATGAAAAAATACTTACTTTATATAATTCTAAGTTTTTTAATCACATCTATAGCGTTAGCACGAAGCACAGGATGTAAGGAAGGAAACTGTGAAAATGGTGTTGGAAAATGGGTTTATACAGATAAAACAACCTATGAAGGCCAATGGGTTCAAACAAAAAAACATGGTCAAGGAACTGAAACTTGGCCTAATGGATATATTTATAAAGGTGAATTCAAAAATAGTGAGTGGAGTGGTCAAGGAATTTTAACTTTTCCAGACGGATCAACTTATGAGGGGCAATGGAACAAGGGTTTCATGAATGGTAAAGGAAAGTTTACCTGGTCTGATGGTAAAGAAAAAATTGGAATTTGGAAAAATGGAAAATTACAAGAATAGCTAAAATAATAATGAAAAATAAACTAATAAAATTATCTGACGAACTAAACCAATTTATTGGTCTTATTTTTATTACAGCAGCTGTAATTCTATCTTTTGTAATTTTGAATATTTTTTTTGGCCAAGGAGATGAATTAGTTAAAAAAATGAAAATTGAAGAAGAAAGAATTGCAAAAGAAAGAAAACTTAACGAACTAACTTCAAGTCTTCCATCTGGCATTTTAGTAACGTTTGATGGAACAAATCACTTTAAGTTAACAGATGAACTGTATGAAGCAGTTTGTAATGCCACAAAAATTATTCCACAACGTGCAATTATGGGTGCAAATTTTTTAAATTTTAAAGCACATGAAATTTATACAATGAATGGCAATCTAATTGATGAAACATTTGTTAAATGGGACAAAGAAAAAAACAAATGTTTTGCTGGTTATAAAGTAAGTGGAAATAATGTTGGGATAGATGAAACAATTACTGTTACAGGTGAGGCTTTAAGTTTTTTAAGTACAGGAATTGATACAAGAGTTTATTTTATTAAAAATTTTTAAGGAGGAAAAACAATAAATATAAACAATATACCGTGTATTTTATTTATATTTCGTATAACTTATTGATATATTATGAGCAATTCGGTTATTAAATGTGAATCTGTTTACAAAATTTTTGGTGCTAACGCCAAGAAGATGCTTGAAGAAGCAAAAGGAAATGTAGATGCTAAAACATTTCAAGACAACGGATGCATAGTTGGTGTAAACAACGCTTCTTTTGAAGTTGCAAAAGGTGAAATGCTAGTTGTGATGGGACTGTCTGGATCTGGAAAATCAACATTGCTAAGATGTATTTCTAGATTAACAGATGCAACAAGTGGAAAAATTTTTATAGATGGCCACGATTTGCTTTCATTAAACAACAAAGAGTTAATTGAACTTAGAAGAAATAAGATGGGAATGGTTTTTCAAAGCTTTGCTTTGCTGCCCCATAAAACAGTTGTTGAAAATATTGCTTTTCCACTACAAATCAAAGGGATTAAAACTCAAGACAGTATCAATAAAGCAATGGAAATGGTCAAACTTGTAGGTCTTGAGGGAAGAGAAAACTATTTTCCAAGAGAACTTTCTGGTGGACAACAACAAAGAGTTGGTATTGCTAGATCATTAGCTGTAGAGCCTGATATTTGGTTTTTAGATGAACCTTTCTCAGCATTAGATCCATTAATTAGAAAAGAAATGCAGGATGAGTTTTTAAGACTTCAGGGAAAATTACAAAAAACAATTATGTTTATTACACATGATTTTGATGAAGCTCTAAGACTTGCTGACCGTATTGCAATTATGAAAGATGGAGTTATTGAACAATTAGATACTCCTGCCAATATTGTATTAAATCCCGCAACTGAATATGTAAGAAAATTTACAGAAGAAGTTCCTCGAGGAAAGGTTTTAAAAATAGAAGATCTAATGGAAAAATCAGAAACTAAAAATTTAAGCGATTTTAAAGTTTCAAAAGATGAAATAATTGAAAATGTAGCTGAAAAAATTTTGACACAAGAAAAATCTGTACCTGTTATTGACAAAAATAATAACATTGTAGGATGTGTTCACCCTTCAAAAATAATTCATACTGTTTTTTCGAGGGAGAAAAAATAGAGATAAAATATGGAATTATTAAAAAAATATCCAAAATTTTCTCAATGGTTTTTTTTATTAATTGTATTTTTTTCTTTATGTTTTGCAATTGATGTTCCTGAGACTTACAATTTTATAAGAGGCCAGGCTGAATTTATTAAAGATCCTAATCAAAGTACTTATACATTGTTTGGTGCAGAGGTAAGGTATTTTGCTTTTGATGTTTTGTGGAGATTACCTCCTTTATTAGGATGGTTACCTATTTGGATTAATGATTCATTATTCTTTTTAATGAATGATTGGATGCCAATAGAATTTTGGAATGAAGACACTCAAGAATTTAGAACTCAACCCTTAGTCTTACAAATAACAAGAAATTTAACTTCATTTATGACATTTCTCATAGAGTTAATTAGAGAAATTTTATTAGGTGGAATGGAAACTATTGTTGCGTTCACTAGCTGGGATTGGATTGATGCTAATCCCTGGGCAGAATTACCAGGACTTCCATGGACAATTGTAGCGGCAGGAGCAGCTATTTTAGGCTACAAGTTAAGTGGTAAAGGCCTTGCTTTGTTTGCAGGTTTAGTAATGATTTATATTTCTGTTTTTGGTCAATGGAAGCCATCAATGCAAACCATTTCTTTTATATTGGTAGCCGCACCACTTTCTTTTATTTTTGGTTTAACTTTGGGTGTTATGGCATTCAAAAGCAAACGTGTGGAAAAACTTTTATATCCAATACTTTTAGTTATGCAGACTATGCCTCAATATGCTGTATTAGTTCCAGCAATTGTTCTATTTGGAGTTGGTGATCATGCAGCTGTAATTATAACTATGGTTGTTGCAGTACCGCCAATGATACTACTAACTTTATTGGGTCTTAGAGGTATATCCCCAGAGGTTATTGAAGCAGGTAAAATGAGCGGATGTAGTAATTGGCAATTGATGTCTAAAGTATTAATTCCAACAGCCAGAAGAGATATATTAATTGGCGTTAATCAGGTTATCATGGTGTGTTTTTCTATGGCTGTTATTTCAGCATTTATAGGAGCAAAAGGTTTAGGATTTAATTTATTACTAGCTTTAAATCAGTTAAACATAGGATTAGCGTTAGAAGCTGGATTATGTATAAGCCTGATTGCAATCTTATTAGACAAAATGTCTTTAGCTTGGGCTAATAAACAAATTGATTATTTTGGAAACTTAACTTTTTTTCAACGTCATAAAAATACATTCTTTTTCATTGTAGCTATAATATTAGGGATTGTATTTGCATACATTGGATCTTTTTACTTTAAAGAAGGTTTTAATTATTTTTTTGAAATTCCACATAACAAAGGAATATCGACAGCTGATTTTTGGAACAAAGGTGTTGATTGGATTTTTGATACATTCTTTGTATATATAAAAGCATTTAATACTTGGTTAATTGTAGATGTGCTTCAGCCAATGCGTGCTTTATATTTAAGAATGCCTGCTGTAGCCACATTAGTTTTGGTTGTTGGTGCAGGATATATAATAGGTGGCATTCGTTCTGCTTTAATTGTTTGTGGATTAACATTATTTATTGCATTAAGTCCATGGTGGGATAGAGCTTTAGTTACAACTTATATGGCAACCTTTGGAGTTGTCATATCTTGTATAATTGGATTTACAGTCGGCACTTTGTGTTTTCAAAATAAAAATTCAGCAAGTTTTATGTTGGGTGTTTGTGATATTTTTCAAACATTTCCATCATTTGTATATTTAATACCTGTAATGATGCTTTTTGGAATAACAGATACGTCGGTATTAATTGCTGTAATAGTTTACGCAACTATTCCTGCAACAAGATATACCATTGAGGGATTAAGAAGTGTTCCTGCGGCCTTACATGATGCAGCAACAATGTCGGGTGTAACAAAATTTCAAAGATTATTCAAAATAGAATTTCCTTTAGCATTTCCTCATATGATGCTTGGTTTAAATCAAACAATAGTATTTGCTCTATTCATGGTGATTATCGGTGCATTTATTGGAACAGAAGATTTAGGTCAATATATTCTTAAGGCTTTGTCGGACAAAAATGGAGCGGGTATAGGATTAACACTAGGACTCTGCGTTGCCTTTATTGGCTTGATATTTGATAACTTAATTAGAACTTGGGTTGATCAGCGAAAGAAACACCTTGGGTTAAGTTAGCTTAGATATTTAACCTCTGAAAAACGATCTGTTGGAAAAATCCAGTAAAATTCTAGAGTTTCTTTTCCATTATTTTTTAAAGCGTGTTTTTCATTTCCGCCAATATATACAACGTCACCTTTTTTGATTTTTTCTAAATCACCTGATTTATTTAATATACCTTCACCATTTGTAATCACATATATTTCATCAGGAGAATGATAGTGAAGAGTTAAATCACCTCCCGGTGCTATTTCAGCATAACCAAGTGATAGTCCAGAACTCCCATCAAAATCTTTATCAATTAAAAATTTCCATCTCACTCCTGGGTATTTATCCGTGGTTGTCCAATCTTGATCAGAGACAGATTTAAGGTTTTTTACAAATATCATATAAATTAAATATTAAATACTTATTTTTTTTGATCTAAAAAAACTTTCAAAGAGTCGTCCATTGCAGTTTCCCATGGTGTATGATGAACTGGTCCAACAGAACCCGTTACCGGTGAAGAGAAAGATTTATTTCTATAAGTCATAATATTTTCAACTTTATGATGCTCCCATTCTTTAAAATGTTTTCTGATTAATTCAAAATCAATTTTAGGATAATCAGATAAAGAGTGGAGTTCTTTGGTATATTCAGTTTGAAAATCAATCATTTGATCTGGATTTTCTAATTTTTCTTCCATCGATACCCATTTATTTATGTCTGTTTCAATTTCTGAGTCATTTGGAATTTTTATTTTTCCCATTATAACATCTCGCGCATACCAAGCCTGACAATCAAACATATTAAAAGTATGAAACTGATCTTGCATACCTAAATACATTAGTTTGTGATTATTTTGCCAAACAACACCTTTATATAATTTTGGTGGATACAATCTATTGCTAGTTTTAAGTTTAAGATCTTCAGATAAAAAAGGGAAATGGTGAAGATAGCCAGTGCAAAGAATAACGGCATCTGTTTCTTGTTCATGACCGTCCTTAAAAATTGCTTTATTGCCCTCAAGTCTATCTAAGTGAAAAACTTCCTTCATTCCTTTAGGCCACTTAAATCCCATTGGATTATGTCTGTAGCCTATGGTTACACTTTTTGCTCCATATTTATGACACTGAAGAGCAACATCTTCAGCAGAATAACTACTTCCCAAGACAACAACATTTTTTCCTCTAAATTCTTCTGCATCTCTAAAGTCATGAGAATGCATTATTCTTCCAGGAAATGATTTCATTCCTGGGTATTCTGGAATGAATGGGACTGAAAAATGACCCGTTGATACAATCACATAATCAAATATATCTTTTAAAATTTTATTATTTATCTTATCTCGATAAGAAACTTCAAAACTTTTACCATTATAAGAAACATTGGTAACAGATGTATTAAATTTGACTTTATCTTTTAAATTTCCTTTTTTAACTCTACCTAAAATATAATCATACAATACTTCCCTAGGTGGAAAAGATGGAATTGGTTTTCCAAAGTGTTCATCAAATGAATAATCTGCAAACTCTAGACATTCTTTAGGACCGTTTGACCAAAGATATCTATACATACTGTTAGGTACAGGGTCTCCGTATTGGTCAGAACCTGTTCTCCAACTGTAATTCCATAAGCCTCCCCAATCTTCTTGTTTATCAAAACAAACTATTTCAGGTATCTTTTCACCTTTTTTTTCAGCTTGTTCAAAAGATCTCAAAGCAGATAAACCACAAGGTCCAGCACCAATAATTGCCACTTTTGTCATAAAATCACTTCTCCCTAATAAATTTATAACTGTACTTTATCAACAAAATGCTAAAAATTAATATAAAAAAATACAGTATTATGAAAAAAATTATTATTATTGGTGCTGGAGCAATGGGGTCAGCATTCGCTGTTCCATGCCTTGAAAACCAGAATGAAGTAACACTTGTTGGCACACATTTAGAAGATGATTTAATAAATAAAATTAAATTAAATAATAATTTCCATCCAGCTTTAAATATTGAATTACCATCAAAATTGAAGGTAGAAAAATTTGAAAAATTACGATCAATACTTGAAGATAAGGTAGATATAATTGTTGCTGGAGTTAGTTCTATAGGAATTGAATGGTTTGTTAATCAAATATCAAAAAATTATAAAAAAAATATTCCCATTATTTTATTAACAAAAGGTTTGGCCATAGAGGATAATGAATTAATAACACTTTCAGATAAAATTAAAAAACTTCTAAAAAATCAAGGTCAAACTGAAGTAAATGTTTCAGCGATTAAAGGTCCCTGTTTGGCAGCTGGTCTTGCAAATAAAATGAGAACAGGCACAGTTATTGCCAATCCAAACATTAAAGAAACTGAAAAACTAAAAAAATTTATATCAACTGATTATTACTCAACAGAAACTTCAGATGATTTAACAGGTGTAGAATTAGCTGGTGCAATTAAGAATATATATTCAATGTTGATTGGGGCGTCTGAGGGATTGAGTAACTCTAAAGCTTCAAAAGAAATTCAATCTAAGTATTATTTAAACACATCTGCTTCATTAATTCATAGATCAATTTCTGAGATGGTAGAATTTGTTTCTTACTATGGAGGCAAAACAGATACAGTTTATGGTCTAGCTGGCTTGGGTGATTTATATGTCAGTGCAATAGGTGGAAGAAATAGTTTAATGGGTAAATATTTAGGAGAAGGCTATCTTTATAAAGATGCTAAAGAAAAGTTTATGAAAAATATTACAGTTGAAGGCGCACAACTTGCTTTAGAGATTGGACCAAAAATTTTAGAAGAACTTGATCAAAAGGACTTCCCACTTATGTTTAGTATGTTAAAAACTATTTGTGAAAATAAAAAATTAGAAATTAAATGGTAAAAAATATATTAATATTTTTTTTTATAGTACTTGGAATGGTGGTTATTTTAAATTTTAGCGATCATAATCTTAAAAGAGCTGTAGATGCTTGTTTAGCAGGAAGCCAAAAATTATCTAAATCTAAAATTGTTGATCTTGAAGAAGCTAAAAAATTTTGTGAAGAAGAAATTAAAAAAAATAAAAATTAGAAAGAGATTAACTCATGAATTCAAATTGGAATTATCCAACAACCATGTGGGTTGGCAAAAACAGAGTTAAAGATTTAAGTATTGCTTGTAAAACTTTAAATATTAATAAACCATTGCTAGTAACTGATAGTGGTCTAGCTAAATCAAAAATTGTAAATAATGTTTTAAACAACCTAAAAGAAAATGGGATTTTGGTTAAATTATATTCAAATGTTGTTGGGAACCCAACTGGCACCAATGTAACTGAAGGTGCTGATTATTATAATAAAAATAATTGCGATGGAGTAATAGCTTTTGGTGGAGGTAGTGGCTTAGATGTTGGTAAGGCTATCGCATTTATGTCGGGTCAAACACAGTCTATTTGGGATTTTGAGGATGTTGGTGATAACTGGACTAAAGCAAACCCTGATAAAATTGCACCAATTATTGCTGTACCCACAACTGCAGGCACCGGTTCTGAAACAGGACGAGCATCAGTAATATTAAATGAAGAAACGGGTGTAAAAAATATTATTTTCCATCCTAAATTTTTACCTTCAATAGTTATTTTGGACCCAGTTTTAACAGTTGGATTGCCTGCAAAGATTACAGCTGCAACTGGTATGGATGCACTAGCTCATAACCTGGAAGCATATTGTGCTCCAGGATACCACCCTATGGCTGATGGAATTGCTTTAGAGGGCATGAGATTAATTAATGAATGGTTACTTGAAGCAGTTAACAATGGATCAAATATTGAAGCAAGGCAAAACATGCTAACAGCTGCTAGTATGGGGTCAACAGCATTTCAAAAAGGACTAGGAGCAATTCATTCATTAAGTCACCCAGTAAATGCATTAAATAATATTCATCATGGTTTATCGAATGCAATATTCATGCCTTATGTTTTGACATTTAATAAAGATGTTATCGAAGAGAAAATAATTAAGATTTCTGATTATTTAAAACTTAAAGATAGATCTTTTGATGGTTTTGTTAATTGGGTTTTAGATTTAAGAAAAAAACTAGATATGCCTCATAAATTATCAGAAGTGATTGATGAAAAAGATTTTGATATTGATAAATTATCAAAAATGGCTTTAGCAGACCCATCTACTGGAGGAAATCCAAAAAAATTAACTGAGGATGATATGAGGAACATGTACCAGAACAGTATGACGGGTGAATTGTTTAAATGAGTGATTTAAATATTTTAATTGTTGAAGGAAATATTAGAGAAGATAGTGAGTTTTTTATTAAAGCAGCTGGAGCTTCTGCAGCAGATAATTTAAAAAATTTAATCTTAAAAATAGAACCATCTGCAATTACTGAAATTATAAATCCTGGTCATGATGATGAGACAACGAATGCTCTAAAAGACATGAGTAAATATAATGGTATTGTCTTTACGGGTGGTGCAATGCGAATAAATGATATGACGGATGTGATTAAGAAACATATTAATTTTGCATCAAATTGTTTTACTCAAAAAAAGAAGATTTTAGCTATTTGTTGGGGATTACAAGTTTGTTCTACAGCAGCTGGAGGCAAGGTAAACCCTGGTAAAAATGGTGCTCACATTGGAATTGCATCAGATGTAATTATTAATAATGAAGGTGAGAAGCATTTTATTTACAAAGATAAGAAAAAGATTTTTACATCACCAGCATTTAATTTTGATGAAGTAAGTGAATTACCAAAAAATGCTATTCTTCTATCAAGTGATAAAGTTAACAATGTAATGGGTGTTAGTTTTAATGCAGGAAACTCCGAAATTATTGGCCTACAGTATCATCCTGATTATGAGTACTTTCAGATGCTTAAACTTATTGAAGGTCGTAAAGAACGACTATTTGTAAATAAAAATTTTTTAAATGAAGAAGAGTATGAAAACCATATCTCTTATATAGAATCTCAAAACGAACTATTAGATTTTAATAATAGGACATGCGAAGTTAGAAACTGGCTTAATTATCTACGTAACTAATTTTTAAAATAGACCTTCAATCTCACCGTCTTTATTTAGCTTAATCGAGTCTGCAGCTGGAACTCTTGGTAACCCAGGCATCGTCATAACGGCCCCACATATAACCACAATAAACTCTGCTCCAGAA
>JAOISU010000019.1 GCA_028222445.1 Candidatus Pelagibacter sp.
CCAAAGGTTTGTAGTCATAGTTTAATATTATTTTGGATGGAGAAGAATATTTTTTTTCATTACAGCGTCTAATATATTTATTATTATTATACATTTTTCCGTTAAATTCTTTATAATATCTCCAAGGTACTTGAAATTTTTCTTCAAATCGATGAAGATAGCTGCATCCTTTATTCCATGGAATTCCCAAAACACAAATTCTAGAATTTTTTTTTGCTATCCATTCAAGAATACTAGTTTTTCCCCATGATGTTTTTAATTGTAATTTTTTTATTTCATTAATTTTCTTTCCAAAAACTAAATAACTATGTAGCGGCTGTGGTGTTCGATAATAATAATTTCTCTTTAATGCTTCTCGTGGAATTATTCCATTTTTATTGTCGAATGATTTTTTTAAATCAAATTTTAAGTTTTTTATAAAGGAACCTGAGGAGAAAGAAGGGAGTATTAACGTTCTATTTGGAGTAACTATTTTTTCAACAATATCTAATATTTTTTTCCCTATATCTTTTTTAAAGTGAATTTTATTAATAAAGGACCAAACGCCTGAATATAAAACTATTGTCGTATCTGTTTTTTTTATTATTTTTTTAAACGAGTTATAAATTTCTTTTTCATCTATCAATCTATAATCCTCCATCTATTTTAATTTCTGAATTATTCACATAGTCAGAATTAATAATAAATTCTATTGCGTTATAAATATTTTTTATATGTCCATGTTTTTTAGATGGTACTTTATTTAATAACTCGTTCTGCTTCACATGACTAAGGCTTTTAAACATACCAAAGTTAAAATTTCCCAATAGTAAAACATTAGAAGTGATATTAAACTTTGCATACTCCTTAGAAATTACTTTATTTATACCGTGTATGGCAAGTTTTGAGGATGTATAAGCGGCAGTACCCACATCTCCTTTGGATCCATCAGAAGATGAAAAGTTAATTACTCTTCCCCATTTATTATTTATCATTTGCTTCAAAATTATTTTAGTAATTTCAAAATTAGACTCAACATTAACTTTGAATACATCTCTCCAATTTTTTAAACTATAATTAATTAATAGCCCATCTTTTTTAATTGATGCCAAGTTTATTAAAACTATATTCTGAAAATTTAAATATTTTATATTAATCTTTATTTTTTTTAAAAAATCTATTCTTAAGTATGTAATATTGGAATTAATAAATTTTGGTTTATTTTTATTATATATTGCTAAAACCTTATGATGTGTTGAAAAATATTTAAGAATATTTAAGCCTAACCCACCAGAAGCTCCCGTTATAATAATTAGTTTATTTTTTTCCATTTTACAAAAACACTACCCCAAGATAGCCCAACACCAAACCCTGTTAATATAATTTTATCATTATTTTTTAAAAATTTTTTTTTAGAAGCCATTTTAAGTGCTATTGGTATAGAGGCAGATACTGTATTTCCATAGTCTTGGTAATTTTCAAATACCTTTTTTTTTTCAATACTCATAACTTTATAGATTTTATCCAATACATACTTGCTAGCTTGGTGAAAAATAAATTTATCAATTGTATTGATATTTTTATTAATTTTTTTTAATAATTTTTTTATACATTCTGGAACTCTTTTTATAGAAAAAAGAGCAACCCTAGATCCATTCATGTATATATCTTTTGAATCTTCTTTTAGAGATAAGTCGAATGCACCCTTACCATCAGTTCCAAATTCAAAAGGCCCGACATAATTCCTTTTATCAGCTGAAACAACAGTTGAGCATGAAGCATCTGAAAAAATTGGTCTACAAGAGCGATTATCTTTTTGAATGAATTTTGTATAAACATCTGTACAAATAATTAAACCATTTTTACCTTCTTGATTTTTAATTAAATTAGAAGCAATATTTAACCCATATATAAAACCTGAACATCCCATATTGATATCAAATGCCTTAATATCATTTCTGAGGTTTAATTGATTTTGCAAAATGCATGATGCTGAAGGCAGTCTAAAATTTGATGTTTGGGTAATTACTATTAGAAAATCAATTTTTTTTTTGGGGAATTTTTTAAATATTTTATTTGCACTTTTAATCGACAAAGAAATTATATCTTCATGACGGCTACTAATATATCTTTTTTTTATTCCCGTTGCTGAAAATATCTTTTTTACATCCCATTGAGGATTATCTTTTTTTAATTTTTTTAAATGTTCAACTTTTTTAGGAAGAGAATACTCAATTGATTCTATCTTAACACCAATCACTTAATTTTTTTTATTTTTGTTAAAATTTTTTTAAGACTAGTTAAAGAAGCTAAATTGTTTATTTTATTTATTTTAGATCCAATTTGTTGTTCCAAAATAGATAAAATTTCAAGATGGATTAAAGAGTCCCATATTTCAAATTTTTGAAAATCATCTTTCTTGATTAGATTTTTGTCCGTTGTTTTAAGGATTTTCGCAACACTTTTAATTATTGCAGTTTCATTTGTATTAGCCATTATTTTTAGCCAGATATATATCAGTTTTAAATAATATTAAACCAAATTTTTTTTCAACAAATATTAATTTTTTTTTACTCAAATTGTCGATTTTTTTTTGATGTTTGTACATTTCTTTAGGTAGAGGCCAATTCTTTGAGTCAATTTTTTTTACAATCTTAAATTTTTTTTTTGCAAAAGTTAAAACTTTTTTATAATTACTTAAGCTTATTACAGGAAAAATAATAAACCCATTTTTTTCTAAAAATTTTGGAGATTCATCTAAAAACTTAATAGTTAAATCAGTACCATCCTTTCCTGAAAAATTTGTTACATGCTCATTATACCATGGTGTAATTTTGTTCAGTTCTTGAGATATTCCTGATACATCATTTACAATAATATTAAATTTATACCCAGCCCATGGAGCAAACAAACTTCCATTTTTAACCAAAGATTTTATTCTATTTTTTTTAGAGTTAATTTTTGTTAATTTTGCAGACTCAATTGAAATATCTGAAAAATAATATTTGTTTTTTACTTTTGTATTTTTTGCAATAGACAATCCAACATAACCTGAACCACATCCTAAATCTAAAATTTTGGAAACTTTTTTAATCTGTTTAACTGCAGATTCAAATAGCATCTTGCTAGTTCCAGTAGGTTTAAAAACTTTATTAGATAGTTTTATGCTTATATCCACAATATCTAAAAATAATATGTTGTTGTTTCATTTTTTTGCTCTTTTTCGTCTTTATTAAACAAATTTATATATATATATATTTATTTTTTTTAATACATTTATATTTGAACTGTGAAAATTGAAAAACAAGAAATTATAGTTGGTTCTTCATATTTAAGAGACTCAAACAAAGAGTCATTTAATAGAGTTGATTATATGCTAAGACATATGGAATTTAATAGTGCGTTTACATCAAAAATCCTTAATAAAAAAATCAACATTAAAAAAGAAAAAGAAAAAATTTTAGAAGATTTAAAAAAAAGATTTACAGAATATAGAACTAATTGGAAAGAAAATCCTAAGCTAGCATATGAAGCAAACAATTGGAATTCATTTAATCCTCTTTGCTTAGATATTGAAACTGCCTCTATATGTGATCTAGCATGTCCCCATTGTTTTAGAGAATACATTATGACCCCTGATAAGATCATGAAGTTTGATTTTTATAAAAGGATAATTGACACAGCAGCTGAACTCAAAGTTCCATCGGTAAAATTAAATTGGAGAGGAGAACCTTTATTAAACCCTCAGCTAGAAAAATTTATAAAGTATGCAAAAGATAACGGCATATTGGAAGTTTCAATTAATACCAATGCTACTCACCTAACAAAAGAAAGGTCACAAAGTTTAATAGATAGTGGATTAGATCTTATCATTTATTCTTTTGATGGAGGTACAAAAAAAACATATGAAAAAATGAGACCTTCAAGGTTTGAAAAAAATACTTTTGAAAGGACTTACAATAATATTAAAAATTTTCAATTAATCAAAAAAAAAAATAAGAAAAAGTTTCCAATAACCAAAATACAAATGGTTTTAGTTGATGATAGTAGAAATGAAATAAAAGAATTTTATAAATTATTTTCAGATTATGTTGACGATGTGACGGTAACACCCTATCAAGAAAGAGGTGGAAATATGGAGGACATTAGTAAAAATGACCTAGATAAAATAGAAAAATATTTTAAAGAAAATAATTTACCAAAAGATACCAAATACAATATAGAAGCAAATGGAGACATTAATATTGCAATTGCTAGAAAACCATGTGAGCAACTATTTCAGAGATTAATGATCACTTATGATGGAAGGGTTGCAATGTGTTGTCTAGATTGGGGGGCACAACATTGTTTAGGTTATATTGATAAATCAGCGTTTGATATAGATAAAACTATTAATGATCTTGAAAAAAAAATTAAAAGTAACAAAAAAGGATTTGAACTTTTAAAAGATGCCGAAAGACCTAAAAAATTTAAAGAACCTAGTAAAAGACTAACTACTCTAAAAGAAATATGGGGTGGAGACGAGTTAAATGAGATAAGACAAATCCATAAAAACAAAAAATTAAACGATATTGCTATATGCAAAAACTGTGACTTTACAGATACATATGAGTGGAAAAAAATTTAACACAAAAATAAAAGTAATAACTGAAATTGCATCAACACATAATGGTTCTTTTTCAAGACTTAAAAAATTAGTTGATCTAGCTATTAAAACAAAATCAGATTTTTTAAAATTTCAAATTTATAAAAATGAAAATCTTTGCCACGAATCAAGTAAATTTTATAAGGGTTTAAAAAAAATAGAAATTTCCCATGAAGATTGGGAAAAAGTTATTACATCTTGTAGAAAAAAAATTAAAATTATTTTAGAGCCCTTTGATGAAACAAGTTATTTATTTTGTAAACGATTTAGAAAATTTACATATTTAAAAATATCTTCCTCTGAAAATGATAATTTAAATCTTATAGATGATAGTTTTAAGAATTTTAAAAAAATATTTTTTAATATTTCGGGTAAACCTGAAAAAGAAATTGATAAATATTTGGCAAGATATAAAAAGTATCGAAAAAAATTAGTATTATTATATGGCTACCAGAGCTTTCCAACAGAATTAAAGAATTTAAGATTTAAGGTAATCGAATATGTAAAAAATAAAGGTTTTGAAGTTGGTTATGCTGACCACAGTGAAACAGATAATAGTATAAAAACTTACACATCATCTTTAATGGCAGTTCTTAACGGAGCAAGCTATCTAGAAAAACATTTTACATTTAAAAGAAAAGAGAAATACCCAGATTACGTCAGTAGTTTTGAGTTTAAAGAGTTAAAAGATTATAATTCATTTTTTAAAAGTGAATTAAAATTTATTACAAATTCAAAGTTGACGGAAGATGAAAAAAAATACACTTATGACATGGGTAAATATGCCGTGTTAAATAGAAATAAAAATAAAGGTGAAATATTAAATTTAGATGAT
>JAOISU010000002.1 GCA_028222445.1 Candidatus Pelagibacter sp.
CTGATAAATATAGTCTCTTGTAGTAGGTGTTGAAGTATAATTTTTAGCTAGTTGAAACTGGTAAACTACCTGATCACCATATTTAAAAGCAATCTCACAAGATGTTAAGTAGAACTCCCACATTCTAAAAAATTTTTCATCAAACATCGATATTACTTTATTCTTATTGCTTAAAAACCGTTCTTTCCAATGTCTTAAAGTTAATGAGTAATGAAGCTTTAAAACCTCAACATCAGATACGATTAAGCCTGATTTTTCTATTGGTTTTGTCATCTCGCTCATGCTTGGTGTGTACCCTCCTGGAAATATATACTTATTAATCCAGGGCTGAGGGTCTCTTGGGGGATCAACTGAGCCTATAGTATGAACTATTGCTACTCCATTTTCATCTAGTAAATTAAATATCTGATCAAAAAATTTTTTATAATATTTACGGCCAACATGCTCAAACATACCTACACTTACCACTCTATCAAATTTATCATTAATTTGTCGGTAATCTAATAATTTGAAACGAACTTTTTTTTCTAAATCTAAATCCTTAATCTTTTTTAAACTAAAATTATATTGATTTTCTGAAAGCGTAATTCCTGTAACATCACAATCTATGCTTTTAGCAATATCGATAGCGAGAGAACCCCAACCACTTCCTATATCAAGTATCCTTTGACCAGACTTAATATTTAATTTTTTTATGATATGATTAATTTTATTATTTTGTGCAGTTTCTAAAGTATCATCTTCATTCTTAAAATAAGCACATGAGTATTGTTTTTTTGGATCAAGAAATAACTCATATAACTCATCAGAAATATCATAATGATGAGCAACATTCATTTTAGATTTTTTTATAAAATTAAAATTAGTTAAATATCTATAAGATCCTCTTAATTTATTTAAAATTTTATTAAATATATTTATATCTGTTCTACCAAGATTCATTAATGCGATATTTAAAAAATCAGTCAAAGATCCATTTTCAATCTCAATATCTCCTTCAGCATAAGCCTCACCAAAATATAAATCTGGATAAAATAATAATTTATAGTGTAGTTTTTTATTTAGTAGTCTAACAACTATAGGGTCTTTGTTAATTGGTGTGCCAATTATATATTTTTTACCAAAAGCATCAATTAATACAAAGCCATCCTTTTTAAAAATATTGTTTAAAAATCTTGCTAATTGCATTTAAGCTGCTTCTAATGCTTCTAATTTAAAATTAAGCTTATTAAGATCATCAACAAGTTGTTTTTTTTCTTTTTCATTTAAAAGACTCATAGGAGGTATAACATTTTTATAACTATCGTCTTGATCAGACATCAATGAGTGCAATCCAGAAATTAAATTATATTGGTCAAATACACCTCTAACTTTACATAGAGTTTCATTGACTGTTTGCTTTTCTTTTTTACTGAAATCATCATAAACTTTTCTAGCTAAATTAGCTGTGACATTGCAAGTTGCAGTAATTATACCATCACATCCATTCTCAAGTCCTCTTAAAAGTTTCAATTCTGATCCTGGCATGACAGAAAAATTATCAATTTTCAAATTTTCATAAAGGTTATATGAGCTATCTTTTACTCCAATTATTTGTTTTGGAAATTTTTCAACAAGTTTTTCAACACAACTGATGCTAAATTTGTAACCACATAGTTTTTCAAAATTATATAAAACAATCCTACTATCTGGCACGGCATCTACTAATCTTGAATAAAATTCAACTACTTCACTATCGCCATACTTATAGTAAGCAGGAGGCATTATTAAAAATTCATTAAATTTCAAGGAATTAGCAATCTTCATTAAGTTTATAGTTTCGTTTAAAGAGTTAAGGCCAGTTCCAATCAAGTATTTGTCTTTATAACTACTTTTTGATAATTGATTTAATAAGCTAATTTTTTCACTGATTGGAATAAGTTGTGCTTGACCAGTACTTCCAAAAATTGCAACTCCATGGCACCCTTGATCTATGATTTTTTCGGCATGGGCAATTGTTTTTGACACATTAAGACTTAGATCTTTGTTAAAAACTGACATCGAAGCTGCAAAAATTCCTTTAATTTTTTTCATATTAATTATTATAATGGTTGCCTATAAAGTTTAAATCAAAAAAATAAAATTAATTAAAAATTTATAACTTGATATGAAAACTTGTATATACTTAAGCTATAAAGGATTAGGAGCAAATTTACTCCATTTAGCTTATTGTCATGAAATAGCAAAAAAATATGGTCCTGTTACAATTTTAACTCTTTGTAAAAATCTTGAAGCGACTCTAAAACATGACCCGCTAATTAAAAAAGTTGTCTTAATAGACAAATTTCACAAACGTTTTATTGATATATTGAAACTAAAAGATGTATTAAAAAATTTTAATTTTGAGCAAATCTATATTTTTTATCCAAGCCTAAGGATTTATTTGGCTTCTGTTTTATCAAATATTAAAAAGATTCATTGTTATCCATTATTTAAAAGTAAGAACCTCCATCTTGTTAATGCAGCAAAAGAATTTACTGAAAAAAGCTTAAAAATTAAAAACTGTCCTACTGAAACTAAATTTTTTATTAATAAAGTTGAGATTGATAATATTAATAAAAAATTTGAAACAAATAAATTTAAAATAATAATTGGGGCCGGCTCTTCTGGTCCAACTACAAAATGGGGTTCTAAAAATTTTTATGAATTAATAAATAAACTTAATAATACAGATGATTATTTTTTTTTCATTCTTTGTGGTCCTAGTGATAAAGATTTATCTGATGATATTACTAACAATATTGATAAAAAAAATTTTATTCCATTGTATGATAAAAAAATTGAAGATGTGATTCCATATTTATGCTCTGCTAATATGTATGTTGGCAATGATTCATTTGGGTCACATATTGCAGCTCAATCTGGTTTAAAGAGCTTGGTGATTCTTTTGGATTCACCAAAGGCTTATACTGATTATAGTAAAAACTATAAAAGAATTTTTCCAGAAAATATTGAAATTGAAAATATAACTCATGGATCAAATTTAGACCCCAATGCTGTAACAGTTAAAAAGGTTTATGAAGAGATTCTAAAAAATAGATCTTAAGAAATATTTTTTAAGACTATATCCTTCGCTTCATTTACAATTGAAGATAACCTGGCTGTTTCTGGGGAAATATCAGGATGAATTTTTTTTTGAATCTTTATATGGGCTTTTTGAACATCATCTTTTGTTACTCTTTTCTTAATATCTAGATTTAATATTTTGTAAGCCTCCTCTAGTGACAATGTTGAAGAATTTTTAATATTTTTATTTTGATTAAACGAAAATCTTCCTGATCTTCTAAGAGTTTGAATAAGTCTAAACAATCCGATTAATTGAAATATTGAAAGACCCTTTAATTTAACTACAGCCAAACT
The DNA here is from genome assembly GCA_028222445.1 of Candidatus Pelagibacter sp. Next base: position 3,400 of record JAOISU010000002.1, read on the forward strand.
CAAAAGGGTCAAGGGTACACTTAGTAAAAATTTTCCTCCTATCAACAGAATTATAGCCAAGATAATTGATCCTGCAAAAATTAATTTTCTTAAATGTTTTGATATTTTTTTAGAAGAAGCGTTAGCTAAAAATCTTAATAAAAGATAAATAATTCCTAAAAAAACTAGTGTATATATAATAATATTCATATATTTAATTTGTCTTCATGAAAATACCACAACTCAAAAAAAAATCAGAAATAAAAACGTGTCACAATGTCAGTTGGGAAGATAACTATAGCTGGATTCATCAGGAAGACATTCTAGAGGTTTTAAAAGATAATACAAAACTTAATTCAGAAGTTAGAAAATATCTTGAAGAAGAAAATTCATATACTGATTTTCACTTGTCTGACACCAAAGAAATACAAAAAAAACTGTTTGATGAAATTAAAGGTAGAATAAAATTAGATGATGAGTCTCTTCCATTTAAAGATTTTGATTATGAGTACTGGTCAAAGACCACCACAAAAGGAAATTATTCTATAAAACTAAGAAAAAAAATTGGAACTAATAATATTGAGGAAATTTGGAATGGTGATCAAGAAAAAGAAAAACTTAATGTTGAATATTTTGGTGTTGGCGATTTAGAAGTTAGTTTTAATGATAAATATTTAGGATACTCTTTAGATACAAAAGGTTCAGAGTACTACACAATATATATTAGAGATATAAACACAAAAAAATTAATTACTGAAAAAATAGAAGAGACATCTGGTGGTATAACTTTTAGCTTAGATGATAAATATATATTTTATTCAAAGCTTGATGAAAACCATAGACCAAGAAAAATTTATCGACACAAATTAGGAACCTCTGTTAAAGAAGATCAGTTAATATTTGAGGAAAAAAGTGAAGCTTTTACTGTTGGTATAAGTTTGAGTTCTGATGATAAATACTTTTTTATTAGCTCTTCAGACCATAATACTTCAGAACAGTATTACTTTGAAGTAAGTGAAATAAATCCTAAGCCTAAATTAATAAAAAAAAGACAAAGAGGAATTTTATATTCTGTCAATTCTTGGGATAGCAAATTTTATAATCATACTAATGAAAATGCTGAGGATTTTAAGATAGATATTAGTGATAGTTTAGAAAATCCCAATTGGAAAACTTTTATATCTGCAAAAGATGAAGTTTTAATTGGTGGATTAACTTTTTTAAAAAATTGGATTATTAGATCTGAAACATCTGATGCCTTAGATAAATTATTTGTAAAAAATATTACTACAGGAATAGAAGAAGAATTAATTTTTTCTGATGAAACTGTATATGTGCCTGGTATATCTTTAAAACAAAGAGATAAAAATACTGATGAGATATACTTAAGTTATTCTTCACCAAAAACACAGTCTAGAGTTTATTCTTATGATCTAAGTACAAAAGAAAAAAAATTAGTTAAAGAGCAAGAGATACCCTCTGGTCATAATCCAGATGATTACATAGTTGAAAGAATTGATTGCAAATCTCATGATGGAAAATTGGTTCCTCTTACAATAACAAGACATAAAAATACTAAATTAGATGGATCTGCACATTTATTACTCTATGGTTATGGTTCTTATGGCAGTTCAATGAGTCCAGGGTTTTCTTCAACTAAATTAAGTTTAATCAATCGAGATATAATTTGGGTTACCGCTCATATTAGAGGTGGCATGGAAAGAGGGATGAAATGGTGGAAAGATGGAAAACTACTTAACAAAAAAAATACATTTGAGGATTATATTGCTTCTGCAAGATTTTTAATTGAAAATAAATATACTTCAAAAAATAAAATAATTGGGATGGGTGGTTCTGCTGGGGGACTTCTTATGGGTGCTGTAGTTAACCTAGCACCAGAACTTTTTTTAGGAATTATAATGGCTGTACCATTTGTAGACTCTTTAACTACAAACCTTGATCACTCTTTACCTTTAACTGTTGGAGAGTTTGACGAGTTTGGTAATGCAAAAGATAAAAAAGATCATTTTGATTATATATATTCTTACGCACCTTATAATAATATTAAAAAGATGGACTATCCTCATATGCTCATAACAACTAGTTTAAGTGACAATAGAGTTTTATTTGATGAACCAGCAAAATTTACAGCTAAACTTAGAGAATATAAAACTGATAATAATTTATTACTTTTAAAAACTGAAATGAATGCGGGCCATGGTGGTAAATCTGGGCGTGATGGTGCTATTGAAGAAATTGCATTAGACTATGCATTTGCCTTAAAAATTTGTAAAAAAATTTAATTATCCTATCTTGAAATTTAAAGATTAGTTCCTACGTATTGAATGTAAGTCGCCTAATGGGGCTTACTAAATTAACCTTGCTAACAAAGGAGGAAACTATGACAAGTAGGGATCTATCTATATTTAACACTCTAAGACCTTTTTCAATTGGTTTTGACGATATGTTTGACCAATTTGAAAATATGCTAGGAAATGGAGGGTTAACCATGCAGTCCAATTACCCGCCTTACAACATTAGAAAAACTGGCAAAGACAACTACGCTATCGAAGTTGCTCTGGCTGGATTTAATAAAAATGATGTTGAGGTTGAGTTTGAGGATAATTTATTAACTGTTAGAACTAAACAAGTTGATAAATCAGAAAACAAATCTGATGATGGTGAAATTATTCATAAAGGTATTTCACAAAGACAATTTGCCAGATCATTTACAATTGCAGAGGATGTGAGAGTTAATGGTGCTGAATTAAAAGATGGTCTTTTGACAATCGCCTGTGAAAGAATTGTACCTGAATATAAAAAGAAAAAGCTTATTGAAATTAGATAAGTATTAACCTTACTTGTGGGGAGCACTTCCCCACAGGTATTAAATATTTAAAAACAACCATTTGACACAAAACCAATTACAATAGAGCTAGAGTCTACTTCAAATCTTCTTTCACAAAGTATTCCATATTTTTTGGAATTATAAACAAGCTCCAAATTTCCTTTATCATTTTTAAAATCTTCATCAGGCTTACCTAGTTCCATTTGCAAACTATTTGAACTCTTTCCAATAAATTGACTTAATTTCGTATTTTCTTTTTCAACAATCTCATCAGTTTTATCTTTAATTGTTTGACAACCACTCACTAGACTAAAAAAAAATAAACTTATAAAAATATATTTTAATTTTCGCATGAAACGATGATAGCACCAAAAATATGACTTAAATATAACTTATAAGTTGAATTGTGTTGATAAACATAGGTTTTTAAGAGAATTTACAAAAAAATTCTAATAAAACTCAAGTCTAATCTTAGGAGGATAAATGTTAGATAAATATTTTAACTACAAAAAACACAAGACAGATTTTAAAACAGAAGTAATAGCTGGTGTAACAACATTTTTGACAATGGCCTACATTATGTTTTTAAATCCATTTATATTATCAGGTGAATTTGCTGGACCAGAAAAAGGTTTCTTTGAATTTGGAGCAGTTTATACGGCAACAATTGTTGCTACAGCACTTGCTTGTTTTATAATGGCATTTTATGGAAAAACATGGCCAATAGGTTTAGCACCAGGCATGGGAATTAATGCGTTTGTTGCATTTGGTGTTTGTGCTGGAATGGGCTACACACCTCAAGAAGCTTTGGGTGCTGTGTTAGTTGCTGGAGTTTTATTCTTAATCATTTCGTTAACACCTATCAGAGCTTGGTTAATTAACTCAATTCCAAGAAGTTTAAAATTAGGCATTGGTGCTGGTATAGGACTATTTCTTGCTATAATTGGTCTTCAAATAATGGAAGTTGTTGTTGATAACCCAGTCACATTAGTTCAGCTAGGTAACTTAAGTGATCCACTTGTTTTATTAGGTTGTGCTGCCTTTATCTTAATGGTTGTTCTTGAAAAAATGAAAGTTAAAGGAAACATTATAATTGGAATTTTATTATTCAGTATAATTGCATGGGCTACTGGACTTGCTAAATTTAACGGGATTGCAAGTTCACCACCTCCAATGACTTACCTATTTGATTTTGATTTATCAGCCGCATTAACAGCAGGTATGACAACTGTTGTATTTACTTTATTATTTGTTGATTTTTTTGATACCGCCGGAACGTTGACTTCTGTAGCTAACGTTGCTGGTAAGGTTGATAAAAATGGAAAAGTTCAAGACATAGAAAAAGCAATGATGGCCGACAGTGTTGGAACCGTTGCTGGTGCAATGATGGGAACCACAACTGTTACAAGTTATGTTGAATCTGGAGCTGGTGTAAAAGCTGGTGGAAAAACTGGAATGACCTCTTTAGTAATTGGTCTATTATTTTTGGCCTGTATATTCTTTGCTCCTTTAGCAACAAGTTTGCCTAAGCAAATTGATGGTGCGGCTTTATTATTTGTTTCTGTTCTTTTTGTTAGAAACATAACTGATATTGAATGGGACGATATTGGTGAAGCAGCCCCTGCTATTCTTGCAATGATAGCTATGCCATTAACATACAGTATTAGCAATGGTATTGCTTTAGCTTTTGTATCTTATGCATTAATCAGATTATTTACTGGTAAGTTTTCTTCAACTTCTCCAGCAATATGGGTTATTGCAATACTAAGTTTTATTAGCTTTGTAGTTGCTTAAAATATAATTTTTAGGGCTGGATTAATTCCAGCCCTATTTATTTCTCTTAATTATTTCTTCCATAGATAATTCTTCATAATGTTCAGTTGGCTGAACAATCCATGGGTCAGAGTCTAATATTACCGGACAAAAATCAGGCTCAAATGTAGAAGATTTTTTCTTCCACAAGCAGGCGGTTTTAACTTCATTAATATAATTTTTTGTTGGCTCATATTTTTTCAACCATTCAATACTTTTATTTAGAGTTAGGCCAGTATCTGAAAGATCATCAACTAATAACACTTTATCAAAATCTTTATTCTCAGCTAAGGAACTGATCTCTCTTGCAAACATTAATTGACCTTGTTTATCTTCCATTCCTTTTCCTGAATAGCTCTGGATAACAATATAAGCGATTGGTAATTTTAAAATTCTAGAGAGAATGTCTAGTATGGGTGCTGCACCTCTCATAATACCAACTAATACTGTTGGCTTATAATTGTTATGAATTTCTATTGCTAATTTTTCTACAATTTTTATATACTGATCAAAGCTGATAATTAATTTTTCTGCCATAAAATCTATTATCATATAAAAAAGAATTAAAAAGAATTAAAAAGAATTAAAAAATTATGAAAATATTTGACTGTTTTATGTATTTTGATGAAGATATTGTTTTAGATGTGCGATTAAATTATCTTTTTAGTCATGTGGATAAATTTGTAATTGTTGAGGCAAAATACAACCATAATGGTGAAAAAAGAAAACCAAGATTTAATATTAATAATTTTTCAAAATTTAAAGATAAAATAATTTACTTATTAGTTGATGAGGACGCTCCCTTAATAGAAAAAATTTATGATACTGATAATGATAACAAGAAATTTGGCAAACAAATAATGAACTCACTCAAAAGAGAAAACTTTCAAAGAAATTATATAGCTAACGGTTTAGTTGAGGCTTCTGATGATGATTGGATAATAATTTCAGATTTAGATGAAATTCCAAACTTAACAGAAAATGATTTAAAAAGTATTAAGTCACCAATTGTTTTTTTTAAACAGTTAATGATGTACTACAAATTTAATCTTGTTATGAACAACTTTAGATGGATTGGTTCAAAAGCCTGCAAAAAGAAAGATTTAAAATCCCCTCAATGGATCCGTAATATTAAAGATAGGGCTTACTCCTGGTGGAGATTAGATGTGTTATTCTCTAATACAAAATATTTTAAACTAAAGATTATTGAAAATGGTGGTTGGCATTTTTCTTATCTTAAAGATCCACAAAACATCGAAAAGAAATTAAAATCTTATCTTCATCATGCAGAATATGCATTAAATCCACTAGGTGTAGAAAAAATAAAAAGATTAATAAAAAATAAAAAAACAATTTATAATTTAAAAGTTGATTCAAGAACAAATAAATTTGATGGTAAAAATGATCTTGAAAAAATTAACTTAAATTTACTTCCAAAATATATATTGGAAAACAAAGAGAAATTTAAAGATTGGATTGAAAAATAATGAAGGGATACTGGATAGCTTTATACAAAAAAATTGATAATCAAGAAAATTTGAAGATGTATGCAGAAAAAGTTACCGACATTCTAAAAAGTTATGGTGCAAGACCTCTGGTTAGAGGAGGAAAATTTTTAACTTTAGAGGGAAAAAAATATCCACGAACAGTAATTTGGGAATTTCCAAGCTATGAGCAGGCCATCAAGTGCCATGATTCTAAAGAATATCAGGCAGGTTGGGCTTTAGCTAAAGACACAACTAAGAGAAATTTACAAATTGTAGAAGGCTTTAGTACTGAATAGGCTGAGGATCAATACTTCTCCACAAATACCATGTTGCAACAGAACAATATGGTGTAAATCTTTTATTTAATAATTTTACATAAGATTCAGGTGGAGAATATTTTTTCTTATAATTTTTTGAAATTGCTCTCAGAAGTCCAATATCTTGAATTGGCCAAATATTTGAACGATTATAAGTAAATAATAAAATCATTTCTGCTGACCATCTGCCTATTTGTCTTAAATTAGACAAGTAGATAATTGCTTCCTCATCAGACATTTTAGGAATTAATTTTGGATTAAATGATTTATCAAGAGTTTCTTTTGCCAAACTTTTAATTCCTTTAGCTTTTAGTCTGCTTAACCCACAACTTCTGAGCTGTGCAATTGATAACATGGAAATTGTTTTTGCATTAATTCTGTTCTTGCATTTTTTTTTAAATTTTAAAAAAACTGAGCTTGCTGCCGTAACACTTATCTGTTGTCCAATAATACTTTTACATAATGAAAAAAAAATATCTTTTCTGGAAGTGAGTATGGTTTCAGATGGAGACTTATATTTGGTTATTAACTTTTTCATAATTTTATCTTTTTTAGATAAATATTTTTTAGCAGAATTCCAATATATCGGGGTTTTAGTCATGTCTAATGTTTGAGGGAATTTTTTGTTTATAGTAAATTTCCCTTCTAAAAATTACAAGGGAAGATATTATTACTAGTGATGCACCAATTAATGTTTTAAAAGTTGGTATCTCATTCCATATCATATAACCAAAAAATACAGCAAAAACTAATGATAAATATTTTAGTGGAGCAACTAAAGATACTTCTGAAAGCTTGTAGGATTGGGTTAATAATAAATTTGCAGCACCTCCAGTAATTCCAATTAAAGCTAAAAGAATAAAATCTTGAAAATTAGGCATTATCCAGCCCAAAGGAATTGTTGCTAAACCTGCAAAAGATATTGTAATTGTAAAAAAAATAGAAATAAGCCAAATTGGCTCTGTTGTAGATAATTTTCGAATTGTGATAGTTACAAATGCCATTCCAATGCAAAAAATTATTGGTAGAAAATAAAGAAAATTCATTTCTGCAAATCCAGGTTCAGAAATTACAATCACTCCAATAAAACCTACAATAACTGCTGCCCATCTAAAAATACCAACTTTTTCACTTAATAAAAAAATTGATAAAATAGTGATAAAAAATGGAGCCGCATAAGAAAGACTTACCACAACAGCAAGAGGCAGTTCCCTCAAAGCTATTACTATTGCAAGTAGTGCAATTAAACCCATAACACATCTAAAAATATGTTCAGTGGGCCTTTTGGTTTTATAAAAAGTTCTTAATTGATCCCTTGGTATTAAAAAGTAAGTGGGAAGGAGACCAAAAAAACCTCTAAAGAAAAGAACTTGTCCTGTGGGGTAATCCCCTGACCATTTTACAAGCAAATCCATTATAGAAAAAGTACAAACAGACAAAAACATGTACAATAAACCTAATTGATTTTTAGTTAACATAGGAATAATTTGTAGATTAAATTAAAGGATAATCAATGGAAATAGCTGTCTTAGGATTGGGATGTTTTTGGGGACCTGAAATAAAATTTAGTAAACTTGAAGGTGTTATAAAAACTGAAGTTGGGTATTGTGGTGGTGACATAAAGGAAACAAATTATAAAGAAGTTTGTGAAGGAACTACAAATCATGCTGAAGTTGTCAAATTAGATTTTGATCCAACCGTTATTTCTTATAAAAAAATTTTAGAATATTTTTTTGAAATACATGATCCAACAACATTAAACTCACAAGGACCTGATTTTGGCACACAATATAGGAGTGAAATTTTTTACCTCAATGATAAGCAAAAAGAAATTGCTAAACAGATAATTGATAAAGAGAATTCAAGGTTATCCGGAAAAGTAGTTACAAAGATTTCTTTAGTGAAAAATTATTGCCCAGCTGAAGAATATCATCAACGATATTTAGAAAAAAGATAAGATGTCACTAGTAAGTACTGATTGGTTGATGACAAATCTTAATAAAGTAAAAATTATTGATTGCTCATGGCACATGCCTCAAACCAAAAGAAATGGTTTTGAAGAGTATAATAAACAACATATAAAAAATGCAATTTTTTTTGATTTAGATAAAAATTCAAAAAAAGATACTGACCTACCCCATATGCTGATTGATAATAAATCATGGGAGAAAATTGTTTCAAATATGGGCATTAAAAATGATGATCAGATTATTGTTTATGATAACTCAGATGTTATTAGCTCATGTAGATGTTGGTATAATTTCATTTATTTTGGACACGACCCAAGCTTGATAAAAGTATTAGACGGTGGTTTAAAAAAATGGGTTAATGAAAAAAAACCCACTACAAACGATATAGTAAATATTGAGCCTTCTCATTATTATGCCAATGAAAAAATAGAATTAGTAAAAAATAAAGCCCAAATTAATAAAAATATTTCAACAAAAGAATTTTTAGTTATTGATGCAAGAAGTAAAGAGAGATTTGAAGGTATAGTGCCTGAGCCAAGAAAAGGCTTAAGAAGTGGTTCTATAAATAATTCTTATTGCCTTCCATTTTCTGAACTTATAAATGCTGATCATACTTTTATTGATAAAGAAAAAATTTTTCAAAAGTTTAGCTCAATAAAAAGTAGCCTAGACAAAAACATTGTGTTTACATGCGGATCTGGTGTTACTGCTGCAGTTTTGGCACTTGCTTATTCTTTAATAGATAATAAATATAATCCAGTAATCTATGATGGTTCATGGAGTGAATATGGAAAAAGCTAAAATATGAAAAGATCAACAAAAATTACTTCAGCAATCATTGCTTTCTTTTTAATTATTACAATTGTGATTGTTGGAAGAACAATGATTGGTAATCATTTTGCAAAAAAGTTTAGTAAAAGACCGCCTCCAGGGATAATCGTTAAAGAAGTTTCATATAAAGATTTTTCTGAAAAAATTGAAAGTTATGGTACTGCAGTCTCAAAAAGAACTGAATCTTTTAGAATTAAAAAAGATGATTTAACTAGTGAGTTAACCTTAAAAGATAATGTAAAAAAAGGAGATTTAATAGTTCAGCTTAAAGATAGAAACATTGTTGCTCCATTTGATGGTGTACTTGGATATAGAGGTATTACAGGAGATATTCTTGGCTCGGATAATTCAATTATTATAACATTAGATGATAATTCAATTTTATATTCTGATATTAAAATTCCTGAAACATTTGCTTCTTTTATCAAAAAAGATTTAGCTGTTAAGGTAAAATTCTCAGGTATGAAAAATAAAGTATATGATGGAAAAATATATGCTGTTTCAAGTAGAATTAATGCTGAAACAAGAAGTTTATTAACAAGAGTTATAATTCAAAATGAAAATTCTGAATTAATTCCAGGGTCCCTTCTAGAAATTGATGTTAATTACAATGAAAGAAACTCTCTTGGGATTCCAGACACAAGCATGATGGTAGAGGGTAGCAAGTATTTTGTTTATAAAGTGTCTGAAGATAATATTGCAAATAAAACTGAAATAGAAATTGGAATTAGAAATAATGGATTTATTGAGATCATATCAGGTCTTGATGAAGGAGAAATTGTTGTTGCTGAAGGGCTAAAGAAAGTTAGGCCTAGAGGTAAAATCAAACCAATTAAAAAATAATGTATATAACAGAAGTAAGTATAAGAAGACCAGTTGTTGCATGGGTAATGTCTCTTATATTAGTTGTATTTGGTATTTTTGTTTTTTTTGAATTACCTGTTAGAGAAAATCCTGATGGCTTACAACCGCCTGTGGTACAGGTTAGAGTGGATTATAAATCAGCATCTGCATCAATCATTAATCAGGAAATCACTCAAGTAATCGAAGATATTGTTGGAGGAGCTGAAGGAATAAAGAATATAGATTCTTCATCTGAAAATGGGAGTAGCTCTGTTAATATTGAATTTAATACTGATATAGATTTAGACGACGCTGCAAATGATATCAGAGAAAGAGTTGCTAGAGTTGTTGATAATCTTCCAAGTGAAGCAAATGCTCCTCAGATATTAAAACAATCTGCTGGGTTTACTACCACAATGTGGTTAGCAGTAACCTCAAATAATTGGAGTGATTTAGAGCTTGGAGATTACACAGAAAGATATTTGGTTGACCAGTTTTCAAGTGTTAAAAATGTTGGTAGAATTAGAACTGGAGGATTAAGAGAATTAAGTGTTCGAGTTTGGATAGATCCTATAAAACTAGCTGCAAACAATCTAACAATTCAAGAAGTTGAGAGAGCATTAAGAAATGAAAATGTAAGTTTGCCTGCTGGTACACTTGAGGCAAACAACATAGATTTAACTTTAAATTTAGATAAGTCTTATAATAATATTAATTCCATCAAAGAGTTACCAATTAAAATGTTAAAAGATAGCATTGTTAAACTTTCTGATGTCGCAGTTGTGGAATTTGGACCAGTTTCTGAAAAAACATTATTTAAAGCTCAAACAAAAGAAGCTTTAAACTTAAAAACTGTAGGTATTGGTATTTATGCAAAAAGTGGCGCTTCAACAGTAGAACTATCAAAAGCAATTAAAAAAAAAATAACTGAAATTAAAAAAACATTACCTGAAGGAGTTAACATTGAAGTTGCTTTTAATAGAGCTGACTATGTTGCTTCAGCTATTAATGAAGTTTACAAAACCCTTATGGTAGCTTTTATTTTAGTTGTAGTAATTATTTATTTATTTCTTGGAAATATAAAAGCAGTAATTGTTCCTGCAATAGCTCTACCTGTAAGTTTAATTGCTTCTTTTTTAGGACTCTATCTATTTGGTCTTTCAATAAATATTTTTGTCTTATTAAGTTTTATTTTAGCTATTGGAATTATTACTGATGACTCTGTAATAATGACTGATGCAATTTATTCTAGAATTGAAAAAGGAGAAAATCCACTAGTAGCTTCTTATAAGGGATCAAAACAAATAAGTTTTGCAATTATTGCTACAACCTTAATCCTGGTAGCTGTTTTTCTACCATTAATATTTATTGATGGAATTGCTGGAACATTATTTAGAGAGACCGCAATAGCGCTGTCTGTTTCTATAGTCGTATCATCATTCGTTGCTCTTACATTATCTCCTATGTTAGCAAGCAAATTTTTAATTAAACAACCAAAACAAAATAAAGTAGTGATTAAATTTGATGCTTTTTTTAAATCATTATCAAAATTTTATGAAGAAACTTTAAGTTATTGGCTTAATAAACAGAAAATTATAATTTCATTTATTATTTTAACTATCTTGGCCTCTGGTATTTTGTATACATTTACAAAAAAAGAATTGTTACCTTTAGAAGACAGGGGTGTATATCTTGTTCTTGGTTTCACTGATGAAGGAAGTTCATTTGAATACACGGAAAAAAGAGCTCAAGATGTTGAAGAAAGATTAATACCTCTTCTTCAGGCAAAAGATAGTCCATATAAAAGATTTATTATGAGAGTTCCAGGTTTTGGAAGTAATAGAAATTCATTTAATAGTTTCATAATTATTGCTCTACTAGATGATTGGGCTGATAGAAAAAAAAGTTCACAAACTGTGATGAGAGAAGCTATAGGAAAAATTGTTACTGTTCCTGAAACTGTAGCCTTTCCAATATCGCCTCAATCAATTCGTGTTTCTAATTTTAATAAACCAGTTCAAATGGTTATATTAGGCTCAACTTACGAAGAATTAGAAGTAGTTCAAAATACGATAATATCAGAGCTTAGAAAAAATAAACAACTTTCAAGAATAGAGTCTGATTATTCCAGAGATAAGCCTGAGATTAAACTTATTATCAATAAAAATAAGGCTAAAGACTTAGGAATATCAACAGACTCAATTGGTAAAACGTTAGAGACACTTTATGGGGGCAAAACTGTTACAAAATTTGATCAACGGGGTAAAGAATACCCAATTATTTTACAGCAGTACTTGGAGGATAGAAGATCCAAAGAGAGTTTAGCAAAAATATTTGTAAGATCTGATACAACTGGAAAATTAATTTCTCTTGCAAATTTAGTAGAGTTTAAAGAAGAAGGCTCTGCTAAAAAACTAGCAAGATATAATAGACAAAGTGCAGTAACTATATCTGCAAATATTTCAGAAAATTATACATTAAGTGAAGCTATATCTTATTTGGAACAAACAATCTCAAGTCTTGGAGTAGAAAATCAAATTACCTGGAAAGGTAAATCAGAAGAATTAAAAGAGACTAGTAATGAATTATTTATTATTTTTGCTTTGGCTTTCTTAACAGCATATTTGGTAATGGCAGCAACTTTTAATTCATTCACTCACCCTTTCATAATTATGTTAACTGTACCGCTAGCTCTTTTTGGTGGATTAGTTTTTATTTTATTCTTAAACAGTTCCATAAATATTTTTTCACAAATTGCTCTTGTTATATTAATTGGAATATCTACTAAGAACAGTATACTTATAGTAGATTATGCAAACCAACTCCGAACAGCTGGTAAAAATATTGAAACATCGGTTAAAGAAGCTTGCCAATTAAGATTTAGACCAATAATGATGACATCAATGAGTACAATGATAGCAATGTTACCACTTGTTATCGGAAACATTGGCCCTGGAGCTGGAGAAGCTTCGCGATTAGCAGTAGGAGCAACTATCTTGGGAGGAATGATCATCTCAACATTATTTACTCTTTATGTGACACCAACTATGTATTTGGTATTAGCAAAAAATACTAAACGAATAGATTCTGTTGACATTGAATTAAAAAAACAGCTTCGTTAAAAAATAATATATTTGTTTTTATTTAATCTTTTCTGACATTCTCTAAGTTGAGATTTATATTTATCAGATTGATTTTTAACTCTTTTTGCTAATCCTATAACTTTTTGATTATTTTTATAATCTTTATAACCACCCCAACCTTCGTGATAAGCAATATATTGTCTAAACGCATCCTGTTTTGAAATTTTTAGGAGAGATTCTGTTTTATCTGTATACCAACCAATAAAATCAACGCTATCCTTAAATCTTGCCCTTGTTGCTAATTTATTACCTGTCTCATTTTTATATTGCTCCCATGTTCCTTTGACTGCTTGAGAATAACCAAAAGAACTTGAGGGTCTTTTAAAAGGTATAATTTTAAATAGCTTTTGTCTTTCTGGTTTTGCTAACCAGTTAAAATCGGACTCCATTTTTATTATTGCCAGTTGAACATAAATTGGGGTACCCCATTTTTTTTCAGTACTTTTAGCATGTTTATACCAAAGATATCTCTCATTAAAAATTGAACAACTATTTGATGTATTTTGTGGAATTGAAGAACAGCCTAAAATTAAAGCAAATATTGAAAAAAAAATAAAATTTTTAATTTTAAGCATATCTACTTATCAGTTTATAAATAATAACTACAAATATAACACCTGCTAAGTTTCCAAATAAATCACTAAATTCAAATCCTCTGTTAGGAATAATAAGATGAAAAGATTCTAGAATAATTGATAGAAATATTAAATATAAAGATAAAAAATTTAAATTTTTAGTTTTATGATAAGCAAAAAAACCAAAAAAAGAAAGTAAAGCAAAAGCATAAAAATGATTACTAGATATAATAAAATCTCTAGTTATTTGAGGTTGAATAGTTAAGTCATTATAAAGAAAATACCCAAAAATACTGCCTGGAAACAAATAGAGTATAATTAATATTGTGTTTAAAAAATAGAATATGAGTTTTATAAATTTTATTAAATTATTCATAATAATTATATTCATTTTATAGGTTATATAAGTTATTAAAATATATCAAATGCCTCATTTAATTTTAGTTAGACATGGACAAAGTGAATGGAATCTAAAAAAAAGATTTACAGGCTGGGTGGATGTTGATCTCACAGAACAAGGAAAGCAAGAAGCGCTTAAAGCGGGAGAAAGTATTAAAAAAATTAAACTCAATATCGATTATTTTTTTTCATCATTTCAATTAAGAGCCATTAACACACTAAAATTTATTCGAAATACACTAGGGGATGACAAACAATTCATTCGAGCCTGGCAATTAAATGAAAGACATTATGGCTCATTAACTGGATTAAATAAAGATGAGATGAAAGAAAAACTTGGTGAAAAAAAAATTCATGAATTCAGACGATCTTGGGATATTAGACCTGATCCATTAGACAGAAAAAACCCTTACCATCCTTTAAATATTGAAGTGTATAAGGATATTCCAAAAGAAAATATTCCTGACACAGAGTCTCTTAAAGATACTTATGAAAGAGTCATTCGATTTTACAAAAATGAAATACAAAATAAACTTTTGGATAATAAAAATATTTTAATTTCAGCACATGGAAATTCTATTAGAGCTTTATGTAAATACTTATTCAAATTAGATAAAGACAAAATATCATTATTAGAAATACCTACGGGCAATCCACTTTTAATCGATTTAGATAATTCACTTAATATTAAGGAGTGTTTTTATTTAGATAAAGAAAGAGCTAAAAATTTACTAGTTTTTTAATAAATTCTCATAAACTTCGAGATTTGTTAAGTGATAAAAATTTTCTAAACTTTCAAAACCATAAAGACTATTATTTTCAATTAAATTATTCCAAATCTTTGATATTGAAAAATTATGAACTGAATAAGATTTAAATAAATCCTTATTTATAATTTGACATCCTGTATAAATTAAATTATTTAATTTATCTTTTTTAATCACATTATTATTAAGGCTAAAATCACCTGACAAATTTTTATCAAAGCTAAAATTTTTATTTACTAATAAAAGTATATTCTTAACTTTATTTAAGAAGTATAGTTTTTCCATACCCTCTATATCTTTTTTATAATTTTCACCCCACACAGTATCTGGATTAAAAACTAAAAAATCCATCTCTTTTGAAGAATTTACCATATTTAAAACTCCTCCTCCTGTGTTTAAAATATTATTTCCATCTTTAATTATTTTAATTTCAATTTTAAATTTTTTTTCTTCTATAAAGTTTTTGATTTTTTCTTCTAAATAAAAAGTATTTACTAGAATTTTTTTTATGCCTAATGATACTATTAAGTTAATACAATTCTCTAATAATGTGATTTGATTTATTTTTAAGAGTGGTTTTGGTGTAGTTAGTGTTAATGGATTTAACCTCTTTCCATAACCGGCACACAAAATTAATGCAGTTTTAATTTTCATTAAATTTTTCTCATTTTATTTGGAAAATTATTATCTAATATTTTCTTTAAATCATTAAAAACTGGGTTTTTTTTAATTCTTAGTTCTATTAATCTCCAAGTATAAGGTATTAATTTTAAATATTTTAACTTCTTATCTCTAATAGCCAGTCTTGTGAAAATTCCAATTATCTTCATATTTCGAAGAATTGATAAAATTTCAAAATCATTAACTAAATTATACTTATCAATATTTTTTTTATTCAATTTTATATAATATCTAAATATATCTTCTTTTAACTTTTGACTGGTTTTAAATCTAACATCATCAATTAAAGATGCTAAATCATAAGCTCTATTTCCTATCAATGCATCTTGTGTATCTATAACTCCTAATTTTCCATTAAATTTCATTAAATTAGACACATGAAAATCTCGATGAACAAAAACATTATGTTTACATCTTAAATTTCTTGATAAAATTATTATTTGTTTATTAATTTCTCTTTTAAACTTTAAAAAATTTTTTTTTTTTACAAATTTTTTAGCATACCATTTGGTAAATAAATTAGCTTCTTCGTGCAATATACTATTGCTATAACGGGGTATCTTATAAATTTTATTTTTAAAATTTATAACTTTATTTTTTTTAATTGTTTGAATTTTATGAAGAAGCTGAACTGATTTTTTAAATAAGTTTAATTGTTGATTATTATTTTTTTTTAATAGATTAAAAACTGTTTGATCGCCAAAATCTTCAATTTCTATAAAATTTTGTTTATAATTTTCACTATAAAGTTTAGGGGCTAAAATTTTATTTTGAATTAACAATCTATTAATTGCATCATAAATTAATAAATTTTTTTCTTTTTCTTTAGATGCATGAACTATAACAGATTTTTTTGTTTCTTTAATTTGTCTATAAAAGGTTCTAAATGATGCGTCACCCTTTAATTTTTTTAATTTATAATTATAAGGCAGCATTTAGTTTTTTAAATTTTTGATAGTTAAAAATCTCTTACTTAAATCATCATTATATTCAAAAAATAATTCTATCTTATCTTCAATATTTTTTTCTATTTTTTCTGGCCATTCAATTAAGGTTAAAACTTCCTTTCTATTTTCTAATAGACCAATATTTTTTATCTCATCAATATTTTTTAGTCTATAAAGATCATAATGTTGAACGGTATATTTTCCAACATCATACTCATTTACTAAATTAAATGTAGGGCTTGTAATTTCTGTTTGATTTATATTATTTAATTTTTGTAAATTATTAATTAGATGTTTTATAAAAGTTGTTTTACCAACACCTATTTCACCATGAAATAATACAACATCAGCTTTATTTAATGATATTGAGATTTTTTTAGCTAACTCTGAGGTTCTATCTTCTAATGAGATATCTAGTTTTTCGCTATTAGTAGCGATAGGCATCTGGTTTAAATGGTCCTTCTGTCTCAACACTTATATAATCTGCTTGTTCTTTAGATAGTTTGGTTAGTTTTGCACCCACTTTTTTTAGGTGAAGCATTGCAACTTTTTCATCTAAATTTTTTGGTAATACATAAACTTTATTTTCATAATTTTTATGGTTATTCCATAATTCTATCTGAGCCATTACCTGATTTGTAAATGATGCACTCATTACAAAACTAGGATGTCCCGTTGCACAACCTAAATTCACTAGTCTACCTTTGGCTAATAAAATAATTCTCTTACCATCAACTAACTCGATCTCATCTACTTCTGGTTTAATTTCAGACCATTTATAGTTTTTTAAAGCATCAACTTGAATTTCATTATCAAAGTGTCCAATATTGCAAAGTATTGCTCGATCCTTCATTTTTCTCATGTGATCAGCTGTAACAATATCTTTATTCCCAGTTGCTGTTACAATGATATCAGCTTTATCAATAGCGTCATCCATTAACACAACCTCATATCCCTCCATTGCTGCTTGAAGCGCACAAATTGGATCTGCTTCAGTGACCATTACTCTAGCACCACTATTTCTTAATGATGCAGCACTACCTTTACCAACATCACCAAAGCCTGCAACAATTGCAACCTTTCCTGACATCATAACATCCGTAGCTCTTCTAATACCGTCAACCAAGCTTTCTCTGCAACCATATAGATTATCAAATTTTGATTTTGTAACTGAGTCATTAACATTAATTGCAGGGATCATTAAAGAACCCTCTTTTTCCATTTTATTCAGTGCTTTAATTCCTGTAGTAGTTTCTTCTGAAACACCTTTTATTTCTTTTAATAAATCTTTGTATTCGTTATGCATAATTGCAGTTAAATCACCACCATCATCCAATAACATATTAGCTTTCCAATCTTTTTTTCCCTCGATAGTTTGTTTAATGCACCAAAGATATTCCTCTTCTGTCTCGCCTTTCCAGGCAAAAACTGGTATACCTGCTTTTGCTATGGCTGCCGCTGCATGATCTTGAGTTGAAAAAATATTACATGAAGACCATCTCACTTCAGCTCCAAGCTCAACTAGTGTCTCAATTAAAACAGCTGTTTGAATTGTCATGTGAAGACAGCCAAGAATTTTTGCACTCTTTAAAGGAGTTTTTCCTTGATACTCCTCTCTTAAAGCCATTAGTCCTGGCATTTCACTTTCTGCAATAGAAATTTCTTTTCTACCAAATTCTGCTTGTGATATATCTTTTACTTTAAAATCATCCATCGAACGGTCTTCTAGCAATAAAAAATTGATTTATCAACTTATGTTTAGGCTTTGGGGAACATAATTTCAATATTTGCACCCTTTTGCACTGTATTGTTAGCTGCACTGATTGAAGCACCGTGTAGTTCAACTAAATTTTTCACTATGTTTAAACCTAGGCCTGAATGTTCACCAAAATTATCTGGTCTATTACTATAAAATCTATCAAATATTTTTTTTGTATTAGTTTCTTTAAATCCTTTACCTTCATCTATAACCTTTAAAATGATACCATTTTTATCGTCTTTAAAAATTTCAACTAAAATTCTTTTATTGTCCTCACTAAATGAAATTGAATTATCAAGCAAATTTGCAATAATTTGTTCAATTCTATTTTCTATTCCATTAATATAATATTCATCATGATTATTTAAATCATTTAGTATTATTTTTATGCCCCTTTTAGCCTCATAAATATTGTTGAAATCATCTACTACAGATTGTGCTATTGTTTTAAGATTAATTCGTTTCATCTTTTCTTTACTTAAAGCGACTTCGTCCTTCAACATTTGAGAATAATCAGTAATTAATCTCTCAATTCTTTGAACATCATGATTAAGAATGTCAATTAATTTACTTCTTTGAGATTGATCAACAGTTTCGTTTAGAATTTCAGATGCACTTTTTAATGATGTTAAGGGGTTTCTTATTTCATGAACAAGATCCGTTGAAAAGTTTTCTGCATGGGAAATTCTTTTTTGAAGCTCATTTGTCATATCATCTAAAGAATTTGATAAAGTTCCCAATTCATCATTTCGATTTTTCAGTTCGTTTATATTTGTTTTCTTCCTGCTCTTTTCTTTAATTATTTTCGTATAGGTTACTAAACTTTTTATTGGTTTTAAAAAATATCTATTTAATACAAAAGAAAAGATAAAAATAACAATAACAATAAAAATTACTGTTCTTAAAATAAAAGTTTTTCTCTCATCAATAGCTAACTTTACATCGTTGGCGTTTTCTGTAATTACTAAATAGCCAATATTTTTACCATCCAATATTACATTGTTTATTGTTGTCAGTAGGAACTGGTCATACCCTTCTTGTACAAAAGTATAAGGTTTTCCATAATCCTTAGACCATGAATAATTTGTTAAAATATCTTTTAAAGAAATGGTTTTTTCCTTATTTATATTTTTCGTTTCAACTATTTTATTGCTTTTTTCTTCATTTAAAGTTTCTAATTGAACAATGTCTAATCTATTTGAAAATGATCTTGGGTCTAAATCTAGAGTATCAGTATCTCCCACTAGATTAAATTGATTATCAAATAGAATAACTCTATCTAAATTTTGAAATAAAAATCTTGTTGAAAATAAAAATCTTCTAATATCTTCTTCTTCAAATTTTATATTTAATCGAAGTATGTGTTCAATGGTATTATTGATTATTTTAATATGTTTGGTAGTTTTATTTTTAATTAAGATTGGTTTAACATTGCTAATATACAAAAATGCCAGACTACCAATTACTAAAAAAATTATTAAATTTATAAATAAAAATTTTTTTAAAATTGATAAACTTTTTATGAAATTTGTGAACATCAACTAACGTTCCATCTGTATCCACTACCATATCTTGTTTCAATTGCAGTAAAATCAGGATCAACTTTTTTAAATTTTTTTCTAATTCTTTTGACATGGCTATCTATAGTTCTATCTTCAATGTCAGTATCTTCTCTATAGGCTATGTCCATTAACTGTGCACGTTCCTTGATTATGCCTGGTCTTTTGGCCAACTCTTTAACTATTAAGAATTCTGTTGTTGTAAGTTTATCTGGTAACTGTTTTCCATTCCATTCACATTCCAATTGTGAAGGGTCAAGTTTAAGTCTTCCATGAGAAATTATACTCTTGGTCTCTTCAAGGTTAACATTGATATCTTTTTTTCTTAACTGAACTCTTATTCTTTCAATTAAAACTTTTATGGAAAATCCTCCAGATTTTTTTATAAAATCATCTGCTCCCAATTTTAACCCTAACAGTTCATCTATCTCATCTTCTTTCGATGTTAAAAAAATTACTGGCAGAGAAGTTTTTTTTCTTAATTTTTTTAATAGTTCTTCACCATCCATTTTTGGCATTTTAATATCAATTACTGCTAAATCTGGTGGTGTTCTAGTTAGTCCAATTAATGCACTCTCGCCATCAATATAAGTTTGAACCTTGAAACCTTCTTTTTCAAGCGCAATACTTATACTTGTAAGTATATTTCGATCGTCATCTATTAAAGCGATTGTTTGTGTTTGCATAATCTACTTTAAAAATACTAAATTGTTCTAATTTAGGCAATGTTCATTAATTAATGAAGTACTCCCCAATTATCACCCGTATTTATATCCACTGTTAATGGGATTGAAAAAGCATGCAAATCACTATTCGTAACACTGGTCATCTGTTCTTTGATGATCTTTGTTATATTCTTTGCCTCTTTTTCTGGAACTTCAAAAATTAACTCATCGTGAATTTGTAGAAGTATCTTTGACTTATTATTTTTCATTTCTTTGAACTTTTGATCAATTCTAATCATTGCAAGTCTCATAATTTCAGATGCCGAACCTTGAATTGGTGCATTAATTGCTGCTCTCTCTTGAAAATTTCTAACATTAAAATTCTTATCATTAATTCCATTAAAGTGTGATCGTCTTCCAAAAACATTATTTACATATCCACTTTTTCTACAAAATTTAATAGTGTCATCCATATAAACTTTTATTTCTGGAAATTTAGCAAAGTATGCTTCTAAAAATTCATTAGCTTCATGATTTGAAACATTAATTTGTTTTGCAAGACCATATTGTGAAATTCCATAAATAATACCAAAATTTATTGCTTTTGCTTTTCGTCTCATATCTTGGTCTACTTTTTTAATATCAATATTAAAAACTTGGCTAGCAGTAAGTGTGTGAATGTCTTCATTATTTTTAAAAGCTTTTTTTAACTCCTTAACATCAGCTAAATCAGCTAAAATTCTCATTTCAATTTGATTATAATCTGCTGAGATCAATGTGAACCCTTTTTCGGATATAAAGGCTTTTCTTATATCTTTACCATCTTCTGATTTAATGGGAATATTTTGTAAATTGGGATCACTTGAAGCTAGTCTTCCAGTTGTTGTTGCAGCTAATAAAAATGAAGTATGTACTCTTTTTGTGGAAGGATTTATATGTTCTGGTAATGCATCAGAATATGTATTTTTAAGTTTAGATACCTGTCTCCAATCTAAAACTAATTGGGGGAATTTATGTCCTTTAAATGCCAAATCTTCAAGTACACCTGCATTTGTTGCAAAACTTCCTTTTTTTGTTTTCTTAAGGGCAGCTATTTTTAATTCATTATAAATTATTTCACCTAATTGCTTTGGTGAGGCAATATTAAATTCTTTTTTTGAAATTTTAAAAACTTCTTTTTCTATTTTATTGATTTTTTTCTCGAATTTTTCAGATAGTACTTTCAAAAATTTATTATCAACTTTTATCCCTTCAATTTCCATAAAGGCTAGTATCTCAATTAAAGGTTTTTCAAAAATTTCATAAATGTTAGTTAATTTTTCTAATTTAAGATTTTTATTAAAAATTTTATATAATCTATAAGTAATATCCGCATCTTCAGCAGCATACTCCATTGCCTTATCAAGTTCGACATCGCTGAAATTGATTTCTTTTTTTCCAGTACCCACTATTTCCTTAAATGAAATTGTTTTATGCTGTAGGTGGATCTCAGATAATGTATCCATATTATGTCTGTTTTTTCCTGCATCAAGCACATAAGACATCAGCATTGTATCTTCCATTGAATTCATTTTTATTCCCTGCTTGTACAAAACAATAAAATCAAATTTAATATTTTGGCCTATTTTTTTTACACTCTTGTCCTCTAAAAGTGGCTTTAATTTTTTAATTACAATATTTTTATCTAAGCATCCGTCAAATTTATGTGCTATTGGAATGTAACAAGCTTTTCCAATTTTTGTGCTTAGCGATATTCCAACAAGATCTGCTTGATGTGCATCCAGTGAACTTGTTTCAGTATCTATTACTAATTCACCAGCCTCCTCAGCTTCATTAATCCATTCTTCTATCTCTTCTTCGTTACTAATAAGATGGTAATTTTTCTTACTTATATTTTGTTGTTTTTCTTTTACTGAGCTTTCTGTTTTAGTGGTTACTAATTTAGGTTCACCATACGCAGAAATGACTGAGCTAAGAAGTCTATTAAATTCCATTTCTCTTAAAAATTTATATAGTTTCTCCTTATCTATTTCTTTTAATTGAAATTCCTCTATCTTTCTTTGAGCTGGAGCATCCTTCATAAGAGTTACTAGTTTTTTACTAATAATTGCCTTATCTTTATTTTCTATAAGAGTTTCTCTTCTTTTATTTTGTTTTATTTCATGAGCATTATCTAATAATTTTTCAAGAGTTCCGTATTGATTAATGAGTTCTGCAGCAGTTTTTACACCTATGCCTGGAACTCCAGGAATATTATCACTACTATCTCCAGCTAATGACTGAACATCAATTACTTTTTTTGGCTCTACACCAAATTTATTCATTATGTCTTCTGGGGTAATAAATTTATTCTTCATGGGATCAAATAAACGAACATCTTTTCTATATAGTTGCATTAGATCTTTATCTGAAGAAACTATCGTAACCTTAGCTCCTTTTGCTAATATCTGTTCTGTATAAGTTGCTATCAAGTCATCAGCTTCATAATTTGGAAGATCAACTGATGGTAAATTAAATGCTAGGACTGATTTTCTTATATATTCAAATTGTGGTGCTAAGTCATCGGGTGCTTCTGATCTATTTGCTTTATAATCTGAATAAATTTCATTTCTAAAAGTTTTTCTAGCTGAGTCAAAAATTACTGCAAAATGAGTTGGTTTTTGTAAATTTTCATTTGATTTTGAATCCTCTAATAATTTAAATAACATACTACAAAATCCGCTTACTGCTCCAACCGGCAGTCCATCACTTTTCCTCGTTAAGGGTGGAAGAGCGTAGTAAGCTCTAAAGATATAACCTGAACCATCAATTAAATAAAAGTGATCTGTTTTTTTTATTTTATCCATTAAATTAATGTTATCTTAATTATTTTAGATATTATAAATGTATTAACGCACATGGACAAAAAAAATATACTTTCTGTTAAAAATCTAAAAAAAATTTATTCTAAACAACATAATGGAAAAACTTATGCTTTAAATGATTTAAACTTAGACGTGAAAGAAGGAGAAATATTTGGCCTTCTGGGTCCAAATGGTGCTGGTAAGACAACTTTTATAAATATTTTAGCTGGGACAGTCATAAAGACTGAGGGTGAGGTTAATGTATGTGGATTTGATCTAGATGAAAATCCCAGACAGGTTCGAGCTTCAGTTGGAGTAGTTCCTCAAGAGATAAATTTAGACCCATTTTTTAGTCCAAGAAAACTATTAGACCTTCAGGCAGGCTTATATGGTGTAAAAGAAAAAGATAGAATTACAGATACAATTTTAAATCTAGTGTCTTTAGAAAAAGAGGCCAATAGTTATGCCAGAAGTTTATCTGGTGGAATGAAAAGAAGATTATTAATGGCTAAAGCATTAGTTCATCAGCCTCCTCTCGTTTTTCTTGATGAGCCTACTGCTGGAGTTGATGTCGAATTGAGGCAAAATTTATGGAAAAATGTAAGAATGCTTAACAAACTTGGCGTTACTATTATTTTAACAACACATTATCTTGAGGAAGCAGAAGAAATGTGTGATCGAATAGCTATTCTCAACAAAGGAAATGTAGTAGCTCTAGATAGTACTAAAAATCTTTTAAATAGAATTCAAACAAAAAAAGTTATTTTTAAAACAGATAAAGAAATTAATATTCAAAAAAATGACCTTGAATCTCTTGAAATAATATCAAAAATAGGCAATGAAGTTTGCGTCTCTTACGAAAAGAGCAAAGTTAATATGGAAAAATTAATAAACTTAATAAAGAAAAACAACGTCAAAATTGTTGATATATCAACTGATGATGGTGATTTAGAAGATGTATTTTTAAGACTAATAAAAAACTAGATTATTATAATAATAAATAGTAAATTTTATTTATGGATCTATTAAAAACAAACTCAATTCAAAAAGTTACAAAAACATTTATATTAATTTTTTTAGGAACTATTGCTCTAACTATTTCTGCTAAATTAAAAATACCTTTTTATCCAGTGCCAATGACGATGCAAACTTTTGTTGTACTCTTCATAGGCTTAGCATTTGGGTATAAAATTGGTCTTGCAACAGTAGGTGTTTATTTATTAGAAGGAATTATTGGAATACCTGTTTTTTCTAATTCCCCAGAAAAAGGTATTGGTTTAGTTTATTTTACCGGTCCAACAATGGGATACTTGATAGGCTTTTTATTTGCAGTATTTTTTGCAGGATATCTAGATATGAAAAATAATATTTTTTTAATTTTTACTAAATTATTATTTTCAGTTACAATAATTTATATATTTGGAACAATCTGGCTTGGGACTTTGATTGGATGGGATAAACCAATACTTAGTTTAGGTGTAACACCTTTTTTATTAGCAGAATTATTTAAGATTTGTCTTTTAACTCTATTAGCAAAAAAAATAATTAAATTAAGAAAATTTATCTAGGAGATCTTTTAGATAATATTCTTTGTAGAGTTCTTCTGTGCATCTTAAGTCTTCTAGCAGTTTCTGATACATTTCGGTTACATAATTCAAAAACTCTATGAATATGTTCCCACTTAACTCTATCTGCTGACATCGGATTTTCTGGTGGTTCAGCTTTCTTTTCTGGATCTGCCAATAATGCTTTTTCAACATCATCAGCATCTGCAGGTTTTGCCAAATAATCAATGGCCCCTTCTTTAATGGCTGCTACCGCCGTAGGTATATTTCCATAACCGGTTAACATAATAATTCTACTTGTGGGATTTGAAACTTGTATTTCTTTAACAACTTCCAATCCATTTCCATCAGCCAATCTTAAATCAACAACAGCGAATCCTGGTTTATTTGTTTTAACAGTTTGAATACCTTTTTGCACACTCTCAGCTTGTAAAACTGTAAAGCCCTTTTTTTCCATGGCTCTTGCAAGTCTATCTCTAAAAGGGTTGTCATCATCAACAATTAATAGTGATTTATTGTCAAAATCACTTAGTTTTTTAAGATTGATTTGTTCAGGCATAACTTAGATATGGTATCTATTTTAAAAATTTCAACACCTATTATTTGCTTTACATTAATTAACTATTACCTTAATTGCATGATTTATATGAAAGTTTTTTAGTTTTTTAAGAAACTTTTTTTTATTAAATTTTTTTGGAGGCATATAAAGTGCAAAAATTTAAAAGTGTTGATGAGCTTGTAAGTCAACTAAAACCGGAAAAACCGATTTATTGTATTAGAAAAAAATCTATACAGTTAGCCTCTACATATTTTAGAAATAAATTTCCTGGTAAAATTTTATACGCTGTTAAAACCAATCCACATCCAGAAGTATTAAAAACAATAGTTGAGAGTGGTATTGAAAACTTTGATGTTGCGTCAATTCAAGAAATTAAAGATATAAGAGCAATAGATCCTAATGCTAAATGCTCATACATGCATACTGTAAAAAGTAGAGAAAGTATTAGAGATGCTTATTTTAATCATAATATTAAAACTTTTTCTTTAGATACAAAAGATGAGTTAATTAAAATAATTGAGTCAACAGATCATGCTTTAGATCTTGAATTGTTTCTTAGAATTGCAGTTTCAAACGAACATGCAGAAATAGATTTATCTAAAAAATTTGGTGCTTTAGCCTCTGAGGCTTCTGGTTTGTTAAGATTAACAAAACAATATGCAAAAAAAACTGGCTTAAGTTTTCATGTTGGTTCTCAATGTATGCATCCTATTTCTTATGTAAAAGGAATTTCAGAAGTTGGAAATATAATAAAAAAAACAAAAATTATTCCTGATTATATTAATATTGGTGGTGGGTTTCCTGCAATCTACCCTGATCTTGTTCCTCAATCTTTAGATAATTATTTTGAAGAAATAAAAAAAGGATTAGAAAATTTAAAATTAGAAAAACTTCCAGAATTAATATGTGAGCCTGGTAGAGCAATAGTTGCTGAAAGTGGCTCTACAATTGTAAGAGTAAATCTTAGAAAAAAACAAAAGCTTTATATTAATGATGGCACATATGGAACTCTTTTCGATGCTGGTACACCAAATATAGTTTACCCTTCTCGTATAATTAAAACAGGAAAAATAATTTCAAAAAAATTAACTGCTTTTGATTTTTATGGTCCTACTTGTGACAGTATGGATTATATGAAAGGACCATTTCTATTACCAAATAATATTAAAGAAAATGATTATATAGAATTGGGTCAACTTGGCGCTTATGGCCTTACTTTTAGGACTCAATTTAATGGTTTTTATTCTAACGAAATTTATGAAGTAGAAGATGAGCCAATAATGACAATGTATGGTAAAAATAGCAATAAGGCTATATTAGTTGCCTAATGTCAGATAACAAAAACTTAACTCATAATAGTAAAAAAGATTTTCTAAAAAACCCTGTAGAACATATTGATATCACATCTTTTGATGCAAGAAAAATTATCTCATCAATGGAAAAAATGTCTTTTGTTTCTAGAGAAACAGCAAATGCAGCTGGTATTTTTAATGAAATGATACAAGACAAAGACTGTACTATTTTTTTAACTTTAGCTGGCTCAACATCTGCTGCTGGCTGTATGAATATTTATAAAGATTTAGTCAAATACAATATGGTTGATGCAATCATTGCGACTGGTGCCTCAATTGTTGATATGGATTTTTTTGAAGCCTTAGGTTTTAAGCATTATCAAGGATCACAATTTCAAGATGATACGGAATTGAGAAAAAACTACATTGATAGAATATATGACACTTATATTGATGAAGATGAATTACAAGAATGTGACAAAAGAATATGTGAAATTGCAGATGGATTAGAGCCAAGAAGTTATACTTCTAGAGAGTTTATTTATGCAATGGGTAAATACCTAAAAAAAAACTCAGTAAAAAAAAATTCTTTAATTGAAACAGCTTATGACAATAACGTTCCAATATTTTGTCCAGCTTTTACAGATTCAAGTGCTGGATTTGGATTAGTTATTCATCAAGAAAATAATCCAAAAAATCATATGACTATAGACTCAATTAGAGAGTTTCGAGAATTAACAGAAATTAAAATTCAATCAAAAGGGTCTGGTTTATTTATGATTGGTGGAGGAGTTCCTAAAAACTTTATCCAAGATACAGTAATATGTGCTGAACTACTTGGCAAAGAAGTGGAGATGCATAAATATGCAGTTCAAATTACAGTAGCAGACTCTAGAGATGGAGCTTGTAGCAGCTCAACATTAAAAGAAGCAAGCTCTTGGGGTAAAGTAGATATTACAAAAGAACAAATGGTCTTTGCGGAAGCTACTAGTGTTTTACCTTTAATTGTAAGCGATGCTTATCATAAGGGTGATTGGAAAAACAGAACGAGAAAAAATTTCTCAAAAATATTTGAATAAAATTGAAATATCTATCTAATAAAAATGGATTTCTTGGGATTGATAACAATACCAATTTTAAAGAAAAGGTTGTCGTTATTCCATTTGGTTTAGAAAAAACTGTAAGTTATGGTGGGGGTACTAGAAATGGACCAAAAGAAATTATTAAAGCTTCTCATCAGGTTGAATTATACGATGAAGAATTACACTGTGAACCTTACAAAAAAATTGGAATTAAAACTCTAAAGCCATTTAAGATTGATAAAGATATAAAGAAAGCCCTAAAAAAGATGTCTAATATAAATCAAGAAATATTAGATAAAAAACTTTTTCCAATAACATTTGGGGGTGAACATTCTATTACACCTGGCTGTATTGCTCCATTTGTGAAAAAACATAAAGATATTTGCTTATTACATTTTGATGCACATGCAGATTTGAGAGAAAGCTATAATGGTGAAAAATTTTCTCATGCATCAGCTATCAGAAGATGTTTGGATTATAAAAATGTGTCACTAATCTCGTTTGGAATTAGAAATATCTCAGAGAGTGAAATACCCTTTTTAAAAAAAAACTCATCTAGAATAGATATCTTTTGGGCAAAAGATAAGGCTAAGTGGGACTTAAAAAAATTCAAAAAATTAATAAAAAATAAAACTGTATATTTAACTTTTGATGTTGATGGATTAGATTCTAGTATAATGCCTGCAACTGGCACACCAGAACCAGGTGGCTTATTGTGGGATGAAACTTTAAATATTATAAGAATAGCAGCTAAAAACTCAAATATTGTGGGTGCAGATATAAATGAATTGTCACCTATTAAAGGGTTTAATTCCTACAATTTTCTAGTAGCTAAATTAGCTTATAAAATTTTATCTTATAAATTTTTGTATTAAGCTTTAGATTCTTTAACAGTTCCTAATAATAACCTAAATGGAATTAGCATTATAAGTGCCACAAGTATTTTTACAGATAAGTCCCCTAATGATAAAGTAATCCAAGGAATTCCTGTTGCATAAAAGGATATTGAAAAAAATAAAAAAGTATCAATTGTTGAGCCAATCAATGATGAGGTAAGTGGAGCAACAAACCATTTTTTTTTTCTTAATTGATCAAAAATTTGAACATCAATTAACTGTGCGACTAAAAATGCTACTCCAGAGCCAATGGCTATTCTAATTGAAATTAAATCTTCAAAGTTTGTTGAAAAAAATAAGGTAAAAATTATTCCAATAACAAAACCTATATAAACAATTTTTCTAGCAATAAGCTTACCGTAAGACCTATTGGCTAAATCAGTAATTAAAAAAGCAATTGGATAACTAAAGGCTCCATAAGTAAGTATTTCACCTAGTCCATAATAATTTATTGGAAATTGAACAAGATAATTGGATGCTAGTACTACAACTCCCATTATTAATGAAAGTAGTAAAAAGTATTTGTTCATTAAGCTGATTTACTGGGAGATGCTTTTGGTGCTTTTTTAATAAATGGAGATTTAATTAGAATACTTTTTTTTAGTTTTTTTAATCTAGGTGAAATATTTTTATTTTTTACACTTTTTAAAAATTGATCAAATGTACCTTTTTTATCGACAGATCTAACTCCAGCATTACTTACTGTTAAAGTTAAACTTCTTTTTAAAAGTTCACTTGTAAATTTAGCTTTTTTTAAATTTGGTAAAAATCTTCTTTTAGTCTTATTGTTAGCGTGACTAACATTGTGACCCTTCATTGGAATTTTACCAGTTAATTCACATTTTTTAGACATAATATTTAGTGACTATATAGGATGTGTTAAAGAACTCGTCAAGTTTATTAGGCTTAATTAGCTAGCTTCTTTCCCACTATTTCTTTAAAATTCTTAACACCACCAGCAATTAATATTTCTTTAAGCTCTTTTTTAATCTTTCCTACTATGTTTGGTCCCTGAAAAACCATTCCAGTATATAGTTGTACATAACTTGCTCCTGACTGAAATTTTTTATAAGCACTCTCTCCTGAGTCTACACCTCCAACTCCTATAATTTCAATTTTTCCATTTAATATTTTATAGAATTTACTTATTAATTTATTCGCTTCTTCTTCCAGAGGTTTTCCTGATAGGCCGCCTTTTTGATGTTTTAGAATATCTTTT
The DNA here is from genome assembly GCA_028222445.1 of Candidatus Pelagibacter sp. The sequence continues at coordinate 33,438 of JAOISU010000002.1, forward strand.
AATTTATCTCTATTTTTAGCACTAGTATTAGAAACAATTATTGCACTAACTTTATAGTGTATTAAAGTTTTACAAATTATTTCAATTTGTCCTTCTGAAATATCTGGAGAAATTTTTACTATAATTGGTATTTTGGATTTTAGTCTAATTTTTTCTTTTTCTATCGAGTCCATTAGTTCGTCAAATTTAGACTTATCATGAAAATTTCTTAAGTTTTCTGTATTAGGTGAAGATATATTGATAGTGATGTAATCAGCAATATTATGAAAAACCCTAAGTCCAATTAAATAATCATTTAGTCGATCTCCACTATCTTTGTTTGGACCAATATTAACACCCAATAAACCTTTATTTGGATTTGACTTAATTCTTTTGCTAATATTTTCTGAGCCTAAGTTATTAAATCCCAATCTATTTATTAGAGCCTGATCATCTACTAGTCTAAAAACTCTTGGTTTTGGATTTCCATATTGCTCTAGTGGTGTAACGGTTCCTACTTCTACAAAGCCAAAGCCAAGTTTAAAAAGAGAATTATAAACTTCAGCATTTTTATCAAAACCCGCTGCTATTCCTATAGGATTATTAATTTCTTTTCCAAATAATTTAGTCTTAAATAATGAGTCATCTTTTTCTTGATTAGATAAATTTGGTAGTAAATTTAATTTTAAAGACTTAATTGCTAAATTATGAGCTGTTTCAGGATCAAACTTAAAGATTAGTGATCTAAATTTTGAAAACATTATTTTATTTTTTCTTTTATTAATTCTTTAGTTTCGTTCACTCCAAAAAAGCTTATAAAAAAACCCATCCTTGGACCATTTTCATCTCCAAAAACAACTTCATAAATTAGTTTAAACCAATCGCGTAAGTTTTCTGAATATCCATTATCTTTCCCTGTTGAATAAATTAATGTCTGAATATCTTCAGGTAACATTTTATCATTACACTCATCCAAAGTCTTAATAAGTGCCTCTAAAGCTTTTTTTTCACTATCGTTTGCTTTTTTATATTTTTTTTGAATTTTGATTACATCGTTAAAATATTTAATAGCATAACCAATCAAGTTATCAAAAATAGGATGATCTTTTTCAGAAATATCCTTCTTATATTTTTTTACAAATTTCCAAAGTAATTCTTTAGAGTCTGCATTGCTAGTCTCTACTAGATTTAAAAGCATTGAAAAGCTCATTATCGTATCTTCCTTGGGAATTTTTCCATTATGTACATGCCATACTGGATTCATCAATAACTGAAGTTCATTTTGTTTTTTTGCTTTTTCTATGAGTTCCAAATACTCATCTACTGTTTTGGGTACTATTTCTTTATATAATTTTTTGGCTCTTTTAGGATTTTGATACATGTATAAGGAAAGACTCTCGGGAGAGGCATACTCCAACCATTGATCAATTGTAATTCCATTACCTTTTGATTTCGATATTTTTTCACCTTTTTCATCCAAAAAAAGTTCATAGGCAAAACCAGATGGGTTCGTTTTTCCAATTAACTTTACTATTCTTGATGACAATATCGCACTTTCAATCAAATCTTTTCCGTACATTTCAAAGTCTATATCTAAAGCATACCACCTCATTGCCCAATCAACTTTCCATTGTAATTTACAATTTCCATCTAAAATACTAATTTCAAGTTTTTCTCCATTATTATCAAAAATAATTTTTGATTTATCTTTTAAAATTTCTAAAACTGGAATTTCTAAAACTTTGCCTGTATTTGGACAAATTGGTAAAAATGGACTGTAGGTTCTTTGTCTTTCCTTCCCTAATGTTGGAAGAATTATATCCATAATACCCTGGTAGTTTTCTAAAATTATTTGAAGAGTTGGATTAAAAAAGCCACTTTTATAAAGCACAGAGGAGCTTTTAAAATTATACTCAAAATTAAACTTATTCAAAAAATCTTGTAACATTTCATTGTTGTGTTCACCAAAGCTTGCAAATTTTTCAAATGGATCTGGGACTTGTGTTAATGGTTTATGAAGATTATTGTTTAAAAGTTCTTGATTAGGAACATTCTCTGGAACTTTTCTAAGACCATCCATATCATCAGAGAACGTTATAATTTCAGTTGGAATATCAGTAAGTTGTTTCAAAGCATTAACCATCATCGATGTTCTGGCAACCTCACCAAATGTACCAATATGAGGAAGTCCACTTGGACCATAGCCTGTTTGTAAAATTATTTTACCTTTTTTATCTATAAATGATTTTCTTTCACGCAACATCTTTTTAGCCTCAACAAAAGGCCATGCGTTGGTTTTATCTAAATTATCTTTTTCAATCACTTTGTTTAATAACAAATATCTTATATTTGGTGTTTTTATTAATTCTTATAGAGTTGAAATTTATTTACCATAAAATAATGTTCTTTCAAAATGTCTAATTATAAAACAGTTTTTTTCACCTTGGGTGTTTTGCAAATTATTCTTGGAATTTCCATGATGATACCAATTCTTGCTCAATTTATTTATTCAGAAATTGACTCCTCATTTATTGGGGGGTCTATAATTTCAATCATATTTGGTATTTTATTTTTTTTATCTAACCTTAATCACGATAAAAAACTAAATCTACAACAAGCTTTTTTATTAACTGCTCTTTCTTGGTTGAGTATTGCAATATTTGGTTCTTTGCCTTTTATCTTTTCTTCTTTAGAGCTTTCAATAACAGACTCATTTTTTGAAAGTATGTCTGGTATCACAACCACCGGATCAACAATTATATCTAATTTGGATGAAGCTCCTAAATCAATACTATTGTGGAGAGCCATGCTTCAATGGCTTGGTGGAATTGGTATAATTGTAATGGCAATAACACTAATGCCAATAATGAACGTTGGAGGAATGCAATTATTTAAAATTTCTAGTAATGACTCATCAGAAAAAATTTTACCAAAATCAAAAGAAATTTCTCTAAGGTTAATTTATGTTTATTTAAGCTTAACTTTTCTTTGTGCTTTTACTTATTCTATTTTTGGAATGAGTATTTTTGATAGCTTAACTCATTCAATGACAACAATAGCAACTGGTGGCTTTTCAAACTACAATGAGTCTATTGGACATTTTAATAGTTTATCAATCGAAATATCATCAATGATTTTTATAATTTTGGGTAGCTTACCTTTTATTGCCTATATAAAGTTTTTAAATGGTGATAAAAAAATTTTTATTTCTGATGTGCAAATTAGATCATTTTTAAAGATAATTATTTTTTCAATTATTATACTTTTTGTTTACTTACTTTTTCAAAATAATAATTTTTCTCTAACAAATTTAAGAGTAATCTTTTTTAATGTAATTTCGATTTTAAGTGGCACAGGTTATGTAACTGGAGAGTTTGATGGATGGGGTAATTTTCCACTAATTTTCTTTTTAACACTGATGTTTATTGGTGGATGTGCTGGTTCTACAGCATGTGGAGTTAAAATTTTTAGAATCCAAATTTTATATTTGTTCATAGTTAATCAATTAAAAAAAATTATTTATCCTAAGGGTGTTTTTATAATAAAATATGACAAAAATAATGTTGATGATAAATTTATGGCATCCATTATTTCTTTTATATTTCTTTATTTGGTTATATTTTTTTTAATTACAGCTTTTCTATCTTTAAGTGGTTTAGATTTTATTACCTCAATTTCAGGAGCTGCAACATCAATATCAAATGTTGGTCCTGGATTAGGCTCAATAATTGGCCCAAATGGTAATTTTTCAAGCCTACCTGAAATTTCTAAATGGATTTTAACACTTGGAATGATATTAGGTAGATTAGAACTTTTTGCTATACTGGTATTATTTCTACCTTCCTTTTGGAGAAATTAGTTATGATTGAAATTAAAAAACAATCACTCTCAGAAACATTCTCTATCTATTTTGATAAAAGAATGCTCAGAATATTATTATTAGGTGCAATCTCTGGATTCCCGTGGGTATTAATTGGGAGTAGTTTAAGTCTGTGGCTTAAAGAAGATGGATTAAGTAGATCAACAATTGGATGGGCTGGTTTAATATTTGCAGTATATGCTTTTAACTATTTGTGGGCTCCTTTAATTGATAGATTTCAAATACCTATCCTTACAAAAAGAATAGGTCATAGAAGAGCTTGGATAGTCATTATGCAAATTATAATCCTAGCTTGTTTATGCACATGGAGTGTTTTAAACCCAACAGAAAATCTAACTCTATTAATTACTATTGGTTTAATTATTGCCACTGCATCTGCCACTCAAGACATAACTGTAGATGCTCTAAGAATAGAGCAGATAGGAAAAAATGAGGACAAATCAATGGCTGCGGGCGCAGCAGTCTCTGTTGTTGGTTGGTGGAGCGGTTATAAGTTAGGTGGCGTGGTTGCACTATTTACAGCTCAATTCTTTGAAAACATTGGTATTTCTAATTATTGGCAAATGACATTTTTAATTCTAGGTATGTTGATTATTCTAATGAACATTGGTTTAATGTTTATACATGAGTCAATTTCAACAGAACGAAAATCTAAACAAAAAGAAATTGATTTATTAATACAAAATAAAATTGGTTCAAAAAATATCATTAGTAACTTTATTTCTTGGATAGGAAGCACAATGGCTGGTCCTATAATAAGTTTTTTTAAGAATAATGGATTTTCCATAGCAGTTGGTATTTTAAGCTTTGTATTTTTATTTAAGATTGGTGAAGCATTTTTGGGGCGAATGTCGATTGTTTTTTATAAAGAAATTGGTTTTTCAAAAGGAGACATTGCAATTTACTCAAAAACTCTTGGTTGGATTACTACTGTAGTCTTTACATTGTTGGGTGGTCTTTTTGTAATTCGGTCTGGAGTTCTTAAAGCAATGTTTTTAGCTGGAATTTTAATGGCATCAACGAACCTATTATTTACATTACTTGCTTGGAGTGAAAAATCAGAGTTACTCTTTGCTTTTGCAGTAATTTTTGATGATATAGCTGCAGCATTTGCAACAGTTGCCTTTGTTGCTTTTATTTCTTTATTAGTGGACAGAACCTATACGGCAACACAGTATGCATTGCTTGCCTCAATTGGTACCGCTGGTAGAACTACACTAGCCTCTTCTTCTGGTGCGTTAGTAGATTGGTTAAATGGAGACTGGGGTATCTTTTTTATATTAACTGCTCTTATGGTTATACCATCTTTAATTTGCTTATGGTTAATTAAGAGTAAACTTAAATTAAATGAAAAATAATAATCATTTTCTAACTAATTCTTTACTTAACATATATAAAAGGCCTTCAAAAAAATCATCTATAAGTTCACAAATAATTTTTGGAGAAAAATTTATAATTCTCTCAAAAAATAAAGGGTGGCTTAAAATAAAAACAGCATGTGATAATTATAAAGGTTATATCAGGAATCCTCAATTTATAAAAAAGTTTGAACCAACTCATAAAATATTTAAACTTAAAGCAAAAATTTATAAAAAGAATAAAAAAAATAAATTTAGTCCAACTAAAAATTATTTAACTTTCTCCTCTCAAATTAATATATCAAAAAAGGAAAAATTTTTTGGAGAATATAATAAAAATAAATGGATAAAATTAGCTGATACAAAAATTATATCTCATATAGAAAAAAGGTTTGTTAAAATATTTAAAATTTTTTTAAACACTAAATATATTTGGGGAGGAAAAAGCTATAAAGGTTTAGATTGCTCAGCCTTAGTACAGTTATTCTTTTTATATAATAGAAAATTTTACCCACGAGACACCAAAGATCAAATAAAGTATTTACCAAAAAAATCTAAAAATCAAAAGTTTAGTAAGGGTACTATTATTTTTTGGAAAGGTCATATCGCTGTATGCATTAGTAAAAAAGAATTAATTCACGCTTATGGTCCTGAAAAAAAAGTAATAATCATGCCAATTAATAAAACAATTGAACGAATTAAAAGAACAACAGGTCTTGAGGTTAAAAAATTATCCTCTATAAAAATCTAACTTCTTCCAAAATCAGGTTTATTGATATCTTGTTTTAATCTAATTATTTTTTTTCTAACCTTTTTTGTATCAACTAACTTTTTAATTATAGATTGATTATTTTTGGATTGAATATCTTTCTTAAAAGCCTTTAAATTTTTAATGAATAAATCAATAACTTTAGATATATTTTTTTGATTATTGAAAAAAATATCTCTCCACATAATTTCATTTGAGGCAGCAATTCTTGAAAAGTCCCTTAGACCACCTGCACTAAACTTGATTAATTCATACTTTTGTTTTTTTTCAAAGTCTGTTGCAGTCTTTACTAAATTATAAGCAATTAAGTGGGGTAAATGACTGGTCATTGAAAAGACAATATCATGTTTTTTTGAATTCATTACGGAAACCTTGGATCCAATTTTTGTCCAGAACTTTCTTAGTATTGAAAGATGTTTTTGATTGGTATTAATTTCTTTTATAAGAATACACCATTTGTTTAAAAATAAATCTTTTTTACCATGTTCTGGACCACTAACTTCTGAACCTGCTATTGGATGACTAGAGGTCCATGAAATTCCTCTCTTTAAATTTTCTTTAATTACATTATGAGATTTTTCCTTACTTGAACCAATATCTGTAATAATTGTTTTGGGTAGTAAATATTTATTCAATTTTAAAATGATTCTTTTATATTCACTAAGCGGTGTGCAAACTATTATCAAATCTATATTTGGTACTATTTTTTTGAAATCAGTTGTTGTAGTACAGGGTAATTTTAGTTTCTTAATTTTTGATAAATTAAATTTTGATTTTTCATACACAAAGATGTTCTTAGCAACTTTATAATGTGAAATAGCTCTTAATACAGATGAGCCAATTAAACCACAACCTATAATTAAAATATTTTTCATAATCAATTAAATATATCTGTAATTGCTTTTAAAAATTTTTCATTTTTTACTTTTGAACCAATAGTTAATCTTAATTTATTTTTTATATTATAGCCATCCTCAGTCGATCGTAATATAATTCCTTTTGATTGTAGTTTATTAAAAACAAAGTTTGCTGAATATTTACATTTATCAAAACTTAGTAATAAAAAGTTAGCCGTAACTTCATTGGAAAAAATCTTCCAATTTTCTAAAAATTTCTTAATCTTATTTGCATAGAAGATGTTGTGTTTAACAGATCGATTAATAAAACTATTATCTTTTAAAGCTTCTATTGCAGCATTCTGTGCAATTTGATTAACATTAAATGGAGGTCTTATTAAATTCATTGCACGAATTATTTTTTTATTTGCATGCCCCCAACCTACTCTCAATGAAGCTAATCCGTAAATTTTTGAAAATGTTCTTATAACAACAACATTGTTGGTATTCTTAAATAGGTCTAAGCTTGGTTTATAATCTTTATTTTTCATATATTCGAAATAAGCATCATCTAAAACTAGCAAAATATTCTTATTTAATTTTTTTCTTAATTCTATTAATTCTCTTTTACTTAAATAGGTTCCAGTTGGGTTATTTGGGTTTGCAATAAATACTAATTTAGTTTTTTTAGTTACTTTTTTAATTATTTCATCAACCGAAACTCTAAAATTTTTTTCTTTAGAAAAAACTACTTTTGCTCCTACGATTTGAGCATAAATTCTGTACATTAAAAAACTATATTGTGGAACAATCACCTCATCCAACGGTTTCAGATATAATTGACAAATCATTTGAATGATTTCATCTGAGCCTGCGCCACATATTATTTGATCTAAATTGCACTTATATTTTTTTGCAATCTCCTTTCTTAAATTTGTAGCTTTACCATCTGGGTACTTCGAAATTAACAAGCTTTTATCTTTCAATATTTTTGATACTCTTGGGCTTACCCCGAGTGCAGACTCATTTGCTGATAGTTTTATTGGGTTTGAAATTTTACTTATATTTGACCTACCAGGCTTATAAGCTTCTATTTTAAATATTTTAAATTTTGGAATTGTCATTTTATAATTTTATTCACTTTATAAATAAAATACTAACTTTTCATATAGAATAAGTCATTTTTAAAAAAAATTGACATAAGAAATACTATCTAGTACAAAAAATATGCGCTGATTTAACTGAATTGCGAGCGCTTAAAAAAACCGCTAAATAAGTTTTTTTGTCTCCCAATTCAAATTTAGCTAATATTTATGATTAAAGATTTAGGTATAAAAAAACTTATAATTGATAAACCATTAAAATTGGACTGTGGTCAAACTATAAATAATTATTCTTTGGCCTATGAAACCTATGGTTCCTTAAATGAAAAAAAAGATAATGCTATACTTGTGTTTCACGCATTGACAGGTGATCAATTTGTAACAGGAATTAATCCAATTACAAAAAAAGAAGGTTGGTGGTCGTATGCTGTTGGCCCTGGTAAAGCTATTGATACGAATCAATTTTTTGTAATTTGTGCAAATGTTATTGGTGGCTGCATGGGCTCAATTGGTCCTAATGAAATTAATTCCGAAACAAATAAAAAATATGGAACTAGCTTTCCTGTTATAACTATTAACGACATGGTTAATGCACAATTTAACTTGTTAAATTTCTTTAATATTGAAAAATTATTTGCTGTTATTGGTGGATCTATGGGGGGAATGCAGACACTACAGTTCGTTAGTAATTTTCCTGAAAAAGCAAAAGTAGCAATACCAATTGCTTGCACTGCAAGTCATTCAGCACAAAATATAGCTTTCAATGAACTTGGCAGACAATCAATTATGGCAGATTCTAACTGGGACAATGGAGACTATTCTAATAAAGATAAAAGTCCTGATAAAGGATTGTCAGTAGCTCGAATGGCTGCACATATTACCTATCTATCAAAAAATGGGCTTCAGGAAAAATTTGGAAGAAAGCTTCAAGAAAGAGATGATTTAAAATTTGGTTTTGATGCTGATTTTCAAATTGAAAGTTATTTAAGATACCAAGGATCTGTATTCGTTGATAGATTTGATGCAAATAGCTATCTATATATAACAAGAGCAATGGACTATTTTGATCTTATCAAAGAGCATAATGGAAATTTATCTAAAGCATTTGAAAATACTAAAACAAAATTTCTTGTTATATCCTTCACTTCCGATTGGCTTTATCCCACTTCTGAAAATAAAGAAATTGTTATTGCATTGAATGCTATAGGTGCTGACGTTGGATTTGTTGAGATTGAGTCTGATAAAGGTCACGATTCATTTTTATTAAAAGTCCCTAAATTTTTAAATACCTTAGGTGATTATATTAAAACAGCATATTCTAAGAGCTAAATATGAAACAAGAGTTTAAAATAATATCAAATCTAATTAATAAGAATACTAGAGTTCTGGATGTGGGATGTGGCGATGGTACACTAATGGAATATCTGAAAAACAGTAGGAAAATAGATATTAGAGGAATAGAAATTTCAAAAAATAATGTTCAAAAATGTTTATCAAAAGGATTAACAGTTATAGAGGGGGACGCAGAGAAAGATCTCTTGCAATTTCCAGATGGTTCTTTTGATTTTGTTATTTTAAGTCAAACATTACAGGCATTTCTCACTCCTGAAATTGTTATAAAAGAATTATTACGTGTTGGGAAAAAAGCTGTAGTTACTATACCTAATTTTGGTTTTTGGAAAGTCAGACTTCACTTATTGCTTAAAGGAACAATGCCAATTACAAAAAACCTACCTGACGAATGGTATAATACTCCTAATTTACATATGTGCACATTGAAAGATTTTTATAATTTTTGTGAAAATCGAAATATAAAACTAGATCAATCAATAGCTTTAAAAAATGAAAAAATATCAACTATAAATAAATTAAATCTAAATATAAAAAACTTATCAGCAGAATTAGGTATTTTTTTAATTGAAAGATAAATGAAAATTCAAATAATACCCTGTTTACATGATAATTATTCTTATCTTGTTATTGATGAAAAATATAACATAGCTTGTGCTATTGATCCCAGTGAAGCAAAACCTATAATTAAATACTTAGAGAAAAAAAATATTAATTTAAAATATATACTCAATACTCACCATCATTATGATCATGTGGGTGGCAATCAAGAGTTAAAAAAAAAATATAATGCTCGTGTTATTGGATACAGGGGGGATAAAGATAGAATTCCAGAAATAGATACTCTTGTTGATGATCAAGAAATATGGAAACAGGAAAGTTTTGAGGCCAAAATAATTCATATACCAGGTCATACTCTTGGACACATATGTTTTTATTTTTTCAATGAGGAGGCTGCTTTTACTGGAGACACTCTTTTTTCTTTAGGGTGTGGAAAAATTTTTGAAGGAAGTTATGAACAAATGTTTAATTCTTTAATGAAAATTAAAACACTTCCATTAAAAACTAAAATTTACTGTGGACATGAGTATACTAAACAAAATGCTAAATTTTGTATAACTCATGACAAAAATAATGAAAATCTTAAAAATAAAATAAAAATTATAGATAAAAAATTAGAAAATAATTTACCCACTATTCCATCTACAATTAGAGAAGAGCTAGATTGTAATATTTTTCTTAGATCTAATAAAGTTGAAACGTTCTCAAAATTGAGAGATTTAAAGGACAATTTCTAACTTATTCACTCTTGACTATGATTTGCGCGAGACTATATTGCTCATTATAAAAAAAGATAAAACAATGTCATACGCTATAATACAAACAGGTGGAAAGCAGTACAAAGTTAAAGCTGGTGAGATACTTAAAATCGAAAGATTAGAGGACTCAAAGCCCGAGACTAAAATTGAATTTAAAGAAATCTTAGCTTACGGTGACGATAAAACTATTGAAGTTGGTTCTCCTGTAGTAGAAGGAGCAAAAGTTGAGGCTGACCTTGTTGAAAATGGTAAAAATAGAACTGTTTTAATCTTTAAGAAAAGAAGAAGACAAAATTCAAGAAGAAAAAATGGACATAGACAACAGTTTTCATTAATTAGAATTAGCAAAATTTTTTCAAAAGATGGTAAAGTTTTATCTGAAGCAGGAAAAATGATAAAACCAACTAAAAAAGTTGAAAAAGTAGAAGCAGAAGTAGCAAGTAAATAAATTAGGTAAATTATGGCAACAAAAAAAGCAGGTGGATCATCAAGAAACGGACGAGACAGTGCTGGTAGAAGACTGGGCGTTAAAAAATACGGTGGTGAAGTAGTAATTCCTGGAAACATAATAGTAAGACAAAGAGGAACAAAAATTTTTCCTGGCGAAAATGTAGGTATGGGTAAAGATCATTCTATTTTTTCTGTTGTTGAAGGTAAAGTTGTTTTTAAAAAAGGTAAATCAGACAGAACATTCGTTTCAGTAAAACCCAATTAGTAGTACAACTAAAAACTGAGAGTTGTATTATGAAGTTTCTTGATCAAGTTAAAATTTATGTAAAAGCAGGCAATGGAGGACATGGCTCTCCAAGCTTTCGACGTGAAAAATTTATTGAATACGGCGGACCTGATGGTGGTGATGGTGGCAAAGGTGGCTCCATAATTTTAAGATCTGAAAGAAATTTAAACACACTTATTGATTACAGATTCCAACAACATCATAAAGCTGAACGTGGAGAAAATGGATCAGGACAAAACCGTACTGGTCGTGGCGGTAATGATTTATTTTTAAAAGTACCAATAGGAACACAAGTTTTTGAGGAAGATAATAAAACTTTAATTTTTGACTTTAAAAAAGAAGGTGAAGAATTTGTTGTTGCTAATGGTGGCAAAGGTGGACTTGGAAATACAAGGTTTAAAAGTTCTACTAATAGAGCACCAAAAAAATTCACTAAGGGTACAATAGGAGAAGAATATATAATTTGGTTACAATTAAAAACTATTGCAGATGTTGGGATAGTGGGATTGCCTAATGCAGGAAAATCAAGTTTATTAGCTGCCATCACAAATGCAATGCCAAAAATAGCTAACTATAAATTTACGACATTAAACCCAAATTTAGGAGTTGCGAGTTATGATGATAAAGAAATTACATTAGCTGATATTCCAGGTTTAGTTGAGGGCGCACATGAAGGAGTGGGATTAGGTATTCAATTTTTAAAACATATAGAAAGGTGTAAAACTTTAATGCACTTATTAGATATTACTAACCAGGATCTTGAAAATACCTACAAACAAGTTCGAACTGAACTTGGTAGCTATAGTAAAGATTTACTAAATAAAAAGGAATTAATTGTATTAAATAAAACTGACTTACTAGAAAAAGAAGAAGTAAGTCAAATTTTAAAAGAATTTTCTAAAAATAAAAACTCAGAAGTTATTATACTTTCAACACTAGATAAAGAATCAATATCTCAAATAAAAGCTAAATTACTTTCATATGTATCTTGAAAATTCAAAAATTATTGTAGTTAAGATAGGCTCATCTTTACTGATAGATGATAATAAAAAAATAAGAAATAAATGGTTATCTGAATTTGCCAAAGATATTAAAGAACTAATAAAAAAAAATAGAAAAGTAATTATTGTAAGCTCTGGTGCAATTGCCATGGGTTGCAAAAAACTCAACATAAATAAAAAAAATCTTAAAATTGATAAAAGCCAGGCTGTTGCATCAATTGGTCAAATAGAGTTGATGAATTTATTTTCAGGAACTTTCTCAAAGTTAAAAATTAATATTTCTCAGATTCTTTTAACACTAGAGGATACTGAACAAAGAAGAAGGGCTTTAAACGCAAAAAGAACTTTTGATAATTTATTTGAATTAGGCTTCATACCAATTGTAAATGAAAATGATACAACGGCAACAACTGAAATAAAATATGGTGACAATGATAGGTTGGCATCAAGGGTTGCTCAAATATCTAGAGCAGACACACTTATATTGCTTTCAGATGTTAATGGTCTTTACACTCAAAATCCAAAAATTTTTAAAAATGCCGAACTTATTAAAGAAATAAAAAATATTGATAAGAATATTGAAAGAATAGCCACTAAAAGTATTGGTGATCTTGGTACAGGTGGAATGAAAACCAAAATTGATGCTGCTAAAATTTGTCAATTGTCAGGTTGTAAAATGGTAATCGCAAATGGTTTATTAAATAGACCTATAAAAAAGATAATTGAAGAAAATAATTGTACGTGGTTTCTACCTAAAGTTTCAAAATTAGATGCTAGAAAAAAATGGATCATTAGTTCTGTCTCCCCAAAAGGAGCTCTTATTATTGATGATGGTGCAAGACAAGCACTCACAAATGGTAAAAGTTTATTAGCCGCTGGCGTAAAGAAAGTAACTGGTAATTTTAAAAAAGGTGATCATATAAAAGTTTTAGACAAAAATAACAATGAGTGTGCTAGAGGACTTAGTTCATTCTCGTCTGATGAAATAGAACGAATTAAGGGTTATCACTCAAGAGAAATAGAAAAAATATTAGGATATGTTGCAAAATCAGAAGTTATACATAAAGATGATATAGTGGAAATATAGAATGAACAAGATTATGAATTCAATTGGCCAAAATGCTAGAAAGGCCATCCTCAATAAAATTGATACACGAACTAAAAATAAAATTTTAAATAGATATGCTTTACTACTTGATAAAGAAAAAAACTCTATAATCAGTGCTAACCAAAAAGATATCAAATTTGCTAAAAAAAAAGGCTTAAAGAATAATTTAATAGATAGGCTTACAATTGATCATAAAAAATTAGTTGGTATAAAAAAATCTATTGAAAAAATTGTAAAAATTAAAGATCCAGTTGATTATATATTAGAAAAATGGCGTAGACCAAACGGCTTAACAATAAGTAGAGTGTCTGTGCCTATAGGTGTATTGGGTATAATTTATGAAAGCAGACCTAATGTTACATCTGATGTTGCAAGTTTATGTTTTAAATCTGGGAATGCAGTAATATTAAAAGGTGGCTCAGAAGCTATAAATACTAACAGAATTTTAGCAAACTTATTTCGAAAATCACTAAAAGAAAATAAAATAGATCAAAATTTTATTCAATTTATAAACTCCAAAGATAGGAAAATAGTTGATTACATGCTTTCAAAAATGAAAGATTATATAGATGTGATTATTCCACGTGGAGGAAAAAGTTTAGTTAAAAGAGTACAAGAGTCCTCAACCGTACCTATCATTGGACACTTAGAGGGTCTTTGTCATACTTACATAGATAAAGATGCTGATCTTAAAATGGCAATAGACATTGTTTATAATGCAAAGTTAAGGAATACTAGTATTTGTGGTGCTACGGAAACAATTTTGATGCACCAAAAAATAATTAAAAAATTTTGTAATCCAATTTTAAAAAAATTAGAAGAAAACAACTGCAAAATTTTTGGAGATAACCTTATAAGAAAAAATTACAAAGGAAAAATATATCCTGCAAAAGATAAGGATTGGTCTACAGAGTATTTATCAGCAATTGTCTCAGTAAAAACTGTCAAAAATTATAAAGAAGCAATAAAGCATATTAATAAATATGGAACTATGCACACTGACTCTATTGTTACAAAAAATAAAAAAACAGCCAATCAATTTTTAAAAAATATTAAAAGTTCTATAGCTATGCATAATACTTCTACACAATTCGCTGACGGTGGTGAGTTTGGTTTTGGTGGTGAGGTTGGTATTTCTACAAACACTTTACCTCCAAGAGGTCCCGTTGGGCTTGGGCAGCTTGTTTCATATAAATACGAAATAGTTAGTAATGGTAAAATTAGAAAATAACAAAAAAATAAAAGTTGGAATATTAGGAGGTACATTTGATCCTGCCCACAAAGGGCACTTAGAAATTTCAAAACAGGCAAAAAAATTACTTAATCTAAAAAATATCATCTGGGCGATTACTAAACAAAATCCATTCAAAGATATTAGTAAATCAAATTTAAAAAATAGAATCCAATTTGCAAAAAAACTAATTGCAAAAAATGATTTCATAAAAATAAGATTTTATGAAGAAAAGATATCCTCTAATAGAACTATTGACCTTATCAACTATCTGAAAAAAGATAAAAAATATGAGCTATATTTTATTATGGGTGCTGACAACCTTATTAACTTTCATAAATGGCACAAGTGGAAATCTATTGTGAAAAAATGCAATCTCTTAGTGTTCGATCGACAAGGATACAAGGCTAAATCTTTAAAGTCAGTCACTTATAATGGTGTGAATAAAAAAAGATTATCATTTATTAAATTTAAGAAGGTTAATATTTCATCTTCTCAATTAAGAAAAGTTTGATAAGGTAAAATATATTAATGGAAAAAAACTCAGATTTAAAAAACTTAATTTTAAAAACACTAGATTCCAATAAAGCCTTAGATATTGTTTCAATTGATCTTAAAAATAAAAGTTCAATGGCCGACTACTTAATCATAGCAAGTGGTACTTCATCTAGACACATTCAAGCTTTATCAGAAATGGTACTGGAAAAATTAAGATCTAATGGAGTTAAAAATTCTAAAATTGAAGGAAAAGAAAGTGGAGATTGGAAATTGGTCGATGGTATTGATTTAATTGTCCATATATTCCATCCTGATAAAAGAAAATTTTATGAACTTGAAAAAATTTGGTCCGAAGTAATTCCCAAAGAAAAAGTGATGATATGAGCCTAATCAAAAAGATACCTTTTTTTGTTTTAGTTTTCTTATTTATTTTTCAAAAAAGTTTTTCTGATAACTCCGAGATTTATAAAAAAATTGATTTATTTGGTGAGGTTCTTGAAAAAATAAATGATGAATACGTTGATGAAATTGATCAGTCACAAAGTATGGATGCTGCCATAAACGGTTTATTACAATCTTTAGACCCTTATTCCGCATATATGACGCCTGAAAGCTTTGAAAGTATGCAAACTGAAACAAGCGGAGAATTTGGTGGTTTAGGTATTGAAGTAGGTATGGAGGCAGGTGTTGTTAAAGTAATATCGCCAATAGATAATACTCCCGCTTCAAAAGCTGGCTTAAAAGCTGGTGACTATATTGTTAAAATTAACGATACTCAAGTTCAAGGAAAGTCTTTAACAGAAGCTGTTGAGTTAATGCGTGGACCTGTTGGTTCGAGTATAGAAATAACAGTTAGAAGAAGAGGAGAAAAAAAAGCATTAATTTTTAATATCACAAGAGAAATAATTGAAGTTCAATCTGTAAAATTTGAACTTTTAGAAAATAACATAGGTTATATAAGATTAACTTCTTTCAATGAAAATAGTAGCTCACAAGTGAAAGAAAAAATTGAAAAACTAAATAATAATAAAAAGCTTAAGGGATATATTTTAGATCTAAGAAATAACCCAGGTGGATTACTTTCTCAGGCAATTAAAATATCTGATTTTTTTTTAGAAAATGGTGAAATTGTATCAACGAAAAGTAGACAGCCATCTGAAAATCGAAAATGGTTTGCAAAAAAAGGTGATTTAACTGATGGAAAAACTGTATTAGTTCTCATTAATTATGGATCGGCTTCTGCGGCTGAAATAGTAGCTGGTGCATTAAAAGATCATAAAAGAGCAATTATTGTAGGTGAAAATAGTTACGGGAAAGGATCGGTGCAATCAATAATACCTCTTAAGAACAGAGGCGCCATAAGATTAACAATTGCAAAATATTATCTTCCATCTGGAAAATCTATTTCAGAAGTTGGAGTAACTCCTGACATAGAAGTTGTAGAAGGTTCTGATGATTTTAAGTTCAATTCAGAAACTGATAACCAGTTAAATTTTGCCATAAAACTACTTAACGGATAAATGACAAGCACTAATTTAGACCTCCCTTTACGAAGTGGAGTTGGCATTGTTGTATTAAACAAAGAAAATAAAGTTTTTGTTGCAAAAAGAATAGATAATCAAAAAAATTTTTGGCAAATGCCTCAGGGTGGAGTTAACAAAGGTGAAGATTATTTGGATGCTGCTTATAGAGAATTAGAAGAAGAAACTAGTATAAAAAATGTTGAACTAATTAAAGAGTGTGATGGATTAATCTCTTATGAATTGCCAAAAAACTTACTTGGAATTATCTGGAAAGGAAAATATAGAGGCCAAGAACAAAAATGGTTCGTAATGAGATTTTTAGGTCAAGATAATCAAATAAATATTAAAACTGCACAACCTGAATTTTCTGAGTGGAAATGGATTGAGCTTGAAAAAATAACTGACTTAGTTGTGGATTTTAAAATGCATGTTTACAAAAATATCCAAGACCAAGTAAGAAAAATTATTAATTTATAGTTTTTAAAACTTCAATTTTTTGATCAACTAAGTATTTATTTTGATCCGTAATTTCACTATTTTTTGAATTTTCTTCTGCTTGAGTAAGTAGTTCACTAATTTTATTTTTATCAATATCTTTGATATTAAAAATTGAACTTGTTAGAACTGATAAATTATTATTCTTAAATTCAACAATTCCATCCTCAACATAGTAATTATCCTCTCCTGATTTAGAAAAGATTTTAATAATCCCTGGCTTTAAAAATGAAATAATTGAGATATGATCCTTTAAAATCCCCATTTCTCCCTCAAAAGCAGGTACAACAACTTCTGTTACATCTTCTTTTGTAAGAAAAGATTTTTCTGGGTTTACAATTTCTATTTTGAACTCTTCACTCATTATGCAACAGCATCTTTCGCCATTTTTTCTGCTTTTTCTACAGCTTCTTCAATTGTGCCCACCATATAAAATGCAGCTTCTGGTAAATGATCATACTCACCATTACATATTGCAGCAAAACCTTTAATTGTAGATTCTAAATCTACTAATTTTCCTGGAGAACCAGTAAAGACTTCGGCAACAAAGAAAGGTTGTGATAAAAATCTCTGAATTTTTCTTGCTCTTGCAACTGTTAATTTATCTTCTTCAGATAATTCATCCATTCCTAAAATCGCAATAATGTCTTGTAGTGATTTGTAAGTTTGAAGAACTTTTTGCACTTCTCTAGCAACTCTATAATGCTCATCACCAACTATTCTAGGATCTAAAATTCTAGAAGTAGAATCTAGTGGATCAACTGCTGGATAAATTCCAATTTCAGCTATCTGTCTAGATAATACAGTTGTTGCATCTAAGTGAGCAAAAGATGTTGCAGGTGCGGGGTCAGTCAAGTCATCTGCTGGTACATAAATTGCTTGTACAGATGTAATAGAACCCTTGTTAGTAGTTGTAATTCTTTCTTGAAGGTTACCCATGTCTGTTGCAAGTGTAGGCTGATATCCAACTGCTGAAGGAATTCTTCCTAATAGTGCAGAAACTTCTGAACCTGCTTGAGTGAATCTAAAGATATTATCAACAAAGAATAATACATCTTGTCCTTCTTGGTCTCTAAAATATTCAGCTACAGTTAAACCTGTTAAGGCAACTCTTGCTCTAGCTCCTGGGGGCTCATTCATTTGACCATACACTAGTGCAGCTTTTGATCCTGGGCCTTCTGGCTTAATAACGCCTGAATCTATCATTTCGTGATAAAGATCATTTCCTTCTCTAGTTCTTTCACCAACGCCAGCAAACACAGAAAATCCACCATGGGCTTTTGCTACGTTGTTAATTAATTCCATAATAAGTACTGTTTTACCAACACCCGCACCTCCGAATAAACCAATTTTTCCTCCTTTGGCGTATGGTGCTAATAGATCAACTACTTTAATTCCTGTAACTAGAATTTCTGTCTCTGTTGACTGATCGCTAAATTCAGGTGCAGCTCTATGGATTGGCCATTTCTCTTTTGTTTTAACTTCACCTTTTTCATCAATAGGTTCACCTATTACATTTATAATTCTTCCTAAAGTTTCTGGACCAACTGGAACTTGGATAGGAGCACCTGTTGCGTTTACTTCGTCTCCTCTTTTTAATCCTTCAGTAGCATCCATTGCAATAGTTCTTACACTTGACTCACCAAGGTGCTGAGCAACTTCTAAAACTAATCTGTTGTCTCCATTTTTACATTCTAATGCTGATAAAATTTCTGGTAATTCTCCATTAAATTTTACGTCTACTACCGCTCCAATGATCTGTGTGATTTTTCCTTTGCTCATAATTATAAACTTTCCGCTCCTGATATAATTTCAATTAGTTCTTTTGTAATAGCTGCTTGACGACTTCTATTATACTCAATAGTTAGCTTGTCAACCATTTCACCTGCGTTACGGGTTGCATTATCCATTGCGCTCATTCTTGAGCCCTGTTCGCTAGCTGAATTTTCTAACATCGCTTTAAAAATCTGAGTAGATATGTTTTTAGGCAATAAATTGCTTAAAATTTCATCTTCATCTGGTTCAAATTCATAATTATCCTCAGAAGAATTTTCTTCTGCTTCAGATGTTTTTAAAGGAATTATTTGTTGTTCTTGAGGTATTTGAGTAATTACATTTTTAAATTTATTATAAAAAATTGTACACACATCAAATTCTTCTTTTTCAAAGTTTTCAATTATCATTTTCCCCACTTTTTCAGCATCTAGATAATTAATAGTTTTTGAATCTTTAAATGATATTCTCTCTACAATATCATTTTTATAAACTCTTTTTAATTGATCATACCCTTTAGAACCAACTGTTATAATCTTTAAAGTTTTCCCCTCATCAGATATTTTTTGAAAATATGCTCTGGCTTTTTTAATAATATTTGTATTAAAACCACCACATAAACCACGATCAGATGTTAACACGATACATAAATGCACTTTATCTTCACCTGTTCCAGAAAGAAGCTTAGGGGCATTTTCTTTATCAGAAATGCCACTAGATAAATTAAGAATAATGTTATTCATTTTTTCAGAATAAGGTCTTCCCTTTTCAGCATTTTCTTGTGCTCTTCTAAGTTTAGCGGCCGCAACCATTTTCATGGCTTTGGTAATTTTTTGTGTAGACTTTACACTCGCTATTCTTTTTTTTAAGTCGTCTAGTGTTGCCATATTTTAAGAATTAAAGTTCTTCTTAAGTTCCATGATAGTTTCAACTAATAATTTTTCAGTATCATCTTCAAGTTTACCTGAACTTAAAACAGATTCTAAAATTTCTGGTTTTTCAGATTTACATTTTTCAATAATCTTAGACTCGAACTCAGCAATATCTTTAAGTTCAACATCATCCAAATAACCTTTAACTCCACAGAAAACTGAAATTACTTGCTCAGCAACTGTCATAGGAGAATATTGTTTTTGTTTTAAAAGTTCAGTTAGTTTTGAACCTCTATTTAAAAGTTTTTGTGTTGATGCATCTAAATCAGATCCAAATTGTGCAAAGGCAGCCATTTCTCTATATTGAGCAAGCTCTAACTTCATTGAGCCAGAAACTTTTTTCATTGCTTTTGTTTGTGCTGCAGATCCGACTCTAGAAACTGATAGACCTACGTTAATCGCTGGTCTAATTCCTTGGTTAAATAGTTCTGTTTCAAGAAATATTTGACCATCTGTAATTGATATAACGTTAGTTGGAATAAAAGCAGATACGTCTCCACCTTGCGTTTCAATTATTGGAAGAGCGGTTAATGAACCTCCGCCATGCTCATCACTAAGTTTGGCTGCTCTCTCAAGTAATCTGCTGTGTAAATAAAATACATCTCCTGGATAAGCTTCTCTTCCTGGAGGTCTTCTTAATAAAAGTGACATTTGTCTATAAGCTACAGCCTGTTTAGATAAATCGTCATAAATGATTAATGCATGCATACCATTATCTCTATAGTATTCACCCATAGTACAGCCTGTATATGGTGCTAAAAACTGAAGTGGTGCTGCATCTGAGGCGGTAGCAGCAACAATTGTTGTATATTCCATTGCACCAGCTTCTTCTAAAGTTTTTTGAATTTGTCTAACTGTAGATCTTTTTTGACCTATAGCGACATAGATACAGTAAAGTTTTTGCTTCTCATCACCAGATTCATTTATTTTTTTTTGGTTAATGATCGCATCGATAGCAACTGCAGTTTTTCCAGTTTGTCTATCCCCAATAATTAATTCACGCTGTCCTCTTCCAACTGGAACTAAACTGTCAATTGATTTTAAGCCTGTTTGCATAGGTTCACTAACAGATTGTCTTGGAATAATTCCAGGTGCTTTTACTTCAACTCTACTTCTTTTAGTTGCTTTATCTAAAGCACCTTTGCCGTCGATTGGATTTCCTAATCCATCAACAACTCTTCCTAATAATTCTTTTCCAACAGGTGTATCAACAATACTACCTGTTCTTTTAACAACGTCACCTTCTTTAATTTTTCTATCATCTCCAAAAATTACAACTCCAACATTTTCGCTTTCTAAGTTTAGAGCCATACCTTTTGATCCATCGGAAAATTCTACCATTTCTCCAGCTTGAACATTGTCTAATCCGTACACTCTAGCAATACCATCTCCTACTGACAAAACTTGACCAACTTCAGTCACTTCTGCTTTATCCCCAAATTTTTTAATTTGCTCTTTTAATATCTTTGTTACTTCTGATGGGTTTATATCCATTTATGCCTCTATCATCCTATTTTCGATTTGTTGTAATTTATTTTTAATGGAAGTGTCCACCATTGTGCTCCCTACTTGCACAATCAAACCTCCAATTAAACTTGCATCGTGTTTGTAGTTTAATTTTATTTTTGAACTAAAGTTTTTAGTCAATTCTTCTTTTATGTTATTAATTTCCTTTTCAGTAAGATCTTTTGCAGAAGTTAATTCTGCTTTTAATTCACCTCTTTTGACTGAACATGTTTCAACAAAGTTTTTTAGAATTTTATCCACATAAAAGAATCTTCTTTTAGATATTAGAAAGTTTAAAAATTTTGTTAATAATTCATTTATTTTATATTGTTCTGAAATTTTACTTAGAGCATTTAATTGGTCTTCTTTGCTATTTGTTGGATCCTTTATTAAAGATTTAAAATCTTCACTTGAAGCAATTAAATTAATAATTGAAGTAGAATGAACCTCGATCTCACTTAAATTATTAGCTTCTATTGCTAATTCATAAAGTGCAAGAGAATATCTATCAGCCGATGTTTCAGAAAAAACTTTATTTTTGCTCAATTTATTGTTCCTTATAAATATTAGAAGATTTATTAAAATTTTGTTTTAATTAACATATGACTCCTACCTCTTCAAGTCACACATTGTCTAAAAGTCTTGTTTTTTCTGTATTAATTGAAGTTTATTGGGTCAACATCAACCGTTAGTTTCATTCCAGCAGGAAATTTGAATGTTTCAATGACTTTTGAAAGTGAATTTTGAACTTTTAGAGATTTTCTACCCCTAATCAAAAGCCTTACTCTAAATCTTCTTTTTAATCTAAATATAGGAGCGTTTACAGGTCCAAGCACTCTACCATCAACAGCATTTTCTATAAAACTTTTAAACTTATAAGCTTCTTTTTCAAGTTCTCTTTCATTGTTACCAGTAATTATTAAGGCAATAAATCTTTGAAACGGTGGAAGATTATTTTCTCTTCTAATTTCAAGTTCTTTGTCTAAAAATATATCAGGATCTTTATTGGTAATATCAGTAATCATTTTGGTATTTAGATTGTAAGTTTGAAAATAAACAGTTGCTGGTTTTCCTGTTCTACCTGCTCTTCCTGAAAGTTGATGATATAACTGTAAGTTTTTTTCAGCACCTCTTAGGTCGTGACCTTGTGATGATAAATCGATATCAACAACAACAATACAATTTAAACTTGGAAAGTGAAATCCTTTAGAAATTAATTGAGTTCCAATTAAAATTTGAATTTTATTATCTATAATTTTTTCTAAAACATCTGCTGAACTTTTTTTATTCATTGTATCGCTAGAAAATATAGTTGTTTCCTTGTTAGGAAAAATTTTTTTTACTTCTTCTGATATCCTTTCAACCCCAGGCCCACTAAAAATAAAATCACATTTTCCTTCTTTCGAGCAGTCCCTATTTAGTAAAGCTTTGTATCCACAGTAGTGACATAATAAATTTTGTTTGTTTTTGTGATAAACCAAATTAATTGAACAATTTGGACATGAATAACTAGTAAAACATTTTTTACATAAAACATTGGGTGAAAATCCTCTTCTATTTAAAAAAAATAATACTTGATCTTTTTTTTCAAGATGAAATTTTACTTTCTCAATTGTTTCTTTAGATATCCAGGATTGAGATTCTAACTTTGAATTATTAAGATTGATTATTTCATATTTTGGTAAAGATGCATTTAAATATCTTTGATCAAGTTTTGATAAACTATATTTGCCTTTTTTAATATTGTCATAAGTTTCAATAGAGGGGACGGCTGTTATTAAATTGATTGGAATATTTTCAAAGGATGCCCTAGAAATTGCCATATCTCTTGCATTATAAGTTACCCCCTCATCTTGCTTATAAGATTGATCATGTTCTTCATCAACAATAATTAATCCTAGTTTTTTAAACGGTAAAAATAATGAAGATCGAGCACCAATTACAACTTTAATTTTATCATTTGCTATTCCACTCCAAATAATTTCTTTATTTTTTTTTGTAATGCCTGAGTGCCACACCGCAGGCTTGAAACCAAAAAATTCTATAAATTTATTTTGAAATTGTCCTGTTAATCCGATTTCTGGTAATAGAATTAACCCCTGAAAACCCTTATTAATTATCTCTTTTAAAGCCTCAAAATAGACCATTGTTTTACCTGAGCCCGTGGTGCCTTGTAAAACATGAACTCTAAATTTTTGATTTAATACATTCATTTTTTTTAGTGAATCTTTTTGCTCTTTAGAAAGTTTTATTTTATTTTCTTTGATATCAATTCTAAATGGTTCATAAGCTTTAATTGATAACTTCTCTATCACACCACTACTCAATAATAGCAATTTTAATGCCATACCTTTAGGAATCATATTATATTCAGAAAACCAGTTTAAAAATTTAATTGTATTTTTTTTTAGTGATGGAACATCTAATTTTCTTAAAACTTTTTTAATTGCAAAATTTTTATTTGTTTTTTTTTCAAACTCATTCCAAACTACTCCTGTAAGTTTCGACTTTCCAAAGGGTACCTCTACATAGTCTCCTTCTTTAAGTTTTACATCAGAATCATATGTAAATGGATGATTAAAAATATTGGGTATTAATATCGGTACTTTCATTTTCAGCAACATATTATCTTAACGTTGTTAAAAAGCGATATAAAGATTGCAAACCTGCTAAAAAGTATTTATTAAATCATTAGTGTTTCAATAATATAATACAAATATTTTAAGATCTAACATAAAAAGTACAAATTGAAATGAAAAAAGTTTGGAAAATAATAAAGCCTGAAAAATATAAGAATGTAACTGATTGTATAAAAGCTATTAAGAAAAAAAAGGTTTACATTAGCCCTTGGATTGAAAATATAATAAAAAATAAAAAAAATAAAATTACAATAACTAAAAAGACTGTTTATTTATTTAGAGTAAAAGTTTCTTCCCTTGGTTTTAAAAAACCAACGCAACTAAAAAATATTTATCAAAAATTAAAACAAAAAGGATTCAAGCTTGTGCCACCAGATATTGCTTTTAGGTCGAGACTTCAATATCACGAACAAAAAACAGGTGAGTGGTTAAGGTTTGCTACACCAATGAATTCTTTAATAGATAGCGACGGTGTTCCACACCTACCTAAATTAGGTAAGGCTTTAAATTCTTTTTTTATTGAAACGTACTGGTCTTATTCTAAGGCAATTTTTCACCCTCATAACGAGTTTGTCGCAATGAAGCATGATATTTAAAAATTTAAAAATAAATAATATTATTCTAAAAAATCGCATTGTTATTTCTCCAATGTGTCAATATTCATCCAAAAATGGTAGTCCTTCAAAATGGCATTATCAACACTTAGAAAATTTATCCTCAACAGGCAGTAGTATGGTTTTATTTGAATCAACTGCTGTTGAAAAATCAGGAAAAATATCTGAGGCAGATATGTGTTTATATAATGCTACTCATGAGAAAAATCTAAAAAAATTGGTTAAATTTCTTAAATCTAAAAATGATATTAAATATGGTATTCAAATATCTCACTCTGGAAGAAAAGGTTCAAGTTATGAACCTTGGATAAAACATAATTCTCCACTACCCAAAAAAAGATCATGGAAAACTTTCTCTGCATCAGCAATTTCTAGAGACAAAGGATGGCCTAAACCTACTGAAATGACAAAATTACAAATAAAAAAGATGGTTCAAAAATTTAAAAATACAACCATTCGAGCTAATAGAATTAATTTTGATTGTTTAGAGATACATATGGCTCATGGTTATTTATTACATCAGTTTTTTTCTCCTATTTCTAATAAAAGAAAAGATGAGTATGGAGGAAACTTTGTTAATAGAAGTAGACTATTACATGAAATTGCAAGAGAAGTACGAAAAGCTTGGCCTAGTCATAAAATTTTAGGTGCGCGCATTACTGGGTCAGACCATGTAAAAAATGGTTTATCAATCAAAGATGCTATTCTGTTAGCTAAAGAATTAAAAAAAATTGGTTTTGATTATATTTCGGTTTCTAGTGGTGGTATCTTGCCTTATACAAAAATGCAACAGTACGAAGCTTTCAGAATAAAAATGGCAAAAAAAATTAAAAATGAATCAAAAATGATAACTACAACTAGTGGAATGATAACTGATCACAAAATATCACAAAATATTATTAAAAATAAGAAAATTGATTTTATCACTATAGCAAGAATAATTATTAAAAACCCGAGATGGATTTTACAATTTGCAAAAAAAAACAAGGTTAAAAATTATATTCCAAACCAATATAAAAGAATTATTTAGTATATAAAAGTTTAACTTTTATATATCTCTCTCCACTTCTGTGCGTGATTGACACCAAGTAATGTTCCTTGAGCATTACAGTTTTTACATGGATCATTAGACCTTTTTCCTTGTAATAAGTCTATTCTATATTTTTTCATAATTTTTGATGTCCATATGTCAAAGACTTCTTCTTGCATCATGTTGCCCATTGTTTGTCGTCTCTGCCAGTCTTGTGGGCATAAAAATACATCTCCATTCCAATCAATCAAAAATTGATATGAGGGATAATAACAAGTTGTATGAACATCATTTGCTATTTGGTTCCCTGTTTTGATTGTTCCAGCTCTATTAGTTAATTTCACTCCAAAGTTTTCTGTTTTTGTGTACCACCTATCTCTTAGTATTACAAATTCTTCAGGCACACCTGATTTTTTTAACATGTCTTTAAATCTTTTAACCTGTTCAGGACCATCATACATGCTGATTAATAGCCTTGCTGCATTTGCATTATATAACTTCGTTATAGTTTTATGATTTAAAGGATCACCATTTGTTACAATTTCAATATCAGCAACTTTAGAAAGTTTATTTACAATATATTCAATATCTTTATGTAATAGAGGCTCGCCATATCCACATAAAGCTAAAGAACCTTTAAATTTCATTTTTTTTAAATCATCATGAAGTTTATCTATTAATTTTTTAGACATTTTTTGGTATGTATCTGGTGCTACTTTGTTGTCAGACTTTGGACAAAAAGAACAAGAGCGATTGCAAACATCAATTAAGCTTAATTCTATCCATGTAGGTAATGGGACACCTTTAAATAAACTTATTCCATCATCTACAATTAGCTTTCTTCTTCTAATGTTTTTTTTAATGGTTTCTTTTGGGTCTAAAGTTATTGGGGGATTGTTATGGCCAATGTTACTCATTATAATAGGTTGTGGTCAATTTTTTTTATAGGTTGATTTTTATGTTCATTCATATCTTTGTCATTAATTTCAAATTTTAGCTCATCATATTCTTTTAATTTTTTTTTCATAAAATCCATTGTAAGTTTTGTCTTAGATGAGATACCTTGAGGAGTTAAAAAATAGAGATAGTTAGACTTCTTTTTATTTCTATTAAAATTTTGTATTTTAATTAAACCTTTCTTATGCAACTCCTTAATACAATAATTTAACTTGCCCAAACTAAACCCTAGTTCTTGCGCAAGTTTTCTTTGACTTGTCTCTGATTTTCTTGATATTTTTATCAATATCTCAAGATAATCTTGTTTATTTTTTTTTATATTGTTCAATAATTGAACATACTATTTAAATGTTGAACGGTAAAGCTAAATTATATGAAATAAGATAACTAATACTTGTATTTCTAAACGTAAATGTCTAATAATTTACCTACAATACATACTAAATAATATAAAATTTCAAAATTATGTCTAATTTAATACTAAATGAGGGTTACCAAAAAAATAAGGTATTTTTTGAAGAAGGTTATAAAGATAAGATTAAATATCAAGGAAAATCCTATATAGATCTTTCTAATTGCGCTGGCAGTTTAATACTTGGTCACAACAGTAAAACTTACAGAGAAATTTTAAAAAAATACTTAAAAGTTAATGGCTCTAATTTTGCACACCCAAATAATTATGCTGTTAATTATTCGAAAACAATTAAGAAAATATTTCCTAGTTTTAAAAAAATTATTTTTTGTAATTCTGGTACAGAGGCAGTCACTAAAGCCCTAAGAATTAGTCGTGCTTTAAATAAAAAGGAATGTATAGTAAGTGTTGTAGGTAGTTGGCATGGTTCTGTTGATAGCCTACTTTTTCAACCTGACAATAAACTTAAACCTAAATTTCTTTCTGATGGATTATCGAATAATGATAAAAAAAAAATTATATTTATTCCATATAACGATATTGAAATTTCAAAAAAAATATTAAATAAAAATAAAGCTAAAATAAACTCTTTAATTATTGAACCTATACAAGCTTGCTTACCATTAAATAATTCTAAGCATTACTTAAAATTTTTAGAAAATTTTTGCAAAAAAAATAATATTACATTAATTTTTGATGAAATTATTACTGGTATAAGATCTGACAGAAACAGTGTTCAAAAAAAATATAATATTAAACCTGATATTACAACTATTGGCAAAATAATAGGTGGTGGCATGCCAATAGGAGTGATAGGGATTTCAAAAAATGTTTACAGAAATATAGAGAAGAAGAAAATTTTTTATGGTGGCACATTTTCTGGAAATTCACTTTCGTCATTTGTTGGAAATGAGACTTTGAAATATTTAATGAAAAATAAAAAAATTATCCAAAAAATTAATGCAAAAAGTAAATACTTTCAAGATAATTTAAATAGATATATCTATCTTAATAAAATGAATTTAAAGATCTATAGGTATTCATCAATTCTTAGAATTGTTTATACTAAAAATAAAATAAACAATAGAACTCAAAGAGATTTTTTTGAAAATAAAATTTCAAAAAAAATAGGTAATTTTAAAAAATTTTTGTTTCAAAAAAAAATCTACTACCCGTCTAGTGGAATTATTTTTTTTTCAAATGCAACTAGCTTCAAAAATATTGATTATGTTATAAAGAATTTAAAGATTGGATTTAAAAAGTATTTTAAATAAAATGATTTAAAGGATAATTTAAAAATCTTATAGGATAATATGGGATTAAGAGTGTATTGCTCTTTTATCTACTGATAAGGCTGCTTCTTTTACTGCTTCTGAAAATGTTGGGTGTGCATGACATGTTCTTGCAACATCTTCAGCGCTAGCACCAAACTCCATTGCAACTCCAATTTCCCCAATTAATTCACCTGCATGAGGTCCAATAATATGTGCTCCTAAAACTCTATCTGTTTTTTCGTCAGCTAGGATTTTAACAAAACCTTCTGCTTCATCAATTGCTTTGGCTCTTGAATTTGCCATAAATGAAAATTTACCAATTTTATATTTAATATTTGCTTCTTTTAATTGTTCTTCTGTTTTCCCAATTGAAGCAACTTCTGGTGTTGTGTAAACAACTCCAGGAATAATATCATAATTAACATGTCCTGATTGTCCTGCGATATTTTCTGCAACTGCAATACCTTCGTCCTCTGCTTTGTGAGCAAGCATCGGTCCATCAATTACATCTCCAATAGCATATACATTCTTAATATTTGTTTGAAATGCTTTGTCAGTTTTTATTCTTTTCTTTTCATCTAATTCAACACCAATTGCTTCTAAATTTAAATTATTAGTGTTAGGTTTTCTGCCAACAGATATAAGAACAACATCACAATCAAAATTTATTTTTTTTCCATCTTTGTCAGATGTTGAAACACTAGCTCCATTGGTGTTTTTAGTAATTCCCTCTACTTTAGTTTGCATGTGGAAGTTAATTCCTTGTTTCTTTAATATTTTCATAAACTCTGTAGATATTTCTCTATCCATACCGGGAGTAATATGCTCTAAAAATTCAACCACATGTACTTCTGCACCTAATCTAGACCAAACAGACCCCATCTCTAATCCTATATAACCACCACCAACTACAACCATTTTTTTTGGCACAGTTTCTAAGGTTAGTGCTCCTGTTGAAGATACAATTATTTTTTCATCAAATTTAATACCTGGTAATGCAACTGGCACCGACCCTGTGCTAATTACTGTTTTATCTGTTTCAATTATGGTTTCTTTTTTTTGATCATCTAATATCGAGATTTTATTTGCTGATTTAAAGCTTCCAGTACCTTTAAAATAAGTAACTTTGTTTTTCTTAAATAAAAACTCTACACCCTTAGTTAAAATTGTTACTGCTTTATCCTTATTTTGCATCATTTTTTGAAGATTAAGTTTTACCCCACTCACCTCAATACCAAGTTTAGAGAAATTTTGCGCCTTATGATAATTTTCAGAAATATTTAATAAATTTTTAGAAGGTATACACCCAACATTTAAACAAGTTCCACCTAATGAGCCTCTTGATTCTATACATGCAGTTTTAATTCCCAATTGCGCTAATCTTATTGCACACACATAACCTCCGGGACCACCACCTATTACAACTGCTTGAAATTTGTCTGACATTTAAATATTTAAAAACAACCTTCTTGGATCCTCTAAATTTTCTTTAACCATTTTTAAGAACGATACTGACTCTTTTCCATCTATAATTCTGTGATCATAAGACAAGGCAAGATACATGATGGGTCTAATTTTAATCTCACCATCAACTACCATTGGTCTTTCAACTATATTATGCATACCTAACACACCAGATTGAGGTAAGTTTAATATTGGAGTAGATAACATTGAACCATAAACTCCACCATTGCTAATTGTAAAGGTTCCACCCTGAAGGTCCTCTATGGTTATTTTTCCATCTCTTGCTTTTTCAGAAATAGTTTTAATATTTTTTTCAATATCTGCAAATGATAACTGATCAGCATCTCTTAATACTGGTACCACTAATCCCTTTTCAGTTCCTACTGCAAAGCTCATATTATAATAATTTTTATAAATAATTTCATCTCCGTCAATTTCAGCATTAACTGATGGATACATTTTTAGTGCAGCAACACATGCTTTTACAAAAAATGACATAAACCCTAATTTAATTCCATACCTGCTTTGGAAATCTTCCTGGTTCTCTTTTCTCATTTCTATTATACCGGTCATATCAACTTCGTTAAATGTTGTTAATAATGCTGCATTTTCTTGTGCTTGTTTTAATCTTTTTGCAATTGTCTGTCTAAGCCTAGACATTTTAATTCTCTCTTCTTGACCATATTTAATTTTTCTTTCTGATGGCTGAGGGTTTTCTCCCATCATGCTAATTAGATCACCTTTAAGAATTCTACCTTCTTTACCAGAGCCACTAACTTTTTTTAAATCAATTTTATTTTCAACTGCCATTTTTCTTACTGCTGGTGAAAGTACTTCATTATTTTTATTTGAAGAATCGGTTTTTTCTTCTTTAACTTCATTGGTTAATATTAAAGGTTCTTCCTCTTCAGGTTCTTCAAAAACTTTAAGAATTTCTTTTTTAATTTCTAAATTAACTACATTATTTTCAGTTTTTTTAGGTTCAATTTTTGTAATTATTTTTTTTTCAGATGGTTGAGTTCCATTTTGACTTATCGTACCAAGAAGAGCTCCCACTTCTACGGTTTCACCATCTTTTGAATTTATTTCAGATAAAACTCCATCTATTGGAGATGGAACTTCTAAATTAACTTTGTCAGTTTCTAACTCTACAATTGCTTCATCGGCTTCAACTGTGTCACCTTCATTTTTAAGCCATTTAGCAACTGTTGCCTCTGTTATGCTCTCACCCAAAACTGGTACTAAAATTTTTTCACTCATTTTTATTCAAAAACCTTGTTAATAATCTCTTGTTGTTGTGAAATGTGTCTTTTTGCATATCCTGTTGCTGGAGATGCATCTGGACTTCTTCCTATATAAGAAATTTTACTATTATTAGCGTTAATAGTTTCTAATGTCCATTGTATATAGTCTCTTACTGAGAACCATCCGCCCATATTTTTTGGTTCTTCCTGGCACCAATAAAACTTAGCATTTTTAGCGTAAGGTTTAAGTTCCTTTACAAGAGTTTTTGCAGGAAATGGATATAGCTGTTCAATTCTGAACAATATTACATCATCTATTTTAAGTTTTTCTCTAGCATCTAATAAATCAAAGTAAACTTTACCTGAGCACATTATTACTTTTTTAATCTCTGAAGCTTTTCTTAATTTTATAAAACCATTAGTTTTTGAGTCCACAGCATGGTCCCATAATATTCTATGAAATGAATTTTCTTTATTAAAATCTTCTAAATTTGAAACACAATACTTGTTTCTTAATAAAGATTTTGGTGTCATCATAATTAATGGTTTTCTAAAATCTCTATGCATTTGTCTTCTTAGTGCATGAAAATAATTTGCAGGAGTAGTGCAATTCATTACTTGCATGTTGTCATTAGAACATAGTTGTAAAAATCTTTCTAAACGAGCTGATGAATGTTCTGGGCCTTGACCTTCATATCCATGTGGTAAAAGCATTACTAAACCTGATGCTCTTGTCCATTTTCTTTCTCCTGATGCAATAAATTGATCTATTACTACTTGTGCTCCATTAGCAAAATCTCCGAACTGAGCTTCCCATATTGTAAGTGTGTTAGGTTCAACAAGACTGTAACCATACTCAAAACCAAGAACTGCTAATTCTGATAAAAAGCTGTCGACTACTTCAAATTGCTTTTGATTTTTTGAAATATTATTTAAAGGGACATAACGACTATTATCTTTTTGATTTCTTAAAACAGAATGTCTCTGGCTAAAAGTTCCTCTACCAGAATCTTGGCCAACTAGCCTAACTGGATATCCTTCTTCTAATAAAGATCCAAATGCCAACGCTTCTGCAGTTGACCAGTCTATGTTTGATCCATTTTCGACTGCTTTTTTTCTTGAGTCTAGTATTTTGGTTATTGTTTTATGTAAATTTAATTTTTCAGAATAAGAATTTATTTTTTCTGAAATCTCTAAAAGTTTTTTAGTATCTGCACCTGTTACTCCTCTTTTATCTTTTCCTTTTTCAGGTTTATATGCTGACCATGTGCCTTCAAACCATTCTATTTGAGGCTTATAATTTTTGGCATTTTTAAATTGATCATCAAGTAAATTTTTAAATTCTTTTATTGAGTTTTCTAAAATATTATTAGTAATTGTATTCTCAGATATCAATTTATTCCCATAAACATTTACTACAGAGGGATGTGATCTAATTTTTTCATACATCAATGGCTGAGTAAATGAAGGCTCATCTCCTTCATTATGACCAAATCTTCTATAGCAAATCAAGTCTATAACCACGTCTCTATTAAATTTTAATCTAAACTCTGTAGCTATTCTTGCCGCATAAACGACAGCTTCTGGGTCATCTCCATTAGCATGAATAATTGGAGCATCAACCATTTTTGCTACATCAGATGGATAAGGTGAAGATCGTGCAAATCTTGGACTTGTTGTAAAACCTATTTGGTTATTAACAATAATATGAATTGTTCCACCAGTGTTATGACCTGGTAATCCAGACATTGCAAAACATTCGGCTACCACACCTTGGCCTGCAAATGCAGCATCACCATGTATCAATATGGGTATTACTTTGTTTCTCTCTTTATCTTTGTGAAAAAATTGTTTTGCTCTTGTTTGCCCAAGAACTACTGGATTAACTGCCTCTAAGTGAGATGGGTTATCTGTTAAACTAACGTGTACAGAGTTTCCATCAAAATCTCTATTTGAAGATGCGCCTAAATGATACTTAACATCTCCAGCTCCTTCTTCTGATGATGCATTAATTTCTCCAGCAAATTCATTAAATATTCTTTTATATGATTTCTGCAAAACATTCGCTAATACATTCAGTCTACCTCTATGTGACATTCCAATCTTAACCTCTTTGACTGCAGACTGGCCACTAATCTTAATTATTTGTTCCAAAGCGGGAATTAAACTTTCTGCACCATCTAGTCCAAATCTTTTTGTTCCTACATATTTTTT
Organism: Candidatus Pelagibacter sp.; assembly: GCA_028222445.1. The sequence goes on from JAOISU010000002.1 coordinate 66,683, forward strand.
ATGTAAAAATTTTTCAAAACCTTCTGCTTGTATTAATTTATTTAAAATTGCTTCTTTACCATTTTTTGTAAAATTTAAGTTGTCTTCTGACTTTTCAATCCGATCTCTAAACCATTTTCTTTCAGTTGGATTTGATATATGCATATATTCATATCCAATTGGCCCACAGTAAGTTTTTTTCAAAAATACTAATATTTCTTTTATATTCGATTGATCTTTATTTATAACACCACCTAAATAAATATTTTTTTGATAGTCACTTTTTTTAAAACCAAAAGACTCTGGATGCAGTTCATCTAGATAATCTGACTGTAATAATTGCAATGGATCTAATTTAGCTATGAGATGTCCTCTTTGTCTATATGATCTAATCATAGAGACCGCTTTAATTGAGTCTTCATTTGATTTAGATAAATTTATTTGACCTACATTAGCTTGCTGAGTATTGCCTGATGGACTTTCTTCTTCTTGTTCAATTTTTTTTTGAAGTTCATCTATATCAATTTTATTTTTTAAGCCCCAAGATGGTCCATTAATTTCCTTAGCAATCATACTTAAGTCTTCGCCTATACCTTCAAAGTAATGCTGCCAACTTTCTGGGAGATCTTTATCTTTATTGATAAATTTCAAATACATTTGTTCTATAAATGCACTATTTGATTTACTAAGAAATGACGTTTTTTCGAATTCGAGATTTTTTGATGATGACATCTATTTTATTGATATAATATCAGATAAATAATTTTCAATTAGATAATTTATTAAATAATGTTTTTCCTAGTTCAGATGGTGATTTTGCAATTGTAATCCCACATTCTTCCATTTTTTTAATCTTATCTTCTGCCCCACCCTTACCACCAGAGATAATAGCTCCAGCGTGCCCCATAGTTCTTCCTGGGGGTGCTGTTATTCCAGCAACAAACCCAACCATAGGTTTTTTTATTTTGTGGTTTTTAACAAATTCAGCTGCTTCTTCTTCTGCAGAGCCACCTATTTCTCCTATCATAAGAATAGATTCCGTCTCATCATCATTTAAAAATAAATCCAAACAATCAATAAAGTTTGTTCCATTTATTGGATCTCCACCAATTCCTATACAAGTAGATTGTCCTAATCCATTTTCAGTTGTTTGAGCAACTGCTTCATAAGTTAAAGTTCCAGATCTTGAAACAATTCCCACCGAGCCTTTTTTGTGTATATTTCCAGGCATAATCCCAATTTTACATTCATCAGGAGTAATTATTCCTGGACAGTTAGGTCCTATCAATCGACTTTTTGAACTATTTAGCTTTTGTTTAACACGAAGCATATCTTGAATTGGTATACCTTCAGTAATACAAACTATAAGCTCAATAGATGCATCAATAGCTTCTATTATTGCTGCTGCAGCAAATTTTGCTGGCACATAAATCATTGTGGCATCTGCTCCAACTTCTTGTTTGGCATCAGCTACTGTATTAAATACTGGACGATCAAGATGTTTTTGTCCTCCTTTTTTTGGAGTAACTCCACCAACAAGATTTGTTCCATATTTTATGGCTTGCTCTGAATGAAAAGTTCCATGAGCACCTGTAAAACCCTGGCATATAACTTTTGTATTTTTATTTATTAAAACTGACATATTATTTTATTGCCTTTACAATTTTTTGAGCTGCGTCATCTAGGTTTTCAGCTGAAATCAATTTTAGCCCCGAATTATCTAAAATTTCTTTTCCTTCTTTAAAGTTAGTGCCAGCAAGTCTTACAACTAATGGAACACTTATATTTATTTCTTTAGCAGCATCCACAACACCTTGTGCAAGGACATCACATCTCATAATTCCCCCAAATATATTTATTAAGATTCCTTTAACATTTTTATCTGAAAGAATAATCTTAAGGGCAGCTGAAACTTTTTCTTTTGAAGCTCCTCCACCAACATCTAAAAAGTTTGCTGGCTCTTCACCATATAATTTGATTATATCCATTGTTGCCATTGCAAGACCTGCTCCATTGACCATGCAGCCAATACTTCCATCTAACTTTATGTAAGCAAGATCGTGTTTACTCGCATCTATTTCTGCAGGATCTTCTTCATTTAAATCTCTAAGCTCGATTATTTCAGGATGTCTAAATAAAGCATTAGAGTCAAAATTAACTTTTGCATCTAAACAAATTATTTTTTTTTCTTTAGTTAATATTAGTGGGTTAACTTCAACCATGTTGGCGTCTGTACCTAAAAACATTTTATATACTGATTTTATCAGTGCTATTGCTTGTTTTTTTGCATCATCCGCTAAAGCATAAATTGCAATTATTTTTTCACAGTCAGCATCAGAAATTTCATCAGAAATATCTATTTTAGTTGTTATAATTTTATCTGGAGTTTTTTCTGCAACTTCTTCAATGTCCATTCCGCCTTGATCGCTGGATATAAATACAATTTTTGAACTTGCTCTATCTACTAAACAAGATAAATAAAATTCTTTATCAATATTAGAGGACTCTTCTACATATAATCTTTTTACTTCTCTTCCTGCTGGGCCAGTTTGATGTGTTACGAGTGTTTTTCCAAGCAATTCTTTTGCAGCAACACTTAATTCATCTATTGTATTTAAAATTTTTACACCTCCAGCTTTACCTCGTCCACCAGCATGAATTTGTGCTTTTAAAACAAATTTTTCTGTTTTTAAAGATTTTACTTTTTCAATTAAGTCTTCAACTGTAAACGCAAAAACTCCTTCAGGAACTACCGCTCCATATTTTTTTAGAATTTGTTTGGCCTGGTGTTCGTGAATATTCATTATTTAGAAAGATCTGGATCTATTTTAGATGCGGCTTCCCAAAGTGCTTTAACTGCATCAATAGAATGCATAAATTCTTTTTTTTCTTTTTCATCTAGATCTATCTGTTCTATTTTTTCTACACCATTTTTTCCAATGATTACAGGTACGCCAGCATAAACATTACTTACCCCATACTCTCCATTTAATTGAATGGCACACGGTAATAACTTCTTTTCATCTTTTAAGTATGCTTCTGCCATCTGAACTCCTGATGCTGCGGGTGCGTAAAATGCTGATCCCTTTTCTAAATATTTTACAATCTCAGCACCACCATCCCTTGTTCTTTGATTTATTTCTTCTAATCTTTCTTGAGTTATTTTACCTTCTTTTACCAAGTCTAATAAAGGTTTTCCTGAAACTTTTGTAAATCTCGGTAATGGTACCATTGTGTCTCCATGACCTCCCATTACCATTGCGTCTATTTCTTTTACAGGAACATTAAGCTCTTCTGATAGAAATAATTTAAATCTTGAGCTATCTAAAATTCCTGCCATTCCAACTACTTTATTAGCTGGCATACTAGAAAATTTTTGAAATGCCATTACCATTACATCAAGTGGATTTGTGATGCATATAACAAAAGCTTTAGGTGCATTTTTTTTTATTCCTTCTGCTACTTGTTTAATAATCTTTAAATTAATCCCTAATAAATCATCTCTACTCATTCCTGGTTTTCTTGGAACTCCTGCAGTTATTATAATTACATCTGAGTCTTTAATATCCTCATAATTATCTGTACCTGAAAATTTTACATTAAAACCATCAACAGATGATGATTGGGCAATATCTAAGGCTTTTCCTTTAGCTATACCGCTGGCAACATCAAAAAGGACAACTTCATTGGCTACTTCTTTAGTTCCAATTAAGTGTGCTAAAGTACCACCAATCTGTCCTGCTCCTATTAAAGAAATTTTTTTTTTCATGAATGAGCTTATCTTTTATTGATAATTGACAATAATTCAACTGAATTTTAGATTTTATCTACTTATCTTCAATAAGTTTTGAGCAGATTGCCATATCTCCAGAAATGTATGATCCTTTAAAATGTGACTTGTTCTCCTCCCAATTTTTTTTACCATCAGTTATGTAATTATTGAATAGCTGTTTTCTATTTTCTTCAGCTTTTTTTTGAGCTTCTTCTAATTTTTTTTCTTCATCGATGATCATCAATTCTACTGACTTAAATAAAAGACTATTGGATATCTCAATAAAATTTTTAGAACTTACAGCATCGGTCTTTAAAATAATGCCAGATGCATAAGCATAAATTGCACTACATCTATTTAATAAATAAATTTGTGTTGTAGCATTTTCTAAATTTTTTTTATCTAAATAGTCTTTCAAAGAAGCATTAGAATTAGCACTAGCAAGAGTAAAAGTAAAAGAGCTCACAAAAAATAATATAGCAGTTAAAAAAATTGTCTTTTTCATAAATTATATATTAAACTTTTATGGACCATAGGCTATTTTTGGAAGCCATGTAACGATTTGAGGGAAATTAAAAACAATTACCACTGCTATTGCTTGTAAAATAACAAATGGAATTATTCCTCTGTAGATGTTTTGTATTGTTATTCCTTGAGGAGCTACACCCTTCATATAAAATAAAGCAAAGCCAACTGGCGGAGTTATAAAAGAAGTTTGTAGAACAACTGCAAACATAACTATGAACCATACCATATCAACACCAAGATCAAACATAACTGGAGCTAAAAAAGGTAATAAAATTAATGTAATCTCTATCCAGTCTAAAAAGAAGCCTAGTATAAAAGCTATACACAACACAACTATCACAACTCCATTTGGACCATAAGGTAATCCTTTTAGAGCACCTTCTATTAATTCATCTCCACCCAGTCCCCTTAAAACTAAAGCAAACATTGTTGCTCCCACAAATAATGCAAATATATATGATGTTGTGTGAGTAGTTTTTCTAATTACACTTTTTAAATCCTTAAAAGAGAGTCTTCCTCTTATTAAAGCTAAAATAGACGCTCCTAAAGCACCCACCCCTGATGCTTCAGTTGGTGTAGCAATACCCATAAAAATGCTTCCTAAGACTGCTATTATTAATAAAGCAGGTGGTATAATTGATTTAAATACTCTTAAAATTATATCTAAAGAAACAGGCTCTGCACTTTTAGGGGCTGGTGCAACTTTTGGCTTTAAGTAAGCATAAGCAATAATAAAAATTGTGTATAATAAACCAAGCATCAATCCAGGAAATACAGCTCCCATAAATAAATCACCTACAGAAATTCTTACCTGATCACCCATAATTACAAGCATAATGCTAGGAGGTATTAAAATTCCAAGTGTCCCAGTTGCACAAACAACTCCACATGCAAGATCTGGGTTGTAATTATTTTTTAACATTAAAGGAACTCCCAAGATTGTAAGTAAAACAACAGATGCTCCTATAATTCCTGTTGAGGCTGCTAATAATACTCCAATAAAGACAACTGCTATCGCCAGTCCACCTCTCATACGACCAAATAATTTTGCTAAGTCTGTCATGAGGTCTTCTGCAATTCCAGATTTATCCATCATTATTCCCATAAAAATAAACATTGGAAGAGCAACAAGAACCCAGTTTGCCATAACACCATACAATCTATAAACTACCATTGAAGAAAATTTCCAATCAACTCCAAAGAATGTATCTAAATAAGTATCAGACAGCATCGCAATTAATGTAAATAAAACAGCGAGGCCTCCCATAGTCCATGCTACTGGAAATCCATAAAAAATTAATGTAATGAAGCTAAAAAAAAGCAATATTGCCATGTAATATTCTGAAACTAATGCCATTATTTTCCTTTAAATCCTGATCGAATGGTTGCTAAAACTCGTGTTAATCTTGATAGGCCTGCTAATAATAATAAAAAGAAACTAAATACTAAAAAACCTTTTACAATCCATCTTGCAGCTAGACCATTTGCAGAAGTAGATCTTTCACTAGTTTCCCATGAAAGTTCAAAAAATGGTACAGAATAAATAAGAACTAAAATTATAAATGGTAGAAACAATAAAAGAATTCCAAAAAATTCAAACCATAACCTTCTTTTATAAGCCATTTTGTCCGTCAAAACATCCACTCTAACATGTAAGTCAACTACGTAAGTAGATGATAAACCAACTAACCAACCAACTGCATAAAGATGCCATTGTAATTCCTCTAATTCAATCATACCACTCTTAAATACATACCTAAGAATTACATTAAGAATAATTACAGCAATTAAAACTACCCAGAGCCAATTAAAAATCTCACCAACATTATTTATAAATGCATCTATTTTTTTTGTAATAGGCAAATGTTTTAGTTCAAGTTTTTTATCTAAACTATTTTCAATTTTTGTAAAATCATTGGCCATAAAAATATATCTCCTTAAAAACAAAAGCAGCCAGTGAAACCGGCTGCTTTTAAACTTTATTATAAACTTTTAAAATATTAAATACTAAAAGTTTCTAGGTAAATAACCCCATTTTTGCCAAACATCATATTCTCTCATGAATGCTTGTTGGGAGTTCCAAACCTTTTTAAAAGTAGCGTCTTTAGCAGACTCTTGATCCATAACTTTTGCACTAACTTTTTGTAGTTCTCTCAACACACTATCAGGCAATCTAGCAGCTGTTACACCTTTAGAAGGGAAACTTTCAATTTGTTTTCCTTGTAAAAATTCACCAGTCGTAATTGCTCTCATAGCTGCTGCTGTACAAGCCATTTCGAATAATGCTTGGTCAGCTGCACCCATTTTTTTCCATAAGTCTAAATTAACCATTAGGTGAGTAGATGTTGATACTTGGTGCCAACCTGGAAACAAGTTGAACTTAGTAATCTTGTGAAAACCAAGTACTTCATCAATTGCAGGCATTGAATATTCTGTTGCATCTAAAGTTCCTTTTTCTAGAGCAGCAAAAATTTCACCACCAGCCATCAATGTTGCAGATGCTCCCACTTCATTTAAAACCATTCCTCCTAAGCCTGAGAAACGAATTTTTAAACCTTTAAGATCATCTAAACTATTAATTGGATTTCTATACCAACCAGCAGTTTCAGGTCCAATTGTACTACACAACAAAACTTTGATATTTATAGGATTATAAATTTCATTTGCTAATTTTGCACCTTCTCCTTCAAACCACCATGCAGCATATTCCCATGGTTCCATTCCAAAAGGTACCGCTGCAAATAAAACAGCTGCTGGAATTCTACCTTGGTCATAAGCCATATAGTTGTAAGCTGCAGGCAAATCACCCTTACTAATTGATGGTGTGATTTCTAATGGAGGAAGAATTTTTCCAGGCTCATAAACCTTTAACTGTATTCTTCCGTCTGTAGCTTTATTCAAAGTGTCTGCTAGACGTGCAACCGGATCACCGAGTGCTGGCCAACCAGTATTGAAAGTAGACTGTACTTTCCATCTAATTTTTTCTGCTGCACTAACTTGCTGAAATGAAAAAGTCATCATTAGAGCAAAAACAGCAAAAACACTAATAAACGAATTTATTAGAGATTTTGATTTATTGTTTTTCATATTTCCCTCTCTGTTGTTTTTTAAGTTGTTTCTTCTTAACGAAAAGCATCTCCAACTCATATTAAGATGTTCTCCATGCTTGTCTGTAAAGATCGATCATCTCATTTACAGAAGGCACTCTTGGATTGAGGTTTGGAGCTCCTGAATTTTCTGCATCAGTTGCCATATTTTTTAACTCATCCTCAAAATTTTTTTCATTAATTCCAAAGTCTTTCATTGATGGGACTTCAAAATCTTTATTAATTTTATACAAACCTTTAATTAATTTTTCACAAGCAACATCATCACTATCTTCAGGTAAGGCAAATTCACCTGCACGACTACAATCTGCATATCTACTTTTAGCGTGGTTGATTGAAAATTTTGTTATATCTGGCAATAGCATTGCATTACTTAATCCATGCGGAACTTTAAAATTACTACCTAATGGTCTGCTCATTCCATGCACTAAACATATGGATGCATTAGAAAATGCCAAACCTCCTAATGTTGCTGCAAGCATTAGTCCTTCTCTGGCTTTCAAATCCTTAGGATCTTTATCCACAGCATATATATTTTTCATAACAAGTCTTATCGTGTCTAGAGCCATTCTATCTGAAAATAATGTAGCTTTTTTACTCACATAAGCTTCTATACCGTGAGTTAAAGTATCAATTGCACTATCAATAGTTAACCTTCTAGGTTTTGATAATGTTAAATCGTAATCAACTATTGCAACAATTGGAACAAATCCTTCTCCTCTACATGAAATTTTTTCACTATTATTTGAGTCAATAATTACCGCATGATGTGTTACTTCCGATCCTGTTCCAGCCGTTGTTGGTATAGCAATTATTGGTAAGCCTTTTTTATCAAACATTGAGGGTGGTTTATAATCTTGAATATTTTTGCTATAATTTGCCATTGCAGCTATTGCTTTTGCTGTATCCATTGGGCTTCCTCCACCAAATCCTATTACCGCATCATTTTTACATTTTTCTAAAAATTCAATGCCCTTTAGAACTACTGTGTCAGTTGGGTCAGGAACTGTATCATCAAATACATCTGACTTTAATCCAGCTTTACTAAGAACTTCTTGTAACTTTTTAACATAACCAAATGCCACCATTTGTTTATCAGTTACAATTAATAATGATTTAATAGATCCTAGAATTTTTATAATTTCAGGTAGTTCATTTAAACTACCTTTTCCAATTTGTAGATATCTTGGTATACAAACACGAACATTTTCTCTTTTAATCAAACGGCCTCTCTCTCTTTCCATCTAATTGGTTTAAGTTGCAATCTAAACCTATGTAATTTTAAGAGTCAACAACTCAAAGCTTTTAAATGATAATATTTTTCTCATTTAAGGAATAAGTGATTGCAAAGAAAAAAAAGCTAGTATAACTTGGCATTAAATATAAAAGGAGTTCCATGAAAAAAATAAGTCATTTTATAGACGGAAAAATATATAGCGATAGTAAATCTAGAATAGGTCCAATTTTTAACCCTGCAATTGGTGAGCAGATAGCAGAAGTTGAATTGGCAAGCAAAGCTACTGTTGAAATGGCAATAGAAAGTTCTGCTAAAGCATTTATAAAATGGTCAAAAACTACTCCAATTACTAGATCAAGAATTTTATCAAAATACAAAGATTTATTAATTAAGAATATGGAAGAAATAGCTGTAATGGTTTCTAAAGAACACGGAAAAACTATTCCTGATGCCAAAGGTTCTATTCAAAGAGGAATTGAAGTTGTTGAGTATGCTACAGGTATTACAGAATCTTTAAAAGGAGATCATTCTGCAAATGTTGGTACTAATGTTGATTCATATAATTTGCGTCAACCTCTTGGTGTTTGTGCTGGTATTACTCCATTTAATTTTCCAGCTATGGTTCCCATGTGGATGTATCCAGTTTCTATAGCGTGTGGAAATACTTTTATATTAAAACCGTCTGAAAAAGACCCAAGTTGCCCAATGAGACTTGCTGAGTTAGCAATTGAAGCTGGTTTACCAGTGGGAGTTTTAAATGTTGTTAACGGTGATAAAGAATCTGTTGATACATTATTAGAAAACAAAGATGTTCAGGCGATTAGTTTTGTAGGTTCAACTCCAATTGCAGAATATGTTTACCACACAGGAACAAAAAATAATAAAAGAGTTCAAGCACTTGGTGGTGCAAAAAACCATATGGTTGTTATGCCTGATGCAGATATTAATAAAACAACTGATGCCCTTATAGGTTCAGCTTTTGGATCTGCAGGTGAAAGATGTATGGCCATTTCTGTTGCTGTATGTGTTGGAAAGAAGACAGCCGAAAATTTAAAAACTAAATTATTAGAAGAAACTTTAAAGTTAAATGTTGGCCCTTACACAGATGAAAAAAGTGATTTTGGACCATTAAACAACAAGGCTCATTACGAAAAAGTTATGGGATACATCGATACAGGTGAAAAAGAAGGTGCAAAATTACTTTCTGATGGAAGAAATATGAAACTTCAAGGTTATGAAAATGGATACTTTGTGGGTCCAACTATTTTTGAAGATGTAAAGCCAGATATGAAGATATATAAAGAAGAAATTTTTGGTCCAGTTTTAAGTATGATGACAACTGACACTTATGAAGAAGCTCTAAAGTTGGTTAATGATCATGAATTAGGAAATGGTGCTGCTGTATTTACCAAAAGTGGAATGATAGCAAAACATTTTACTGAAAATGCAAAAATTGGAATGATAGGAGTAAATGTTCCAATCCCAGTACCAGTTGCTTACCATAGTTTTGGGGGCTGGAAACGGTCACTATTCGGAGATCATTCAATGCATGGCCCTGAAGGAGTAAGATTTTATACTAAATTAAAGACTGCTACTGTAACCTGGTCTGAGGACAATAGTGGTCCTGAGTTTACAATTCCTGTCTTGTCATAATTTTTTTAATAAAAAAATTTAAGAATTGTGAGTGAAATAAACAGCAGAACTTCGCCTAGGCGAATATTAAATATTTTAGAAGAAATTTTACTAGATCCAGAAAATTTTACTGCTAAAAAAATAGCTCATAAATTAGATATACCTCTAGCAACAATTTATAGACATATAGGAACTCTGTGTGATGAAAGATTTTTGATTGCTAGTAGTTCAAAAAACTATATTCCTGGACCAAAAATTAGAAACATAATCTTACATAGTTTGCCTTATGAGCCAAACTTTACTCTTAGAAGGTCATATTTAAGAAAGCTTACAGCAGAAATAAAAGAAACTGTTAGCTTATCAGTTCCTATTGGAACTAAGCTTGTATATTTTGATAGAATTGAGTTTCATTGGCCAATGCAATTAAATCTGGAAGCTGGAGATCATTTACCCTTACATGCTTCAGCTTCTGGAAAACTTTATCTTTCGTCTATTAAAAAAGAAGATGCATTAGAAATTTTTAATAATATTAAAACTCCTGCATCTGCAAAAAATACTATTACTGAAATTTCTCAATTTAAAAAAGAATTAAATAAAATAAAAAAACAGGGTTATGCATTTGATGATGAGGAATGGTTTAATGGAATGGTAGGCTTATCTTTACCTATAACGAATGCAAAAAATGAGTTATGTTTTTGTTTATCTACACACACAGCAAAAAGTCGAAAAAATATTGATGATTTAAAGAAGATTCTACCTTTAATGCTTTCTGCATCAAAAAATTTGAAAAAGGCTTTATTTAAAGATTAGCCGGTGACTAACATTTTTTTCAATTCAGCAATAGCTTTTGCTGGATTTAATCCCTTTGGACAAGCATTAGTACAATTCATAATAGTATGACATCTATAAAGTTTAAGCTCATCAGCTACTTTTTTTAATCTCTCTTTTTTTTCATCATCTCTACTATCAACTATCCATCTATAAGCCTGAAGTAGAACTGCAGGACCTAAATATTTATCACCATTCCACCAATAACTTGGACAAGATGTTGAGCAGCATGCACACATGATACATTCATATGCACCGTCTAATTTTACTCTGTCTTCTTTAGTTTGTAATATCTCAGTGGTTTCAACTTTTGTATTTGTTTTTAGCCATGGCTCGATTGATTCATACTGTTTGTATAATCCACTTAAATCACCAATTAAATCTTTTTTAACTTTTAAATGAGGTAATGGATAAATATTTATATCACCTTCAATTTCCGAATGGGGCTTTGTACATGCTAAACCATTTTTACCATCCATATTCATTGCACAAGATCCACAAACTCCATGTGCACACGATCTACGATAAGCTAATGATGGATCAATTTCGTTTTTAATTTTATTTAAAATATCTAATACTTTTGAAGGACAATTATCCATATCCACTTCATAGGTATCTACTCTTGGGTTTTCTCCATTTGAGGGATCCCATCTGTAAACATTTACTTTTCTAATATTTTTTGACCCAGTCTTATCTTGGTAATAGTTACCTTTTTGAACTTCTGAATTTTTAGGTAAATTTATTTGAACCACTAGTAAACTCTTTCTTGAGGTGGAAAGTATTGAACTTCATTTGTTAAAGTTGTTTTAGTAACTGGTCTATATCCAATTTTTGAATCTTTTCCATTGCACCAAGCAATAGTGTGTTGCATAAATTTTTCATCATCTCTTTTTGGAAAATCTTCTCTTGCATGCGCACCTCTACTCTCTTGTCTATTATAAGCAGAGTCCACTGTTGTAATTGCTTGTCTTATCAAATTGTCAAATTCCAATGTTTCCACCAAATCAGTATTGAAAACAAGTGACTTATCTTTTACAGAAATTGATTCCATTCCATCGTATGCTTTTCTAATATTATCAACACCCTCTTTAAGCGTTTTTTCTGTTCTAAAAACAGCACACTTTGATTGCATAGTTTTTTGCATTGAAAGTCTAAGTTCTGCAGTACTATTTTCACCATTAGAGTTTCTTAATTTATCAAATCTTTCTAAGCATTTTTCTGTTTCAGTCTCTCCTATATCCTCGTGTGGAGTTCCTGGTTTTACAAGTTCTGCAGCTCTCTTGGCTGCAGCTCTTCCAAATACAACTAGGTCAATTAAAGAATTAGATCCCAATCTATTTGCTCCATGAACAGAAACACAGGCAGCCTCACCAATTGCCATTAATCCTGGAACTGTTTCAGAATCATTTCCTGTTAATACTTCAGCTTTATAGTTTGTTGGGATACCTCCCATATTGTAATGAACAGTGGGCACTACTGGTATTGGCTCCTTAGTTACATCAACATTTGCAAATAATCTTGCTGCTTCCGTTATTCCTGGCAGTCTACTTTCAATAATACTTTTATCTAAATGACTTAAGTGTAAGTGAACATGATCTTGTTCTTTACCCACACCTCTTCCTTCATTAATCTCAATTGACATAGATCTACTTACTACATCTCTAGATGCTAAGTCTTTAGCTTTTGGCGCATAACGCTCCATAAATCTTTCACCTTTTGAATTAACTAAATAGCCACCTTCTCCTCTAACACCTTCAGAAATTAAAGTTCCGTGTCCATAAATTCCAGTTGGATGAAATTGTACAAATTCCATATCTTGTAATGGTAAACCTGCTCTTAAAACCATTGCATTTCCATCTCCAGTACAAGTGTGTGCTGAAGTAGCAGAATAATAAGCTTTTCCATAACCCCCTGTTGCAATTATTGTGCTGTGCGCTCTAAATCTATGAATTGTTCCATCATTTAAATTCCAAGCAATAAGACCTTTGCATTCACCATCCTTCATTAATAAATCTAAAGCAAAATATTCAATAAAAAACTCAGTGTTATGTTTTAAAGCTTGTCCATAAAGAGTATGAAGTATTGCGTGTCCAGTTCTATCTGCAGCTGCACATGTTCTTTGAACAATTCCATTACCATAATTTTTTGTCATTCCACCAAAAGGTCTTTGGTAAATTTTGCCATCATCAGTTCTGCTAAATGGAACTCCATATTTTTCTAACTCTATAACAGCAGCTGGAGCTTCTTTACAAAGATACTCAATGCTATCTTGGTCACCTAACCAGTCAGCACCTTTAACAGTATCATACATATGCCAACGCCAATCATCTTCACCCATATTACCTAGAGATGCAGAAATTCCTCCTTGAGCAGCCGAGGTATGACTTCTTGTTGGAAATACTTTTGAAATGCAGGCTGTCTTTAAACCAGCTTCACTTAAACCAACTGCGGCTCTTAGACCTGAGCCTCCCGCACCAAGTACGATGACATCATATTCATGGTCTATTATTTTATATGAGCTCATTAGTTTAAATTCAATATTACAATTATTGTTATTATTGGCATTATTATAGCAAAAATATTAAGTACTTTGTTTGCGGCATTTTTGATTTTTTCATTCTGAATATAATCTTCAAATACCTCGCTAATACTTAGGGCAGAAAAAAAGTAAGCAAATACTAGTGTTAAAGAAACTAAAATTTTAGATGGTTGAGTAGTAAAGAAATTAACAACCTCAATATAATCTTTATCAAAAATTGAAACTAAATTTAGAATAAACCAAATCATTAAAGGTACTAAAATTACTGAACTAATTTTCATGAACAGCCATTTTTTTGTTACAGAGTTCATTTTAAATAAAATTCCTTCCTAATAGATAAAATAGAATTGTAAAAAAAATAGATCCAAAAATTACCAATAAACCTGTAATCTTTGTGGTCTTTAGTTCAAAACCATAACCAAGATCCATTACTAAATGTCTTATTTCACTCAATACCTGAAAGCTAAAAGACCAAGTTAAACAAATAATAATAAATTTTCCAAAAATAGATTGCAAAAATAATTTTGTTAGGTCGTAACTAGATTCTCCTAACAACAAAGAAAATATCCAAAAACAAATTACTGTTATTGCAAATATATTAACTATTCCTGTAATCCTATGAGAAATAGAAACCAAAGAAGATATGTGCCATCTATAAATTTGAATGTGTGGTGATAAAGGGTTGTTATTATCCATTATTCTTCCTAATTAAAAGCTCAGCTATTTCTACTGCATTCAGTGCGGCACCTCTTAATAAATTATCTGATACTATCCACATATTGAGTGTATTTTTTTTTGTTTTATCTTCTCTAATCCTAGAAATATAAGTTTCATTTTTACCTTCTGCCTCTAAAGGAGTAATGTAACCTCCATCTTCTCTTTTATCATACACCTCACATCCCTCTGCACTATCTAATAAAGAGTGTATTGTTTGTAAGCTAAATGGTTTTTCAAATTCAATATTTACAGATTCAGCATGAGAAACTAGCACTGGAATTCTTACGCATGTTGCAGTTAGCTCAATTTTGTCATCTAAAATCTTTTTTGTTTCGTTAACCATCTTTAATTCTTCTTTTGTATAACCATCATCTGCAAAAACATCTATGTGAGGAATTGCATTAAATGCTATTTGTTTAGTAAAATTTTTAGAATTTATTTTCTTTTTATCTAATGATAATTTAGTTTGTTCAATCAATTCATCCATTGATGCTTTACCACCACCAGATACAGATTGATAAGTTGATATAACTACTCTTTTTATATTAAATTCATCATGTAAGGGTTTTAGAGCTATTACTAATTGTGCTGTAGAACAGTTTGGATTAGCAATAATATTTTTTTTTAAAACATTAATTGCTTCTGGATTCACTTGTGGAACAATTAAAGGTACATCTTGATCCATTCTGAAAAAGCTAGAATTGTCAATTACTGTAGTATGTTTTGCTGCTTTTTCTGCATATTTTTCTGATATTTTTCCACCAGCTGCAAAAAAGGTAATTTCAGCTTTTGAGAAATCATAAGTCTCTAAGTTAAAAATCTCATGCTCCTTACCATTAAAATTTACTTTTTGACCAGCACTCCTTGGAGAGGCAACTAAAAATAATTGGTCTATTGAAATTTTTTTCTGCTCTAATACTTCGAGCATTTTTCTTCCAACATTACCTGTGGCTCCTACAATTGCTATATTCATGATATTATTTTACTTTTATACTAGATGAAGGGTAAATCACAAACGTTTCCATTAATGGTATTATCGTTTATTTGAATTTTAAAGCCTTGAGATGCTTCCCAGTGGGATTTCTTGATCATTGCTATGCCTATAACCTTTTGAAAATGAGGCGAATAACAAGCCGATCTTAATTCACCAATCACATTATTATTTTCATCATATATGTTTTTTGATCCAGTAAGACTAATTTCTTTTATATCAATTTTAACTCCCCTTAATTTTTTTTGGGGTCCTTTTAATTTTATTTCTTTCAATTTTTCTTTTCCTAAAAAATTTATATCACTATCTAAGCTAACATATTGATCAAAACCACATTCAAATGGATTATCGTTATTATCAAAGTCATTACCATAAGATAACAGCGCACTCTCAATTCTCTCTATTAAATTTGGACATCCTGGCCCTACATTAAATTCTTTTCCAACTTCAAAAAGATGGTCATATAATTTTTGTCCTGACTGTGGGTTTTCAACGTATACCTCATATCCTCCTTGTTTAGACCATCCTGATCTAGCTATAAGGTGCTTTGTGCCCTCAAAATCAAAATAATCAAACCCAAAAAATTTTAGCTCAGTAATTTTTTTTCCAAAAACTTTTTCCATTAACGCAAAGGATTTTGGACCTTGTATTGCCATAATATCAACTACTGGTTCTACAATTTTAACATCAAATTTGTGTCCTGATGCTAAGCCTTTGGCAAAAAAGATTACATCTGAATCTGCTATTGATATCCACCATTTATTTTCATCAAGTTTTAAAACAACTGGGTCATTAACTAAATTTCCATTTTCATCTATTATTGGACAATAATAACATCTGCCTATTTTAGATTTTGATAGATCCCGGCATGTCATCAATTGTACTAACTCTGCCGAGTCTTTTCCTGATATTTCTACTTGTCTTTCTGCAGCAACATCCCATATCTGAACATGTTCTTTTAAATGTTTGTAGCTATCTTCTATTGATCCAAATGCAGCAGGTAACAACATATGATTATATATTGTGTATGCTGTGACTCCTTGCTTCTCTATTCTTGAGGTATAAGGAGTACTTCTTAATCTTCTTGATTTTGCTATTGAAAAATTTTTCATTTTTTTAAAAATTCAGAGATCTTTTCTCTCATTTCAAAAGCTTTTTCAAACATAATCATGTGTCCACAATCTTTTATTATATGAGTTTTTGAATTAAGAACGAGCTCTGCAAATTTCTTACCTTTTTCAATATTAACCATCTTATCTAGCTCACCAAAGATAAATAATGTGGGACACTTGATTGACTTTAACGCCTCAGATCCATTTTTATAATTATTACAAGCTATAAGATCGATCCAATCCGTTTTTGTAATTCTGGACCTACTGTTTGTCTGGCTGCTTTTTTTAGTGACTTAATATCAGTTTCCAAGGCTCCAACTTTTAAATCCATTTCAAATTTCAAGCCTTTTAAGCTCCCAATAAATTGATCATCAATTATTACTTTATTATCTTCCATTATCTCAGTTTTAAATTCTATATCTTGTTTTAATCCTCTTGCTAGCACACTGGCTCTTTTGTCGATAAAAGTTTTGGTAAGCTCCTCATGTAATCTATCAGACAATCTATCTTCTAATAATTTTGTTTTTTCAATCCAATACCTCTGATTTTCAACCCAGTTAATTTTATTAGAAACATATGACCAAGTTCTAACATTTGCAATTCTATTTGATAAAGAATCTACATTTCCTTCTAATTTATCTAATTTCATCAGTTGTAGACGCATAAAATCATTAGTAATTCTGCCTTCTTTACTATTTAAAAAACCAAAAACTTTACTCACAACCTCTATATGATTGCCATACGTCTTTTTTACAAAGTCAGGTATTTGACAGCATTCCCACAGCAATTCTAGGGTCTCTTTATTGTTTTCAATATTAAATCTTTTTAAATCTTTTAAAAAATATCTTAAAACCTTTTCATCTCCACACTCATGTATTTTTCTTAACCAATGTGTATTTGGTTTTTCTTCTAGTGATTTAATTAAACTTAAAGCATTATTAAAATTTAAATTTGAATTTCTCCAAAACAACATTCTAATCTCTTCAAATTTATGACCTTCAAGTAATTCAACTTCTTCCGCAGCAATTTCTTTGCAATCTCCAGTAATACCAAAATTTCCATCATTTAAATATCTGCCTGCTCTTCCAGCTATTTGACCAATCTCAGAAATATTGAGGCGTCTTTGTTTTTTTCCATCAAATTTTTTTAAATTTGAGAAATAGACATTTTCTAGATCCATATTAATACCCATTCCTATCGCATCAGTAGCAACTAGAAAATCAACATCACCTGATTGATAAAGTTCTACTTGTGCGTTTCTAGTTTTTGGACTTAAAGAACCCATAACTATTGCTGCTCCACCCTTTTGTCTCCTTACAAGTTCTGCGATTGCATAAACTTCTTCAGTAGAAAAAGCTATTATAGCTGTTTTTCTATTTATTCTTGAAATCTTTTTATGGCCCACATATGAAAGTTTAGAAAGTCTTTCTCTATTAATGAATTCTGTATCTTCATCTAATTTGTTTATGATATTTTTAATAGTGCTAGACCCCATAAACATAGT
Source organism: Candidatus Pelagibacter sp. (assembly GCA_028222445.1). The sequence continues at coordinate 84,629 of JAOISU010000002.1, forward strand.
TAGCTTTTCTCCACGAAGATTTAATAGTCTGTCAGTAAAAATATGACCTCTTTCATGATCTGCACACATTTGTATTTCGTCAATTCCAACGAAATCTAAATGTTTGTTAACTGGCATTGACTCTACCGTACAAAGAAAATATTTTGCATTTGTGGGAATAATTTTTTCTTCACCAGTAATTAGTGCAACTTTATCTAGGCTAATTTTTTTTATTATCTTGTCATATACCTCTCTTGCGAGCAGTCTTAATGGAAAACCAATCATTCCCGAATCAAATGATAGCATTGTTACAATCGCTAAATAGGTTTTGCCAGTGTTAGTTGGACCGAGAACAGCAGTAATTTTATTTTTACTCATTTCTATTTATGGTACCTTTAATTTATACCCCACCATATGTTGTTAGTGACAAAGAACAAAAATAGGTTAAAACATGACCGAATCGTAAGGGAAAAAGTTCTCATTTTTTTGTTTAATATTAGATTTGTTAAAACTTAACCACCAGGACCTAAATTAGATGGTTTTATTTTTAGAATTTTCCACAAACCTGATGCTGAAGTTATAATTTTATCGTTACACTTTAGCTCACAAAATAAAAATACTAGTGTATTTGTTTTTTTTAATATTTTTGTAAAACCAATTATTTCATCACCTACTTTTGAAGAACCAATAAATTTTAAATCTAAAGAAATAGTTACACACGGTGCATTTCCAGCAGCCCTGTGTACTGCTGTGCCTGCTCCTGCATCGATTAAAGCTGAAAGAAAACCTCCATGGGTAATTCCAGCAGCATTTAAATGATTTTTATTAATTGTAGTTTTAAATTCATATTCAGTATCAGAAATAGTTCGGAATAAAACACCACCGTTGTGCTGCATAAAGCCAGGTTTAATACTTATCTGTTCAAATTTTTTGCTCATGGTTATTTATAATGTGAAAGTTAAAATTAATAAAATTATAAAAACTATAATAAAAAAATATATTACTGATTTTTGTAGTGATGATTTTAATAACCAATCTAACATTTTATTTTATCCTTTTTGGTGGACCGCCCAGAACTCGAATCTGGAATCTCCCGGTTCGTAGCCGAGCGCCTTATCCAATTTGGCCAGCGGTCCTTATTAAATAATTTACCCAACATATCAAAGTTTTTAATGTAAATTAACTTATAAAATATTATGATGTATTAGCAATGACCAAAAAATCAAATGATGTGGTGATTACAGCTGCATTGAGGACACCAATAGGCTCATATAAGGGATCGCTAAAAGATATTAGTGCTGAAAAATTAGGTGCATCAACTATTAAAGAGGTAATCATTAGATCAGATTTAAAACCTAACGAAATTGATGAGATAATCATGGGTCACGTTCTTACTGCTGGACTTGGACAAAATCCGGCAAGACAGGCATCAATTTATGCTGGAGTTCCAATTTCAAAACCTGCCCATATTATTAATCAAGTATGTGGATCTGGATTAAGAGCAATAGTTTCAGGATATCAATCAATCAAATTAGGAGAAAATAATATTATTATTGCAGGTGGTCAGGAAAACATGTCTAGGGCACCTCACTCTATATTCTTTAGAGAAGATAAAAGATTAGATGAAAAAAAACTATTAGATACAATGCTAAAAGATGGATTAATAGACTCATTTAACAATTATCACATGGGAGTTACTGCTGAAAATATTGCTGAAAAATATAAAATTTCTAGGGATGAACAAGATATTTTTGCTTTAAATTCTCAAGAAAAAACTCAGAAAGCAATAAGTAAAAATAAATTTGATAATGAAATAATCAAATTAGAATTTAATATTGATAATCATAAATTAATTCTGGGGAAAGATGAACATCCAAGAGATGATTTAAATATAGAAGATTTAAAAAAATTAAAAACTGTATTTAAAAATAATGGAACAGTCACAGCAGGAAATTCATCAGGAATAAATGATGGTGCAGCAGCAACTGTATTGATGTCAAGAGAAGAAGCAGAACTACGAGGCATTGAACCATTAGCGAAGATAACATCTTGGGCAACTTGTGGGGTCGATCCAGCATTAATGGGACTGGGTCCAATTCAGGCTATTAATATGGCATTAAAAAAGGCTGGCTGGAATATTGAAGATATTGATCTATTTGAAATTAATGAGGCTTTTGCAGCACAATGTATTGCAGTTATAAGGGAACTTAAAATACCAAAAAAAATTGTTAACGTTAATGGTGGTGCAATCGCATTAGGTCATCCAATTGGCGCATCTGGAGCTAGAATAATGGTAACCTTAATTCATGAAATGATTAGAGAGAACAAAAGTAAGGGCTGTGCCTCTCTTTGTATTGGTGGTGGAATGGGCATAGCTATGTGCATTGAAAGAACTTAAAACTTTATTTTTATATAAATTGATAAGATTTATTAATTTTTTAAATAAAGTTGTTACAAAAAAGCCTATTTATTTCCATAAAATAATACCAATGTTAGGTTATATTCAGTGTATAAGTCATTTTAATATATGAGTGAAAAGCTACTTGTCCCAGATATTGGAGATTTTGAAAAAGTTGAAATTATAGAACTTTTAGTAAAAGTTGGAGATGAAATTAAAGTTAATGATCCAATAATTACTATAGAGAGTGATAAATCTAGTGTTGAAATTCCAGCAACAGTTTCTGGAAAAGTAGAATTTTTAAATGTTAAAGTTGGTGACAAAGTATCAAAGGGAGATTTAATACTTAATATTAAATCTACAAATGATGCACCAGTTGAAAAGATTATACCTAAAGATACTGAAAGTATTATTAAAGAAGCGGAGTCTACTTTAGTGACTGAAAAAGAAAAAACGTTATCACCAGGGCCAATTAAAGAAAAAAAACAATCTTCAATTCAAGTTATTAGTGAAAATGATATCGATCCTTTAGAAACTCAAGATTGGATAGAATCTTTATCTGCCGTTGTTGAAAAAGATGGAAATCAAAGAGCTCATTTTTTAATTAAAGAATTAATCAATAAAGCATATCAAAAAGGGGCCAATATTCCTTACACTCAAAATACACCTTATATTAATACAATCCCACCTGAAGCTGAAAGTAAATCAAATGGTGATCAAAATATAGAGAGAAGAATAAGATCATTAATTAGATGGAATGCAGCTGCAATGGTTGTTAGAGCAAATAAAAAATTTCCAGAATTGGGAGGACATATAGGTACCTTCGCATCTGCAGCTACTTTATACGATGTTGGAATGAATCATTTTTGGAGAGCAAAAAATAATAAATTTGGTGGGGACTTAATATATTTTCAAGGCCATAGTGCACCTGGTATGTATGCTAGAGCATTTTTGGAAGGTAGATTGAATGAAAAGCAGCTTGATCGCTTTAGGCAAGAAGTAAAGCCAGGTGGACTTTCATCATACCCACATCCCTGGTTGATGCCAAAATTTTGGCAGTTTCCAACTGTCTCAATGGGTCTAGGACCAATGCTTGCGATTTACCAAGCAAGATATATGAAATATCTAATTAATCGGGGTTTAATTAAAGATGAAGGTAGAAAAGTTTGGGCATTTCTTGGTGATGGAGAAATGGACGAGCCCGAATCTTTAGGTGCTATAGGATTGGCAGCAAGGGAAAAACTAGACAACTTAATCTTTGTAGTAAACTGTAATCTTCAAAGATTAGATGGGCCAGTAAGAGGTAATGGAAAAATTATTCAAGAATTAGAGGGAAGTTTTAGGGGAGCTGGATGGAATGTAATAAAAGTAATCTGGGGCTCATATTGGGATTCTTTAATTGCTAATGATAAAACTGGTCACTTAGTTAAACTTATGAATGAAACTGTTGATGGTGAATATCAAGCAATGAAAGCTCGTGATGGTGCCTATGTTAGGAAAAAATTTTTTGGAAAATTTCCTGAAACTAAAGAAATGGTTTCTAGTTTATCCGATAAAGATATTTGGAGACTTAATAGAGGAGGTCATGATCCACATAAAGTTTATGCAGCTTATGACAAAGCATCAAAAAATGTAGGTAGCCCAACAGTTATAATAGCGAAAACGATTAAAGGCTATGGAATGGGTAAAACAGGGGAAAGTGTTAACACTACTCACCAAACAAAGAAACTGGATGTAGATGATTTACTATATTACAGAGATCGTTTTGATGTTCCTTTAACAGACGAACAGGTAAAAAATATTGAATACTACAAACCAGATGAGAAGTCTCTGGAGATTAAATACATCAAAGAGAGAAGACTAAGTCTTGGTGGATACCTTCCAGAAAGAACCAGTTATGCAAAACCGATTAAAGCACCTCCAAAAGATATTTTTGATTTTATGAAAGTGTCAACTGGTGAAAAAGAAATGTCGACAACCATGGCAATGGTAAGAATGTTCACAAATTTATTAAGAGACAAAAATGTTTCGCCAAGATTAGTTCCAATAATTCCTGATGAAGCACGTACATTTGGAATGGAAGGTTTTTTTCAAAAAATTGGGATATATGCTCATGAAGGTCAAAAATATGAACCAGAAGATTCAGCTCAATTGAGTTCTTACCGAGAAGATAAAAGTGGTCAGGTATTAGAAGAGGGAATTAATGAGGCGGGTGCAATGTCTTCATGGATTGCAGCTGCTACAGCATATACAAATCATGATATTGAAATGATACCAATCTATATTTTTTATTCGATGTTTGGTTTTCAAAGAATAGGCGATCTTGCTTGGGCTGCTGGAGATAGTCAGGCTAGAGGATTTTTAATTGGGGCAACAGCAGGAAGAACAACCTTAGCAGGTGAAGGATTACAGCATCAAGATGGTCATAGTCACTTAATAGCTTCAACAATACCAAATTGTGTAACATATGATCCAACATTTCATTATGAATTAGCAGTAATTTTTAGAGAAGGCCTAAGAAGAATGCATGAAAAAAATGAGAATGTTTTTTATTATATTACAACTATGAATGAGAATTATTCACATCCAGAAATGCCAAAAGATAAAAATTGTGAAGAGGGAATTCTTAAAGGAATGTATAAAATTAAAGAATTTACAAAATATAAAAAAACAAAAATACAACTTTTAGGCTCTGGTACAATTTTAAGAGAGATGATGATTGCTGCTGAAATTCTCCAAAATGAATACCAAATAGATAGTGAAATTTGGAGCGTTACTAGCTTTAATGAACTTAGAAAAGATGGAATGGAAGTTGAAAGATATAATCTTTTAAATCCTGATAAAGAACAAAAAGTTTCATTTGTTGAAAAATGTCTAGGTAAAAGTGAGGGTCCCATTTTAGCTGCATCAGACTATATGCGAATGAATTCAGATCAAATTAGACCTTACACAAATAAAAGCTTTTACTCATTAGGAACTGATGGATATGGCAGAAGTGATACTAGAAAAAATTTAAGAAAATTTTTTGAAGTAGATAAAGATCATATAGTTGCTTATGGGTTAAGTGTCTTAGCAAAAGAACAGTTAATTGCTTCAAAATATGCAAAAGAAGCTATAAAAAAATATAATATTGATGGCAATAAGCCGATGCCAACAAAACTGTAAGATGACTGATAAAGAAATTAAAGTACCAAATATTGGCGAATTTAAAAATGTTGAGGTTATAGAGGTATTAGTTTCAAACGGTCAGTCATTATCTAAAAATGACCCATTAATTACAATTGAAAGTGACAAATCTAGCGTTGAAATACCATCTTCTGTTGATGGTAAAATTAAGTCAGTTAAAATTAAAGTAGGAGACAAAGTTTCAGAAGGTGATTTAATTTTAACTTTAGAAGAATCTAAAGAAGAAAAAAAGGTTGAAGAAAAGGAAGTTGTAAACAAAGAAGAACCTACTGTTAATCAAAAAGAAGAAAAAAAAGTTGAACAAATAAATCCAGCACATAATTTAATTAAGAATAATATTGGAGAACTTTCCTCTGCAAGTCCGAAGGTTCGTAAATTTGCTAGAGAACTTGGTGTTAATATTAATGAAATAGCAGGTAGTGAGAGGCAAGGACGAGTTATAGAGAATGATGTTAAAAATTTTATAGTAACTAAAGTTAATAGCGATCAGCTAAAAATTGAAACCCAGCCTAAAAAAATTGTAAACGAATTTTCCCATACTGATTTTGGTGAAGTTGAAATTAAAGTTATACCAAGAGTAAAAAAACTAGCTTCTACTTATTTAGTAAATTCTTGGACAACGATACCACATGTAACCAATCATGATGAAGTAGATATAACTGAGATGGAAGATTTTAGAGCTTCGCTTACAGATATGTATACTGGTGAAAGAAAAAAAATTACTCCATTAGCATTTATTGTAAAAGCTTTAGTGGCATCATTAAAGAAATTTCCTAGTTTTAACTCTTCAATTGATGATATTGAGAATGGAAAAATAACGATGAAAAAATACTTTCATGTTGGCATAGCAGTAGATACCATTCATGGCTTAATGGTTCCAAAGATTAGAAATGTAGATAATAAAAATATTTCTTTAATAAGTAACGAGTTAAAAACAGTTAGTGAACAATGTAAAAATTTAAGAATAGATAAAAAAGAATTCTTTGGTGGTTCTATGACTATTACTAGCTTAGGAGGTATTGGAGGTTCATTCTTTACTCCAATAATCAATTATCCTGAAGTTGCAATATTAGGTGTAGGTAAAGCACAAAAAAAACAAATTTTTATTGATGGTAAGTTTAAAACAAGAACAATGCTTCCTATTTCTTTGTCGTATGATCATAGAATAATTGATGGAGCAGAAGCAGCCAGGTTTAATAATGACCTTAAAGAAAATCTGGGTAAAAATTTTGCTTATAAGTTAGCCGTATAAACCTTCATGTCAAAAACAGCCTCATTATTTAGTGCATTACTTTGCACATTGATATGGGGAACAACTTTTATTGCCCAAGATACAGGAATGGACGATATTGGTCCCTTTACATTTAATGCAGTTAGATTTTTTGTCGGATTTTTAGCAGTAACACCTTTAGCCTTTATTTTTGAAAGAAAAAATATTTCAAAATCTCTAAAAAAAGATAAAAAACAATTTATCAATTTAGCAGTATTAATAGGATTTTCATTATTTTTAGGTTCAGCTCTTCAACAAGTGGCATTGATGTATACTGATGTAGCAAATGCTGCTTTTTTTACGATTTTTTATGTACCATTGGTCCCAGTTATAGTTTTTTTGATATACAAAAAACCAATTCATTGGAGCATATGGCCCTCAGTCATTCTTTGTGTAATAGGAGGATATTTATTAACTAATTTTTATAGTGCGACAGTCAGAATTGGTGACACATTAGTAATATTGGGTGCTTTTTTCTGGAGTACTCACATTATATTTACTGGAAAGATTATAGAAAATTATAATTTACCTTTAACGATTGGGGCAATACAAACTTTAATTGTTGCGTTTTTATCTTTAATTATAGGATTATATTTTGAAGATTTTATTTGGTCAAATATTTTAAAAGAAAAATTTCAAATTTTATATGCAGGTATTTTATCAGGTGGACTTGCATTTGTTTTGCAGATTTATGCACAAAAAAATATTTCTCCTGCACCATCTGCTATAATCTTTTCTCTTGAAGGTGTTTTTGCAACAATAGCTGCATGGATCTTATTAGATCAAATTTTAGATATCAATAATCTTTTTGGATGTTTATTCATTTTATTTGGAGTTTTATTTTCACAACTAGCCCCAATAGTTAAAAAGAATTAATTATAAATTATTAAAAGTAAAATTATTCCAACTATAACTCTATAAATTATAAAAATATTTAAAGAAAATTTATTAATGTACTTTAAAAAAAACTTTACTGTAAAATAAGAAAATAAAAAAGACAATGTTATTGCTATAAAGACTAGATAATTAATTTCAAAACTTTGTCCAATGATATCTTTTAAATTTAAAACGCTTGCTCCAGCCAATGCGGGTATAGCTAGTAAAAAAGAAATTTTACTAGAATCAAATCTATTAAATCTTAAAAACCTTGAAGCTGTCATTGTAATTCCTGCTCTGCTAACTCCTGGAATTAATGCTAAAATTTGAAAACAACCAATATATAAAACTATTTTTAAATTAAGATTAGAAGAAATTTTTTTATCAAATTTACATTTATCAGCAAAATATAAAATAATTCCAAATATTAAAGTAGTCCAGGCAATTATTTTAATATCCCGTAAAAAATAAATTAGACCTGTTTTATACAAAACATAACCAACTATTATTAGTGGCATAGACCCAAAAACTATTAATAATAATAATTTTTGATTATGTTTAATGTTAAATAATTCTTCTCTAAAAAAAAAGATAATTGCCACTAGGGAACCAAGATGTAAACTTACATCTATTAGCAAAGAGCTCGATTTAAAATCATATAAAGTAGAAACAACAATTAAGTGTGCAGAAGAACTAATTGGCAAAAACTCTGATACACCTTGAATTAAAGATAAAATTAAAATTTCAATTAAATTTGTGAGCATTAAAAGCTTCGTAGCTTAAATAATCTTTAAATAAAACAATTCGATTTAAACATATTAGATATGCAAAAAGTATAATAAGCTTAGTAATCAAGGTATAATAAAAATTATAAGTCAGTATATATGACCTTATTTGTCTTTTTTAAAAGAAAATCCTAATATAATATACATTTTGGAATAAAAAATATGTCAGATAAAATGCTAAAATTTATAGATATAGGTCAACAAACACCACCTAAAAGAGAAGTTGATAATAGAAAAAAAGATTTTAATGAAATTTATAAAGAATTTATAAATGAAAAAGCTAGTGAGCAATCAAGCAGGTGCTCTCAATGTGGAGTTCCATTTTGCCAAGTACATTGTCCATTAAGCAATAATATTCCAGATTGGTTAAAACTGACCGCAGAAGGAAGATTAAAAGAAGCATATGAACTATCACAAAGTACAAATAATATGCCAGAAGTTTGTGGAAGAATTTGCCCACAAGACAGACTATGTGAAGGAAACTGTGTAATTGAGCAATCAGGTCATGGCACTGTAACTATTGGATCAATTGAAAAATATATAACAGATAATGCATGGGAGCAAGGATGGGTACATCCGATAAAGGTTAATAATGAAAAAAATCAAAGTGTCGGAATTATAGGAGCAGGACCAGCTGGTTTAGCAGCGGCAGAGCAACTTCGTAAACTAGGCTATCAGATTACTGTATATGACAGATACGATAGGGCAGGTGGATTATTGATTTATGGTATACCAAATTTTAAATTAGAAAAATTCGTAGTGGAAAGACGAACTAAATTATTAGAAGAAGGTGGAATTAATTTTATCCAAAATTTTGAAGTTGGTAAAGATGCAAGTTTAGATCAACTAAGAAAAAAACACGATGCATTATTAATTGCTACTGGTGTTTATAAAGCTCGTGAGATTGAATTACCAGGAAATGATTTAGGAAATATTTTTCCTGCAATGGAATTTTTAACAGCTTCAAATAAAAAAGGATTAGGTGATGAGGTAGAATTATTTGATAATGGAACTTTAAATGCTGAAGGAAAAGATGTTGTTGTAATTGGTGGAGGAGATACGGCAATGGACTGTGTAAGAACTTCGATTAGACAAAAAGCTAAATCTGTAAAATGTTTGTATAGAAGGGACAAAGAAAACATGCCTGGATCAGCTAGAGAGGTAGCTAATGCAGAGGAGGAAGGTGTTGAATTTGTTTGGCTATCAAGTCCAAAAGAATTTTTAGGTACAAATAAAGTTGAAGAATTAGTTGTAAATAAAATTAAACTTGGCGAAGCAGATGATAGCGGAAGAAGAAAGCCAGAAATACAAAAAGATTCAAATTTTAATATTAAAGTAGATATTGTTATTAAGGCATTGGGGTTTGATCCAGAGGACTTACCCAAACTTTTTGGTTCAGATGATTTGCAAGTTACTAAATGGGGAACATTAAAAACTGATTTTGATACAATGGAAACTAGTTTACCAGGTGTTTTTGCTGCTGGAGATATAGTAAGAGGAGCTTCTCTTGTTGTATGGGCAATTAAGGATGGAAGAGATGCTGCAGCATCCATAAAAAAATTTCTTGAAAACAAAGAAATCAAAAAAGAAATGGTTGCTTAGTGAAAAATTATAAAAAAAACCTCAAAATACTTGAAGAAGGACATGTTTATTCAAAAGAGATGGAGCATGACGCTTGTGGAGTAGGTTTAATTGCTTCCACAGAAGGAAAAAAATCAAGAAAAGTAGTTGAGTATGGAATTAATGCTTTAAAAGCTGTTTGGCATAGAGGTGCAGTAGATGCTGATGGCAAGACAGGAGATGGAGCTGGGATACACATAGAAATTCCATCTGATTTTTTTGCTGAAAAAATTGAAATTACAGGCCACGATCATGATGGATCTGAAATTTGTGTTGGAATGATATTTTTACCAAGAAATAATTATGAAGCTCAAGAAAATTCAAGAACAGTCGTTGAAAGCGAATTAACAAAAAGTAACTTTAGTATCTACGGATGGAGACAAGTACCTGTAAATCCAAAAGTTCTAGGAGAAAAAGCAAATCTTACTAGGCCAGAAATTACGCAGGTTTTATTTAAACATAATGATAAAAATTTAACTGAAAAAGAATTAGAGAGAAAAATTTACGAAACTAGAAGAAAAATTGAAAAGGAAGCAATTAAAAATGCAATTAAAGATTTTTACATTTGCTCATTAAGCTCTAAATCAATTATCTATAAAGGAATGTTTTTAGCAGAATCAATTGCAGACTTTTATGAAGATTTAAAAGATGAAAGATTTATTTCTAGATTTGCAATATTTCATCAAAGATTTTCTACAAACACAGCACCAAGTTGGGATCTGGCTCAACCTTTTAGAGCAATAGCTCATAATGGTGAGATTAATACACTTAAAGGAAACTTCAATTGGATGAAAGTCCATGAGCAAGAAATGGATAGCCCATTATTTGATGATATAGAAAACTTAAAGCCTGTTATTCCACCAGGGTCATCAGACTCAGCCTCTCTTGATAGTGTATTTGAATTATTAAATATTTCAGGTCAATCAGCACCGCTTGCAAAATTAATGTTAATTCCTGATGCTTGGTCTAAAAAAAGCAAAACACTTCCAAAGGATCATTTACAATTATTTAACTTCTTAAATAGTACAATGGAGCCATGGGATGGACCTGCAGCAATTGCAGCAACAGACAATGAATGGGCCATAGTAGCTACCGATAGAAATGGTTTACGGCCAATGAGATACACCATTACTAAAGATAGAATATTGTGTGCCGGGTCTGAAACAGGAATGGTTGAGATCGATGAGAAAAAAATAGTTAAAAAGGGTAGATTAGGACCTGGTGAAATAATTGGTGTTAGAATTGCTAAAGGTAAAGTATTTACCAATATAGAAATTAAAGATTATTTAGCTAAAGAATTTAAACATTTTAATAATCAAATTATTGATTTAGATAAAAAATTTCCAATTAAGAATGAAAAATCTATCTTTTCAGGAGACGAACTTAGAAAAAGACAGCATGCTTTTGGATATAGTTTAGAGGATTTAGAGCTTATTCTACACCCCATGGCCGAAGATGGCAAAGAGGCCATTGGTTCAATGGGTGATGATACACCTTTAGCGGTATTGTCTGATAGGTATAGACCTCTTTATCATTTTTTTAGACAAAATTTTAGTCAAGTAACAAATCCACCAATAGACTCTCTTAGAGAAAATAAAGTTATGAGTTTAAAAACTCGTTTTGGTAATCTTGGAAATATATTGGATTTTACTAACTTAATTAAAGAAAATATATATGTTTTAGACAGTCCTATTTTATCTAATTCACAGTTAGATAAGTTTATAAATTTTTTTGGTCAAAATTCTAAAACCATCGACTGTACTTTTTCAAAAGATGAAAATCTAGATAGTGCCATTGAAAGAATTCAGAGGGAGTCTGAAATATCTGCTAGGCAGGGCCTAACTCAACTGGTGCTAAGTGATAAAAATATTTCAAGTGAAAGGTTGCCAATTCCAATGCTTTTAAGCGTTGGAGCAGTTAATACACATCTTATTAAAAAAAAATTAAGAGGCTATGTGTCTATTAATGCTCAAACAGGAGAGGCTCTAGATACACATTCATTTGCAACTCTTATAGGAGTAGGAGCTACCACAGTTAACCCATATCTAGCATTAGATAGTCTATACCAAAGATTTGAAAAAAAATTATTTGGTAAATATGGATATGATGAATGCATAGAAAGATATGTGCAATCAGTAAATTATGGACTCTTGAAGATTATGTCAAAGATGGGAATTTCAGTTATCAGTTCTTATCGAGGGGGATGTAATTTTGAGACAGTTGGTTTAAGTAGGACAGTGGCATCAGCATATTTTCCTGGTGTTCTATCAAAAATTTCAGGCATAGGTTTAATTGGAATAGAAAAAAAATTAAGAACAATTCATAAAGAAGCTTTTGAAAGCACAGATTCTGTATTGCCTATTGGCGGCATATACAGATATAGAAAAAATGGTGAAGTGCATCAATATCAAGGAAAGCTAATACATTTATTACAAAGTGCTGTCTCATCTAATTCATATGAGGCATATAAAAAATATGCAGAAGGAATTTATAACCTACCACCTATTCATCTTAGAGATTTAATTGGTTTTAAAACTAAAAATTTAAAATCACCTATTCAAGTCTCAGAAGTTGAGCCAATTGAAAATATATTAACTAGATTTGGAAGTGGGAGCATGTCTCACGGAGCATTATCAAAAGAGGCTCATGAAACTTTAGCTATAGGAATGAATAGAATTAAAGGCGCATCTTGTAGTGGAGAAGGCGGAGAAGATGAAAAAAGATTTGTAAAAATGCAAAATGGAGATAGTGCAAATTCAAGAGTGAAACAAATTGCATCAGCTAGATTTGGAGTAACTTTAAAATATTTAAATAACTGTAATGAAATAGAAATTAAAATTGCACAAGGAGCAAAGCCTGGAGAGGGAGGACAATTACCTGGATTTAAAGTTACAAAAGAAATAGCTAAGTTAAGACATTCAACACCTGGAGTTACATTAATATCACCCCCCCCCTCATCATGATATTTATTCAATAGAGGATTTAGCACAGCTAATTTATGATTTAAAGCAAGCAAATCCCAAAGCAAGAGTTGGAGTAAAATTAGTAGCATCTTCAGGAATTGGAACAATAGCAGCCGGTGTTGCAAAAGCTAAGGCCGATATAATTTTAATCTCAGGACACAATGGTGGCACAGGTGCAACGCCTCAAACAAGTGTTAAGTATGTAGGCATACCTTGGGAAATGGGATTGACAGAAGCCAATCAGGTTTTAACTTTAAATAATTTGAGACATAAAGTTACATTAAGAACAGATGGGGGAATTAAAACCGGAAGAGATGTGGTTATTGCAGCCATGATGGGAGCAGAAGAGTATGGAGTAGCAACTACAGCACTTGTGGCAATGGGATGTATAATGGTTAGACAATGTCATTCAAATACATGCCCAGTCGGAGTTTGTACTCAGGATGAAAAACTAAGAGAAAAATTTACAGGCACTCCTGATAAAGTAGTGAATTTATTTAGATTTATTGGTGAAGAAGTAAGAGAAATTTTAGCAGAATTAGGGTTTAAATCTTTAAATGAGGTAATTGGCAGAACTGACTTATTGCGTCAGATCAGTAAAGCATCACCCAATCTTGATGATTTAGATTTAAATCCACTTTTTGTTCAAACAGATGCTGGAGATAATACAAGATATTGCACAACACCAGAAATAAATGAAGTTCCAGATACTTTGGATCAAGAGATTTTACCTGAAATAAAAGATAAGATAGGAAAAGTAAAAGTTTTAGAAAAAGAGTTTATTATTAAAAATATACACAGAACTGTTGGAACTAGAATTTCCAATCACTTATACGAAAAATATGGATCAGAAGCTTTAGAGGAAAATTTTTTAACTTTAAATTTTAAGGGAACAGCAGGACAATCTTTTGGAGCCTTCGGTATAAAAGGACTGAAACTCATTTTAAAAGGAGATGCAAATGATTATGTTGGTAAAGGACTTTCAGGAGCAACAATAGTTGTTAAACTTCCAGATGAAAGTAATCTTGTTTCATATGAAAATACAATAATTGGAAATACGGTTTTATATGGAGCAACTTCAGGTAAGCTTTTTGCAGCTGGTCAAGCAGGAGAGAGGTATGCTGTTAGAAATTCAGGCTCAGTATCAGTTATTGAGGGTTGCGATTCTAATGCATGTGAATATATGACAGGGGGAACTGTAGTTGTTTTGGGTGATGTTGGAGACAACTTCGGGGCAGGTATGACGGGAGGTATGGCTTTCGTTTATAATATTAATAATGAATTTGATAAAAAAGCTAATCCAGAAAGTATAATTTGGCAAACGCCAGAAACAGAATACTGGATTAATTATTTAAAAGGATTAGTCAAAGAGCATCATATTGAAACAAATTCAAATTTATCCAAAAAGATAATTGAAAATTTTGATCAAGAAATTTCTAACTTTATTCAAATTTGTCCAAAAGAAATGATTGATAAACTTGAAAACCCTTTAAGCATAAAACCCATTATAAAAGAAGTAAGTTAAAGTGAAGGAAATAAATATTTTTTGTTTTGGTTTTGGCCAAGTAGCAAAAAATTTTATTAAAAAATTAAGCACAGAGAACTACAAACTTAATTTATCAGTAACTTCTAGGTCAGAATCATCAAAAAAAACCTCTAATGGTATTGAATATAATAATTATCTTTTTGATGATAAAAAATTTGATAGAGATTTATTAATTAAATTAAATCAAGCAACTCATATCTTAATTTCTATACCTCCAATTAATAAAGAAGATATTGTTTTAAAAAATTTTTCCGAATTCATTAAAAGTTCAAAAGTAAAATGGATAACTTATTTATCTTCAACTAGTGTTTATGGTGATCATAAAGGAGAATGGGTAAATGAAAGTAGTGAAACAAACACATTTACAGATAAGGGTTTGGCAAGACTTAAATCAGAAAATTCTTGGATCTCATTTGCTAAAAATAATGAATTGCCGATTCAAATCTTTAGGTTGTCAGGAATTTATTCTAATGAAAAAAATACTCTTTCACGCTTAAAATCAAGTGAAGTAAATATAATTAATAAAACAGATCACTACTTTTCAAGAATTCATGTAGTGGATATTGCAAACTTTTTATTTGCTTCAATTTTTAAATTTAAATCAGGAGAAATATATAATCTAGCAGATGATAAACCCTCATCCTCTGAGGAAATTATATTATATGCAGCAAAATTATTAGGAATTAAAAATGTTAAAAAAATTGAAGTAGATGAAATAAAAAGTGAAATGTTAAAAAATTTTTACAAAGAGTCAAAAAAAGTGAGTAATGAAAAAATTAAAGATTATTTTAATTACAAATTAAAGTTTCCAAGTTACGTAGAGGGCTTAAGCTATATTAGAGACAATTTTATTAAGTTCTAAAATTATTTTTTTCAGCCCCTTTTTTGTTGAAAGGCTGTGATCACCATCTTTAATTATTGCTAATTTCTTTTTTGCATTAGTAAATATCTTTAAAACTTTTTTTGAATATATTTTTGGAACAACCTCATCTTTACTTCCGTGGACCATCACAACGTCTATAAAAGATTTTATTTTTTTGTTTAAAATTCTATTTTTTCTTCCATCTTTTATTAACTGATAAGTAATTGG
This sequence comes from Candidatus Pelagibacter sp., assembly GCA_028222445.1. Next base: position 100,342 of record JAOISU010000002.1, read on the forward strand.
ATATTCATAAGTGCCATGTTTTAAATGATAAATTCCATTTTTAATTGTTTCTTTTTTCATTGGTTTGGAGAACTTTTTCCACATTAGGTTTTGTAAAAATTCTGGAGCTGAACCAATGCCTAAAAAACCTTTAATTTGATTTCCAAAAAATTTAAATTGGTTAAGTGAAAGCCATGCACCCATACTTGAACCTACTAAGATAAATGGATTTTTACCTACTATTTTTTTTATAGTTATTTTTACTTCTCTAGTCCACTTGCTGATATTGCCATCTGTAAATTTACCAGTTGATTTTCCATGACCTGAGTATTCAAGGGCAAGAAAACCCAGTTTGTTGTTTTTGGTATATTTAAAAATAGCATTTGGTTTTTCACCCTCAATATTTGACATAAAACCGTGTAGAAAAACAACGTATAAGTTTTTCCTATAATTATTGGTAAGATATCTTATTTGTTTGTTATTTGAAATTTTAAGATATTTAAATTTATTCATATCAGTTTATTAGAGTTCATTCTTAATATATAGTTCTATCAAATGTCTTCAAAATTAAAAGTTTTGCAAGTAATTCCAAAGCTTGGATATGGTGGGGCAGAAACAGGTTGTTATGATCTTGCACATTATCTACCAGAAAATAATTGCTCGTCTTATATAGTTACTAGTGGAGGGGAGTTATTAAAATTCATAGATAAAAAAAAAGTTAAATTAATTAAACTTCCTGTACATAGTAAGAATCCATTATTAATAATTTTTAATTCTATAGCTTTAATCTTTATTATTTGGTTAAATAATATTTCGATAGTGCACGCAAGAAGCCGTGCACCAGCGTGGTCATGCTTAATTGCAACCAAAATAACTAGAAGAAAATTTGTTACCACATTTCATGGAACATATAATTTTAATAATTCAATTAAAAAATTTTACAATTCAGTAATGGTTAGATCAGATTTAATTATAGCAGGTTCCAATTTTATTTTTTCACACATCAGTCATAATTATAAAAAGTATCTTAATGTAAAAAAAAAATTTTTAGTAATATTTAGAGGAATTAATGTAGATTACTTTGATCCTTCTACAACTTTAGAAGACCAGGAAAACAAACTTATTTCTCAATGGGAATTAACTAGAGGTAAAAAAATAATATTAATGCCTGGTCGTTTAACCTCATGGAAGGGACAGGAGATTTTTATTGAAGCATTAAACCTTGCTAACAAAAAATTAGGCTTTCAATCATTTTATGCCGTCATTCTTGGAAGTGACCAGGGAAGAGATATTTATACAAAAAAAATAAAAAGATTAGCAGAGCAACATAGACTAACAGGCCAATTAAAATTTATAGAACATTGTAAAAATATGCCACTTGCATATAAAATATCTAGTTTAGTTGTTTCAGCTTCTATAGAGCCAGAGGCCTTTGGTAGGGTTGCAGTTGAGGCTCAATCAATGGAAAAGCCAATAATAGCGAGCGATATAGGTGGATCTAATGAAACAATCATTGATAAAAAAACAGGTTTTTTATTTAAATCTAGTGATCCAGAATCTTTATCTGAAAAAATAGTAGAAGTTTTACAATTAGATGAATCTAGATTGAAATCTATTGGTATTGAAGGTAGAAAAAATATAATTAAGAAATTTAATGTTGAAAAAATGTGTTTTTCTACATATTCAGAATACAAAAAATTATTAAATTAAATGCCATTAATTACATTGCCAGACGGAAACACTTTAGATTTTCCAAATAAAGTAACAGGTCTTGAGGTTGCAGAAAAGATTAGCAAGTCTTTATCTAAGCAAGCAAGCATAATTAGTGTAAATGATGAGCTTAAAGATTTAAGTCACGTTATAGATAAAGATTGTACAATTAAAATTTTTACATCCAAAGATAAAGAAGGCCTAGAAACCATTAGGCATGATACAGCTCATATAACAGCAATGGCAGTTCAGGAACTTTTTCCAGGAACACAAGTGACCATAGGACCAATTATTGAAAATGGTTTTTATTATGATTTTTCAAGAAAAGAACCTTTTACAGAAGAAGATTTAAAAAAAATTGAAAATAAAATGAAAGAGATTGTTGATAGAGACGTTCCAACAACAAGAGAAGTTTGGAAAAGAGATAAAGCAATATCTCACTTTAAAGAGATTGGAGAGGTGTATAAAGCTGAAATTATTGAAAGTATTCCCAAGGGAGAAGATGTTTCTATATATTTTCATGGTGATTGGCATGATTTATGTAGGGGTCCACATTTACCTTCAACAGGAAAAATTGGAAAATATTTTAAATTAACTAAAGTATCAGGAGCTTATTGGAGAGGAGACTCCAATAATGAAATGTTACAAAGGATTTATGGAACAAGTTGGGCTTCACAAAAAGATTTAGATGAATATTTAAAAAGAATAGAAGAAGCAGAAAAAAGAGATCACCGAAAGTTAGGAAAGGAAATGGACTTATTTCATTTTAGAGAAGAGAGTCCAGGAGCAGTTTTTTGGCATGAAAAAGGTTGGAAATTATTTCAAAAGTTAGTCGCTTATATGAGGGGGAGACAAGAGAAAGCTGGCTACAAGGAAGTAAATACTCCAGAAGTTTTAGACAGAGCTCTTTGGGAAAAATCTGGTCATTGGGAAAAGTATGGTGAGCACATGTATACATCTGAGACACCAGATGAAAAAGTATTTGCTATTAAACCAATGAATTGCCCAGGCCATGTACAGGTTTTTAATCAAGGTTTAAAAAGCTATAGAGATCTTCCATTAAGGATTTCAGAATTTGGAAAGGTGCATAGATATGAACCTTCAGGAGCTTTACATGGTCTATTAAGAGTTAGAGCTTTTACTCAGGATGATGCACATATATTTTGTACTGAGGATCAAATTACTGAAGAATGTCTGATAGTTACTAATTTAATTTTAGATATTTACAAAGATCTCGGATTTAAAAATGTAATATTAAAATATTCAGATAGGCCCGATTTAAGAGTTGGTGATGATAATGTTTGGGATAAAGCAGAGAAGGCTTTATTAGATGCTGTTAAAGCATCAAAACTTGAATATACAATTAACAAAGGTGAAGGAGCATTTTATGGTCCAAAAATTGAATTTGTTCTAAGAGATGCAATTGGTAGAGATTGGCAATGTGGAACATTGCAGGTTGATCTTAATTTACCTGGAAGATTAGATGCCTCCTTTGTTGATAAAGACGGAACAAAAAAAATACCTGTAATGTTACATAGAGCTTTGTTTGGTTCTTTAGAAAGATTTATAGGAATTCTAATAGAAAATTATGCTGGAAAATTTCCTTTTTGGATAGCTCCTTTACAAGTTGTAGTAATTCCAATCTCGGAGGAGTTTGATAACTATGCAAAAGAAGTAAATGAAAAAATTAGAGAAGCTGGCATGAGCTCTGAAGTTGATTTAAAAAATCATAATTTAAATTATAAAATTAGAGATCATTCTTTATCAAAAATACCACTTTTATTGATTTGTGGTAAAAAAGAAGTTGACAGTAACTCAGTAACGATTAGAAGATTGGATACTAATAAACAAGAAAATATGGAATTAAACTTATTTTTAAAAACTTTCTCGGCTTTAAACAAAGCATCTTCAAACTAAGTGGCAGATTTTAAACAAAATTATTTTCAAAGAAGAACTAAAGATAAAGGTCCCAAGTCTAATAATAGAATTACGGCTCCAGAAGTACAAGTAATTGGAAGTGACGGAGAAAATATTGGAATAATAAATACTAACGAAGCCATTTCAATGGCTAAAGAACAAGGCTTAGATTTAATCGAGATAGCTCCAAATGCTAAACCACCTGTATGTAAAATTATCGACATGGGTAAATTTAAGTATGATGCTCAAAAAAAAGCTAACGTTGCTAAGAAAAAACAAAAAATTGTTTTGTTGAAAGAGATCAAAATGAGACCTGTTACAGAAACTCATGATTACGATTTTAAAGTTAAAAATGCCAAAAAATTTATTGGAAAAGGTGATAAAGTAAAATTTACTATAAGATTTAAAGGTAGAGAGCTGCAGCACTCACATCTAGGTAGGGAATTAATGGACAAGATAAAAGCCGATATGCAAGATATTGGCAAAGTAGAGCTACACCCAAAATTTGATGGGAAGCAAATGATTATGGTTATTCAGCCTTTATAGGCCTTAATAGAGGTTGTAAATCTATTACAATATTTGTATAAGACCGCAGAATTATGCCGAAATTAAAAACAAAAAGTTCAGCAAAAAAAAGATTTAAAATCTCAGCTACAGGTAAAGTTATGATGGCCCAGGCTGGAAAAAGACATGGTATGATTAAAAGAACAAATTCACAAATTAGAAAATTAAGAGGCACAACTACTATGTCAAAACAGGATGGCAAAATAGTTAAATCATATATGCCTTACAGTTTAAGAGGATAATATGGCAAGAGTTAAAAGAGGTGTCACAAGTCACGCGAAACATAAAAAAGTTTTAAAAGCTGTAAAAGGTCAGTGGGGCAGAAGAAAAAGTACAATAAGAGTTGCAAAGCAAGCTATGGAAAAAGCTATGCAGTATGCCTACAGAGACCGAAGAACAAAAAAGAGAGAATTTAAATCATTGTGGATTCAAAGAATTAACGCAGGTGTTAGATCTGAAGGTTTGACATACTCAAAATTTATTAATGGTTTAACAAAATGTGGCATTAAGCTAGATAGAAAAATATTAGCTGAAATAGCATACGATAGTCCAGAAGCCTTTAAAACTATTGTTCAAAAGGCTCAATCAGCACTAAATTAATCTTCACTATTGTTTTTCTTCGGTGAAGAAATAATCTCTCAATATGTCTGATATTAAAAAAATAAAAGATGATTTTCTTTTAAAGCTAAAAGGTAATTTAGACCTTAATCAAGTTAATCAAATCAAGACAGATTTATTTGGTAAAACTGGTCTAATTAGCTCTCAATTTAAAATGCTGGGAAAGGTAGCTGAAGAAGAAAGAAAGAAATTTGCATCAGACTTAAATCAGTTAAAAGATGAACTACAAAATTTAATATCCGTAAAAATTGATGATATTGAAACAAAAGAAATAAATCAAAAACTTGAAAAAGAAAAAGTAGATATAACTTTACCAGAGAGACCCTTCACACAGGGAAAGATACATCCTGTGTCACAGGTCATAGATGAAATTTCCTCAATTTTTTCGGAAATTGGATTTAGTGTTGAAGAGGGGCCCGATGTAGAAAATGAATATAATAATTTTACAGCATTAAATACACCTGACAATCATCCAGCAAGAGATATGCATGACACTTTCTATCTAGACGATAAAAAAGAATTATTGTTAAGGACCCATACTTCTCCAGTACAAATTAGAACAATGTTAAATAATAAACCACCTTTTAAAATAATAGCACCAGGTAGAACGTATAGGTCTGACAGTGATCAAACACATGCACCTATGTTTCATCAAGTAGAAGGACTACATATTGATAAAGATATTAACATGGGTCATCTAAAGGGATGCTTAAATTATTTTATTAAAGAGTTTTTTGAAGTTAATAAGATAAAAATGAGATTTAGACCTAGTCATTTTCCATTTACAGAACCTTCAGCTGAAGTTGATATTGGTTATGAAATTAAAGATGGAAAAATAGTTATTGGAGAAGGTAATAAATGGCTTGAAGTTTTAGGATGTGGAATGGTTCACCCAAATGTTTTAAGAAATGTGAAGGTAAATCCTGATGAGTTCCAAGGCTATGCATTTGGAATAGGTATAGATAGATTGGCAATGCTTAAGTATGGCATAAATGACTTAAGAGCCTTTTTTGATTGTGACTATAGATGGTTAAATCACTTTGGATTTGATCCAATAGATGTACCAACAAATTATAGAGGTCTAAGTAGATGAAGATTACAACTAACTGGCTCAAAGAACATTTAGACACAAAATTAAATGAAAACGAAATTATAGATAAACTTACAGATATTGGTTTAGAAGTAGAAAGTGTAGATAAGCAATCAGGTGAGCTTGATGCATTCATAGTAGCTAAAATTTTAAAGGCAGAAAAACATCCAGATGCAGATAGACTAAAAGTATGTGATGTTGATATAGGCTCGGGTAATCCTGTAAAAGTAGTCTGTGGTGCACCAAATGCAAAAAAAGGATTGTTAACAATTTATGCTCCACCAGGTGCAGTAATCCCAAAAAATCAAACGAAGTTAGTGGTTAGCAAAATAAGAGGAGTTACCTCATCAGGGATGCTTTGTTCAGAGTCTGAGTTAAATTTATCGGAAGAAAGTGATGGCATTACAGAGCTTTCAACAAAAAAATATGAAAAAAAAATTGGTAAAAATTATTTTCCAAAAAATGATTTAAATGTAATTGATATTTCTATTACCCCCAATAGAGCAGATTGTTTAGGTGTAAGAGGAATAGCAAGAGATTTAGCAGCAGCTGGAGCTGGCAAACTAATAAAAAAAAAAGAGCAAAAATTAAAAAAAAAAGGAAAACAAACTGTTAATGTTAAAATTTTAAATGAAAAAAGTCAGGCTTGTACATCATTTGGTAGCTGTTTAATTAAAGGTGTAAAGAATACAGAAAGTCCTGATTGGTTAAAAGAAAAGATAATATCCCTCGGTCAAAAACCAATCTCTGCAATAGTAGATATTACAAATTATGTAATGTTTGATTTAAATAGACCTTTGCACGCATATGATGTTGATAAAATTGATAAACAAATCATTGTTAGAAATTCTAAAAAAGGTGAAAAATTTGAGGCATTAGATAATAAAGAATACAAATTAGAAAATGACATGTGTGTAATTTCTGATAGTTCAGGCGTATTAGGCCTTGGTGGCATAATAGGTGGAACAAGAACAGGAACAGAGCTTGATACAAAAAATGTATTAATTGAGTCAGCATATTTCAATCCAAGATCCATTAGAAAATCTTCTAAAATTTTAAATATAGATACTGATGCAAAATTTAGATTTGAAAGAGGTATAGATCCACTATCCATAGAGCAAGGTCTTGAAAAAGCAGCTAGATTAATTAAAGAAATTTGTGGTGGAGAAATTAGCGAAATTGATATCCAAAAAATAGAAAAAACAAAAAACAGTAACATAAAATTTAATCCTGTTTTATTTGAAAAAATTACTGGATTTAATATTGAAAACAAAGAGATGATGCAAATTTTAGAAAATTTAGGATTTAAAGTTAAAAAAACTAAAAACTTTTTTGATTTGATAATTCCATCATGGAGACCTGATATTTCACAAGAAGTTGATGTAGTAGAGGAGCTGGTTAGGATTAAAGGCTATGATCGAATTAAAATGATTGAGCCTGAAAAGAATAGAGCTAGAGACACATTAAATTCAAAACAAAAACTATTTCATTTTTTACAAAGATCTATAGCTTCAAAAGGGTATCTAGAGGCAATAACCTGGTCTTTTACAGACAGCAAAATTAACCAATTATTTTTAGAAAAAAATAAAGAAATTAAGATAGTTAATCCCATCAGTTCAGATTTAAACGTATTAAGATCTTCAATTTTTTCAAATTTGATTATTCATTTAGACAAGAATTTAGGAAGAGGATTTAAGGATTTATCAATATTTGAGATTGGCCCTACTTTTCAAGGAAGTCAACCAGGTGAACAACAGACAGTAATTAGTGGCTTAAGGTCAGGTCAATTGACTAGACAGAGCTGGATTGAAAAAGAAAGGTTAGTTGATGTTTTTGATGTAAAAAGAGATGTTATTCAAAGTTTAATTGAAGCGGGGTTTAATAAAGATAAATTTTATATAGATGATGAGACACCTAATTATTATCACCCAGGAAAATCAGGAAGAGTTTTCTTAAACAAAGGTAAAGAAAAAGTAATAGCTTTTTTTGGTGATATTCATCCAAAGATTTTAAAGAAATTAGATATTAAATCAGAAGCTTTAGTTGGTTTTGAAATATTTTTAGACAATATTAAACATCCTAAAAAATCATTAAAAGATCAAAAAACTCAATATAGATATTCAGATTTTCAAAAATCAGAAAGAGACTTTGCTTTTGTGATAGATAAAAATTTTAAAGTACAGGAACTAATAGATATTATTTCCAATGTAGATAAAGAATTAATAAAATCAGTTAAAGTTTTTGATGTTTATGAGGGTACAAATATTCCTGAAAATAAAAAATCAATTGCACTTAATGTAACTATCCAATCCTTAGAAAAAACATTAAATGAAGAGGACCTTAATAAAATTAATCACCTCATTATATCAGCTGTAGAAACAAAAACTGACGCAAAGATTAGATCATAGTTATGGCAAAGATTGATCATATAAGAAACTTTGCAATTATTGCACACATTGATCATGGTAAATCAACAATTGCTGATAGAATAATACATAGTTGTGGAGGGCTTACTGAAAGAGAAATGAAGGCCCAAGTATTAGATTCAATGGACATAGAAAGAGAAAGAGGGATTACAATTAAAGCTCAAACAGTAAAACTTAATTATAAATCAAAAGATGGTAAAGATTATATCTTAAATATAATTGATACACCAGGTCATGTTGATTTTAGTTATGAGGTGAGTAGATCATTATATGCCTGTGAAGGATCAATATTGATTGTTGATAGTACACAAGGTGTTGAAGCACAAACGCTAGCAAATGTTTATCAAGCATTAGATATAAATCATGAGATTGTACCAGTTCTAAATAAAATTGATTTACCAGCTTCGGATTTAGAAAAAACAAAAAAACAAATCGAGGAAGTAATTGGTATTGATACTGAAAATGCTATTCCTTGTTCAGGAAAAACAGGGGAAGGTATTAATGAAATTCTAGAACAAATTATTGTATCATTACCAGCTCCAGAAGGAGAAAAAGATGCAGATTTAAAATGTTTACTTGTTGATAGTTGGTATGACACTTATCTTGGCGTAGTTATTTTGGTTAGAGTTATTGATGGAAAAATTTCCAAAAACATGAAGATAAAAATGATGTCAACAAATCAAGAATATATTGTTGAAAAAGTTGGTGTCTTTACTCCTAAAGCAACCGATATGAAACAATTAAATGCAGGTGAAATTGGTTTTATAACAACTGGTATAAAAGTTTTATCTGAAACAAAAGTCGGGGATACTATTTGCGATGCAACTAAACCGCTTCAAGAAGCACTTCCAGGATTTAAGAGAAGCAAACCTGTAGTTTTTTGTGGATTGTTTCCAGTTGACAGTTCTGATTATCAAAAACTTAAAGATGGTTTAGGTAAGCTACAATTAAACGATGCTAGTTTTTCTTTTGAAGCAGAGTCCTCGTCAGCATTAGGATTAGGTTTCAGATGTGGTTTTTTAGGACTCTTACATTTAGAAATAATCACAGAAAGACTCGAAAGGGAATTTGATATAAATTTACTAACAACAACACCGGGGGTAGTTTATAAAGTTCATATGAATAAAGGTGAAATAATAGAGCTACAGAACCCCTCAAGTTTACCAGATCCAACATTAATAAAATTTATTGAAGAGCCCTGGATTAAAGCAACAATAATAACTCCAGATCAATATTTAGGCTCAATTATAAAAGTTTGCCAAGATAAAAGAGGTGTACAAACAAATTTAAGTTATTCTGGGAATAGAGCTGTTTTAAATTATGAAATTCCTTTAAACGAAGTTGTGTTTGACTTTAATGACAGACTTAAATCAATGACAAGTGGTTATGCAAGTTTTGATTATGAAATTATAGGGCATAGAGAGGGTGATTTAGTAAAATTAGGAATTCTTGTTAATGCTGAACCAGTAGATGCATTATCGATGATGGTTCATAAAGATTTTGCACAAACTGTGGGAAGAGAGGTGTGTGAAAAATTAAAAGATTTGATACCACGTCATAATTTTATGATTCCAGTACAGGCTGCTATAGGTGGAAAAATTATTGCACGTGAAACAATTAAAGGTTTTAAAAAAGATGTATTGACTAAAATCCATGGTGGTGGAGCTAGAGATAGAAAAAGAAAATTATTGGATAAACAGAAAAAAGGAAAAGCAAGGGGTAAACAGTTTGGAAAAGTTGAAATACCTCAAGAAGCATTTATAGGTGTATTAAAAATAAGCAAAGATAATAAATAGCAAAATGGAAAAAAACAGAAATAAAGAATTTTTTTTAAAAAAGTTGTATCATTTATTTTTTTCTGAAAGATTTTCAAAAAGAATTAATTATAGTTTTGATAAAAAAACTCGTCTCGACTTAATTCAGTTGATTATAAAAAAAAATGAATATAAGAAATATTTAGAAATAGGTTGTAATCAGGATGAGGTTTTTAATAAAATAGATATAGATAAAATTGGTGTAGACCCAATTAGTGGTGGTAATTTTAGAGGCACAAGTGATGAATTTTTTTTAAAAAATACTTTGAAATTTGATTGTATTTTTATAGATGGTCTTCACGTTTATGAGCAAGCGATAAAAGACATATTAAATTCAATAAAGTTTTTAAATAAAAATGGAGTTATAATACTTCATGATTGTCTTCCTAAAAGTATAGAACATCAAAGAGTACCAAGGAGCAGATATAACTGGAATGGAGATGTTTGGAAAGCAATAGTTGAGGTCCGTACTTGGAATAATTTTGATACATTTACAATTTTAGCAGACGAAGGTTTAGGCATTATAAAAAAAAGAAATAATCCAAATGTTCTAAATATTGAAAATAAGTCTTTCAAAAATTTAAAGTTTAAATTTTTTTATAATAATTATAAAGAAATAATGAGGACTGTAAGTTTTAATGATGGAATAAAAATGGTTTAGTATGACGAATAAAATAATTGACACAGTAACCTTCTTTCAAGAAAATCGTCATTTTGATTTGAGGTTTAATATACTCAAAGATGTAGTTGATAAATTTTTAATATGTGAGTCTATTTATGATCATAGAGGAAATAAAAAAGAAATTAATTTTAATAAAGAAAAATACAAAAAAAGTGAAAAAATAAAGCATATCGTAATTGAAGAAAAATTTCCAGATACAAGTAGTCCTTGGCAAAATCAAGCTATTCAAAGAGAATATATAATAGAAAACTTGAAAGAGATAGAGAACGATGATTTTGTTATGTTTTCAGATCCAGATGAAATACCAAATCCTGAAATTCTAAAAAATTTTCAATTGAAAAAAAAATATGGCATTTTTTCTCAAAAGATATTCTCATATAAATTAAATCTTTTTAATCCATATGAAAGTCCTTGGGAAGGGACAAGAGTATGTAGAAAGAAACATCTAAAGTCGGTTGACTGGTTAAGACATAAAGTTGTAAAAAAAAATTTAAAATATCCATTTTGGAGAATTGATAAAGAAAAAGACATTCAAATAATTTATAATGGAGGATGGCATTTTAGTTATCTTTTAACACCTCAAGAAATTGAAAAAAAATTTAAAAGTTTAGCTGAAACCTCTTGGGATAATGAAAAATTTTCAAATTTAGACATTATTAAAAAAAAAATAAGTGATAAAGTTGATTTATTCGGTAGA
>JAOISU010000020.1 GCA_028222445.1 Candidatus Pelagibacter sp.
AAAATTTTAATCTTTTTTTAAGAGAATGTAAAATTTGGAAAAATTTTATAGATTTATTAAATAGTGACGATTTTAAAAAAGAAGTAATAAAAAATTTCAAGATAAAAAATGTTTTTTTTTCGGACAAGAGTTTAAAAAGATTCATTCCATTTTTCAAAAAAGTCAAACTAGAATTCACTTTCAATAAATCTTATAATAAATCATTTAACAACCCACATACAGACTCAACAAGAAAGATAGTTAGTATGATCATTTTTTTTACTTCAGATGAGTGGTCAATTAATAATGGTGGGTTAGTTAATTTGTATAAACCCAAAGATAATAAATATGAATTTAATTGGCGAAATGAAGTTGTTGAAGAAAATAAATTAGAAGTTATTAAAACTATTATCCCTATACCTAACAATTTTTATGGATTTAAAAAAACTAAAAACTCTTATCATTCAGTATCTAAAATTTTATGTGATGATGCAAAGTCACGTGATGTTTTAATGATCAACCTTAGTTATGCAGAGCCAAAAGACGTACCTTACGTTGACAAAACATTTTTTGAAAGATTTTATCAAAAAATAGTCAAGATGGTGAATAGTTTTTGATTAATTTCTTTGATTTATATTTAGGAGTTTTATAGTAAATTTAAATTAATAATAAATACAAATAAAATTTAATACAAATTTATAAGTCTGATTATGATGTTTTCAATATACAAGAGAGTACTATCTGACAAAATTTTATTATTTTTGAACATACTCACTATATTAATTATTATAAGTACAACATATAAATTTTTTCAGAGTAATAAAGAAATTTCAACATTTTACTTAAATTTTATTATCTATTTTTCTTTTATATTGTTTATTTTATTTGTAATTTTAATTCAGAAATCAAATAAAATAAAAGTAGTCTGCAAGATAGTAATTCTTTCTGGAATTTTAAGTTTATATGTAATTGAAATCTATTTAAACTTTGTTCATCAAAGCCAGACTCCTATAGAAGATCTTCAGAATAGAAAATTTTATGCAGAAAAATTAGGTATTAAGTTTGATACTAGGTCAAAATATGAAGTATTAAATGATTTACTAGAAAAAGGTGAAATTGCTTTTCCTACAATGCCACCTAATGATGTTTTTAGCAAAACTAGTAAATTTTTTAATAACTTAAAAAATCCAATATATCCATTATCAAACATATCAAACTCAAAAACAGTATTCTGTAATGAGTCAGGAGAACGAGTTATTTATCAAACTGATAGATATGGATTTAGAAATAAAGATAGTATTTGGGATGAGGATAAAATTGATGTTGCAATAGTTGGTGACTCACTAGTACATGGAGCATGTGTAGATGATGAATTTGTTATAAGTACTTTACTAAATAAAATTTCTGGTAAAAATATATTAAATTTAGGAGTGCAAGGCTATGGACCTTTATTGCAGTTAGCTGCTCTAAAAGAATATGCATATTTTAAAGAACCAAAAGTAGTACTTTGGTATTACTCAGAAGCTAATGACCTAGGTAATTTGAATGATGAATGGAAATTTGAAATAATTAGAAATTATAAAAAACCTAGCTTTAGCCAAAATTTAATAACAAAACAAAATTTAATAAATCAACAATTAAAAGATTTGATTGAGCTAGTTAAATATAGCGAGGGAGGAACATTGAATCACAAAGAAATACAATCAAAGAATAAGTCAATAGCATACAAAAAAAGCATTAACTATCTAGGATTAATAAGATTACATAAATTAAGAGATTTTTTAAATCATTTTCTCCCTCAAGATAAATCAATTATAAGATATAGATATTCAGATATCTCAGCAATAGATGAGTATTTTAAAATTTTAAAATTAGCAGATGATTTGGTAAAAAGTTGGGGTGGAAAAATTGTTGTTGTATATCATCCACACCTAACAAGATATATGGGCAATGGACTATTGATCTATGGTCAAAGACAATATGATACTTTTTTAAAAAGAATAAAAGATTTAGATATAGATTTGGTTGATATTAAGATGGAACTATTTGATACTTTAGAAAGTCCAACAGATATTTATCACTTTGGTTTGCCGGGTCACCCAAATGAATATGGATATCAAATTACAGCAGAAAAGTTTAACGACTTTTTGATGAAATAAAAATTATTATATCTCCATTTATATATACTTTGTGGTAATAGATATTAAAAAATAAAATAAACATCAAAATGAAAAATTTCAATCAAATTGAATCTGGTATTAACTATGTTGAAGTAGGTCATGGTGTGGGAATTGGCGCCAGTTTAAAGAATAGTCAGGGACAATCTTTTTGTACTGACGAAGAGTATATTGAGGCCGCAAATTTAGTAAAAATAAAAAATAAAAAAAATAATGAATAAAATAAAAATAGTAGGATATTTTTTTATAACAAGTATATATTTATTTCTCTCATTAATATTAGTCGTTTTTTTTTTAGAGTTTTTTAATATTAAAGATAAAATTTTACTAAAAAAAACGGACCCCGCTTTATTGCACCAAACAGATTATTATGGAGAAAAAAAAAAAGTTAATCCTTATGCAAAAATTAACAAAAAAGAATTGCACCCTTATTATTTATTTTTTGTACCAAGTAAGGAGATAGATAATAATGAAATAGATAAAACTGTTATAAATTTTAATAAAGATTATTTTAGATACAATCCTAGTTTAAAAAAAGACTTCCAAAAAAAAGGAATTTTTTTAGGCGGATCTACTGCTTTTGGGTACTATGCTAGTAATGACAGCAAAACACCAGCAGCATTACTTACAGAAAAAACAAATGTAAATTTTTCAAATTTAAATAGTCCTTCTTGGAATTCACATCAGGAATTACTTGCAATAGCCAAATATTCTCTTGATTATGATTACTCAGTGTCTTTAACTGGTTCAAATGATATTACAATTTATTGTCGTTATAATAAGAACACCGACCTTTATCCTGATACTCCTGAAAGTTATAAATATTTAAAAAAAATAGTAAATGATTGGTCATATTTTCATTTATCTCAAATTGATTTTATAGAACTTGTAAAAATTTATATAATTAAAAAAGTTCCTAATACCGTGTTTATGCTGTCTTATTTAAAAAATTATAAAGAAATTAAAAAAAAAGAAAATAAAAGAATTTTAGAATATAATGATAAAGATGATGATTGTAATAAAGATGATGCAAAAATTATAGCAGAAAGTTTTATTAAAAATCAAAAAAAAATAAGAGACATATCAGAAGCAAAAAATTCAAAACATATAATAATTTTGCAACCATTTTTAAATCTTGAGTCAAATGACCAAGATTACTATTTTATTGCTAAAGAAGTTTATGATTTAATTCTAAAGACAGATTTTTGTAAAAAGGATTGTTATAATTTTATGGATTTATTTGAAGAATATAACTTGAACAAAAAATTTAATAGCATAAATAACAATTATGATAAAGTTGCATTTATCGATACTGTTCATTTAACTGATATAGGAAATGAAATACTTGCTAAAAAAATAAGTAGTATAATTAATAAAAAATAACAAAAAAATAATGAGTTTTTTAAGAGAATTAATCAGATTTATGTTCAAGAGAAAGAAATATTGGTTAATACCTATAGTTTTGATCCTTACACTCTTAGGAGGATTATTAATAGTGTCCCAGGGTTCAATTATAGCTCCGTTTATATATACTTTGTGGTAATAGATATTAAAGAATAAAATAAATATCCAAATGAAAAATTTCAATCAAACAACATTACCATCAAATAAAAAATTTGGATTATTTTTTGTATTAATATTTTTTTTGTTAGGTTTGTTTTTTTTTACTTCTGACAATTCTAATGCATATATTTTTTTTTCAATTTCATTATCTTTATTGATTATTTCATTTATATGTCCATCAATTTTTAAGATACCCAATTTTTTATGGATGAAACTTGGTATGACATTAGGAATGATTGTTTCTCCTATCATATTGAGCGTCCTATTTTTTTTGGTTATTACTCCTATCGGCTTGTTATTAAAAGTTTTTGGTAAAGATGTACTTTTAATTAAGAATAAAAATGAAAATTCATTTTGGATTAAAAGAAAAGTTAAACCAGAGTCAATGATTGAACCTTTTTAGATAATACAATTTTAATGTTTAAAAAAGATTATACAAAAAAAGATAATTTATATAAATTTAAGGTAAATGATTTTACGACTAAATCAGTTACATCTTTTTATGATGAAGCACCGTTTCCCAACTACAAAGATCATCAAGATAAACAAAGTATTAACACAATAGGTAAAAATAATTTTTTTTTAAAACAAATAAAAAATTTTTTAGGTTTTAATAAAAAATTTATTGAAATCGGATCAGGAACAAGTCAAGTATCAAATTATTTAGCTTTTGGAACCAATAATAAAATTTTTGCTTTTGACCCAACTTTGAAATCATTAGAATTAGGAAAATCTTTTTCTGATAAAAATGGCATAAAAAATATTAATTACTTAAATGCAGATATTAATGAAGATATTTTTAGTAATGAAGTATTTGATTTAGTATTATGTAGTGGTGTTTTACACCACACTAAAGATGCATACGAAAGTTTTAGTAAAATACCAAAAATAATAAAAAAAGATGGTTATGTGATCATTGGTTTATACAATAGCTATGGAAGAATTAGAACAAAAGTTAGAAAGTTTTTTTATAAGTTCTTTGGAAAAAATTTTGTGATGTTTTTAGATCCTGTATTAAGAATTTTGAATAAAGATAATATAAAAAATTCAGAAAAAATAAAATCATGGATAAGAGATCAATACGAACATCCAGTTGAGACCACGCATACACTTGATGAAGTATTTGAATGGTTTGATAAGCATGATTTAGAATTTATTAATTCAATCCCATCAACAGATTGTTCAATTGGAATACCAAATAATATTTTTGTAAAAAGTAAAAAAAATACTTTTACCGAAAGAATTTTTCAACAGTTGAGGATGAATTTTAATAATTTAGGTAATGAAGGTGGTCTTTTTATAGTTGTAGGTAAAAAAAAATAAAATTAATTATGGTGATAACAAAAAAAATAGATTTTCTGTTTATTAGATTTCCAATAATTTTACCCGTAATTTACAGTTTTTTTATTTATTCTTTTCCATCTTATGAAAATTTAATAATATTTTTTACACTAATGTTGC
>JAOISU010000021.1 GCA_028222445.1 Candidatus Pelagibacter sp.
GAAAGTGGATATAAAGCAGCCCTCAGAGCAGCTGAAAATTCAATAAAAGAATTACAGCCTGAAAAACAAATTTCATTTCTTTTTTTACCAGATGGAGAAGACCCAGATAGTTATGCAAATAAAAATGGTAAAGCTAATTTTATAGATTTTACCAAACAAGCAAAAATTTCTATTCATCAATTCATATTTAATCACTACAAACAACAAACTGATAATAATCCCTCATCAATGGCAATTTTTGAAAAAAAATTAAGATCTATTGCGCGAACCATTAAAGATGATTTTATTAAAAAATATGTGCTTGAGTTTTTCTTAGAAAAAATCTCATCTTTAACACCGCATAGTAACGTAGGTAAAAAACAATTTTATACAAAAAAAATTAAGTCTTTACAATCTACACAAAAATACTTCAATGAAAGTAAATCATTAAGCGGGGTAGAACTTAAAGAGTTTTCATTACTTTATCTGATATTAAATAACTTAGATATTTTTCAAGAAAATATTCACTTAATTGAAAATATTAGATTGTTCAGCGATGAAAATAAATTGATCTATGAAACTCTTTTATCAAAGTTAAAAAGTGGAGAAAAACTTACACTTGAGCAAATTCCTATTGATCCACAATTAATAGAAAAAATTTTCAAGTTTGCTTCCATCAAGCATATTTTAAATAGTAATCAAAATAATCAGGAAAAAATGTTTGAATTATTAGATGAAGTTTCAAGAGATCTCAAAAATTACGATCTAGAGTTTAGAATTGAAGAGCTAGAGTCGAAATTTTCAAAGGATTTAAGCGAAAGTACTTTCAATGAATTAAGAGAGCTAAAAAAGCAAAAAAACATCAATTAAATCCTACAAAAAATACATGGATTTTTATAAAATTGCGCTTATATAAGTCTTCTCAAATATATACAATTGTGGAAAGAATAATTACAAAATCATTTGCTAGACTTATGGGTAGAGGTACCCATAGAGGATTTATAACTTTTGATGAGTTAAACAAATCTCTAGGTAAAAGAAATCTCTCTAATGAAAATTTAGAACAGGCTTTCATGCACATTCTTGATGAGAGCGTTTCTCTAGTAGAAAAAAAATCAGATTTTAAAGTTTTAAGAAAAAAAGAAAACTCCTCTAAAGAAGAAGGCAAAACTATTGAAAAGAGTGATGACCCTATAAGAATGTATTTAAGAGAGATGGGTGGAGTAGAACTTTTATCTCGTGAAGGTGAAATTGCAATTGCTAAAAGAATAGAAGCTGGAAAAGATGTAATGCTTATTGCATTAGCACAAAGCCCGATTACAGCACAGCAATTTGTTGAGTGGGATGAAAAACTTCAAAAGGATGAAATTCTAGTAAGAGAAATTATTGATATTGATACAAATTATATGGAGGACGAAAATACAGGTCCTAGTGCTAAACAAAGAAATTCAGGTGAAACAGATAAAAATGAAGATAGCAATGATGATGATGAATTCAATCCTACACTTGCTGCAATGGAAACTGAAATTAAACCAAAGGTTTTAAAAACAGTAAATACTCTAACAAAAGAGTACGCAAAGTTAATTAAATATCAAAAAGAGAAATTAGATTGTATTTTAAATTCAGGCAGTTTTTCAACTGCCAAAGAAAAAGGCTATGACAAAATTGTAAGTGACATTTTAGAAAATATTAAATCTCTTCAGTTATCTCCATCTGTATTAGAAGAATTAGTTCAAAAACATTATGTAGAAAATAAAAAGATTGTTTCTTTAGAGGGAAATCTTTTGAGACTTGCAATGGATCAAAAAATTCCAAGAAATGAATTTATTAAGTTTTATATAGGCAATGAAATTAATCCAAATCTTAAAAAATTTCTTGATACCAATCCTATGTGGAAACAGTTTTTTTCAAAAAACAAAGATGAATTTAAGAATATTAGAGAAAGATTAATTGAGATTAGTCACAAGCTTGGAATTTCAGTTACAGATTATAAAAAATTAGTTAGCAGAATTCAAAAAGGTGAAAAAGAATCTAGAATAGCAAAAAAAGAAATGGTTGAAGCTAACTTGAGATTAGTAATCTCTATTGCCAAAAAATATACTAATAGAGGACTTCAATTTTTAGATCTTATTCAAGAAGGAAATATTGGTCTTATGAAAGCAGTTGATAAATTTGAATACAGAAGAGGATACAAATTTTCAACATATGCTACATGGTGGATAAGACAAGCGATTACAAGATCTATTGCTGACCAAGCGCGAACGATTAGAATTCCAGTTCATATGATTGAAACCATTAATAAAATTGTTAGAACACAAAGACTAATTTTAAGTGAGTTTGGTAGAGAGGCGACACCTGAGGAATTAGCAAAAAAATTAAGAATGCCGTTAGATAAAGTTAGAAAAGTTTTAAAAATATCAAAAGAACCAGTTTCACTTGAAAAGCCAGTGGGCGATGAAGAAGATAGTAGTTTGGGAGATTTTATTGAAGATACAAAAGCATTAGCCCCATTAGAGCAAGCTATTAAATCAAATTTAAGTGAGGCAACTACTAAGATTTTATCAACACTAACACCAAGAGAAGAAAGAGTTCTAAGAATGAGATTTGGTGTTGGTATGAATACAGATCATACACTTGAAGAAGTAGGCCTTCAGTTTTCAGTAACTAGAGAGCGAATTAGACAGATAGAAGCTAAAGCTCTTAGAAAATTAAAACACCCAAGCAGATCCAAGCAGCTAAAAAGCTTTCTAGAAAGTTAAAATTCCAAGGGGACTGTAGCTCAATAGTAGAGTACTGCATTGACATTGCAGGGGTAGTTGGAGCGTAACCAACCAGTCCCACCATTCGCATTATTTTTACCTATACTAGACATCGGTTGCATTATAATATAATTAAAGTTTAATTTTCAGGGCCTGTAGCTCAGTTGGTTAGAGCAGTACACTCATAATGTATTGGTCCCAGGTTCGAGTCCTGGCGGGCCCACCAATAATTAACTTTTATAAAAATTATTTAACGAACTCTTTTAGACTAGAAAAAAGAGCATTAATATCTCCATTGTTACTTTGGATGATAGATGAAAACTCTTCCTTTTGTGTTCTGGCAAGACTCAAGCCCTCAATAATTAAATCTCTAATTAAAGGGTTTTCAGGATTTTTTGTATAAATTCTCCAATCAATTTTAACCTCTGGTCTTTGATCAGTTGCAACTAATTTACTAGAAACCATTGTATATGTTTCGCTTAGCTTTTCTTTAGACATGACCTCTATTTCAGGATTTGAATACTCAGCCAATCTACTAGAAAAGCTCTTTAAAAAATATTGCCTAAAAAGTGTTTCATATTTACGTATTTCATTTTCACTTATATTTTTTCTAAAAGAGCCTAAAGTGTAATAGCCAATTCCATTTATATCAACTGTTTCAATTGCGATCTGTTTTAGTTTATCTATTTTTTCTTCTTTTGAATATTTATTATTTAAAGCTTCTGAAGCTCTATTTACCGTTGATTGCACAAATACATCAGGCTCCATTGAATAGGATTGATTAAAGCTAACAAAATTTATTGTGATAAAAGTAAATATTAAAAACTTTTTTAATCTCATTAAGTTTTATTTTTTACTGAGTTTCTATTTCTTCCCAATCATTATCGTTTTGGGTTTCAGTTATTGTGTTTGAGTTTGCAATTTTTTGTTGTCTATCTTGTAAATATAAACTTCTAACGGATGCATAAAAATCCATTGAGTTTTTTTCTAGATTATCAAAAGATTCTATATTTTTTGCCCTAAAATCAACTCCAGAGCCTGCTCTTGATGCATAATAATCAAAATCAGAAAAGTGTTGAGTATCATTTGCAACAGTAACATTATACCATGCGTCACCTCCCATTAAGCTTGCCAATGAACCAACCGTGTCCCTTACAGTTGAAGGCCCCAAAACAGGGAGCACTACATAACATCCTTCACCAACACCCATAACACCAAGTGTTTGACCATAGTCTTCTTTTTCATATTCTGGAAAACCTACTTTTTCTGCGACATCAAATATTCCAACAATTCCAATAGTTGTATTAACTATAAATCTACCAGTGTTAACAGTAGCTTTTTTAAAATCTCCTTGAAGTAAATTATTAGGAATTGTTACAAGTGTTGAAAGATTATCCAAAGCATTACTTGTTCCAGCTCTTACTGGAGAAGGTAAAACCCTATAGGCTTTAGCAAGAGGCTCAAAAACAGCACCATCTAAAACCTGATTAAATTTAAAAGTTGCTCTATTTACACTTTCAAAACAATCTTTTATTTCACCTGAATTTTTTTTAGTCATATTATTTTCACCATCAGTATCAGCACTTACATTGGTGACTAACATTAAACTAATTAGTGAAGTTAATAAAAATTTTTTCATTATTGTTTCATTATATAATGTATATATTCTCAAAGTAAATCTAGAATTAGTTATAAATATGACCCAAAAATGGCTCTAAAAATAGCATTAAACTTCTCACCTAGCTTTAATCCAAAGAAAAGATTATCTAAGCAAATCAAATTCATAATTTTTCATTATACGGGAATGAGAAGCGAATCTGATGCTTTAAGGAAACTTACAGATATACAATCTGAGGTTAGCTGCCATTATTTTATCAAAAATAATGGAGAGATTATAAATATGGTACCAGATTTATATATTGCTTGGCATGCAGGAAAATCTTCATGGAAAAATTATAAAT
>JAOISU010000022.1 GCA_028222445.1 Candidatus Pelagibacter sp.
CGGTTCATTTTCATGGGAAAAAACAGATAAAAAAAGTGTTTTTTCTAAATAGTTACTATTGAATTAAAAAAAATTCTTTATATATTGCTCTTACATTATTGAAATTACAGAATGGGCTTTAGCCCATTTTTTTTTGGGACTATTAAAATATGTTAAATAGAAGATCAGATAAATTAGAATTATTAAGAATAGCTGAAGCTGTGGCTTTAGAAAAATCTATCGATAAAGAGTTGATTATAGATTCTATGGAAACTGGAATTGCTAAAGCAGCCAAATCTAAATTTGGACAAGACAATGAAATCAAAGTTTTAATTGACAGAGAAAGTGGTGACATTGGTATATTTAGAAAATTAGTTATTGTTGAAAAACCAGAAAACACAAATACAGAAATTAATCTTCAAGACGCAATCATTTTAAATGAAGAAAACAAAGATAAAAAAGTTGGTGATGAAATTTTACAACCATTGCCCTCTTTTGACTTTGGAAGAATTGCAGCTCAGACAGCAAAACAAGTTATTAGCTTTAATGTAAGAGAAGCGGAGCGTGAAAGACAATACAATGACTTTATAGATAAAAAAGATACAATTTTGAGTGGAATTGTTAAACGTTTAGAATTTGGAAATGTAATAGTTGATTTGGGAAGAACTGAAGCAATTATTCAAAAAAATGAAATGATCCCAAGAGAAAACATTAAAGCAGGTGATAGAATTAAGGCTTACTGCTATGATGTAAAAAGAGAAACTAGAGGACAGCAAATATTTTTATCAAGAGCTCATCCTAAATTTATGGAAAAACTTTTTGTTCAAGAGGTTCCGGAAATTTATGATGGTTTAATTGAGATTAAGTCATCAGCAAGAGATCCAGGAAGTAGAGCAAAAATTTGTGTCAAAGCAGTTGATACTTCATTAGACCCAGTAGGAGCTTGTGTTGGAATGAGAGGATCAAGAGTTCAAGCAGTTGTTAATGAATTGCAAGGAGAAAAAATTGATATTGTGAACTGGTCTGAAGATCCAGCAATTATAGTTTCTAACGCTCTATCTCCTGCAGAAGTTCAAAGAGTTAACGTTGACAGTGTCGCAAAAAAATTAGATGTGATTTTAACTGAAGAAAATTTAAGTAAAGCAATTGGTCGTAGAGGTCAAAACGTAAGACTTGCTACTAAATTATTAAATTATGAAATTAACATAATGACTGATGCTGAAGACTCAGAAAGACGACAGTTAGAATTCAAAGAAAAAACAGAAAACTTTGTTAAAAACTTAGAACTAGATGAAACCCTAGGACAATTACTTGTTGCTGAAGGTTTTTCTTCAATTTCAGATATTAAAGATAGCACACCAGAAAGTTTAATAAAAATTGAAGGTATTGAAGAAGATACTGCTAAAGCTTTAATCGAAAGAGCTAAAGAGTTTTATCAAAAAGATCAGGAAGATATTACTAAAAGAATTAAAGATTTGGGATTGCAAGATGATCTTATAAATCACAAAGGTTTAACTCCTGGAATGTTAGTTACCTTAGGTGAGCAGAAAATTTTAAAATTAGAAGATTTTGCAGATCTAGCATCTGATGAATTAACAGGCGGTTATGATGTTGTTAAAGGTGAAAGAATAAAAATTCAAGGGTATCTTGAAGACTTTGCTTTATCAAAAGTAGAAGCTGATGAATTGATCATGTCTGCAAGAAATATAGTTTATAAAGATTGAGTAATGAAATATGGACAACAAAAAAACAAAATTAACACTTTCTGGCATAGCCAAGAAATCAATAAAAAATATAGAGTTAGCAAAAACTCAGAGTAAGAACTCTGTTGTAATTGAAAAAAAGCCAAGCAAATTTGCTCCAAAAGGTAGTTTCAGTAGACCAGCAAGTGTTAGATCAACACCTGCTGCAAGTCCCAAAGGATCTTTTGTGCCAAGAAACACTCTGTCACCTAAACCATCTTCACCCATAACTAATGATTATGAAAAACGTAAATTAGCTGAACAAAGAGCAACTAGAAGACTCAAGGGAGAATCTGGAGAAAAAGGAAAGTCAGAGGGAAAAAAAAGAGAATTAAAATTAACTGTTTCAAGAGCACTAAGTGATCAAATTGAAGCTAGAACAAGAAGTTTAGCATCCCTTAAAAGAGCAAAATTAAAAGAAAACAGAGAGCTTACTAAAGAAGAGATCCAAGAAAATTTAAAACCAGTTAAGAGAGATGTAAATATTCCGGAGGCAATTACAGTTAGAGAGCTTGCAAACAGAATGGCAGAGCAATCAAGCAATGTAATTAAATTTTTATTTGGAATGGGAGTAACTGTTACGATCAACCAAACACTAGCAGCTGATACGGCAGAGTACTTGGTAAAAGAGTTTGGCCATAACCCTATAAGAGAAACTAAAGCAGAAGAAATTATTCAAAAAATAAAAGAGTCTAGATCTGAAAATTTAAAAAATAGACCGCCAATTGTAACTGTGATGGGACATGTTGATCATGGTAAAACTTCTGTATTAGATGTTCTAAGAAGTGCAAACGTTGTGTTAGGAGAATTTGGAGGGATAACACAACATATTGGGGCTTATCAAATAGAGCATGAATCAAATAAAATAACTTTTATTGACACCCCAGGCCATGCTGCTTTTACAGAGATGAGAGCCAGAGGATCAAAATTAACAGATATTGTGGTATTGGTAGTTGCAGCAGATGATGGAGTTAAACCACAAACAATTGAATCAATTAAACACGCAAAAGCCGCCAAAGTTCCAATTGTTGTTGCAATAAATAAATGTGATTTACCAGATGCTGACCCACAAAAAATTAAAAATCAACTTTTAGAGTACGAGTTAATTGCAGAAGATTTATCTGGTGACACACTAATGGTTGAGATTTCTGCTAAAACTAAAAAGAACTTAGATAAGTTAGTAGAGTCTATAGTTCTTCAAGCTGAGATTTTAGATTTAAAAACAGATTATGAGTCTAAAGCAACTGGTATTGTTTTAGAGTCAAAAATTGATACAGGGCGAGGAGCTGTAGCAACAGTAATCGTTACATCAGGTACAATTAAAAAAGGTGATTTTTTTGTTAGTGGATTAAAATGGGGTAAAGTTAGAGCATTAATTAACGACAAAGGACAAAATATTGATGAAGCACCACCATCAACTCCAGTGGAGATTTTAGGAATTAATGGTGCAGCAAAATCAGGTGATGATTTTATTGTTCTTGATACAGAAAAAGAAGCAAAAACTTTAAGCGCCAATAGAGCTGAAGAAAATAAAACAGGAGGCAACCCTTTAACTTTTGCAACACAGGATTCTGCATTTGTAGATAAATCTGCAGCTGAATTAAATATTATAATCAAATCTGATGTTCATGGATCTTCAGAAGCAATAAAAAATGCAATCAGTCAAATTACTCATGATGAGGTTAAACCTAAAATAATTTTATCAGATATTGGAATGGTAACAGAAACTGATGTGACTTTAGCAAAAGCATCAAACGCAGTTTTAATAGCATTTAATGTTAAGCCAAGTAAGGAAGCAAAAAAATTAGCAGAAAATGAAAAAATAAAAATTTCTTCATACAATATTATCTATGAAGTTTTGGATTATATTAAATCAAGAATGTCGGGCTTACTTGCTCCAGATATTCAAGAAACAATTAGTGGTACAGCTCAAATTTTAGAAATCTTTAAAGTATCGGGAACAGGAAAAGTTGCTGGATCTAAAGTGACAGAGGGTGAGATCACAAGTGGTGCTAATGCTAGAGTAATTAGAGATGGAGCAATTATCTATACTGGTAAAATAAGCACTATTTTTAGAGAAAAAGATCAGGCAAAACAGGTGAGCAATGGTCAGGAATGTGGAATTACCCTTAAAGACTTTATAGACTTTCAAAAAAACGATATAATTGAGGCTTATAGCACGACTTCAACGGAGAGAACGGTATAATGGCTGACAGAATAGGAAAACCGGTATCACAGAGACAATTACGTGTTGGAGAGATGATTAAGCAATCTTTAGGTATGATTTTTGCAAGAAATGAAGCTAAGGTGCCGAATTTAGAAACTAATACTGTAACCGTTACAGAAGTAAAAATGAGTCAAGATCTAAAAATTGCAAAAGCTTATGTTTTGCCTTTAGGGGGAAAAGATACAGAAAAAGTTATTAAAAAA
>JAOISU010000023.1 GCA_028222445.1 Candidatus Pelagibacter sp.
CATTTTTAATGATTTCTTTTTTATTTTCACTCTCACTTAAAATATTTGAAAAATCTATACTTTCTTCTCCATTATTCTCACTATTTTTTTGGGTTTGAGGTTTTGGTAGATCGTTAAAGTTCGGTGGTAAAACTAATGGATCTTTCTTTTTTACTAAAAATTCATCTGTATTTTGCTTTTTGACACCCGTCAAAGTATCTTTAATAGAAGAACAGCCTGAAATGAAGGTAACAAAAATTACTATTAAAAAAAAAAATTTTTCAAATTTCATGATTTTTTATAAAAAAATAATTCATCCAAAATAAGGCAAAAAACGCCTATGGAAATAAATATATCAGCAATATTAAAAACAAACCAATGATATCCATAAAAATGGAGGTCAATAAAATCAGGTACTGCTGTATAAATTAATCTATCATAAAAATTTCCCATCGCACCACCAGCAATTAGTAATAAAAAATATCTCTGAATATTATTTTTTTTAAAAATCATATAAAATATGATTAATATTATAATTCCTATTGTGAATGTAATTAAATTATAAAAAATACTTTCATTCATAGAAAATAATCCGAATGCAATTCCTTTATTCCAAACTAAATATAAATTTAAGTAAGGAGTTATATATATATCAACAGAGTTCTCTATTTCTGCTAAGTTTAAAATATAAATTTTTGTTAAACGATCAATAAAAAAAATTAAAATTAAAATTAATAAATTTAGTGAGATTTTTTTAAATTCAATTTTATTCATTCTTAATTTTTACTAATTAAAATGTCTTGTGCAATTTTCTTTACTGATTTTCCAACACACTGGACATTTAATACCTTCAGCTTTTCTAGCTTCTGCTGTTATTTCTTCTGAATTTGAATTTTTCACTATTGCTGATGATGTGATGCATAATTCAGCAAAATCTGTATTTTTTGAAATCTCTAATAATTCATCTGTTAAATTAATAATTAAATTTGCCTCTAAACTTGAGCCTATTTCTTTGCTTGTTCTCTTTGCTTCAATACTAATATTGCAAACATCTCTTATCTTTTTTAATTCAGTCCACTTATTATTTAACTCCTCATTTTCAAATAATTTTGGAAATTCTATGAATTTTTCAAGATGAATACTTTTTTCACTGAGATTAATTAATGTAAAAATTTCTTCAGTTGTAAATGATAAAATTGGTGCAAACCATTTACTTAAGGACTCTAATAAAATATTTAATACTATAATGCAGCTTTTTCTTCTGCCTGAGTCTTTGCTATCACAATACAGGGCATCTTTTCTTATATCAAAATAAAATGCGGATAAGTCTACAGTGCAAAAATTTAATAGTTCTTTATAAAGATTATGAAAATCATAAGCCTTGAAATAATTTTTAAAATTTTTATTTAATTCAAAAACTCTATGGAGCATGTATTGCTCTAGTTCTGGTAATTGATTTAAATCTAATTTTTCTAAATCTATCTTTTTAAAATCATCATTTAAATTTCCTAATAAATATCTAAAGGTATTCCTGATTTTTCTATAAGAATCTGCATGCTGTTCTAAAATTGAATAATCTATTCTTAAATCTTCTGCATAATTTGATGATGCAACCCAAATTCTTAAAATATCTGCACCATATTTTTTTAATATATCCTCAGGTGCAATTACATTTCCTAAAGATTTAGACATTTTAAGTCCCTTACCATCGACTACAAATCCATGTGATAAAATAGCTTCATATGGAGCTCTACCTCTTGTTCCACAAGACTCTAATAGTGACGAGTGAAACCAACCCCTATGTTGATCGGAACCTTCAAGATACATTGAAGCGGGCCATTGCAAATCTTCTCTTTTTTCTAGGACAAATGAGTGCGTGCAACCACTATCAAACCAAACCTCAACAATATCACTCATCTTATCATAATCTTCTGCCTTATATTTGCTACCCAAAAATCTTTGTGGGTTGTCTGAAAACCAACAGTCAGAGCCTTCTTTTTCATAGATACTTGCAATATTTTCATTTACCTCATCATCAACCAAAACTTCTTTAGTGGTTTTATTAATAAATATTGGTAGAGGAACTCCCCATACTCTTTGTCTTGATACACACCAATCTGGTCTTGTCTCAATCATTGCTTTTATCCTTTCTCTTCCTTTATCTGGATAGAAAGTAGTATCATCTAAAGCTTTTAATGCTTTCTTTCTAAGCCCATGGCTTTCCATTGAGATAAACCATTGGGGAGTTGCTCGGTGAACAAGAGGTGCTTTAGATCTCCATGAATGTGGATATGAATGAATTAATTCTCCACTAGATAATAATTTTTTTTCTGCTTTTAATTTTTCAATTATAATTGGGTTAGCTTTAAAAATGTGAATACCATCAAATAACGGTAGGTTCTTAGTATATTTTCCATCACCATCAACAGTCTCTATTGCTTTAATTCCATGATTTAAACAAAGATTAAAATCATCTGGTCCGTGACTTGGTGCACAGTGTACAATTCCTGTTCCTTGTTCTGTTGTAACAAATCTAGCCTCAAGCATTGGAACATCATAGTTATAGCCAAGAGTTAAAAAAGGATGACTACAAATTGTGTCTTTAAAATCACTTCCCTTAATTTTTTTTAGTTCTTTATAGTTATTAATATTACAGTCTTTAATAACAGACTCTAGTAATGCTTCTGCTACCACTATTTTTTTACCTTTAAAATCACCTTCATTATTTAATTGAATGATTAGATAATCGAGAGCCTCATTATAAGCTAAAGCCTTATTTGCTGGTATGGTCCAAGGTGTTGTAGTCCAAATTATAATTTCAGTTCCTTCTAGTTCTTTTAAATTTGTTTTTACAACTGGAAAGGCTGTATAAATTGTATCAGATTTATGATCTTGATACTCTACCTCAGCATCAGCTAATGCAGTTTTTTCAACAGTTGACCAAAGAACAGGCTTAAAGCCTTTATATAAACTTCCTTCTTTTAAAAACTTTCCTAATTCTCTTACAATTTGAGCTTCAGCTTCAAAACTCATTGTTGCATAATGGTTGTCCCAATCTCCAACAACACCTAATCTTTTAAATTGTGTTTTGTGAACTTCAATCCATTTTTCAGCAAACTCTCTACATTCTTTTCTAAATTCAGCAATTGGAACTTCATTTTTGTTTTTTTTGTTTTTTTTGTATTGTTCTTCAATTTTCCATTCAATGGGTAGTCCATGACAATCCCAACCTGGAACATATACTGAGTCTTTTCCATCCATTTGATGAAATTTAACAATAATATCTTTTAATATTTTATTTAGAGCAGTACCCATATGAATATTGCCATTTGCATATGGTGGTCCATCATGAAGAATAAATTTTTCTTTTCCTTTGTTGGATTTTCTTAACTCTTTATAGAGATCAATTTTTTTCCAATATTCTAAAATTTCAGGCTCTTTATTTTGTAAATTAGCTTTCATTGAGAAAGCTGTTTTTGGTAAATTGATATGTTCTTTACTCATTTTAACTTTTAGCAACTTTTAAGTCACTTTGAATTTGTTTTTTTAATTGATCAACTTTTTTGAACTTTTTTTCTTTTCTTATAAATTTTGTGAACTCCACTGATAAGTGCTTATTATAAAGATTTCCAGAAAAATTAAAAATATGAACTTCTAATAATATTTTTTTTTGGTTAAAAGTTGGCCTATATCCCAGATTAGCTATAGCTTTAAGAGATTTATTTGAATTTTTTTGCTTCACATTAACTGCATAAACCCCTGGCATTGAAATGACATAATCTTTAATATCTATGTTGCATGTTGGAAATCCAATTTTTTTTCCTTGCTGCCTTCCCTTTTGAACTGTGCCTTCAATTGACCAATTTCTACTTAACAACTTGTTAGCTTTTTTTAAATCTCCTTTTTCTAAAAGAGATCGAATATAGGTTGATGAAATAACTTTTTTATTTAAAATTAAAGGCTGAGGTTTGACTATTTTGAAGTGATATTTTTTTTCATTTTTTATTAACTGCTTTACGTTACCCTCTCTTTTATTGCCAAACCTAAAG
>JAOISU010000024.1 GCA_028222445.1 Candidatus Pelagibacter sp.
AGACAAAGTAAGTTCTAAAACTAACTCTTTAAAATTAAATATTGGCGAAGAAGTTAAATTTCAAAATCTTTTAATAAAGTTTATCTTCACACTGGAGAATATGAAGATGGTAAAATTGGAGAAATTCAGAGTTTGATGATAATCCAGAAATTACTGCGTACATTCAAGTTCAAGATTTAACTAACCGAGACAATAATGAAGTTTTTGTATTTAATGGTTGGACGTTCTCTTCTAGTCCTGCAATCAATCCATTTGATCACCCTGTATATGATATTTGGTTAACAAAATGTTATTAAAATACTTTTTCGTTATCTAACCAACTAACATTAAAATCAGACTCTATAAATTTTTTATGATTAAGAAGAATTTTATGAAGAGGTATTGTTGTTGTGATGCCTTCAATAACAAATTCATCAAGGGATCTATTCATACGTTGAATAGCTTCGGTTCTATTTCTTCCATGAGTGATCACTTTACAAACCATACTGTCATAATAAGGAGTAACTTTGTAACCTTGGAATATAGCACCATCTACTCTAGTTCTAAAACCTGAGGGTTGGTGGCACATACCAATTGTACCAGGAGAGGGCTGAAAATTTTTACTAGCATCCTCAGCATTTATTCTGCATTCTATGGCATGACCTCTAGGGTTTATATCACTTTGTTTTAAAGCGGTATCTCCAGTGAAAGCAATCCAAATTTGTTCTTTAATAATATCAATACCAGTTACCATTTCAGTAACTGGGTGCTCAACTTGAACACGTGTATTCATTTCAAGGAAATAAAATTTTCCATCTTCATAAATAAACTCTACAGTTCCAGCGCCTTCATAACCAATTTTACTTACCATATTGACTGTTCTTTCAAAAAGATCTTTTCTTATTTGATCAGTTAAAACAGGGCTTGGAGTTTCTTCGATTAATTTTTGATGTCGTCTTTGTACAGAACAATCTCTTTCATGCAAATGAACTGTTCTATTTTTACCAGATAAAACTTGAACTTCTATATGTCTTGGATTTTGAAAAAATTTTTCTATATATACTTCATCATTGCCAAAGTATTTTTGTGCTTCAGACTTGGCTGTTGAAAAAGAATTTTCAAATTCTTCTTCTTTATGCACTATCTTCATTCCTTTACCACCACCACCACCAGAGGCTTTAATTAAAACAGGGAAGCCAATTTTTTTACATAGTTCTTTTGCTTGTTTAATATCTTTTACACCACCTTCGGATCCTTCAATAACAGGCAAACCATGTTCTTTTGCAATTCTTTTTGCTTGAATTTTATCACCCATCATTTCTATAAGTTTGGATGACGCACCAATAAACTTAATATTATTCTCTTCTAGTACTCTCGCAAAGTTAGCATTTTCAGATAAAAAACCATAGCCTGGGTGAACAGCTTCAGCCTTTGTAAGTTCAATAGCTGACATTAATGCTGGAATATTTAAATAACTATTTGCAGGTTGATGTGAGCCTATACAAACACTTTCGTCTGCTAATCTTACATGCATACTATCTCTGTCAACGTCAGAGTGCACTGCAACTGTAGCAATTCCCCATTCTTTGCAGGCTCTTATAACTCTAACTGCAATTTCACCTCTATTTGCAATTAAAATTTTTTTAAACATTACTCTACGATGATAATCGTTTGACCATACTCAACAGGTTGGCCATCTTCTACGCAAATCTCTTTTACTATTCCTTCAGCTGTAGATGGTATGTGATTCATAGTTTTCATTGCTTCAACAATCATAACCGTTTCACCTTTTTTAATTTTTTTTCCCACTTCGATGAACTTTTTAGCTCCAGGTTCCGGAGCATGGTAGGCGGTTCCAATAATAGGAGACTTTACTTCAGTTCCAGCAATAGCAGGTTTGGCTGTTTCTTTATTTAATGAAGGAGTGAGCTGAGTTGCAACACTCGAATTTGCAGAAACAGTGTTGGTTGATTTTGATACTTTTATTTTTGTATCTTTTTCTGTGTACTCAATTTCAGTTAAATTAAACTCATTAAGATAATCAGTTAATTCTTTGATAATTTTTTTATCTATTTTCATTTTTCCAACATATTTTGCATAGAGATTATGGCCAAAATATATCCAAAATCTCCAAGGCCAAAAATACCACCAGTAGCAATATCGCTAATTAGAGATTTTTGTCTAAATTCTTCTCTTTTATATATATTTGAAATATGAAGTTCAATGATTGGTTTTTTAAAGATATCTAAAGCATCTCTTATGGCAACAGAAGTATGTGTAAAACCGGCAGCGTTAATAATTATACCGTCATGTTCATTTTTTGATTTTTGTATACGAGTAACAATTTCACCTTCAATATTTGATTGATAAAATTCTAAATTAACATTTAATTCTTTAGCTTTAGCTCGGCAGTTTTCTTTTAGTTGTTCAAAAGTTATAGCGCCATATTGTGATTGTTCTCTTTTACCCAATAGATTAAGATTGGGGCCATTAATAACTATAATATTATTACTCATCAGAGACTTATATAGTATGAAAAAAATAAAAAAAATAAAAATTAAAGTTAATGGTAAATTTTCAACAATAAATGAAAATTTAAGTCTTTTTACCTTATTGAATCAGCTTAAAATTCCTTTAAAAAAAGTTGCAATTGAATTAAATCACGAAATAGTAGATAAAAAAAAACTAAATAATATCAAATTAAAAAAAGACGACAAGATAGAGATCGTTCACTTTATTGGAGGTGGTTAAAATTGATAAACGATAAATTAATTATTGCAAAAAAAAAATTTAATTCCAGATTAATTGTTGGTACTGGAAAGTATAAAACGATGTCTGAATGTGCAAAAGCAATTAAATTATCTGGTGCAGATATTGTTACAGTTGCGGTACGAAGAGTAAATATTTCTGATAAGAAAAAACCATTATTGATGGATTATATTGACCCAAAAAAAATTACCTACTTACCCAACACAGCTGGTTGTTTCACTTCAGAGGAAGCTCTTAGAACATTAAGATTAGCAAGAGAAATTGGAGGATGGAAATTGGTTAAGTTAGAGGTTCTAGGTGATAAAAAAAATTTATTCCCTGATATGATAGAAACTTTAAGATCAACTGAAGTTCTAACCAAGGAAGGTTTTAAGGTTATGGTTTACTGTAATGATGACCCGTTGATGGCTAAAAGATTAGAAAATGTGGGAGCGAGTGCAATAATGCCATTGGCAGCGCCTATTGGCTCAGGCCTTGGTATTTTGAATCCAACAAATATAAAGATAATAAGAAGTCAGACAAAACTTCCAGTAATAGTTGATGCAGGATTAGGACAAGCTTCAGATGCAACTATTGCTATGGAGTTGGGTTGTGATGGTGTTTTGGCTAACACTGCTATTGCAAAAGCTAAAAAACCTTTTTTAATGTCTTTAGCTTTTAAAGATGCGGTTATAGCAGGGAGACAATCATACTTAGCCGGTAGAATAGAAAAAACTATTTATGGCAGTGCTTCTTCACCAACTACAGGAATTATTTAAGCAGCTGGATTTTAAAAAAAGGCTTTTTCTTTAATGGTTTTTTTTTGTTAGAAATTTCATAGGTTTTAGCTTCTTTTTTTTGATCATCTAGATTTTTTAATTTTTCAAAGTGCTCTACAATCTCAATAGTTTTTTTACTCTTATTTTGTAAATTAATTATATATTCAGGAATTATTAG
>JAOISU010000025.1 GCA_028222445.1 Candidatus Pelagibacter sp.
ATCACAGTATGCGCACAGTTTAGTCCTAACAATGAAAGGGTTAACGATGGCAACAATTAGAAAGCTGAGAAATAAGTGGCAAGGGATGATTAGAGTTAATGGTCATCCTACAATATCAAAAACATTCAAAAGTAAAACTGATGCAACACGTTGGGCAAATCTCATAGAAGTTAAGTTGAGACGTGAAGATGCAGGAATTACAAAGATCAGATTTCCTAAATTTGAAGATTTAGCTAGACGATATATAGAAGAGATATCTGTCCTTAAAAAATGCTACGTAGATGAAAGGTCAAAAATACTGCAGTTCATTAAAGAACCCTGGTCTAACTATCCAATTAATCGAATAATGCCACACACTATTAATAAATGGAAAGAAGCAGCGTTAAAAACTCTAACAGGTGGGTCGGTTAATCGAAAACTTGATGTTATATCCTCTATGTATACTACTTTTAAAAGAGAATGGGGTTATCCTGTTGAAAACCCTATTTTATCAATCAGACGTCCTAAAAAAGCAGAACCAAGAGATAGAAGATTGTCAGATGTTGAAATTACTAAACTTTTAAAAGGCAATAGAACATCACCTATAATGAAATCTATTATAGAGATATCATTAGAAACTGGCATGAGATTAAGTGAGATACTTCGAATTGATCTTGATAGACTTGAAGGCTCAACGTTAGTAATTCCAATAGCTAAAACTAAACCAAGAGTTATTCCACTTACAACACGTGCTGTTAATTTGATAAAGAATACAGCGCTACCATTCAAGATTTCTAAATGGGTAGTTAGCAAAACATTCAATAGGTTATGCAAAGAGTATGTAATTAAGGATGCTCGTTTTCATGATTGTAGGAGAAATGCTCTTACAAACTTTATGAAGGATAAAGGTTTAAACGTACCTGAAACGATGAAGATTGCAGGTCATTCTGATCCACGAATGCTTTTAAGAATTTATAATAATCTTGAGGCTCATCATGTAGCTAAGAAGCTAAACAATGTGTAGTTTTAAGCAAATAGACTCATGGTTCAAGATTTGTTAGTCTTGGATCATGAACACAAATCAGAAATTAGTTTTTTTGGCAATTGCAGTGTTTTTTATTATGTTTCTTACCTATATGAATAACACTCCATATCAACAATGTGTTGATGGAGAAATGAAAATGGGCTCAACAAAATCTATGGCTAAAAGTTATTGTGCTACTAGAAAATAAATAATGAAAAAATTATTAGCTATTATAATTCTCAGTTTGTTAATTAGTGGATGTTCTAAAAAAGATAGAATGGATATACTTTCTTGCACTGATCCTAATAGCGCAACACCAGAACTTTTTGCAATAGGAAAAGATTTTTTGATTGTTAAGTATAAGTCAAACCAACAAAATCAGATATCCATAGATAATGAGACCAATGATAAAATAATAGCAATAGACACTAATCATGATTTAATATTTACTTTTTATAAACGTACAAAGGGAATGATAATTCAATTCCCTGAGCCAATTTCAAAAACATACACATTAAAATGTGAAAAAATTAATTAATGCATAGACCTTATTATCGATCAGGTGGAAGAAGAAAAAAGAAAAAAATAATTAAGTCTGATTTGGAATTATTGAATTATTCTTTAGAAGACTTAAAAAGAATAATTTTAAAAACTACTAAAAAGCTTAAATGTGAAAAATGTCAAAGAGAACTTGATGTTGAAAGCTTAAGTCTTTCTTTAGATCCATTTACAACTCTTCATAATACAATTAAGTCTGGCCCCCATGGTATTTATTACAAGTGTATGGGGTGTCCATCAAATATTTCAATAATTGTTAAAATTGATATTAATGAAGACCCAGAAATTAAAAAAATTAATCAAGATATTGAGGATTTTAAAAATAGTTTAAGAATATTAAAAAATAATAATAAACTACTATTGAAAAGACATAAGGAAGATAACGATAGACATTTTGAAATCCAAAATAAGAAAAATAAAATAGATAATGAGGAAAAATTAGAACTTAAAGCTGTTAGATCAAAAATGAATAAACTTGTTTATAAATGGGAGAAGTTTTCAGGCGAGAGAGGTTTGTTCTCACATATGTTTGAACATTTCACAGGTATTAAACCTGATTATGTAGATTTGTATATAGGAGATGAACGTGTTTCCGTTAAAAATGAAAATTTAAAAGAATTTGAAAAATTAAAAAAAGAAGAGACCAACATTAAAAACAAACATATTGGTGCATATGTCTCAATGTTAAATAAGAAAGAACTAATAAAAATAGATGATTATAATGTACATCGAGGGATACCAAAATATTTTGTCTCGGGATTAAGAGAAACTGAAACAGATATTGAACACTTACACAGTCAATGGGGATACCCAGATTTTACAAATTTAAAAGACTCAGAAAGAGTTGATGATCAATTTTTAAAACCACTTTTAGAAAAAAAAAATAAAAGAATATTATTATTAAGGAAAATTTTTAGACAAACATCTGGATGTATATATATTTTAGAAAATGATGAAATGCCTGGATTATATAAAGTTGGATGGACAGAAAGATCTCCTGAGGAAAGAGCCAAAGAACTTTCTGGAACTGGGCTTCCCACACCATATAAAGTTGCCTATAGCAAATCAACCAATCTAACTGCAGATATAGAAAAAACAATTCACAAAAATTTAGATTACTGCAGATTAAGATCTAATCGAGAATTTTTTAAAGCTGACTTCACCGAAATAAAAAAAGTTGTTGATGGAACTTTGAAAGAATATGGTTAATAATGAGTTTTAATTCTGAATTAGCATTACTTAAATTTATCAATCATTATATCAAGCATAATCCTGATGATAACGGACAAGCTTATAATGAAGACCAGGCAAATTTAATTGAAACATTTAGCTATTCATTGGTCGAAAAAATGAACCCCAAAATATTTGAAGATAATATTGTTGAAAATAAGATGAAACTAAAATCCAAAAGAATAAAAGACGAGTATGTTAGAATTCCTTTAACACCTCTTCAAACTTTACATTTTAAACTACTATATAGTATTGCTTATATTAATAAACTTTACCCAGATAAGATTTCAAAGTTCAACTTTTCTGAGGATTTAAGTGAGTTATTGGATAATGAAGATGAGTTAATAAAATTGTATAATGAAGTTAAACAAATTGGATTGAACTAAATGAAAATTATTCAAATAACATTAATACTTATCTTCTCATTCATTAGCAGTTCATTAGCAAAAGAATATATCAAGGATTTTAAAGATGCTGACTTTATTCAATCTAAATATGACGTTAAATATTTTATAAACGATGGTTATAAACTAGTTCAGCAAGAAACTAGTGGAACTACTACTGGCTACGTTCTTAAAAAGGGTGATGAGTATGTTGGTTGTCGTTCTGTTGGTATATCTAAGGAACAAACTTGCTATATTATTGTATTGAAGAGGGTTGAAAAAACAGAATGAAAAAACTATTTTTATCAATCATCGTTCTAGGTTTGTTGCTTGGTGGGAATGCTTATGCTGTTGAATTTTTATATAAAAAAAAATATTTTGAAATTCCATATAATAAGGCATTAGATAATTGTGGAAGTCATCTTGCAATAGGAAAAACTGCAGAATATATTTTAAAAAAAAGAATTAATGGG
>JAOISU010000026.1 GCA_028222445.1 Candidatus Pelagibacter sp.
TGTATCTATATCCATAGTTCTATAACTTGGAATTTGATAAGGAATGGTCTCATTTGAAAACATATTTTTATTTTTTATGAATGCATTAGTTTTACCCCAGTAGAATTGACCAGCATCATGATACATTTCTTTTAAATCTTGAGATCTAGAATTCCTAAATTTTGGGTTCCATAAATTTATTCTATTATTTTTTAGAGATATTGCTCTTTGAATGGGATAATGATAATTGGTTATAGAAAAACAAAAATTTTTATTTGATTGTACAAAAATATTACAAGATTTTTTGATATCCACTTCATTGATCAACGCAGCAGTAGCCAAAATATAGCAAATATTATCAGGTTTAGGGTATTTTTTATTAATCATTTTAATCGCCTCATTTACAGAAGCTAAAATTGGAGTGCTATGTTTTGATAATTTTTCTGATCTTTTTAGTACAACAACTTTATCATCTTTAATAAAAATCTTTTCTACTAAAGGATCATTAGTAAATACAAAAATTTTATCAAATTTTTTACTTTTTTTTGCAGCTATTATTGGCCAACAAATAATAGGTTTTCCACAAAAAATTTTAGAATTTTTATTTTTAATTCGTTGACTATTTCTTCTTGCTGGAATTATGCAATAATTAATCATTTTTTTTTTCAATATAATCTTTAATAATTTTAATCACATATTTAATTTCGCTTATCTTCAATGCTGGATGAATTGGAAGACTAATTGCTTGTTCATAAAATTTTTCAGATTTTTTAAATTGATTTTTTTTAAAACCGATTTTTTTATAATAAGGGTGATAATGTATTGGAATATAATGAATGGTAGCACTAATTTTTTTTTTTTTTAATTCTTTCAAAAGATTGTCTCTAGATATACCTGTAATTTTGTTCGGTTTTACTTGAATGACATAAAGGTGAAAAGTTGACTTGGAAAAACTATTTATTCTAGGAATTATAATATTTTCAATATTAAGAAATTTATCATAAATCTTTTTAATTTCTATTCTTTTAGACAGAAAATTATTAAGCTTATTCATTTGGCTTATTCCTAAGGCTGCTTGAACATCAGTCATTCTATAATTAAATCCAAGTAATTTTTGCTTAAACGATGATCTAATTTTTTCTTTTTCTGAATAATTTTCTTCATTTCTAAAAATCCCATGACTTCTTAGGGCTTTAAGTTTTGCATATATACCTGTATTATTGGTTACAGCAGCGCCCCCTTCTGTTGTTGTAATAATCTTAACTGGGTGAAAGCTAAAAACTGCAATATCACTATATTTACAATTCCCTACAGGGTCATTTAGATATTTGCCACCAAATGCATGTGAAGCATCTTCTATAATCTTAAATTTATATTTTTTTGAAAGTTTTTTTATTTCTTTCATGTCACAAGATTGTCCCGCATAATGAACTGGAATAATAATTTTTGGAAGTTGTCTATCTAATTTAGCTTTTGCTAATTTTTTTTTTAGAAGATCAATATCAATATTATAGTCTGCTAAATTAATATCTATAAAGTCTACTTTAGCACCACAATAAAGACCACAATTAGCTGATGCTACAAAGCTATTTGGTGATGTCCAAACTAAATCTCCTTTTTTCAAACCTAGAGCTAGGCATGAAATATGTAAAGCACTAGTTGCAGAATTTACTGCAACAGCAAATTTAGAATTAACCTTGCCAGAAATTTTTTTTTCGAATTTTGGTACTAATGGTCCAGTTGTTAGATAATTTGATTTTAAAGCTTTTACTACTGCTTCAATATCTTTTTTATCAATATACTGTCTTGAATAACTTATCATTTAAGATAAATATTTTTTATTTAATTCCTGTATCTCTCTAATATTTAGAAAGTGATTGTTACTATCTGATGTATAGTGGAAATTGCTTGAAACCTTCAAACCAACCTGCTTAAGATTATTAATATATTTTTTTTTAGGATCTGCATGAGTTATATTTGGGAGAATAACATAGTGGTCTTTTAAATTCCTAACAAGCTGTGATTCATCTAAAGAACATAATGATTCATGAATTTTTTCACCTGGTCGAATTCCAATTATTTTTTGTTTTAAGTTTGGTGCCATTGCTTCTGCTAAGTCAGTTATCTTTACGGTTGGAATGATAGGAATAAATATCTCGCCTCCAATCATTCTTTGAAAGCTTTTTATTACAAATTTAACACCATCTTCAATCGTAATCCAAAACCTTGTCATATTAGCATCTGTTATAGGTAAAAATTTAGATTTATTTTTAATATATTGATCAAATAAAGGAACTACAGATCCTCGCGATCCTACAACATTTCCATATCTAACAACTGAAAATTTTGTTCCTATATTTCCTGACAGTAAATTTGCTGATACAAATAATTTATCTGAAGCTAATTTTGATACACCATAAAGATTAATTGGATTAACTGCTTTATCTGTTGATAGTGCTATAACTTTTTTTACTCTATTTGATAGGCACGCACTAATAATATTCTCAGCACCATAAACATTAGTTTTTAAACATTCCATTGGATTATATTCTGCTGTCTCTACTTGTTTTAATGCTGCTGCATGAACCACAATGTCTATTTCTCTTAATGCAAAAGTGAGTCTCTCTCTATCTCTTACATCTCCAATAAAAAATCTAAGAGATTTATATTTGTTTTTATACTCATGAATTAATTCTGACTGCTTTAGTTCATCTCTTGAATAAATGATTAGTTTTTTTGGTTTATAGTTCTTTAAAATATGATTTATAAATTTTTTACCAAAAGATCCAGTTCCACCAGTTATAGCTATACTTTTATTATTGAACATATTTGAATTACTCCAATATTACACTTTTATAAAAATTCATATAATTATTTATCATTTCAAGATCGTTATCAAAACCTCTCAATTTATTAAGGTGAAATTGATCATCTTTATTGAACAAATCTAACTCATTGTTTATATCTTCATTTTCTATATTTTCTATTAGCTGCTCAAAATTTTTAATTCTTGAAATACCCTTAATGTTTTCAAGGTAATCGCCAAAAATACCATATTTTTCCTTAAATTTTAAAAACGAACAAAAATATATTTTTTTATTTTTTATTGCAGCTTCTACTAATACAGATGACCCATGACTAATAATAACATCTGCCCAATTTATTAATTGATTGCTGTTAAGTTTATCATAGTGGTAGTCCGTGCATTTGAGGGGCAAAACAGACTTGGGCTTATTACCAATTTCTAAGTTAATATTTTTTAATTTTAAACAATTTTTAAGGAAATTAGGATTCTCCTCAAAAATTCTTGGAGCCATAAATATTGCTACATTTAATATTTTATTATCTGCATCTACGGTAATTTTATTAAGTTCATCTAATTTTTTTATCCAAAGATTAGAATACCTACTTGATCCAAAAAATTTAGTTTTACGATTAAAATTTTTATCGTTTTTATTTTGTAAATTTAAAAACTTATTTGACGCTAAGTAAAAATCACAATAATCTTGAGGAAATTTTGAATAAGGATCTGTCTTTAAAGTTCTAAGACCTACTTCAATTTCAATTATTTTTAAATCATAATATAGTTTAAGGTTATATAAAAAAACTTTTTTATTGTGTGTAAGGTCATT
>JAOISU010000027.1 GCA_028222445.1 Candidatus Pelagibacter sp.
TTGGAAAGTTTTCACTAAATAAATATGAAGTAACAATTATGGAGTTTAATAATTATACAATTAAAAACCAAGTCATTACCGAAGCTGAAAAAAATGGTGGTGGGTACGAATGGGGTGCTGGTTGGGTTAAACGTGATAATTGGAATTTTAAAACACCTTATGGAAAAAAACCTGATAGTGAATTAGAGCCTGCTGTTCATTTAAGTAGATTTGAAGTTGAAAATTATTGTAAATTTATGAATGGTCGATTACCTACATTTGAGGAATGGTCTTATGCTGCTTACACTCAAATATTTGACTCTGATAAATTTATTAAAGATAAAACCTATAGATACCCTAGTGGAGATATAGCTAAAGAAATGAACTCCCAAGGTTTATTAAATTATGACAAACATGTAGATGTCACAATATTGCCAGAAGGCGTAAATGGATTAGTTGCTATGGGTGGTAATGTTTGGGAGTGGGTGGATGATCAAGAAAAAAATAATTCTTTAACAGCGGGGGCTTCGTGGTGGTATGGAGGTTCAAAGACCAGTATTAGTGGAGCTCAATATAAACCCTCAAACTTTTATGCAATCTATGTTGGTTTTAGATGTGCATTTGATAACTAAAAATTATAAAATTCTCTTTAAAATATTCTCTTTTAATAAAAATTTATGAAACAGTACTGCTAAAATATGAAGACTTATTAAACCAATTAAAATGTAGTTTGCTAATATGTGAATTGAATAAAATTGTTCTGAGAGCTCAAAATTATAAGTTAGGTCAACTTTTTTGAAAAAAATAACTAAGCTTTCACCATTAAATAATTTCTTAAAAATACCCGATATAGTTATTGTTAATAAAGCTAAATATAAAAAAAAGTGGTTTAACTTTGCTAGAAGTTTTTGACCAGGAAAAGCATTGTCATTGAAATTTGGTGTAGGAGATAATAGCATAAAAGTCAGCCTTATTAGCGTTGTATAAAATAGGATTAATCCAAATAATATATGATAATTTTCTATATCAACCCTAGTTTGATCAAAGTCTAAATCTACCAAGTAAAAGCCTAGTGGTATTTGAATTAGTAATCCTGCGGCAGTTAGCCAATGGATTAATTTGGCAAGTAATCCATATTTTGATATGTTATTAAATATAGACATGTTTAAATTAAACATATTATGACATTAATTAAAAACACTTTATTTTTTATCTTTATATTATTTTATACTTTCAGTGCTTTTTCTGAGCAAACAGCAGAAGAGATTATTAAAGAAAGACAATCTATTTTTAGTAAAAATTACAAAACGGCAAAAAGAATTAATAGTCTTGCATCTAATGGAAGTTTAGATGAAGCAAAAATATTAATGATTGAAATGAGTGATAATTATAAAAGATTATTAGATCTCTTTCCTGAAAATTCAAAAACTGGATTTGAAACAAAAGTACTACCTTCTATTTGGGAAAATAAAGATGAATTTAATTTATTAATGACAAAAGCTTCAAGTAATATGATTGAGTTAACATCTGCTATTGATGAAACCGAAGATATGAAGGCAACTCTTGGAAAATATATGTGGAGTAGTTGTAAATCTTGTCACTCGAAATTTAGAGCTGAGCACTAAATAAAATTTAAATAGTAAATCCATTTCTTGAATGATATCTTTTATTAATCATGGATAAAATTCAGTCTCATGCAAAATTAGCCATTATAGGTGGTGGTATAATGGGTGTTAGTCTCTTATATCATTTAACTAATGAAGGTTGGACAGACATTGTTTTAATTGAGAAGAGTGAACTTACGTCGGGATCAACTTGGCATGCAGCTGGACAATGTCCTCATATGTTAAGCAGTTTAAGCCTTGCAAAAATTCATTTACATTCAACAAACTTATATAAATCTTTAGAAAAAGAAACTGGTCAAGCTACAGGTTTTCATGAAACGGGCAGTTTAAGGCTTGCTTATAAGAAAGAAGACCTTGAATGGTTCCATCACACTAAAGGTATATTAGACGTAGTAGGCTCTCCTTGTGAAATTATTACTACAAATGAAATTAAAAAATATCATCCATTTATTAAATTAGATGGAATCGTTGGTGCATTTTACACACCAGAAGATGGATATACAGACCCCACAAGTACAACGAACGCAATGGCAAAAGGTGCAAGAGATGCTGGTGCTAAAATTTATCGTAACAATAGAGTAACAAACATTAAACAATTACCATCAAAGGAATGGAAGTTAATTACTGAAAAAGGTGAAATTACTTGTGAGCACGTTGTAAATGCTGCGGGAAGTTTTTGTCCTGAAGTAGGTGAAATGGCTGGACTAAAAAACATTCCAAGTATCAATATGGTTCACCAATATTTAGTAACTGAGTCTCATCCAGCAATTGAAAAATTAGAAAA
The DNA here is from genome assembly GCA_028222445.1 of Candidatus Pelagibacter sp. The sequence goes on from JAOISU010000027.1 coordinate 2,389, forward strand.
AGAACTTCCTGTTGTAAGAGATCCAGATTCCTCATCTTATTTAAGACAAGAAGGAAAAGGATTATTAATTGGTCCTTACGAACAAGATGTAGAAGCTTGGGCTTTAGATGGAATGGATTGGAAATTTGACATGGAGTTACTTGAGCCTGATCTAGATAGAATTGAAAAACATCTCGAAAAGGGGATGGATAGAATTCCTGAATTTAAAGATGTGGGTATTAAAAAAATAATTTGTGGACCAATCACACACACACCAGATGACAATTTTTTAGCAGGACCTGCACCGGGTCTTAAAAATTTTTGGATGTTTTGTGCAGCTAGTATTGGAATAGCTCATGGTGGAGGAGCTGGAAAATATATGGCACAACAAATTGTTCATGGAGACTCTGAAATTAATATGCTTGAATTTGAACCTCGTAGATACATGAGTTGGGTTAATAAAAATTATTCAATTGAGAAATCAAAAGAGCAATACAGAAGAATGTATGTAACACCTATGCCTCACGAGACAGTTGCAGCTGGAAGACCAATGAAAACATCAGGTATTTATAAAAAATTAAAAGATCAAGGAGCTGAATATTACGATTTATATGGCTGGGAAAAACCTGCTTGGTTTAATAAAGAAAATATAACAGAAGAGTTAAGCTATAATAGAAACAACATACATTCTATAATTCAAAAAGAATGTGAGCATGTTTCAGAACATGTTGGAATTATAGATTTAAGCACTTTTTCTAAATATGAAATAACAGGGGAGGATAGCTCCACTTTTCTAGATAGACTTTGCTCAAATATTATTCCAAAAAAAAATGGCAGTATAGCCTTAACACATATAAATAATAAAATTGGTAGAATTCAAAGTGAGCTAACTATCACTAAAGTAAAAGAAAATCATTACTATGGCTTATCTGCAGCATTATCCGAAATAAGAGATTTAGATTGGTTTAATCAAAATAAATTAAAAAATGAAAAAGTTGATATTAAAAATATTACCAATGAATATGGTGTTCTTGGATTAATTGGTCCAAAATCAAGAGAAGTGTTAGCAAAAACCACAAAGGAAAATATTG
>JAOISU010000028.1 GCA_028222445.1 Candidatus Pelagibacter sp.
CTGATCTAGATGGTGGATTTTCTTTAATTTCTTTTTCACTAGGTACAATAGGTTTCTTATTAATAGACTTAAATAAATTAACTTTTTCCTCACCTTTAGGCATGTATCTTGAAACACTTTTGTTTTCAGACAAGCTTTTAAAAAAATATTTTACTATTTTATCTTCAAGTGAATGAAATGTTACTACCGCTATAACTCCATCTTTTTTGACTATTTTGGCTGCATTAATTAATCCATAAATTAATTCACTTATTTCTTTATTAACAAATATTCTTAATGCTTGAAAAATTTTTGTAGCACTATGGATTTTGTTATTATTTTTTCTCTTTGAGGAATCTATTATCCTTACTAGCTCCTCTGTTGTAATTTCTCTTTTAGCTCTATCTTCAACAATATTGTGTGCTATTCGATTGCTATCTTTTTCTTCACCAAAATACTTAAATATTTGTGCAAGTTCGACTTTGTCTAGAATATTGATTGCCTCTTTTGCTGAAAACTCATTTATTCCCATCCTCATATTGAGTTCACCAATAGTCTCAAAAGAAAGCCCTTTTTTTGGATCCTTTATTTGATTAAGTGAATAACCTAAGTCGAAGATCACTCCTCTTATATTTTCATTTTTAAGCTTTAAATTATTTAACTGGCTAAATTTAATGTTCTTAAATAAAAACCTATCTTCAAAAGAGCTTTGAATTATATTTGCATTTTTTTGACTATCTAGGTCTCTGTCTAAAGCAATAACTTTTGTTTCAGCAAAATTTAATATTTTTTTAGAGTACCCACCTTGACCAAAGGTGCAGTCAATAAATGTGCCACCATATTGAGGGGTAATAATGCTAATTAATTCACTTAGCAGTACCGGATAATGACTTCTCACATCTGGTACTATGGTGGCTATCATTTATTTTTTTGAAGACCATTAATTCTTTTGTCTTCTTAAAAATGCTGGAATTTCAAGATCATCATCTTCAGAGTTATTTTCATTATTCTCTGTCGATAAAAAACTATCTGATTCATTTTGTTCATTATCTGAACTAAATAAATCTGGAGCTGCATCTTCATCTACACCAAAGTTTTCAAGTCCGTTAGAAGTTTGCTCAGTTTCTAATGGCATATTATTCTCTTCAGTCTCAACTGTGGTGTTGAACGCTTCCTCAGTAAAAGATTGCTCATGATCAGCTGTATGATTATTTTCAACAACGCTCTCAACCTCTTGAGAGTGTAAATTTTGTTGATTAATCATATCTGAAGTTGATTTATCTAAACTTGGCTCTGTAATAACTTCATTTTCTAACTTCAATGCATTTGCACCATGTGAAATGGGACTAGACATTGTTGGAGAAAAATTAAATGATTGAGCTGAACTAGCACTACCAAAGTCTGAATAACCTGGATTTCTGTTTTGTATTCTATGAACCATGTTAATTACAGATTTACCTTCAGGTTGTTGACCATCTAGTGATGTTGCTACAATAGATACTCTCATTTTACCATCTAGCTCTGCTGAAGTAATTGCACCAATAATTAATTCTGCTTCTGGATCAACTTCAGCTCTTACTTTATTTACTGCTTCATCAACTTCAAAAAGTTTAAGATCTTTTCCACCAGTGATGTTTACTAATAAGCCTTTGGCTCCTTTTAGAGTATAATCATCAATCAATGGATTGCTTATTGCCATCTCTGCAGCTTTTATAGCTCTACCTTCTCCTTCGGCCTCTCCTGTACCCATCATTGCTTTACCCATTGAAGCCATAACAGTTTCAACATCTGCAAAATCTAAGTTGATTAAACCAGGTCTGACCATAAGATCAGTTATACTTTGAACACCGTGCATCAAGACATTATTTGAAAGATTAAAAGATTCTTCAAATGTAGTTTGTTCATTTGCAATCTTAAATAAATTTTGATTTGGAATTACAATAATTGTATCTACATGTTTTCTTAATTCTTCAAGCCCTTGTTGAGCTCTTCTCATTCTTGAAGGGCCTTCATATAGAAATGGTAGTGTAACAACACCAACTGTTAAAATATTTAATTCTTTTGCAGCTCTTGCGATAACATGTGCGGCACCCGTTCCAGTTCCACCACCCATGCCTGCAGTTATAAAAACCATATTTGCACCTTGAAGAGTGTTTATAATATCATTTAAAGACTCATCTGCAGCTGCTTGACCAATATCAAGTTTTGCTCCAGCCCCTAAACCTTTAGTTAAATTTAATCCAATTTGAATTCTTGCTTTCGCTTTACTTAATTTTAAATCCTGAGCATCAGTGTTTACAGCAATAAACTCCACACCTTGTAGACCATTATCTATCATTTCATTGATTGCATTTCCTCCTGCCCCACCAACACCTAAAACTAATAATCTTGGTTGTAATTCTTTTATCTCCGGCGCTTTAAAGTTAATTGTCATTTTTATTTCCCCTCATTGTTATTAAAATGTTTTTCCCATTTAAGGCTTGCTCTATTTATGTTTGCTTTTTTTCTAGCTATCACCTTAAATTTTTCAAATGCTGTCGGTTCCCATATTTGGAATGTTTGACCTTGACCAACAAATAACATGCTGCTTTTAATTTTTGCGTGTTTTAATAATTTTGTAGATAAAGAAATTCTGCCTTCACTATCGAATTGTAGATTCACACTATCAGATAAAACTGATGTAGAAAAAAAATCTCTATTTTCTTCAAAGGGACTTAAAGAGTCTATGCTTGCTGAAAGTTTTTCAATTCTATCTTGTGAGCAAGCTTCAATAGATTGATTATTAAATGATGGATAACAAATGACCCCGTTATATCCTAAATTAGAAAGGTGAGATCTAAAACTAGCAGGCACGGACACCCTTCCCTTTTTGTCTATTTTGTTCTCGTAAGTAGATAAAAACATATTTTTTATATTTCATAAATTCCATATTTGGGAATATATGGGATATTATGGGTTTTTAAACATACTGTCAATATGTTCATTTTAGGCTTATTTGATAGAGTTTATGGACAACTTGTTGTTTATCTCTTTAGAGTTTTAATTCAATTTTTAAGTTTGAAACTAATACAATTGTGGGATTAAAAATAAGAACATAAACGACTCAATTATGAATCAAAAGGTGAACACCTATTTTATTATTAAGCACTAGTTGTGGATAAGTTTGCTAGACGAACTATAAGCCGGGTTCTGTCATTAAAACTTATCATTTCTCTAGGCTTAAGATCACTCTTAAGCTCAAGCAACTAACCCTGATGACTAGCCAAAGACGGCTTTTAGTTTTGCAACAATGTCATCTCTACTTAGTCTTGCTCCCAGTGGGGTTTTCCAGCGTTCATTGTTACCAATAGAACCGGTGTGCTCTTACCACACCTTTTCACCCTTGCCATGTTATGGCGGTATATTTTCTGTGGCACTATCCCTAGGGTTTCCCCCGCCAGGTGT
>JAOISU010000029.1 GCA_028222445.1 Candidatus Pelagibacter sp.
AGCTTTGATTTTTTTCCTGTAACGTTTAGAGCTAAATTTATCTTTGCATAAGACTTTATCTTAAAACTATTCATAATTTAGGAATTTTTTAATCCCTCTAATAATTTATTTTTAATAGTTTTTTTCATGGCATCTTCAGTCTCATCTAAATTTAAAACAGCTTGCCAAAAATATCTTGCTTGAATTTTTCTATCAAGCTGCCAAAGAATATCACCGTAATGATCATTAACTACTGGATCCTGAGGCATTAATTCAACTGCTCTTTTAAGAAAATTTTCTGCTTTTTCATATTCGTCAACTAAGTAATATGCCCAACCGATTGAATCAATAATGTATGGATCGTTACTTCTGGCTTCATAAGCTTTTTCAAGCATTTTAAGAGCAGTATCAATTTTATGCTCTCTTTCCAACCATGAGTAAGCTAAATAATTTAATACATAAGCATCATCTGGGTTGGCTTCTAGAGACTTTAATAAATCTTTATCTGCTTTTACATAATCTCCAGATCTCTCGTAACTTCCTCCACGCCTATATAATATTTCAGCGTATAAGTCAGAATTAGCGTTCATTTTTAGAAATTAATCTTTGTCTTAAATTATCAATTGGCACAGAAACACCATTCACTGTACAATGCCAATAAGTCCATCCATTACAGCTTTCAGAACCAAGTATTGTTGCTGCAACTTTATGAATTGATCCTTCAGCTTGATTATGCTTGATGCTTCCATCTGCCATAATCTTAGCAACTATTTTTTTCTTTTGATCAAAAATACTTGTTCCAGGTTTTATTATTCCAAGCTCTACTAGTGATCCAAAAGGTATTCTGGGCTTAGATCGATTATTTCTTAAAGTGTCTAAGAAATTATCCTCTAAAGGTTTTGTATTTTTTAACCTTTCTTCTGCTGCTTTAAAATAAGTCTTCTCTTTCTCTATACCGTAATATTTTCTACCTAATTTTTTTGCAACTGTTGCAGTTGTTCCAGATCCTAAGAATGGGTCTAGAATTAAATCGTCCTTGTTTGATGATGCCAATAAAACTCTATGTAATAAAGATTCTGGTTTTTGAGTAGAGTGAACTTTTTTACCATTTTTTTTAAGTCTTTCTGCACCATTACAAATAGGTAAATTCCAATTAGATCTCATTTGAAGATCGTCATTTAAACATTTCAAGGATTGATAGTTGAAAGTATATTTTGACTTCTCACTTTTAGAAGCCCAAATTAAAGTTTCATGAGCGTTTGTAAACCTTGTTCCTCTGAAATTAGGCATTGGGTTATTCTTATTCCAGATAACATCATTTAAAATCCAAAAACCCAAATTTTGTATTGCAGTGCCTACTCTAAAAATATTATGATAACTTCCTATGACCCAGATGGCCCCATCTTTTTTTAATATTCTTCTACATTCAGAAAGCCAAGCAACCGTAAAGTCATCATATTTTTTAAAGCTTTCAAACTGATCCCATTTGTCATTAACAGCATTGACTTTACTTCTGTCTGGTCTGGTAAGAGAATTTTTTAATTGTAAATTGTATGGTGGGTCAGCAAAAACAAGATCAAAAGTTTCACTTGGAATTTTTTTTAATTCCTCAAGACTGTCACCATTAATAATCTTATTTTTAAAATTGTTTTCCATTTTGTATAAAACAATTAGACTCCAAACAGATTCTACGGTCAACCTGTGATTGAATTAAATAGATTCAATTTGTGTTTATTATTTCTTAAACAACCAGATCTTGTGTTGTTATTACTAGGATTTATAGAAGATCACTAATAGGTGAAAATGTTTTACGGTGATATTTGGTAATACCAAATTGCTTAATTGCGTTTAAATGTTCTTTGGTTCCATAACCAGAGTTTGTATCCCATCCATAATTATTAAACTCTTTTGAAAGTTTTGTAATAAATTTATCTCTACTGACTTTTGCAATAATTGATGCAGCAGAAATGCTTGGAATTTTTTGATCTCCTTTAATTACATATTTTAATTTATAGTTTTTAAGATCAGGCAGTTTGTTGCCATCAATTAAAACAAGTGAAGGTTTTGTTTTCAATTTAAGAATAGCCCTCTTCATTGCAAGTAAACTTGCCTGCAATATATTAATTTTTTCAATTTCTTTAGTCGATGCCTGGCCTATAGCCCATATAGAATTTTTTTTAATATATTTTTCAAGCTCTTCTCTTTTATCCTTTGTTAGAGTTTTTGAATCTTTCAATAATTTCTTATCAATAGAATTATTTAATATGATAGCTGCTGCATAAACAGGCCCGATTAAACTTCCTCTGCCAACTTCATCAACACCTGCTAAAATTTTCATTAAATGGATAGTTTTAGATCTAAGATTTTTTGTTTAATCTTTTTTAAGTCATCCCATGAATGTTTTTTATTTTCAGGAGCTCTTAAAAGATAAGAGGGATTAAAAGTTATGATAACATTGTAACTTGTATTTTTGATAATTACTTCCTTCCATTTTCCTCGCTCAATAGAAATTTTACTATTTAAACCTGTTAAAGATTCCATAGCAGTACTACCCATAAGAATTATTATTTTAGGATTTATTATTGAAATATGTTTTTGTAAAAATTGGGAATATCTCTTAATTTCTGTAGAATTTGGTTTTCGATCCTCAGGAGGTCTAAAGTTTACAGCATAAGTTGCGTAAATATTTTGTTTTTTAATGTTTATTGCAATCAGCATTTTTTTTAAAAGATCTCCTACTTCACCCATAAAAGTTAATCCGGCGTTATCTTCTTCAATGCCTGGGGCTTCACCAATTATCATTATTGAGCTATTAATATTCCCATCTCCTAAAATTATTTTTTTTGAATTATTCTTTAAGTTACAATCACTAATTGAGTTTATTTGTTCTTTAAGATTCTCAAGCTCTTTAACTTTATCTATTTTTTGAATACTCAGATCTTTTTTTAAGTCATTACTAGTATTTTTTAGTCTATTGATTGGTTTTTCATCAAAAATAAAGTCAGATCCAGTAGAGTTTAAGAACTCAGAGTCAAAATTCGTTTTTTGATTTATTACTTTTTTAGACATAGAATGGCCAAATGTTGGTAAAGTTTTTTAAATTCTTTTTAATATTAATACTTTATCAGAGTCCATTATACTCAAAAAATACCAGTTTAAATGATTTTAATGCAAGGTATTTGTCTAATTATTTTTCAGGAATTGTAGCTTATGAAAATCTAGATAATACAGAAGCTTTAAAATTTTTTAATTCATCAAAAATATTAATAAAACAGCATGATGCCTATCTTGAGAGGTATGTATTCTCCTTAGTACTTGATGGCAAAGTTAAGAAAGCAATTAATCAAGTTAAACAGAACTCAACAAAAAACAACTCTGACTTTTTTCAGGCTAATTTGTTGCTGGCGGTTGATAGTTTA
>JAOISU010000003.1:2500-78365 GCA_028222445.1 Candidatus Pelagibacter sp.
CGAGCAGGATTTCTCGTGTCCCGCTTTACTCAAGAATTTTGTTAGACATTACTCATACGGGACTATCACCCTCTATGGTTAGCATTTCCAAACTATTCAAATTTTTCTAACAAAACTACTGGCCTACTCCGCGTTCGCTCGCCACTACTAACGGAATCTCAATTGATTTCTTTTCCTCTGGTTACTTAGATGTTTCAGTTCTCCAGGTTGTCTCTTTAAACCTATGTATTCAGTTTAAAGTACCACATAAAGTGGTGGGTTTCCCCATTCGGAAATTTTCGGATCAAAGCTCACATACAGCTCCCCGAAACTTATCGCAGTATATCACGTCCTTCATCGGCTTTCAGTGCCAAGGCATCCACTACACGCCCTTAAACGCTTGATTTATGCACAGAAAAAAATTCTTTTAACAGAAAATTCATCTATGTTGTGATCAAATTTTTATTTTGAACATTAAATAATAACTTTTAATGTTCGGATATAGATATTGATATAAATTATTTTTATTTACAGTTTTAATAACTAAATGTTTCCTGGTGGAGGATAGCGGGATCGAACCGCTGACCTCCTGAATGCAAATCAGGCGCTCTCCCAGCTGAGCTAATCCCCCAGTTAAGTATGGTGGGCCGAGAAAGACTCGAACTTTCGACCCCACCCTTATCAAGGGTGTGCTCTAACCAACTGAGCTACCGGCCCTACAAGAAGGAAACATTACTTTAAGAAGAGAAATGAGGACGGTCAACATTACCGATGTATATTATTTAGAGTGAAATTTTACTTTCACTCATCCTTAGAAAGGAGGTAATCCAGCCGCAGGTTCCCCTACGGCTACCTTGTTACGACTTCACCCCAGTCGCTGACTATACCGTGGTCAAGGGTATGAAACCTTGCCTTAAGGTAGAACCAACTCCCATGGTGTGACGGGCGGTGTGTACAAGACCCGGGAACGCATTCACCGTGGCACGCTGATCCACGATTACTAGTAATTCCAGCTTCATGCACTCGAGTTGCAGAGTGCAATCCGAACTGAGGCATCTTTTCGGGATTTGCTTAACGTTGCCGTTTTGCTTCCTGTTGTAGATGCCATTGTAGCACGTGTGTAGCCCAACACGTAAGGGCCATGAGGACTTGACGTCATCCCCACCTTCCTCCAGCTTATCACTGGCAGTTCTTTCAGAGTGCCCAACTTAATGATGGCAACTAAAAGTGAGGGTTGCGCTCGTTGCGGGACTTAACCCAACATCTCACGACACGAGCTGACGACAGCCATGCAGCACCTGTGTTTCGTCCGGCCGAACCGAAAACTCTAATCTCTTAGAGTCGCGACGAACATGTCAAGTGTTGGTAAGGTTCTGCGCGTATCTTCGAATTAAACCACATGCTCCACTACTTGTGCGGGTCCCCGTCAATTCATTTGAGTTTTAACCTTGCGGTCGTACTCCCCAGGCGGTGTGTTTATCGGTTTCCCTGCGACACTGAAAATAAATTTCCAACGTCTAACACACATCGTTTACGGCATGGACTACGAGGGTATCTAATCCTCTTCGCTACCCATGCTTTCGTTCCTCAGTGTCAGTAATGATCCAGAAAGCTGCCTTCGCAATTGGTATTCTTTCTAATATCTACGAATTTCACCTCTACACTAGAAATTCTGCTTTCCTCTATCATACTCTAGCTGAAAAGTTTTAATGGCAGTTCCAGAGTTAAGCTCTGGGATTTCACCACTAACTTTTTCAACCACCTACGAACTCTTTAAGCCCAGTAATTCCGAACTACGCTAGGTCCCTTCGTATTACCGCGGCTGCTGGCACGAAGTTAGCCGGACCTTCTTATTCGGGTACAGTCATTTTCTTCCCCGACGAAAGAGCTTTACAACCCAAGGGCCTTCTTCACTCACGCGGCATCGCTGCATCAGAGTTTCCTCCATTGTGCAAGATTCCCCACTGCTGCCTCCCGTAGGAGTTTGGGCCGTGTCTCAGTCCCAATGTGGCTGATCATCCTCTCAAATCAGCTATTGATCATAGTCTTGGTAGGCCATTACCCTACCAACAAACTAATCAAGTGCGGGCTCATCCAATGGTGCATAAAGCTTTCTCCGTAAAGACTTATCCGGTATTAGCACAAGTTTCCTCGTGTTATTCCAGGCCAAAGGGTAGATACCCACATGTTACTCACCCGTCTGCCACTAAGTATTGCTACTTCGTTCGACTTGCATGTGTTAGGCGTGCCGCCAGCGTACGTTCTGAGCCATGATCAAACTCTCAAGTTAAAAAACGGCGCACACTAGCTTCATATATAAATTGTAAGAATACAATCCATACGATTTTGAAGTGTGTACGACAAATTTTGGTAACCTTAACCGTCCACACTTCTCTTCTTAAATTTTTACTTTTTAAATAGCTAATTGGGTCTAAAACGCCCAATAATCCTCACTAATCTATTGAATAAACAATAATTTTACTGAGAAAGTGTGCTGCTTATAAGCTAAAATAAAAGTAAATCAAGCTTTTAGCATTTAAATAAATCAATAAATACATCAGTAAATACAAGGTTTTTTTTGATTTTTTAGTATTACTAAATTAATAATTGAAAATTCCAAATGATATTTAGTCTAAATAAATTAATTAAATTAGTAAAAAAAAAGACTGAGATTTTTATACTCTCTTTATTGGTAATTTTTACAATTTTTAGCACAACAATTTATAATAACAAAAAATTTGAAACTAATGAGAGGTATAAAGGGGTAATAAATAATATTTATTTTCAAAAAAGCTTAAAGCAAATTTTTGATAACCTTAAACCTAGATATAAAAGTGTTGATCATAAAATATCTAGTGGTGAAACATTTGATAAAATATTAAATAACTATTCTATTCCAAGTAAAGAAATTTTAGATATAAAAAAAAGTTTAAGTTCAGATTATAACTTAAGCAATCTAAAAAGTAATCTTGAAATAAAGTTTACAATTGATCAATCAAATAATAAAAAAATTACATCTTTTTTATTCCCTGTATCTAGAACTGAAAAAATTTTGTTAACTAAAAATATAGATACAGATAAATTTGACAAAAAAAAAATTATTACAAACTTAAATAAAAAAATTATCTTTAAAGAAGGAAAGATTTTACAAAGTTTGTATAAAACTGCCATTGATCTTAATGTTCAACCCAACATAATAATTGAGTTTGCAAGGATCTATGGCTTTCAGGTAGATTTTCAAAGAGACATTAGAAAAAATGATAATTTTCAAATTATGTATGAAGTATTTGAGGATGATAATGGAAAAGTGTTTGAAACTGGAAATATTATTTTTGCAGATTTAAAACTTAGTGGAGTAAATAATTCTTTATATTATTTTGATAAAAAAGGAAATGAGGGGCACTACGATCAAAATGGAAAAAGTGTTGAAAAAGCCTTAATGAAAACTCCTATTAATGGTGCAAGACTTTCCTCTGCTTTTGGAATGAGAAAACATCCAATAGATGGTTATAATAAAATGCATAGAGGAACAGATTTTGCAGCACCAATGGGCACACCTATTATGGCGTCAGGAAGTGGTGTCGTTACTAGAGCAAGATGGTGTGGTGGTGGTGGAAATTGTATAAAAATAAAACATAACTCAACATATGAAACTATTTATGCTCATATGAAAAACTTTGCACGAGGGATTAAAGAAGGTGTCAGAGTTAAGCAGGGTCAAATAATTGGCTATGTTGGCTCAACAGGAAAATCTACTGGGCCCCATTTACATTATGAAGTTATAGAAAATGGAAAAAAAATTAATTCACAAAAACTAAAGCTACCTTCTGGAAAAATTCTTAAAAGTAAAAATAGAGAATTGTTTGAAGTTACACGAATTAAACTAGATGTTTTAAAGTCAGAGCTTATTATTGGCTTGAATTAAACTGCAGCAGATTTTTTTTCTGCAACTTTTTTCTCAATTGTTTTTGAAGGCTTTTTTAATTCTGTCTCTTGAGTGTCTTTTTTAACAATGGGTGCTTCTATTTTAGTTTCTTTTACAATCTGATCTACTGGTGTATTAGGTTTTACCACCTCTGATGGAGATGAATTTACTCTTGCCATTCTTAGACTTTCTTGTTCATTTTGAACTCTTGTAAAATGATCAGCATGTTGAAAATAATTTTCAGATAAAATCTTATCCTCATTGGCTAGAGCCTCTCTTGCCAAATCATTATATTTTTCAATTAGTTTAACAGCATTATGATTGTTTCTACCTGGAACTTTTCTTTGAAAATTATCATTATTAGAAAATTTTGATCCTTCATTGTTATTTCTAAACGAAGGTCTTCTGTTATTATTATTTCTAAATGGAGGTCTTCTGTTGTTATTTGTATTATTACTTCTAAATGTTACCATATTTATATCTTTAATTTATATTTTAGTGCTGATTATGCAGCGATCATTATTGCCATAGTCTCTTACAGCTTTATTTATATAAAAACCCTCTTGTTTTAATATTTCTTTAACTTTATTTTTTTGATTAAAACCTATCTCTAAAATAAACTTACCATTTTTCTTTATCAGATAGTTTGCTTTATTAATAACTTTTCTGATTTTTGAAAAACCATCAAATCCACCACTCAAAGCTAATTTTGGTTCAAAATTAACAACATCTCTTTCCAAATATTTTAAACTTACTAATTCAATATAAGGAGGATTTGAAACAATTATATCATATTTGCCTACAGTGAAATTGTCAACACTAGAGTGAAAAAATTTAACCCTATTTTCTAAATTTAGCTTTTTTGCATTGAATTTACTCACATTTATACTTTTTTTAGAAATATCTATTCCTGTTCCATAGAAATATTTTCTTTCTTTTAATATTGATAACAAAATACATCCTGATCCTGTTCCTATGTCTAAAACTTGAAGATGAGTATTTTTTGAATATATTTTTAATATCTCTTCAACTATTAATTCTGTATCTGGTCTTGGAATCAAAACATCTTTATTAACAAAAAATTCATTATTCCAAAATTCTTTTTTATTTATCAAATATGCTATGGGTTCTCCTTTTTTTCTTCTTTCAATAAGACTCATAAAATCACTTAATTGCTCTTCATTTAAAATTTGTTTGGGATTTAGGATGATATATTTTTTATCTTTATTAATTGAGTTAGATAATAAAATTTCACAATCAAGATGTGGATTTGACACACAACTTTGCTTTAAAGTATTGGTTCCCTCAATTAGAATATTTTCTATATTCATTTCTATGTGAGATTGCTTAGTTTTTCTTCCTGTGCTTGAAGAGTTAAAGTTTCAATCATTTCATCAAAGGCTTCTCCTTCTAAAAATTCTTCAAGTTTATGTAGTGTTAAATTGATACGATGATCAGTAACCCTTCCTTGAGGAAAATTATAAGTTCTAATTCTCTCTGATCTGTCTCCGGTGCCTATTTTGCTTTTTCTATCCTGTGATCTTTCTTGATCTATTCTTGATCTTTCTAAATCATAAAGTCTCGATCTTAAAATTTTCATTCCTTTAGCTTTATTTTTATGTTGAGATTTTTCATCCTGTTGAGAAACTGATAAGCCTGTTGGAATATGAGTTATTCTCACTGCGCTATCAGTTGTATTAACAGATTGTCCCCCTGGTCCTCCGGCTCTAAAGACATCAATTCTCAAATCGGAGTCATTGATTTTTACATCAACTTCTTCAGCTTCTGGTAAGACGGCTACTGTTGCAGCAGAAGTATGAACTCTTCCTTGTGTTTCTGTATCTGGCACTCTTTGAACGCGGTGTACTCCACTCTCATACTTTAGAGTTGAGTATATATTCTTTCCTCTAATAGAAGCGATAACTTCTTTAAGACCTCCCGCTTCACTCTGAGACATGCTAATTAATTCTAATTCCCATTTTTTTTTATTACTAACTTTCTCGTACATCTTAAAAAGATCTGAAGCAAATAAACTAGCCTCTAGGCCACCTGTGCCAGCTCTAATTTCTATAATAGCGTTTTTTTTATCAGCTTCGTCTTTTGGTAATAAAAATAATTTTAATTTTTTTTCAATTATTTCATTTTCTAACTTAAGATCTTTCAGCTCTTTTTCTGCCATTCCTATAAAGTCTTTATCACTACTTGGATCTTCTAGAATTTTTTCTAAATCTTTTCTTTCTACTTCATATGAAAAATATTTTTTAGCATCATCAATTACATCATTTAAATCAGAGTACTCTTTAGATTTTTCAGCAAATAGTTTTTTATCAACTTCACCAGTTGACAATTCTTTTTCCAAAGTAGAATGTTTAGAGATTAAATCTTCAATTGTTTTTAGAGGTATCATTATAATTTTTTATCAAGTTCAGCAGCTTTTTTTTCAACTTCTTTGACAACTCTTGATATTATATCTTCTGATAAAACTTTTTCACTTTGAATGCCAGATAAATAAAGCATATTGTTTCCTTTGCCACCACCTGTTATTCCTATATCAGTCATCGCAGCCTCACCCGGTCCATTAACCACACATCCAATAATTGATAAAGTTAGAGGAGTTTTTATATGTGAAAGTTTTTCTTCTAAGGTTTTGACTGTATCGATTACTTGAAATGCCTGCCTTGCGCAAGATGGACAAGAAATAATCTTTACTCCCCTATTTTTCAAATTTAATGATTTAAGTATTTCATTGCCTATTTTAATTTCTTTAACTGGGTCATCGGAAAGAGATATCCTTATAGTATCACCTATGCCATCTAATAAAAGTGAACCTAGACCTATAGATGATTTAATACTTCCAGAAACAAAACCACCTGCTTCAGTAATTCCTAAATGCAAAGGATAATCTGTAACTTTTGAGAGTTGTCGGTATGCCGCCATAGATAAAAAGATATCTGAAGACTTAACACTAATCTTAAAATTAAAAAAATCTTGATCTTCTAATATTTTTATATTTCTTTTAGCACTTTCAACTAAAGCTTCTGGACATGGTTCTTTATATTTATCTAGAATATCTTTTTCAAGAGATCCGGCATTGACACCAATTCGAATGGAACAACCATTATTTTTGGCAGCACTTAAAACATCGTGAATTTTTAATTTGTCTCCAATATTTCCTGGATTAATTCTTAAACATTTTGCTCCATTTTCAGCTGCTTCTATTGCTCTTTTATAATGAAAGTGAATGTCGGCTATAATGGGTAAAGAAACATGTTTGGTAATTTCTTTAAGTGCCACTGAAGATTCTTGATCTGGGCAAGAAACTCTTACAAGATCCGCTCCCTCTTCATGAATGTCATTTATTTGTTTTATGGTGGCCTTAATATCAGTCGTTAAAGTATTAGTCATTGATTGAACTGATATAGGATTATCTCCGCCAACCTTAACGTCACCTACATTGATAACTTTAGTTTTTTTTCGATGGATATCTCTAAATGGTCTAAGGCTCATTAATTAATCTAATTTAAATTCTTTATGAAGTACTGCTACAGCTTTTTTTATCTGTTTATTAGAAATTAAAACTGAGATTTTAATTTCAGATGTTGAAATGACCATAATATTAATTTTTTTAGAAGCTAATGCTTGAAACATTCGATAAGTAATTCCAGGCGTGGTAATCATACCCACACCAACAATGGAAACCTTCGATACATTATTATCATATGAGAATTTTCTAAAAGAAATTCTTTTATTTTTTTTAATTATTTTTTCTGTCTTTTTCAAATCCTCAGATTTAATGGTAAATGTTAGATCTGTTTCTTTTCCATTTAATGATATATTTTGAACAACCATATCAACATTAATTTGATTTAGTGATAATGGTTTAAAAACAGCTGCAGCTACACCTGGTTTATCTTTAACACCTACTATTGTAACCTTTACATCATTTTTTGTAGATGTAATTCCTGTAATTATTTGATTACTAAATATTTTTTTAGTTCCTGTAATTAATGTTCCTCTTTTTTTTTCAAAAGATGATTTTACTGAAAAATTTATATTATTTAATTTAGCATCTTGTACTGAAGTTGGCTGCATAACTTTTGCTCCAAGTGATGCCATCTCCAACATCTCATCGTATGAAATTTTAGAGATCTTTTTTGCTTTTGAATGATTTCTTGGATCTGTTGTATATACACCATCTACATCAGTATAAATATTACATGCATCTGCATTGAAGAATTTTGCAAGCATTATGGCTGAAGCATCTGTTCCTCCTCTGCCAAGTGTTGTTATTCTACTATCTAAATTAATTCCCTGAAAACCAGTTATGATAGGAATGCCACCTGTCTTCATAAAAGTTATTATTTTATTTTTATTGATTTTACTTATACGTGAAGCACTATAAGGACCTTCAGTGATTATCGGAAGTTGCCAGGACATCCATGATCTTGCTTTCAAACCTAAATGTTTAAGTCTGCCAGCAATTAATGCACATGCGGCTTGCTCACCTGATGAAAGCAAAACATCATACTCTGCAGAGTCAAAATTATTGCTTAATTCTTCTGTTTTTCTAATAAGATCATTAGTGGTTCCACTCATTGCAGAAGATACCACAATAACATTAAGTTTTTTTCTTTTATATGAAGCAATTATTTTTGCTACTTTTTTAATTCTATCTATATTTCCAACAGACGTTCCGCCAAACTTTAATACTACAATTTTCATTGATAATTTTGTTTAATTTTTATTTGATAAAATACATCTTAATTGTTATGTCCACAAGTCATCTATTATGAATTCAATAAATAAAAAAGAAATAGAAAAATTTTCAAGAATTGCAGAAGAATGGTGGAATCCTGATGGAAAATTTAAACCTTTGCACAATTTTAATCCTATAAGAATTAAATATATAAAAGAAAATATTATTAAAGATTTCAAAATTAAAGACTTAGATAAACCTTTAAAGAATATTAAACTGTTAGACATTGGTTGTGGGGGTGGCTTGTTATCTGAGCCAATGCGAAGATTGGGTGCTGATGTAACTGCGATAGATGCTTCGAAACAAAATATAGAAGTCGCTAAACTTCATGCAAAAAAAAATAAACTTAAAATTAATTATAGAGTTAGTTCGCCTGAAAAACTAAAAACTGCAAAAAAATTTGATGTAATTTTGAATATGGAAATAGTTGAACATGTTAATGATATAGACTTTTTTATTAAAGAAAGTTCTAAATTATTAAAAAAAAACGGTATAATGTTTGTTGCTACATTAAATAAAACATTAAAATCATATATTTTTGCAATCATTGGTGCTGAATATGTTTTAAAATGGCTTCCAATAGGGACACATGATTGGGAAAAATTTGTAAAGCCTGAGGATTTAACAGAGATTTCAAAAAAAAATAAACTATTGTTAAAAAAATTAGATGGTATGCAATTTAATATATTAAATAATAGCTGGAAGGTCAGTGATGACACTTCAGTTAATTATATTACAAAATTTATTAAAACTTAATTAGTATTTTCTTTTATCCAGGGAATTACCTCAGCCTCTATTCCCTCTTCTCTCAATTCTTTTATATCTTCCTTTGTAGCAGTGCCATAAATTCGCTTCGAAAATTTTTTATCTTTATAGTGGATAGATCTAGCTTCATAAGCAAAATTTTCACCAACATATTTAAAATTTTTTTTTATAAAATCTTGATATTTATTTATTGTTTTTTTGATATCTTTATATTTTTTGCTTGATGTATCAATACCAACATCTTTTTTGGACATTAGTATATTCGGTGACATCAAAGTCTTTTCAACACTTAGTGAGTTGCAAATATGACAATTGAGAAATTTTTTCTTTTTGAGTTTTTCATACTCTTTAGAGGTTGAAAACCAACTATCAAAGGTTATTTCACAATCTTTACATACAAGCTTATATTTAATCATGCTGTATAGATAATAACATAACTATTTAATTCAATATTAAATTAACTTCTATAATCGGCATTTATTTCTATATATTTTTTTGTTAAATCCATAGTGTAAGCTGTGAAATATTTTGATCCTGAATTCATGCTTATTGATATATCTATTGATGAGTTCTTCATATAAGTTGAAACTTCACTTTCATTATAATTGCTAAAAATTTTTCCATTTTCTATAACTTTTATATCGCCAAAATTAATTGATAATTTATTTGTATCAAAATTTATTCCTGATTTGCCAATCGCCATTATTATTCTTCCCCAGTTTGGGTCTTCTCCAGCAATAGCTGTTTTGACTAAATTAGAATTTGCAATAGAAAAAGCTACAGATTTTGCATCACTCTGAGTTTTTGATTTTAAAACATTTATTGATATAAATTTAGTAGCACCCTCTCCATCTGCAACTATTCTTTTGGATAAATTTAATAATACTGAGTGTAAAGCTTTATCAAAATGATAAAGTTTTTTATCTGTAATATTCTTAATTATTGGATTTTTTACTTTACCAGTTGAAAATATTGAAACCATGTCATTTGTGCTGGTATCGCCATCACATGTAATTGCATTAAATGTTGTATCAATATTTTTTTTTAACAATTTGCTTAAGACATCATTTGAAAGTTCTGCATCTGTAAAAATATATCCTAGTGTTGTGGCCATATTTGGAAAAATCATTCCTGATCCTTTTGCAATTCCATATATCTTTATTTTTTTATCACCAATTTTACACTCTTCCATTGCAAGCTTTGGTTTTAAATCTGTTGTCATTATTCCTAAGGCTGCTTTTACCCAAATTGATTTATTCTGTGTGTATCTAATTTTTTTTATTAAATCTGAAATATTGCTTTTTATTTTTTTTGTAGGATATCTTTCACCTATTGTGCCAGTGCAACCAAAAAGTATCTCATTTGCCAATACTTTTTTGGGGAAATCTTCGTCTTCATTTTGTTTTTTTGAAAGCTGTATTGAAAGTTCCTCTGCTATTTCTTTTAGAGCCTTATAACCTTCAGATCCTGTGAATGCATTGGCATTTCTGGTGTTTACCAAAAGTGACTTTATTTTTTTACATTTTATATTTAAGTTCCATTTAATGTTTTCTGAAATTATTTTAGATTGTGTGAAAACAGATGCATAATTTGCTCCATCTCTAAAATAAAACATAACAAGATCATCTCTTGGTTTTTTGTATAAATTTGCACAAATTGTTGAAATCGAAAGTCCATCTATATGGTCTAAATCTTGAAAGTCTTGCAATTTTGACATTGAAGCTAATGAGTTTACGAAGTTTTTTAAATTTAATGGCATATATTTAAAATATTTATTTAATACTTATATTAAAAGCTGTAATTAATTATATATCAAAAAAAAGATGCTTAATCCTTTAAATTTTATCTCAAAATTCATTAAATCTAGCAATCAAAAAGAGCTTGATAGAGTTGCAAAGATTGTTGAAAAAGTTAATTCTTTTGAAGACAAGATTAAAGACATTCCAGATGAAGACTTTCCTAAAAAAACAATAGAACTTAAAAAACGGTTAAGTGATGGAGGAGATATAAATGATCTTTTGCCTGAAGCTTTTGCACTTGTACGTGAGGCATCTAAAAGAACAAGAAATGAAAGGCATTATGATGTTCAAATAATAGGGGGTATTGTTCTTCATGAAGGCAAGATAGCTGAGATGAGAACTGGAGAAGGAAAAACATTAACTATCAGTTTGGCAGCTTATCTAAATGCTTTACACGGTAAAGGTGTGCACATTGTTACTGTAAATGACTATTTGGCAAAAAGAGATTCTCAAGAAATGGGAGAAATCTATCAATTTCTTGGGCTAACATCTGGATACATCAATAATGACCAAGATGATCATGAAAGAAAAAAGAATTATAATTTTGATATTACCTATGCAACTAATAGCGAGCTTGGCTTTGATTACTTGAGGGATAATATGAAATTCTCTAAGGACCAAATGGTTCAAAGAGGTCATGTGTATACAATTGTTGATGAAATTGACTCTTGTTTAATTGATGAGGCTAGGACGCCACTTGTAATTTCAGGTGCTGCAGAGGATAAAACTGAACAATATCTTGCTATTGATAAATTGGTTAAAAAACTTACTCCTGAAAATTATGAGATAGATGAAAAAGATAAAAATATATTATTAACAAATGAAGGAATTAATAATGTTGAAAAAATATTTTCAAATGCTGGAATATTAAAAAATAATAATTTCTATGATCCTGAAAACCTAAGTCTCGTACATCATGTAAATCAATCTTTGAGGGCTAATCATTTATTTGAAAAAGGAAGAGATTATATTGTAAGAGATGACTCTTTAAAAATCATTGATGAATTGACAGGTAGAATATTAGAAGGAAGAAGATATGGTGATGGACTTCATCAAGCACTTGAGGCAAAAGAAAGAATAGATGTACAGGCTGAAAATCAAACCCTTGCATCAATAACTTATCAAAATTATTTTAAGCTTTATGAGAAAATTTCTGGATGTACAGGAACGGCTGCAACTGAATCTCAAGAATTTTATGAAATATATAATTTAATGGTAGTTGTTATCCCTACTAATAAAGAAATGATCAGAAAAGATTGGAATGATCAAATTTTTCGAACTGAATTAGAAAAAAATAAAGCAATTATAGATAAGGTTTTAGAATGTCATGAAAAAGGTCAGCCAATTTTAGTTTTCACTTCAAGCATCAACAAGTCTGAAATCTATTCTAAACTATTAGATGAAAAAAAAATTAAACATGTAGTATTAAATGCAAAAAATCATGAAAATGAAGCTGAAATCATTGCAAATGCTGGAAAAATGAACTCAGTTATAATTACAACAAGTATTTCAGGAAGAGGTGTTGATATTCAGTTGGGTGGCAAGAAGGGTAGTCAGCCTGATGAAGAATTACTGCAAAATAAAAATAAAATTAAATCACTTGGTGGACTATTTGTAATTGGTACTGAAAGGATGGAGTCAAGAAGAGTCGACAACCAAGCAAGAGGAAGATCTGGAAGACAAGGTGATGAAGGTAGCTCAATATTTTATGTTAGTTTAGAAGATGATCTTATGCGAATTTTTGGTTCTGAGTCTATGAATAACATTCTTCAAAAACTTGGGCTAAAAGATGGTGAAAGTATCGATCATCCCTGGATAAATAAAGCCCTTGAGCGTGCACAACAAAAAGTTGAAGCGAGAAACTTTGATATAAGAAAAAACTTATTAAAATTTGATGATGTTTTGAATGATCAAAGACACGTTATTTTTTCTCAAAGAAATAATGTGATAAATAATGAAAAAGTTTTTGATTATTCTGATGAATTTTTATCAGAAATTACAAATCATCTTATTTCTTTAAAATCTCAAAAAATATCAAAAACTAAAAATAATGAATTCAACAATCAACTAAAAATTCTAGTTGGAAAAAGTGTAGATGATGATGAATTTGAAAATCTTGTAAATTTAAATGATAAAGAATTTAAGGAAAAGATAGGCTCTAAATTTATCGAAGCTAGAAATGAGAGAATTAATATGCTTAATGAAGAAAAAGCTAAAGAAATTGAAAAAAGAATTTTACTTCAGTGCATTGATTTAAATTGGAAATCTCATATCCAATATCTTGAACAATTAAGACAAGTAATTGGCCTAAGGTCTTATGGTCAAAGAGATCCCCTGGTTGAATATAAAAAAGAAGCCTTTTATCTTTTTGAAAATTTACTAAATAAATTAAAAATTGATTTTGTTACAATTTTAATAAATCTAAAAATAGTTCAAGAACCAAGTGAAAATATAATTAAACCTATTAAGCAACAAATTTCGAATGACCCCAAGTGTTTATTGATACAAAAAAAAGATCAAAAACTATCAAGAAACGAAAAGTGTGAAGCCACTGGTAAAAAATTTAAAAATTGCTGTGGCGCTTTATAGAAAAAAAACTAAATAAGAAAACAAAACAATTGCTGCAACAAATATTGATAAAAAAATCTTAGCGTTAAAAAATTTTTCAATAAAGCTACTAAGCTTATTTTTTTGCATATTTAATACACTTAGATTATCTGGTTGAGTTACAAAGCCCTTTGTTCTTCCAATGCTTAAAAATTTATTTTTTCTATGGTTAAAAATTTCTTCTCCACTCATATTCTCAAATTCATTCAAATTATTTGTGATTGACCTTTTAACATTATCCAAAATTAAATCTCTATCTCGGTGGGCACCACCAATTGGTTCTGCAACGATCTCATCAATTACCTTTAGCTCAAGGAGATCTTTTGATGATAATTTCATTGCTTTTGCAGCCTCTAAGGTTCTCTTTGGATCTCTCCATAAAATGGTTGCACATCCTTCTGGAGATATGACTGAATAGATTGCATTTTCTAACATAATAACTTTGTTAGATGAGGCTAGTGCTATTGCTCCTCCTGACCCACCTTCGCCAATTACAACAGCTAAAGTTGGAACATTTAATGACATACAACATTCTATTGATTTTGCGATTGCCTCTGCCTGCCCTCTTTCCTCGGCTCCAACACCAGGATAAGCCCCAGGGGTATCAACAAATGAAATTATTGGGATATTAAATTTGTTTGCCAGATTCATTAATCTAATTGTTTTTCTATAACCCTCAGGTCTCATCATTCCAAAGTTTCTTTCCATCCTAGTTTCAAGAGTGTCTCCTTTCTCTTGTCCAATAACCAAAACTGATTTTTCATTAAACTTTGCAAAACCAGCTATTACTGATTTATCTTCCCCATAAAACCTGTCTCCAGACAATGAAATAAAATCTTCAAATAAATTATCTATAAAAAATTTTGCTTTAGGCCTATCTTCATGTCTTGCAACTAAAGTTGTTTGCCAAGGATCTAGATTTGAATAAATCTCTTGTAACTTTTCATCTATTTCTTTTTGCGATTGTAAGATTTTTTTTGTGTCTACTTCTGATAGCCCATCTTGATTATATGGATCCTTTAGTTTTTCTAATTCGTTTTCAAGATTTTTTATATCTGTTTCAAAGTTTAAATAATTTTTCATAAACAAATTTTAATATTTAATTAACAAAAAAGGCAATAAAATGTTTTAAATAATTTATATTTGACATAATCTTGTTTAAAGGTACTCTTAAACAAATCGGGAGAGACTAATAAAAATAGCGCCGAAGGAGCAACCACCCCGGAAACTCTCAGGCAAAAGGACCGATAAAAACATAACACTCTGGAAAGAGATTAAATCTCGCCGATGGAGCAAAACTCTCAGGCAAAAATACAGATGGGGTAATTATTAAGGGTGCTATGAAAGAACAATATACAAAAATACACAATCTATCTGTTTCTAATCAATTACTTAACTTCATTGATGAAGAATTGCTTAAAGATACAAATATTTCTTCTGAAAAATTCTGGGAAGGCTTCGACAAAGCAGTTCATGAGCTAGCCCCAAAAAATAAAGAACTATTAAAAATAAGAGAGGATTTACAAAAAAAAATAGACAATTGGCATATTGCTAATAAAGGCAATGAAATAAATTTAGAGGAATATAAAAAATTTTTAAAGGAAATTGATTATCTAAAAGAAGTAGGTCCGGATTTTAAAATTCAAACAAATAACGTTGATGAAGAAATAACTAGCATTGCCGGACCACAATTAGTGGTTCCAATCATGAATGAAAGATACGCATTGAATGCTGCTAACGCTAGATGGATGAGTTTATATGATAGTTTGTATGGCACAGACATAAT
Source organism: Candidatus Pelagibacter sp. (assembly GCA_028222445.1). Next base: position 18,118 of record JAOISU010000003.1, read on the forward strand.
TGAACAATCTGAAGATAGTGCCCATCAAAGATATGATCCTTTAAGAGGGGAAATGGTTATAAAATATGGAAGAGACTTTTTAAAAAAATATTTTCCTCTAGAAGATTTTGAGTGGCATAATATTACAGGGTTTAAAATTGATAATAGTTCTTTAATAATATTAAAAGATAATGCTGAAACATCTTTAAAATTTAAAGATAAATTTATTGGTCATAGAGGAGAGGCCAATAATCCTTCAGCAATAATATTAAAAAATAATAATCTTCATATAGAAATAATTATAGATCCAAATGCTTTTAGTTCTAAACAAGATCCTGCTAAAATTAGTGATATTATTGTTGAAGCTGCAGTTTCAACTATTTGTGATAATGAAGATAGTGTTGCTGCGGTTGATGCTGATGACAAAGTTATTTGTTATCGTAATTGGCTTGGACTTATGAAGGGTGATTTAAAATCAACTTTCGAAAAAAATGGAAAGACATATGAACGTAAATTAAATCCTGACAGAAGTTATATTTCTAAAGATGGAAAAGGATTAAAACTACATGGAAGGAGTTTGTTATTGATAAGAAATGTTGGACACCTTATGACTAACTCAGCAATCACTTTAAAAGATGGTTCTGAAATACCAGAAGGTATTATGGATGCCTTTATAACTTCAGCAGCTTGCCTTCACGATATCGAAAAAAAAAGTAATTCTAGAAAAGGTTCCATTTATATTGTTAAACCAAAAATGCATGGTCCTGATGAAACTGCATTTACAGATTTAATCTTTACTAAAGTTGAAAAAGTTTTAGGATTGGAAAAATACACATGTAAAATTGGAATAATGGATGAAGAAAGAAGAACATCGTCCAATCTTAAAGAGTGCATCAGAACTCTGAAAAATAGAGTATTTTTTATCAATACAGGTTTTTTAGATAGAACTGGCGATGAAATGCATACATCAATGGAAGCAGGTCCAATGATAAAAAAAGGAGATATGAAGTCTTCGAAATGGATTAATGCATATGAAAATAACAATGTGGATGTAGGACTTGCGTGTGGTTTTTCAGGTGTAGCACAAATTGGTAAAGGTATGTGGGCCATGCCAGACAAGATGAAAGATATGATGGAGCAAAAAACTGGCCATCTTAAAGCCGGAGCTAATTGTGCCTGGGTACCTTCTCCTACAGCAGCAGCTCTTCATGCTCTTCATTATCACGAAATAAATATTTTTGATCAACAAAAAGAATTGCAGAAAAGACAGGCTGCAAAGTTAGATGATCTTTTAACGATTCCAGTAGCTGATAGACCAAACTGGTCTGTTGATGAAATAAATTCTGAAATTGCAAACTCTGCACAAACTCTATTGGGATATGTTGTGAGATGGATTGATCATGGCGTTGGTTGTTCAAAGGTACCTGATATTAATAATATTGGATTAATGGAAGATCGAGCTACTTTAAGAATTTCATCTCAACACATTGCTAATTGGGTTCATCATGGTGTTTGTTCTAAGGAACAAGTAATAAAAATTATGAAAAACATGGCAAAGATTGTAGATGATCAAAATAAAAATGATGGCGCCTATACTCGATCTGGAAGAGGTAGCTATGAAATGATGTCTGATAATTTTGATCAATCGGTTGCGTTTAAAACTGCTTGTGATTTAATTTTTAATGGAAAAGAACAGCCTTCTGGATATACAGAGCCTTTACTACATCTAAACAGATTGTTAAAAAAGTCTAGTCAGAATTAGTTTAAATTCCTGATCTATTTTTAAAGGCAGAATATAAAGTTCCATCATCCAGACTTTCTATCTCACCCCCAACTGGCAGACCTTGTGCTAGTTTTGTTATTTTTGTTTTAGTTTGCTTAAGACTATCTTGGATATAATAAGCTGTTGTTTGACCTTCGACAGTTGCACTTGTGGCTAATATAACTTCCTCTATATTTTCTCTAATAACTCTCTCCACCAATGAATTAATTAAAAGGTCTTCTTTTCTCTGACCAGCAGATGAAATTGTTCCACCAAGAATATGAAAATATCCTTTAAAAATATTTGAATTTTCTATAGACCATTGGTCAGCTATGTCTTCAACAACACATATTTTGTTATATTTCTCTTTTGTATTTTCACAATTATTACAACCGTCAGAGTTTGATTTTAAAGTTCCACAAGATTGACATCTAATTACATTTTTATAAACCTGGGCTAATGTATTGGCCATTGGTTTAACCAACTCATCTCTATTGTTTATAAGTTTTAGCACAATTCTTTTTGCAGATTTAGGACCTAAGCCTGGAAGCTTAGCAATTAATTTAATTAATTCATCTATTTCACTAATATTTTGCATTGAATTAAAGTGGCCATTTAAAACCAGGAATGTCAAATCCACTTGTGGATTTTGAAAGTTCCTCAGATGTTTTAGACTTTAGTTCTGATTTTGCATTATTGTGAGCCGCTACGATTAGGTCTTCTATTATAACTTTATCCTCTTTCATAACTTCATCAGATAAATTTATTTTAATCATTTCGTTTTCACCATTTAGTATAACTTTTACTGAGTTGGAACCTGAAGTTCCCTCAGCCTGAATATTTTTAATTTTTTCCTGGCTCTCTTTCATTTTGGCTTCTAATTCCTTAGCTTTATCTAAAATTTTTGTAAAATCAGTCATTTTTTTTGTTATCTCTTTGCTTAATATCAATTAGCTCAGCATCAGGAAATTTTTGTAAAATATCCATATAAATTGAAGATTTTTTTACAGAGTCAATTAACTCTTTTTTTAAATTTACTTCCTCTTCTTTTTTAGATGGCTGACCCTTTGTTTTACTTAATGTTATTATCCACCTTTCGTTTGTCCACTCATAAAGTTTTAAAGACAAGTCTTTGATAAAATCTTTATCAAGATCTTCATTAAAAGAAATTTCTATTCTTTTGTTTTCAAAACTTACAAGGTTAACATTCTTTTCTAATTCATATTTTAATTTAATTTCTTTTTTAGATGAACATAATTCCAATAGATCATCAAATGAATTTAAAAGTTTTGTCTGTAGTTTAATTTCTTTCCCCTCATCTTTTATTTTTATATCTTTTTCTTGAACAATATTTTTCATTTGACCTATTGTTTCTGCTTTGTCTTTTATCCCAAACAAATCATCATCATCTTTTGTTTGTAAAGAAGAGGCATAATTAACTTTTTCAGTTTTTTGAGATGCTTCTTCGTCATCAATATCTAATACTTGCTTATTCATTTCTTTTAAGTGTGCCAGTCTAATTAAAAACATTTCCATAGATAAATGTTGATTAGAAACAATATCTAGCTCTTCCAAAGTCTTAATTGTAAATTGCCAAAATAATATTAAAGTTTCATTATTAACTTTTCCTGAGATTTCTTGAATCTTTTTAAATTCTTCATCATTTAAAGAAAAATTTGTTCCATCAATATCTAATGAATTAATATTTTTAAAATAATAAAGTAATTCTAGGAAATCATTTATAAATATTTTAGGCTCAACTCCCTGATTATATATTTCCCTGTAAGTGTTTAAAACTTCTTTTTCTTTGCCCTCAAATATAAGTTCAAACAAAGTAATTAGTTGTGATTTATCGAAATAACCAAATATTTTTTGAGCAGCACTTAAATCTAATTCTCTATTTTTATCTAATGTCAGTAATGCTCTATCAAGTAATGATAAGGCATCTCTAACTGACCCTTCAGAAATTTTAACAATCAATTTAAGTGCATCATCTGATGCATTGCCATTTTCTTTATTTTTAATTTCTTTAATAAAATTAAATAATTCAAGTGATTTAATTCTAGATAGGTCAAATCTTTGACATCGTGATACTACTGTAATTGGAATTTTTTTTATTTCAGTTGTTGCAAAAATAAATTTTAAATATTCTGGCGGCTCCTCTAATGTTTTTAACAAAGCATTAAATGCTTGTTTGCTGAGCATGTGAACTTCATCTATTATGAATATTTTATATTTAGCTGTAGTTGGACCATATCTTGAGAATTCAATAAGGTCCCTTACATCATCAACTCCTGTCTTACTTGCTGCATCCATTTCTAAAACATCAATATGATTTGAATTTGAAATTGCAGTACAATTTTCACAAAAATTTTCTTTGCATAGTTTATCAATGCCATTTGAACAATTTAAAGACTTTGCAACTATTCTTGCTGTGGTAGTTTTTCCAATTCCTCTAATTCCTGTGAAAAGATAAGCATTTGGAACTTTATTAGCCTTAATTGAATTTGATATAGTTTCTGCCACCACATCTTGACCTATAAGGTCATCAAATGTCTGGGGTCTATATTTTAAAGCTAAAACTTTTGTATTTTTATTCATTTTTTTAAGGAGACTAGAACCTGAAAAACTGTCTCTACGACTGCTTCCGTTAAGATCTGGTCGGGTTCAAGCAGCATTCACCTCTAGCCTCCAAAACTATTATAGCAGTAATGTTTTCTAATCTACAAGAAAAGTTTCTAGGTTATTTTTCTCTAAATTTATCAGCCTCAAAAACACCTAGCACGTGAAAGTCTTGACAATGAAGTCCCAATTCCTCCAAAGATTTTTGAACTTTTGTATCTTCTATGTGGCCATCTAAATCACATAGAAAAAAATAAGATTCGAATGAATTCTGCTCTGGATAACTTTGAAGCTTTGTAAGATTAACACCATTAATAGCAAAACCTCCCAACGACTGATAGAGGGCAGCAGGTTTGCTTTTAAGTTTAAATAAAAAAGAGGTTATGTATTTTTTATTTTCAAAATTAGGCTGTGAAACTTCCTTTCCCATAATTAAGAACCGAGTTGCATTTCCACTTTCATTTTCAATATTGGGAGCAAGTATTTTTAAATTATAAATTTCCGCACTCAATGATGATGCTATTGCTGCTTCACTTTTAATTTTATTCTTTGAAATATTTTCAGCAGATCCCGCTGTGTCAGCTCGAACATGCTCAACAAGGTTATTCTTTTTTATAAATTTTGAACATTGAGATAACGCCTGAGCATGAGAAAATACATCTTTAATATCACTTAGCTTACTATTGGGCTGTCCTAACAAATTATGTTCAATCTTTTGAAAATGTTCTGCATAAATATTTAGTCTGTATTTAAAGATTAAGTACTCTATTCCGATATTTCCTGTAATACGATTTGATTCTGGTATTACTATTTTAGAATTTATCTCTGATGAGGCTTTTAAAAAACATTCATCAAATGTTTTACATGGAATAATTTTTGAATTTGGATCTATTTCTAAAGCTGCCAAATGTGAGTAAGCTCCAAAAGTTCCCTGAAAATATATTTTTTTCATTCTATTGTGATTTATATTCCATAATTTTTTTTATAGCCAGATAATCCTCTTCTGTATCAACTCCAATAGGAGAATATTTTGCTAAAGCTACATTAATTTTTATATTATTATCAAGCGCTCTTAATTGTTCTAATCTATTTTTTTTTTCATTTATAGTTTGATCTAAATCTATAAATTTTTCTAATATATTTGTCTTATATGAATATATTCCAATATGATGATAAACATTTAGATTACTTGAAGGCATACTTTTTCTACTAAAGTTTATTGCTAATGGAAAATTATTATTTACTATCTCTTTTTCTGTAAAAACTTTAACAACATTTTCATTTTCAAGCATAGCATCATCTTTTAATTTTGCAGCCAATGTTCCAATTGCTGAATTATTGTTAATCATAAAATTATTTAAATTTATGATATCATTTTTATCAATATCAGGTTCATCCCCCTGAAGATTCAATATGTAATCAATATTTTTTAGATTAAGTTTTTTATAAGCTTCAAAAACTCTATCTGTACCAGTTTTATGATGACTGCCAGTTAAAATTGCTTTTCCACCATTCTTGGTTACATCCTCTAATATTTCCTGATCTTCTGTTGCAACTACCACATCACCAATATTGGCCTCCTCAGCTCTTTTAAAAACATGAGAAATAATTGATAAATCATTAATTTTTAAAAGTGGTTTTCCAGGTAATCTGGATGCTGACATTCTTGAAGGAATTAAAATTAATGTTTTAACCATTATAAAACCTGTAACTTATGCGTCCGTTAGACGCAAAATTAAAAATTAAAATTTGAGTTTTTTTTTTATTATCATGTTATATCTGCAAAATTAATTAAATATATATGGATTCGTTTGAGTTAAATAAAATAATTGCATCAATTCTATTAGTTGCTCTTTTGGTCATTGGTTTAGGTAAACTTGCTGATGGTGTTTTTCATGTAAAACAACCAAAAAATCCAGGGTATCAAGTCGAGATTGAAAACCAGTCTACTTCTTTAGTAACACAAGTTTCTGAAGTGGAAGAAAAAATTGATATAGTTGCTATCATGGCGCTAGGAGACGTGACAACTGGAGAAAAAATATTCAAAAAATGTGCAGCTTGTCATTCTATTGAAAAGGGTGGAGCTAACAAAATTGGACCTGCACTTTATGGTGTAGTTGGAAGTAAAGTTGGTCATGTATCAGATTATAAATATTCCAAAGCTTTAGCGACGTATGGAAAACAATGGTCATTTGAAGAACTAAATGGTTTTTTAACAAAACCAGCCTCTTACCTTAAGGGAACAAAAATGTCCTATGCTGGTTTAAGAAAAGAAACAGATAGAGCTTCTGTTATCAAATACTTAAATCAAAATAGTGATAACCCAATACCTTTACCTTAATTTTTCAAAACAGTATAAAAGAATACTTTTTTGAACATGAGCTCTATTGAGTGCTTGTAACCAAACCTCTGAATTTTTCCCTAAAAAAACTTCATCGGTAACTTCTTCACCTCGAGGAAGACAATGTAAAAAAGTTACATCTTTTTTTGCAAAACTAATTAATTTAGAATTAATCTTAAAATTGTTAAAAGCTCTAATCTTACTTATTTTATTTACATTGTCATTCAGTGAGATAACCTTATCTGAAAAAATCACATCTGCATTTTTAACAGCTTTTTTAGCATCATTAAAAATGAAAATTTTACCTTTGTTGTTTTTTGCCCAATCAATTACAAGTTTTTTAGGTTCATAATTTTTTGGACAAGCAATGTTTAATTTAAATGAAAACTTAACTGATGCTGCAATTAAACTATTTAAAACATTGTTTGAATCTCCAACCCAACAAATATTTAATTTTGAGATTGATTTTTTCTTTATTTCTTCAACTGTAAGAATGTCTGAAAGAACTTGAGTTGGATGAGATGAGGGGCTCAAACCATTGATAACAGGTATTGTTAAATATTTACTAAATTCTTCAATTTTTTTATCACTATCAGTTCTCAACATAAAACCATCTCCATACGTTGATAAAATTTTTGCTGTATCCGCTAAACTTTCACCACTTTTTCCAAGATGCAACTCATTTGCTCTAAGAGTTATGGTTCCTCCACCTAATTGTTTTATTGCTAGATAAAAACTTAATCTTGTTCTTAAACTTGCTTTTTCAAACATTTGAATGAGTAATTTACCCTTTAGAGGTTGGTCTTTATCCACATCTAAAGTGTTAAATTTTTTTCTTTTTAATTTTCTTTTTTTTGCATCAGTAATAATTTTTCTTAGATCTGCTGCTGGAATATCTTTAAGAGTAATAAAATGTTTCATTGTTATTTAAAAGTTGAACAAACTTTTTTAATGATATTTATAGCTAAATCTATTTCTTGTTTCTTAACATTGAGTGGCGGTAATATTCTTACTACATTTTCTCCAGCCCTGATTGTTAAAAGCTTATTATCCATTAACTTTTGAATAAATTTTGTCTGATCCCCATGCAGTTGTAATCCAATAAGTAAACCAACTCCTCTTACCTCTTTAATAACATTAGGGAATTTTTTTTTAATTTCATTTAATTCTTTATTAAAATATTTTGATAATTTTTTAACATTATTAAGGAATCCTTTTTTAAATATTTGATCTAATACCGCATTCCCAACAGACATTGCCAGTGGATTTCCTCCAAAGGTTGATCCATGAGTGCCCACTGTCATACCTGATGCAACTTTTTTATTCATCAAAAGTGCGCCGAGCGGGAATCCCCCTCCTATGCCTTTAGCTATTGGTACTATATCTGGTTTAATTTTTGAATTTTCAAAAGCAAAAAAATTTCCAGATCTTCCTATGCCACACTGAACCTCATCTAAAATTAATAAAATTTTTTTCTTATTACAGATTTTTCTCAACTCTTTTAGGCACCAGTCTGGTATTGCTTTGATTCCTCCTTCACCCATAACAGTTTCAACCATTATAGCTGCTGTTTTTTTTGTAATAGAGTTCATTAAATTTTTGTGATTTCCAAATTCAAAATGATCAAATCCATCAACTTTAGGTCCAAACCCTTCAGTCATTTTTTTTGATCCACTAGCATAGATTGCTGCTAATGTTCTGCCATGAAATGAATTTTTAATACAAAGAATTCTGTTTTTTGAAGGTTTCCCTATTGAGTAAAAATACCTTCTGGCAGCCTTGATTGCTGCTTCTGTTGCTTCAGCTCCACTGTTTTGAAAAATAACAAAATCAGCAAAAGTTTTTTTTGTTAATCTTTCAGCCAATCTTTCGCCCTCAGGAATTATAAATGCATTTGATATATGCCATAATTTTTTTGATTGTTTATTTATTGCCTTTATTAAATATGGATTAGCATGTCCTAAAGAATTAACTGCGATGCCTTGAACAAAATCTAAGTATTTTTTTCCATTAGTTGAATATAAAAAACTACCTTTTCCATATTTAAATGAAATAGGTCTTCTGTTATAGTTTTTTGCTAAAGCGCTCATTTATTAAGATTTAATTTTATAACCTTTTTTGTAAAGAAAAAAAGCTACATACCACATTAAAATACTTAGTATTAATAAATATATTAAACCTATACTTATTGATCCATCAGACCTTCCTAAAAAACCATACCTAAAACCATCAATCATATAAAAAAAAGGATTAAGATGACTTATGGTTTGAAAAAATTGTGGAAGCTTATCAATTGAATAAAAAACTCCTGATAAAAAACTTAAAGGGGTAATAACAAAGTTAGTTACTGTAGCTGTATGATCAAACTTTTCAGCCCATAGTCCTGTTATAAAGCCCAAGCTTCCTAAAATAAATGCACTTAAAAAACCAAATATAAAAATATATAAAAAATTATTAATAGGTATTTCAACTATCAAAGAAAAAACTCCAATTGAAATGATTGCAATCAAGAAACTTCTAGTCAAGGCTGCAAGTATAATTGCCATTGAAACCTCAAATGCAGATAAGGGTGCGTAAAGCATATCCACAATATTTCCTTGAATTTTTCCTATCATTAATGATGAAACTGAATGACTAAATGATTGGGTTAAAATGCTCATAGCAATTAATCCCGGGGCTAGAAAACTAATAAATGAGTAACCAAGAACATTTCCCCTATTATTTCCTAGCGCCAAAGATAATACTGATAAAAATAAAAGACTGGATACAAGTGGAGATAGTAATGTTTGTTGCCAAACTGCCATGAATCTATTGCATTCTTTAAGCCACAAACTTCTAAAACCAATCCAATTAATAAGACCAAATTTCTTTACACCAATATGATATTTTTTATTCAATTCAACCATAAGTAATCATTTATAAGTTCTAAAAATAATTTGTGTACAAAACAAAAATATTTATTGTTTTTTTTTAATTCTCGTGTGATCTGTATATAGTTATTAAAATTAAATAACATACTAAATATAGATTATGAGTTGGACAGAAGAAAAAGTTGCAAAATTAAAAGAGCTTTGGGGCAAAGGAAGTACAGCAAGTCAAATTGCAGAAATAATTGGAGGTATCAGCAGAAATGCCGTTATTGGCAAAGCGCACAGACTTAACCTATCGTCGAAAATCAAAACTCGTAATGCTTCTTCAATTCAAAATTACGATAATAACTCAGAAGAAAATAACTCAAAGCAAAAAAGAGGAAGAAAAAGTAAATTTAAATCATTAATAATTGAAAAAGACTTTGAGCCTGAAAACCCAAAAAAATTAGAAGAGCTAGACGAAAGTTCATGTAAGTGGCCTATTGGGCATCCAGAAGAAGAGAGTTTTTATTTCTGTGGCAGATCTTCTTTAAAAGATTTTTCATACTGTAAACTTCACTTACTTTATGCTTATCAGCCAAAAGGAAAGAAGGAAGAGCCTGTGAGTGACAAAGATGAAGAGGCTCCTCAATATATTGAAAAGAAAATAAATACAGCTTAGCGTATTTTAAAATTTTTTTTATTTTTTTTTTTACCCTCTAAACCTCTAATAAAAGATTTAACAATTAAATAGATTAAGATCGAAAAAATTAAAAATATTAATAAATAAATTATTTTGATCACGACTAATAAATTATAACATTTTAGTGTTTTAATTTCTATTAAGAATTACTAGTTCTATATTTTTTTGTAGAAAATTGACCACCTTCTCTCCACATATAACAATACTTTTCAACTTCTTGGTCAAATATTTTTGAACTTGGCACTCCTAAATCAAAATTAGTTTGATATTTACTAGAAGGAATATTGTCATATTTTAAAAGAGTCAATTGATCTATTGTCAATAATGGTTTTGGGAATAATTGAAAAAATTTTGCTGATATTTTGGCTGCAAATAAAGGCATGGGTATTAAGAGCCTTTTTTTATTAATTAGGACTAATAGTTTATTGAGAATTTCTTTTAAAGTAAAAGTTTCAGGCCCAACACATTCCACTATCTTTGAATGAATATTTTTTGAAATAATATAATAAATTATATCTGTTAAATCAGAACAATGTATTGGAGTAAATTTAGTGTCACCATTGTAATAAAGTGGGAAAAATGGAAGTCTGCTTAATAAAGTCATAAAACTTGTTGTAAAGTTATCGTCAACTGAATAAACGACTGAAGGTCTTAATATGGCAGCCAAAGGAAAATTTTTTTGAATATTCAGCTCGCCCTCTAATTTACTTTTTGCATATTCTGAGTCTGTCGCTTTATTAATTCCCAATGCTGATAAATGAATAAATTGATTAACTTTATATTCCTTACAAAGCTTAGCTAAAATAGATGGAAAAATAGAATGAATATTTTTAAATGAATTGCCTTTTCCACTTTCATATAAAATGCCTATTAAATTTATACAAATGTCAGCTTTAAAAAATAATTTTCTTATTTTGTTTTCATCAAAAATATTAGCTTCAACAATGTCAATGTATCCAGCATTGGCTTGGGTTTTAATTATGTAGCCTTTTTGATGAAGGTTTCTAGTAACAATAGTTACTTTATAATTATTTTTAGTTAGCTTTCTGATTAAATGTCTGCCTATTTGACCACTGCCGCCAAAGATTAGACAATTTTTTGCTTTCATATATATATATTTAAAAATGAATATTGATATTAAACTTCACAAAGGGGATCTACCAGAAGATTTAGATTTAGGCAATATTATTGCAGTTGATGGAGAGTTTATGGGGCTTAACGTTAAGCGTGATCCCTTATGTCTGATACAAATATCAACTGGCAATTTAGATGCTCATATAATCCAGCTAGATAGAAAAAGTTATATTGCCCCAAATTTAAATAAAGTTCTATCAGATGAAAAGATTACAAAAATATTTCATTATGGAAGGGCTGATATGGCGCACATTAAATATTACCTAAAAACAGAAACTAAAAATATTCTAGATACAAAAATTGCATCAAAACTAGCTAGATCTTATTCAGATAGTCACTCTCTTAAAACTTTAATTAAAGAATTCATGAATATTGATGTTAGCAAACAATTTCAAAGTTCGGATTTTGGTGGTGAATTATCGCCTGCTCAACTTAAATATTGTGCTAACGATGTAATTTATTTACATAAAATACATGAAGAGTTAAATAAGATTCTTGTAAGAGAAAAACGAATAGATTTATACAATGATTGTTTAAAATTTTTAAAAACAAGAGTTGATCTTGATTTAGCTTTATTCAAAGAAGATATATGGGCTCATTAGATAAAAAACAGAATTATAAAAGAATTGCAAAAGAAGTAATACAGCTAGAGATAAATGCTCTAAATAAATTAAAAAATTCAATTGCTGGCTCATTTAGCAATGCAGTTGAAGTAATTTCAAAATGTCAATCAAAAGTGATATTATGTGGTGTTGGTAAAAGTGGTTTGATAGCAGCTAAAATTTCAGCAACTCTCTCTTCAGTTGGAACTCCCTCTTTCTCTCTCTCTGCAAACGATTGTTCACATGGAGATCTTGGCAGTATTTCTAAAAAAGATGTCCTAGTTTTAATAAGTTATTCAGGGTCTACAGAAGAGTTAAAAAATATTATCAAATATGCCAATAGAAATAAAATAACTTTAATTGGAATAATGTCTAAAAAAAATTCTATATTATATAAGGCTTCAGATATAAAGTTGCTTATACCAGAAGTTACGGAGGCTGGTCTAGGTATTGTACCAACATCAAGTACTATCAGTCAATTAAGTATTGGGGATGCATTAGCTGTAGCAATACTTAATAAAAAAAAAATAAGTAAAACTGATTTTAAAAAATATCATCCCTCAGGTAATCTTGGAATAAAACTAAGAACTGTTGAAGAATTAATGAGTGTTGGAAATAAAATTCCTTTTGTAAGTGAAAACTTAAATATGGAAAAAGCCTTAAAAATTTTAACCCAAAAAAAACTAGGAACACTGATAGTTAGAAATAAAAATAGAATTACAACTGGAATAATTACCGATGGAAATATTAGACGCTTAAATCAAAAAACTGATAATTTAAAAAAATTTATTGTTAAATCTGTTATGACTAAAAATCCTATCTATGTAGAAAAAGAGATGTTGGCTGAAAAAGCATTATCGATTATGAATGATCAAAAAATAACCTGTGTATGTGTCAATAAAAATAAAAATAAAACAATAGGAATTCTTCATATCCATAATATTCTTGATACAAAAATCAGGTAAATGAATAAAAAAATTATCTTTCAGATATTTCTATATTTCTTAATATTTTTTTTTATTGGTCTTTTGGCTTTTCAATATTCTTATGAAGAGAAACCTAAAGATACAAGTTTCTCAGAGAACAACATTGATTTAAATTCCAATACAAATACATCTAGTAATACAATGAGTAATATTGAGTACAAATCAACTGATACAATTGGAAACCAATATTTAATAAGAGCAAAATTGGGCTCAATATCTGATGAAGACTCAAATGTAATTCTCATGCAGGAGGTGGAGGCTGAGATCCAACTTGATAATAAAGAAAAAATTTTAATCAGTGCTTTATCTGCTGAATATAATATTGTTAATTATGATACTTTTTTTAAGGAACAAACAAATATAAAATATAATGAGCACAATCTTAATTGTAATAATGCCGACCTAATTTTTAAAGATCATAAAATAAAACTTTATAGCAATATTAATTATAGTAGTCTAAATACATCTCTTTTAGCTGATGAAATAGAGATTGATCTAATTACTAAAAATTTAAAAGTTTATATGATTGATAAAAATCAAAAAATTAAAGCAACATTTAAAAATAATGTCTCAAATTAAAGCATTCAGAATTAAAAGTTTTAAAAAAAATGTTCAAATATGCTCGTTTAAAAATATTTGTTTATCTTACGGGGAGCGTAAAATTTTAGACAATATTAATTTAGATATTTACCCAGGTGAAATTTTAGGTTTACTTGGTCCTAATGGTGTTGGTAAAAGTAGCTTGTTTAATCTTTTAATTGGTCTAGTAAAACCAGATTCTGGCCATATACTTATTAACTCCATTAATGTGAACGAGCTTCCTATTTATTTAAGAACTAGAAAATTTAAAATAGGCTATGTTCCTCAATATGGTGGTTATTTCCATGATTTAACATTAATAGAAAACTTTAACGCTATAGCAGAGATTGTAATTAAAGATAAAAATAAAAGAATTGCTAAAATTGACGAATTGATCAACAAATTTCAACTTAATAACTTGTTAAACATAAAAGCTAAATATCTATCAGGTGGACAAAAACGTAAGCTTGTTATTTCTTTAGCCCTACTTGGAGAGCCAAAAATTTTAATATGTGATGAAATTTTTGCAGCATTGGATGTACTTTCAATACAAATGTTAAAAATGATTTTAATTAACCTTCAAAAAGATAATAATGATCTTTCTATTATAATCTGTGAACACCAAGCAAGAGAGTTATTGGCTATAGTTGATAGAGCAATGATTCTTTCAAAGGGAAAAATTATTGCAAAAGGAACTCCCAATGAGTTAATGAACAATGAGCTAGCAAGGTCAGATTATTTTGGTGATCAATTTAAACTTAATTAAAATGTCTAATGTTTTATACATTGATAAAAAAATCAAAGAATTTAATAAAAAAATTATCGTTAGTGGTGACAAGAGTATTAGTATTAGATGGGTTCTTTTAGCTTCTCAAACAGTGGGCAAATCGAAAGCGTATAACCTTTTAATGTCTGAAGATGTAATTGCTGCTTTACAAGCCATAAAGAAATTAGGAATCAAAGTATCAATACATAAAAATTATTGCGAAATTTATGGAAAAGGGATTAACAATTTTAGATACAAAAATGGTTTAATAATTAATGCTAAAAATTCAGGTACACTCGGAAGACTGATATTAGGTTTGTTAGTGAAATCACCAAAAAAAATTAAAATAATAGGCGATCAAAGTTTATCAAAAAGAGATTTTTTAAGGGTAACTAAGCCATTAGAGAAATTTGGAGCTAAATTTGAATACGAAGTAAAAGGTAAGCTTCCATTATCAATTATGGGATCTCAAAATTCTAAAGGTATTCATTATACAGAAAACAAAGGATCTGCTCAGTGTAAAAGTAGTGTTATGTTGGCAGCGCTTAACGCGTCAGGTACAACATATATAAAAGCAAAAAAATCAAGAAATCACACAGAATTACTTTTAAAATATCTTAAAGTGCCTATCAAAATAAAGAAAACAAAAAAATATGATTACATAAATATAATTAAACCAAAAAAAATTAATGCATTTAATTATAATATTCCAGGAGACATAAGCTCTAGTGCTTTTTTTATAGTTCTTACAATGCTGTCTGAAAATTCAAAACTTTTAATTAAGAATATAAACATTAACCCCTCTAGAATAGGGGTAATTACTATTTTAAAAAAGATGGGCGCTAAAATTTTATTAAAGAATAAAAGAAATTATAAAGGTGAAAAAATTTCTGATATTCTAATACAAAGTTCAAAAAACCTTAAAGGGATAAACTGTCCATCAGAATTAAATAGTAGTGCTATAGATGAGTTTCTAATTATTTTTATTGCTGCAGCTAAAGCAAAAGGAATATCTTATTTCAAGGATATATCTGAGCTTAATCAAAAAGAAAGTCCAAGATTAAATTTGGGATCAAAAATTTTGAATATGATGGGTGTAAAAACTGAACTAACTGAAAGTTCAATAAAAATTTATGGTCAACCAAATTTAAAAATCACAAAAAAAATTATTATTAAGAATTATTTAAAAGATCATAGAATTTTTATGATGAGTACTATTGCTGCTTTAACATGTGGAGGTGTATGGAAAATTCATGATAGAGACTCTATAAATACATCTTTTCCATCTTTCTTAAAATTAATCAAAAATATAAATAGTAAATCTCTATGAAATTAAAAAAAAAAATTAAAGTTGCAATTGACTCTCCTGCAGCTGCTGGAGCTGGTACCCAGGCAAAATTAATTTCTAAACATTTTAATTTGTTTTATTTAGATACAGGAAAGATTTATAGATTAATTGCTAGTATAAAATTAACCCAGCCTAAAAAATATGGGCACACATTAATTAAAAAAAAAATGAACCAATTAACAATGAAGGATTTACAAGACAAAAAACTTTTATCTGATGAAGTTGGTACTATGGCTTCTATTATATCAAAAGATAAGAAAATAAGAAAACTTGTTCATGCTTTTCAAATTAAGAGTGCTTATCATCCTCCCAAAAAGTATAATGGCTCATGTTTGGATGGAAGAGATATTACCTATAAAATAATTCCAGACGCAGATTTTAAATTTTTTATAACAGCAAATTCAAAAACAAGAGCGCTAAGAAGATATAAAGAGCTAAAGGGCTCTAATAAAAAAATATCTTTTAACGACATATTAAAAAGCATTAAAAAACGTGATAAAAGTGATTATAATAGGAGAATATCACCATTAAAGAAAACGCAAGATTCGATCTTGATTAATACTACAAATTTAACTAAAAGAGCATGCTTTTTAAAAATTAAACAAATTATGGATAGGAAACTCAAAGCTTAATGGAAATTTATAAAGACCTTTCAAACCCCGCATCAAAAGAATTCGAACAACTACTTAACTCACAGTTTACTAAAACAGCAAACCTTGAAGAAGGAAAAATAATTACAGGTGTAGTAAACAAAGTAACTGAAAACTTTGTTTTTCTTGAAGTACCTGGTTTAAAATCTGAACCAATCCTAGATATAAATGAATTAAAAAGCATGGGTATGCTTGATAAGGCAAAAGTAGGCGAAAAAATCTCTGTACTTCTTGAGAGATTAGAAGATAAAAAAGGTGAAGTTTTAGTTTCTGCTTCTAAAGCACAAAAAATTCAGGGATGGGATAAGCTTGTTGAGGCTTATGAAAAAAACGAGCCCATAATGGGAAAAATTACAGGACGTGTTAAAGGTGGGTGTATTGTTGAACACATAGATACAGGGTCTTTAATGTTTTTACCTGGTTCACAAATATCAGATAAACCCCTAAAAGATATTAGTCACTTAATGAATGAGCCACAAAAGTTTGCTCTTATTAAATTAGATAAAGTTAGAGGAAATGCCTGTGTTTCAAGAAGAGAAATTATTTCTTCTTTCAAAAAAGAGGATAAGATTAAAATCATAGAAAAATTCAAAGTTGGAGATATTATTAAAGGTGCTGAGGTAAAAGGCTATAGTTCATTTGGATGTTTCTTCAGTGTTAATGGAGAATTAGATGTTCTAGTTCACTTGCAAGAAATATCTTATTCAAGAGTAAATCATCCTGATGAAGTTTTCACAATAGGTGAAAAACATGATTTATTAGTCATTTCAGTTGATAAAGAAAAATTACAAGTTGGTTGTTCGGTAAAACAACTTTCACCAGATCCATTTGAAAACATTTCTAACTACGAACTAAACAAAGTTTATAAAGTCAAAGTAGTTAAATTAATGGATTTTGGTGCATTCTGTGAACTTGAAAAAGGTTTATCAACTTTACTACACTCAAGTGAATTAAGTTGGACTAAAAAAAATATATCTGCAAAAAAAATGTTTAAAGTGGGTGACGAGATAGATTGTGTAATTACTGAAATTGATAAAGAAAAAAGAAGAGTTGCGATTTCACATCGTTTAACTACTGAAAATCCATTTGAAACTTTTGAAAATAAATATCCTATTGGATCTGAGATTGAAGGAGAAGTGGCAAGTAAAAATGAGTACTCAATTTTCTTAAAAATTAATGGATTAGATATTGATGCATTTCTTCACTGCAACGACCTAACATATTTAAATAATGGTGAAGAGGAATTAGCTAAATATAAAATTGGTGATAAATTAAAAGTTAAAGTTCTAGAAGTAAAAGCTGCAGAACAAAAAGTTAGAGTTGGTCTAAGACAAACTCAACCAGACCCATTTGATTGGTTTAATGATAAAAAAATTAAACAAGCTATTACAGTTAAGATTATTTCAACTGATAATAAAGGGCTTACTGTAAGACCCGAGGGTTGTGAAATGGATTTCATCATTAAAAAATCTGCAATAGCTATTAATGCTGCAGACGCTAGACCAGCTAGATTTACTGGTGGAGAAAGAATTGATTGCGCAATAGCAGAGCTGGATTTAGAGAAAAGAAAAGCAACACTTAGTATAAAATTACTTGAAGAAATCGAAAGAAAAGACGCATTAGAAAAATATGGTGCTGAAGGATCAGGAAAAAATCTTCCCTTCTCTTCTCTTTCTGATGACTTAGAGAAAAAGAAAAAAGAAGACGAATAAAAATTGGCTATTGTAAAATCAAAACTTCTAAAACAACTAGCAAAAAACTACCCAAATTTTTTAAAAAAAGACTTAGAAAAATTTATCAACATAATTCTTAACGAGATTAAATTTGCTCTTAAAAGAGGTGATCGAGTTGAGTTGAGAGGTTTTGGGGTTTTTTCTACCAATATTCAAAAAGCAAGAATATCTAGAAATCCTAAGACTGGTGAAAAAGTAAATACCCCCCAAAAAAAAACAATTCACTTTAAAATGGCGAAAGATATGTTTAAAAAATTAAACAATGAAGAATAAAAATATTTTTGTAGCCTGTGATGTATCAAGTCAAAAAGAAATATTAGATTTATTAGAATTAATTCACGAAGACATATCTGGCATAAAAATTGGGCTTCAATATATCACCCAAAGAAGTCCCAATGAAATAAGAGAGCTTTCAAAATTTAATAAACCTATATTTTATGATGGTAAATTTTTTGACATTAAGAACACACTAGTTGAGTCTATTAAGTCTCTTGAGGAACTTAATGTAAAATATGCAACAGTACATTTGTTGAATGGATTAGATGCTCTTAATGCTGCAAATCTAGCTGCTAAAAATATTAATATAAACCTTTTAGGTGTTTCAGTTTTAACAAGTTTTGGAGATGAAGATCTATCTAAATTAGGTTTTAATAATAAAGTTGAGGATCAAGTAAAAACTTTAGTTAAAATTGCAATGGATGCAAATTTATATGGAGTCATTTGTAGCCCACTTGAAATAAAAATGATTAAATCTATTGCACCAAAACTTAAATGCTTTACCCCAGGAATTAGAATGGATGACTTAAAAGATGATCAAAAAAGAACTCTTACTGCTAATGAAGCAATCGAAGAAGGTAGTGACTGTTTAATTATTGGCAGACCTATTACTAAAGGTAACCCAAAAGAAAATTTAAAAAATATCCTTTCATCAATTAAATAAATGAAGTCTAAAATTTGTGGAATCTCAGATTCTAAAACATTAATTCATTTAACAAATCACTCTTACCCTCCTCAATATATCGGTTTTATTGTCAATTACCCAAAATCTAAAAGATTTGTTCCCTACGAAAAGCTTAAACAAATTTTAAATGTAGATAAAAAAAAATCAAAATATGTAGCTGTATTAGTTAAACCAAATGAAAATATTCTAGAGGAAATAAAAAATTTACCTTTTGATTATTATCAGATTTATGACGCCACCCCATCTGAAATTAATTTAATTAAACAAAAATATAGAAAAAAAATTATTGTTTCTCTAACCATTAACGGTAAAGAAGATGTGATGAAATATTTAGACTACTATGATATGGCGGATATAATTTTATTCGATAGCAAAGGTTATGAAAAAAGTATGTCTTTTGATCATCAATTAATTCAAAATATTAAAATCAACAAAGAATTGATGTTAGCTGGAAATATTCAAGTTGAGGATAACCTTGAAAAATATAAAAAAATAGCTGATATTATAGATATTTCTGGTGGCCTAGAAACATCTGGAATAAAAGATATTTCAAAAATAAATAATTTTTTAGATAAAGTAAAACGAATTAATAATGAAACTTAAAAAGAAAATTCCTTTAATAGACCAGCATGATAAAAGTGGATTTTGGGGGGGGAAATTTGGTGGAAACTTTATACCTGAAACTTTAAAAAAACCTGTTGAAGACTTAACGATATTATTTCAAAAACTAAGACATGATAAACAGTTTCTTAAACAAAGAGATTTATATTTTAAAAACTATATAGGATCTCCTACTTCATTTGTAAAACTTGAAAACCTGTCTAATCATCTGAGAGGGGCTCAAATATACGCTAAAATGGTATCTGAGGCGAACGGAGGTGCACATAAAATCTATAATGCAACAGTACACTGCCTTATTGCCAAAAAGGCAGGAAAAAAATACGTCGTTGGTGATACTGGTGCGGGCTATGCTGGAAAAATGCTAAGTATGGCAGCAAAAAAATTTGGCCTTAAATGTAAAATTTTTATGGGAGCAAAGGATATAAAAAGACAAAAACCAAATGTAGATGCAATGAAAAAAAACGGTGCAGAGGTGGTGCCTGTTTACTCTGGAAGTCAAACATTGGTTGATGCTGTAAGTGAGTGTATGCGTTATTGGGTTTCAAATTGTGATAATACTCATATGTGTGTTGGTTCAACTGTTGGTCCAAATATATTTGTTAAAATTTGTGGTTGGAGTACTGCTCAAATTTCAAGAGAACTAAAAATTCAAATTAAATCAGAATTCAAAAAAATTCCAAAGAAAATTAAACTAATTAACTGTGTGGGCGGCGGAAGTTCAGCTTATGGATTTTGGAGTGAGTTTATTGACTATGATAAAAAACAAATTGAGTTAATAGGTGTTGAAGCTGGTGGACCAAAAAAATCAAAGCTACATGCCGCTCCTTTAACAAACGGAGCTAAACTTGGTATTTTACATGGTGCGGCAGCTTATGTTTGTCAAAACAATGAAGGTCAGATTAACGATACTGCATCTATTTCTGCTGGACTAGATTACCCTGGCGTATCACCTATTCACTGTTTTTTAAAAGATACCAAGAGAGCTAGATACACATCAGCAACTGATGAGGCTGCATTAAATGCTTATCAATTAGTCACAAAACTTGAAAAAATAAATCCTAGTTTAGAACCAAGTCATGCTTTTGCAGAAGCTATAAAAATTGCTCCTAAATTAAGTAAAGATACAATTATTATAGTAAACTCATGTGGGGATGCAAAAAAAGATCGTGATATTTTAAAAGAAAGATTGGGTAGAATTAAATAATATGTCTTTAATTAATATTGCATTTAAAAAAGTAAAAAATGAAAAAAGACCTGCATTACTAACTTACACGGTAGCTGGAGATAACACTAAAAAGAAATCTCTTGAGATACTAAAGTCAATTGCAGCTTATGCTGATATTTGTGAGATAGGGTTTCCACACAACACTCCAATTGCTGATGGAGGTCAAATACAATCTAGTGCTTATAGAGCTTTAAAAAATGGAATTAAAATTAAAGATGTTTTTTCAATTGTAAAAGACTTTAAAAAATTTAATAAAACTAAACCTGTAATATTGATGGGTTACTATAATATGATCTATCAATATGGAGATAACAACTTTATAAATATTTGTAAAAAAGTTGGTGTTGATGGATTAATTGTTGTTGACCTTCCCTATCCTGAAAATAAAGAATTTGCAAAAAAATGTAAGAAAAAAGGAATTAGCTTTATTCAATTAGTATCTCCAACTACATCTCCCAATAGAATGAAAGAAATTGTCAAAGACTCACATGATATGGTCTATTATATAAGTATGCTATCAACAACAGGTGGCAAGCTTAAAGTTTCACCAAAAACTATTCTAGATAGATATAATAAAATTAAAAAATTAAATAAAAATAAAAATATTGTAATCGGATTTGGAATTACTGAAAAAACAATAGCATCACTGCGAAAAGCCGATGGATTAGTTGTGGGTAGCGCTTTATGCAAAGAAATATCAAATTCAATAAAAAAAAGACAAAATCCTGTCACAAATGTAACTAATATTGTAAAAAGATTAAAGAATAAAATATTATGAATTGGATAAAAAAAACTTTACGTTTTGGTGAAAAAATAAAAACAATTATTAAGCAACGTGCCAGTAAAGCTGAAATTGCTAACAGTGATTGGACCTCATGTTGTAAAGGGCCAATTTTAAAAAAAGATTTAGAAGATAATTTATGGGTTTGTCCCTCTTGTAATAAACATCATAGAATTAGCCCCCGTCAAAGATTTGATATAATTTTTGGAAAAAATAATTATGAAGTTTTAAAAACTCCAATACCTCAAGATGATCCTTTAGGATGGAATGACTCAAAGCCATATAAAGATAGGTTAAAATCCGCAAGAAAAAAAACGGGAATGGAATGTGGAATGATGGTTGTTAACACAAACATTCAAAGTATAAAAGTGACAGTTATAGCATCTGATTTTGATTTTGTAGGTGGATCTATTGGTGCTGCTGAAGGTGAAGCTTTTTTATATGGTATTCAGCATGCAATTGAGAACCAACAACCTTTTGTAGTTTTTACTTCTGGTGGGGGAATGAGAATGATGGAAAGTCTTATTTCATTAAGTCAAATGACTCGAACAACTTTAGCAATTAATGAACTTAAAAAGAATAATCTTCCTTATATAGTTGTATTAACGGACCCAACTGCTGGAGGTATAACGGCATCCTATGCAATGCTTGGTGATATACATATTGCTGAACCAGGTGCTTTAATAGCTTTTGCTGGAGCTCGTGTAATCCAAGGAACCGTTCGTGAAGAATTGCCGGTTGGCTTTCAAAGAAGTGAATATGTTGAAAAAACTGGTTTTGTAGATTTAATAGTTGAAAGAAAAGATTTAAGAGAAAAAATTAGAGTATTATTATCAATATTGTTAAAGAAAAATTCTGTTATAAATTCAGCTACAAATGAAACTTCAGAAGATAGTAGAACGCTTACAAAAGCTGCATCCTAAAGAAATAGATCTTAGTTTAGATCGTGTTAAAGAACTCTGTAAAAAATTAGGCAATCCCCAAGACAAAATCAAAGCTATATCTGTAGTGGGTACCAATGGTAAGAACAGCACAATTAATGCAATCTTTTCTATTTTAAAAGAAGCTAATTTCAAATGTAATGTTTATACAAGTCCTCATATTCTAAAAATAAATGAAAGATTTGTCTTCAATAATGAGCAATTAAGTGATGATGAGTTAGCTGATTTATTTGAAGAAGTAGAAAGTATCAATGAAAATAAACCCATTACATTTTTTGAAATATTAACAGCATCTTATTTTTATAAAGCTGTCCAATACCCAGATAATATTAACCTTATAGAAGCTGGTTTATTTCACCGGTTTGATGCAACTAATATACTAAAAGAAAACTTAGCTAGTGTTGTATGTTCGTGTTCTATTGACCACACAGACTGGTTACCAAAAGATGAAAAAACAATTGAAAAAATTATATTTGAAAAAACATCTACACTTTTAAATTCAAATATTATTGTAGCTAAACAAAGCGCCAAAGATACGATGAATTGTATTAAAAAAACCATCTCTCAAAACCTATCTAGTAAAGTATTTTTTAATGATGATTTTAGTTACTCAATTAATGAAAATGATTTCTTCTATTATGAGGATAAATTAGGTGGATTAAAACTTCCAAAGCCTAATGTTCTTGGTCAATATCAATTAGAAAATATTTCAACTGCAATAGCGACCTTAAGAACTTTGGATATTGATATCAAAGACGAACATATTCAAAGAGGTGTTACAAAAATATCTAGCTTAGCAAGACTTCAGGAAATTAAATCTGGTAAATTAAAAGAGTTAGTTAAAAACAATAAATTAATAGTTGATGGAAGCCATAACGAAGGTGGTGCTAAAGCATTAAACGAATATCTTCAAACCTTAGATTGTAACAAACATGTTATTATTGGAATGATGGCAAACAAAGAACATGAAAAATACATCAATTACCTTAAAGATGTTTCATCTATAACCACCATAGATTTAAAAACTCAACCAAACTCTATTAGTGGAAAAGATTTAAAAGAGAAATTTAAAAGTATACCTAATGTTCAATATCAACCAGATATTAAGCAAGCTATTAAATCGATTGATTTAAAAGAAGGTGATCTTTTATTAATTACAGGGTCTTTGTATGGTGCCGCTGAAGTATTAAATTTAAATTAGATATTTTTGTCTAAAAACTCTTTCATTTGACTTTCGGCCACTCCTCCAACCTTCCTGTCGATTTCTATACCTTTTTTATAAACAATAACGGTAGGTACTCCTCTTATTCCAGCAGCCGAACCTGTGTTAATTCCACCATTTTCGATATCGGCATAATAAAAACTAGCTTTATCTTTATAATTTTCAGATAACTTTTCCATTACAGGTTTTAAAGCTTTGCAAGGTTGGCACCATTCTGCAGAAAATTGCACAATAGAAACATCTTCATTTTTTATTTTAGTTTCAAATTGTTCGTCTTGAAAGTCAATTAGCATATTAGTTTTATAAATTTTTATTCTATTAATTCAATATCAAAAAGGTATTTTTTTGTTTAATTCACAAAAATAATTATGCTTGTTCATACTTTTTCTGTATTCCTTCAACAAATTCGTTAATTTCATCCAAAAACTTAAGTTTTTCTTCATCTTTTTCATTTGTATATCTTTCCCTTAAATTATCACATTCATAATAAAATTCTTTGCATGTCCACCATTTCTCTTTTTCATCGCTTAAAATTCTTTCAGCTATTCCTCTTTTAATCACTTTATACATATCTGGTGGTAACGTTTCTGGTGACTCTTGATATATTATTTTTTTTCCAAAACTCACCATTCTCTCATCCTCAAATTTATCTAATAATATTAATTTATCCTTCCATGATGCTGCATGCCATTTTGGAAATAAAGCTGTATCTTTTTGAGGTGTAAATTTTTTATAAATAGTTTCTTCAGCTAGTAAATCAACCTGTGAGTCAAATTGAGCTTTTTCTTCAGCAGCTTCTCGTAATGCGGTTAAAACATTTTGAGAGAATTTTTCATTACTATTTACTAATTTTGCACGCTCTTTAATTAGATCAGGATCAAGATTGCTATATGGTTCAACTTGCAGTCCATAACTTGCATCTAAAATTATAGGAGCTTTATTTGATCGTATAGTTCTTAGAAATTTTAATTTTTTAATAGCACTTTTAAGTTCAGAAATTGACATATCAAATAGCGGGATTGGATCAATTTTAAGATCAAACGCTTGGCCCCACTGATAGATTGGATGAATGCAATGTTTTGGGTGGAGTGGTGCAACTACAAATCTATAATTTTTACCAAAATGA
This sequence comes from Candidatus Pelagibacter sp., assembly GCA_028222445.1. Next base: position 43,049 of record JAOISU010000003.1, read on the forward strand.
TATTCAGCTAATGTAAACATTTTTTCAGTTTTAAATATCGTCTCAGTATCACTCTTGTTTGCTGTTCTTAAAAATGTATCCCAAGTCTGAGGTTGATTTTTTTTAATTAATCCTAAAACCTTAACTGTAAGTTCTGCATCGAATAAAGCACTATGGGCACCACTTGATTCAAAGCCATTCATTCTAGCTAGCGACTCTAGTTTCATTACTGGATTACCTTTTGCATTTATTTCAGTTTTTACAACACTTTCATCAACTGCATGAGCACCTCTTGCAATGTTTAAACCATCATGTCTTTTGTTGGGGGTTGCATTGGTGATATAAGGATATCTAATTCCTCTAAAAAATTCGTTTCTTATCATCTCATCATCAAAGCCAATGTTTGACCAGCCCATAAATATTGCTGGGCTCCATTTTTTAAATGTAGCTTCTAACTGAGATAACATTTGGTAGTGACTTAAATTTCCTTTAGTTAATAAATCAACACTAGTTTTGTTAACTATTAATGCCATTGCTTGAGGAACTTCTCCTTCTGGCAATCTACATCTAAAATTAAAACGATCTAATTCTTTAAAATTTGGGTCAACTAAAATACCCCCTACTTCAATAATACTTCCCCATGAAGTATTGGCTGAACTACTTTCTATATCCCAAATTGCTAAATTCATATTAGTTCATATTCCGTTGATGATAGTATTGTTCTACTTTTTCTAAAAACTTGTTTTGATATTCTTCTAGTTTTTCACCTTGAATTCTAAAGTCTTGAAATAAATTATCTACAGTACAAAGTAAAACAATTCCTTGAGTTATTTTTGAATTATGGACAACGTTATGAGCTAATGAATAGGCGCCTAATTGAAGATAATAGTCTTCAATCCACTCTTCTTTTTTTGGTTTATTGGACTGCTTAAAATCTATAATAGTTTCTTGTCCTTCATACACACCTACTGCATCACATGTGCCCGCGTATTTGCCTGGATAATATAATGTTGCTTCAATACCATAAATTTCCGACAATTTTCCTTTAATACCTTGTTCGATAATTTCATCTGCCATTTTTTTAGATTTACTAGCCTCTTCTTCTATTAGCTCTAAATTTAATTGACCTAATAAGTATTTTTCTAAATGAGAATGCATTGATGTGCCTCTACTTGAAGCATCATTTTTAATTCTATTCGCTTCTGCAGCACCTACTCTTGCTTTCCAATTTGCAAGGGATGCTTTTTTTTCTTCACTTTGTGTTGCTTGTAATATGGAAGTTACCGATGGAAGTTTTTCTTGATTAACTGAATACATTCTTGAACCACTTACAATTGACCTCATAGATTTTGGATAAGTAAATTTATTATTCCATTGCATATATTTTGTTATAAGCGTTATTTAGAAAAAAAAGAAATTAATTTTTGGCTTGTTTTGAATGGTCAACAAATTTTTCTACATTTTCTGTTTGAATTGCTTTTTCGATTTGTTCAGGATCTTTAATATTCTCTAACGTTCTAGTAATTGATCTTGCATCTGTCCCAAACTTGTCAACAACCATCATTGCTTCTTCTAATTTTTTTCTTAAAGCAACTATATTTTCAAAATGTTTTCCAAATCTTGAGCTAATTGTTTTTAAATGATCATAAATTTCTGTTGCACCTTTTTGAACCTTTAGAGATTGAAAGCCCATATGTAGTGATTGCAGATATGCTGAAAGTGTATTTGGTCCACAAATTACAACTTTATGTTTTTTCATTAACTCTTGAATTAATAATTCTTTGCTAGTTGGGTCTTGGTATTCAGTTAGTTCTTTATATAAACTTTCAGTTGGTGCATAAACAATTGCAAAATCTGTAGTTTTAGGAGGAACAATATATTTCTCATTAACACTTTTAGCTTTAGCTTTAAAAGCAGTGGCTAATTTTGCTCTGGCATCTGCAACAGCTCTTTTATCATCCGCGTCATAACCATCAGTAATAGCTTTAAATTTTTCTACTGGAAAATGACTATCCACTGGAACTAGAACATCGCCTTGAAGCTTAATTGCAAATTCAACATTTTCACTTGTGTCCTCTTTCATCTTAACATTGGTCATAAATTGAGAAGCAGGTAATAAGTCTTTAATCAGTGAATCTAATGAAAACTCTGCAAGTGTTCCATATTTTTTAACTCCAGCCAAAATTTTTGTTATACCTTCTTGGCTTTTATTTAATAACTCTACTTGGTTATTGAAGTTACCAACTTTTTCATCAACTTTTGTTAAAGCTTCTGTCATATCTTTAGTAACCCCAGTTGATAGATTGTTAAACGAGGTCGACATAGATCCTAGAGAAGTATTAATAGTAGTATTTAAGGTATCTTTTAATGAGGTGATTTCGGTTTTTAAATTTGCTATTTCTTCATTTTCCTTATTTTCACTTACATCATTAGGTTTTGATCTTAAATTTAGATAAAGAATTGAAGATGCTATGCCAACTAATATGATCAGTAAAATTACTAAGATTATATCCATGATTCTATTATATTATTTTATAGTAAAAATTTGATTAATATATTTAAATATTTACAATTAAATTATGGACTTAATCTTAGTATTCAAAATAATATTTATTATTGCAATTATCGTTGCATCCTATGCTGTAATTAGAAATTTTGATATTATTAAGATTATTTTGATTTATTGGAAAGATCTAATTCTTCGAAAGTAGTTTAACTAGTTTTTTAACTTCTGGTTTTTTTACGGATGATTTAGATATCATCATGCAAGCTACAGATTCTAAAATTTCACCATCTTTTAAAATACGTAAGTTATTAGCTTTTAAAGTCTCACCAGTTGAAGATATATCTGTAATAATTTCGCTTGATCCTGTGAAAGGATAAGCTTCAGTTGCCCCTAAACTTCCAACTAACTTAAATTGAGTAACTCCTTTTGAAAATAAAAATTCTCTAGTTAAATTTGGATATTTTGTAGCTACTCTTAGTCTTTTCTTTTTCTTATCTTTAAACTCAAATGCAATTTCTTCTAAATCTGCAACGGTTTGGACATCTATCCATGGGTCTGGTATTGCAACAACTAAAGTTGCTTTTCCAAAATTATACTTTTTAGATACGCTAACTTTATTTTGAATATTTACTTCACTCTCTTTTAATAAATCATAACCTGAAAATCCAAGGTCTAATGAACCATCTGCAAGTCTTTCTATAATCTCTCGTGCATGTAAATATAAAACTTTAACGTGAGATAATTGTTTTATTGATCCTAATAAATCTCTTTCTCCTCGTTCAGAAATCAGATTGAATTTATTCTTTTTAAATATTTTTAGAACATCTTTTCTAAGTCTACCTTTACTTGGAATACTAATATTAATTATATTTTTTTTCATTAGTAATTTAAATTTAAGGCAGCTCCTACTGCAGCTACTTGGTTTTTTGAACCTAAATCAGAAATTAATTTATCGTATCTTCCGCCATTAATTATATTTCTATTCTTTGACTTAGACTTGATATCAATTTTAAATACCATGCCTGTGTAATATTCTAATTGTCTTCCAAAAGAGGCTGAGAAAACTACATTTAGTTTTGAAATTTTATTATTTGAGGTTGGAAAATATTTTTGATCAACTACTAAATTAATCTTATTTTTTTTAAAAAATTTATTTAGTTCGTTTGCAGCTTTATTTATTGGGCATTTGATTTTAAGAAATTCTTTTATAATCTTTGATATATTTTTTCCTTTACTGGCTCCTCTTGGGTCTCTTATTTTATTATCAAATCTTTTTAAAATTTCATTAATTGATCTTCCTGCAATAACTTTTGATGAATCTTCTTTTAACATTTTAAAATATCGTTTTTTATCAATCTCAACGATTGTGGGATCTACATCTGAGTTAGTCTCTAATCTTTTCAAAAGATCATTAAAATATTTCTCCCTCCAAAAATGCCTTGATAGTCTTAACTTCCAACGTTTTGGAATATCTAGTTTTGAAATTAACAAATTAAAAATTTCAACATTACCAATTATTAATGTACCTGATGTATATTTAATATTTTGGAGGGATTTTAGAGATGTATTGATAATTTCTTTGTCATCATTCTTTTCATCTTTAGATCCAATGATTTCAAATCCAACTTGATCTCTAATTATAGAATCTTTTTTATTCTGTGATTTTCTGTAAGCTTGACCACTATAAAAAATCTTCTCTTTTCCTTTTAAATTATTCTCTAAATATCTAAGACATGATGCAATGGTTAAATCTGGTCTAAGGCAAAGCTCACTTCCGTTTTGATCAATGAAAGAAAATATAAATTTTCTAAAGTTTTCACCTGATCTTTGAACAATATGGTTAGCTTCAATAACTGAAGGTAAATCAATATACTTAAATCCTTTAGACTTTACTGATCTAAGGATATTTTCAGATAAGTTTTTTGACTTCATTAATTAAATCAGCTTTTGGAATTGTTTGATTATTTTCACCCTTAACACCTTTAAGGTTTTTAATAGTAACCGTATTGTCTTTAAACTCATTTTCTCCACAAATGATCGCAACTGGTAATTCACGTTTATTTGCAAAAGTTAGTTGTTTGCCTAGGTTTTTTTTGCTATCTAAAAAAATTTCAGCATTAATATTATTGTCTCTTAACTGATCAACTAATTCATAATAATTTTTTAAGTATTTTTCATCCATTACACAAACTAAAACTGGTTTTTGATCCTCTATTTTAATTTGATCTAATTGCATTAGAGCAAATAATAGTCGATCCACACCAAAGCTTATTCCTGTTCCTGGAATATCAACTCCTCTAAATCTTGATATCAATTTTGCATAAGCTCCACCTGAACATATGCTTCCAATATCTACTTCTTTGCTTTTATTGTTTGTGACTTTAAAATTTAAATTAGTCTCTACAATAAAGTCAGAATAATAAGCAAGGCCTCTAACGATTGTAAAATTAGTTTTAACCCGATTTAAATTTGATCCATATCCAAGTAATTCAAATACATTTTCTAACTCACTTATTCCTTCTTGGGATAATGGATTTTTTAAAGTTTGTTTTAGTTCTTTTAAATCTTTTATTTTTAGAAAATTTAATATTTGTGCTGCTTGATCATCAGATAACTCAGCTCCTTTAGTAATGGCGCCACTTTGATCTTTTCTCTCTTTTTTTAATAAATCTTCAACTCCCTTTAAGCCAAACCCTGGCTTATCTAATTTATCGATTGCTCTGATAACTTTTATTTGTTTTTCTTCAGAAATTTTTAATTCATCAATTAAACCTTGTACAATTTTTCTATTACTCACATTGATTGTAAATTGATCTTTGTTTAAACCACAATCTGATAATGTGCTTGATATTAAATTACAAAGTTCTGCATTGGCTTGAGCAGGATTAACGTTTCCAACAATATCAAAGTCAGCTTGCATAAATTCTCTGTAACGGCCATTTCCAGCTTTTTCATTACGAAATACATTTTGGATTTGATACCGCTTAAAAATAGATGGAAGTTCTTGATTGTTTTCAGCTACAAATCTTGCAAGTGGGCTTGATAAATCATATCGAAGCGTAATACTTTTTTCACCATCTTGGAACGAGAATACATCAGACATAGGGTTGCTATCGTCTTCTGCAAGAAAAGATCCTATGTTTTCACTAATTTCAAACGAAGGGGTTTCAAGAGCTTCTGCTCCAAACTTAATAAAATTATTCTCAATAGCTTTTAATAGCTTTTTTTTGAGAAGAAGTTTTTTATCCCAACGATCTTCAAATCCTGAAGGTAATCCAGGAACTAATTTATTTTCTTTATTCATTTTTTGGTACCCGGGCTGAGAATCGAACTCAAACTTAAAGTTCCACAAACTTTCGTGCTAACCGTTACACCACCCAGGCATTCCTTGTTTTTATATTATTTTTGTGTGGATTAAAAATTATATTATAAATAAATAGCCTACAGGCTATGGAAACAGATTCTATGAGTACTTCTTGAAGTCTCTCTGTATGTAATATTTATAATCATGAACATCTTTTAGACAATAAATTATAATTTTCAATGCCTAAATACAAAAAGGACGTAATCTTATTTTTCAAAGATAAAACGCCCTTTTAAATATGTGAAATTAAAGAACTAATCTATTTTTTTTAGATTTATAGCTGAAGGGCCTTTTGGACCATCCTCCATCTCAAATTCTAGCTTATCACCTTCGTTAAGAAAACGCATACCAGCATTTTTGACAGCTGATGCGTGAACGAATGCATCTTTTTCTTTGTCATCTCTTTCAATAAAGCCATAGCCTTTTTTGCCATTAAACCACTTTACTGTTCCTTTTAGCGTGCTCATTTTTTACTTATCCTTTTATTATTTATATGAAAAAAATTATTTTATTTTTTTAATCATTTCAATAGGAAATTAAAAAATGGATATTCAAGGTATGGTGCCTCGAGCATGATTCGCACATGCGACACAAGCCTTTTCAGGGCTCTGCTCTACTCCTGAGCTACCGAGGCATTTGTTTACCCTCTAAAAGTGATCCGACCTTTAGTTAAGTCGTAAGGGGTCATTTCGACTTGAACCTTATCACCTTGAAGTACTCTAATTCTGTTCTTACGCAATTTGCCTGCCGCATGAGCTGTTACAATATGGCCGTTCTCTAACTTTACTCTAAACATTGCATTTGGTAATAAATCCTCAACAATTCCTGAGAACGATAGCATTTCTTGTTTTGACAAATTTATTTTCTCCTAATTCTTTTTTCTACTGACTTAGCGTGTCCCACTAAACCTTCGTAGTTTGCAAGTGTTATAACTGATGGTCCAAGGGTTTCAATCCCTTTTTTTGATAGGTTTATATATGAAATTCTTTTATAAAATTCATTAACACTAATACCACTGGAATATCTTGCTGAAGAATTAGTTGGCAAAACGTGGTTGGAGCCCGCGTTATAATCTGTCATAGCCATGACTGCATATTTACCTAAGCAGATAGATCCTGAATTTCTAATTTTTCCTACCATTTTTTTATAGCTTTTAATATTTAATTCTAAATGTTCGGGCGCAATTTTATTTACTGTATCAATAATTTTTTGATCTGACTGCATGTGAATTAAAATTCCATTGTTACGTAAACTATTTTTTGCAATTTGAGATCTAGGCAACTTTTTTAATTGCTTAATAATTTCATCATTAACCCTTTTAATAATTTTTTTATTTTTTGAAATTAATATGCATTGAGCAAGACTATCGTGCTCTGCTTGGCCTATTAAATCACTTGCAACCCATTCAGGATTTGAAAACTTATCACAAACAATTGTAACTTCTGAAGGGCCTGCAATCATACCTTCAATTCCAACATCTCCAAAAACTTCTTTCTTAGCTGCCGCAACATAAGAGTTTCCTGGGCCAACGATTTTATCAACTTTTTTAATTTTCTTAGTGCCATATGCCAAAGCTGCTATAGCAGAAGGTCCACCTATGGAATAAATCTCTCTAATTTTACATTTTTTTGCAGCATATAATACTGCAGGATTTTGAGCCCCTTTTTGTCCAGGATTAATCATGACAAGTCTTTTTACCCCAGCAACAATTGCTGGCACCGCATTCATTAAAACACTTGAGGGGTATGATGCTGTAGAGCCAGGCACATAAATGGCAACCGCTTCAATAGGCACATATTTATATTCAAGTTTATTTTTTAGATTATCAGTATAAGAAATATTCTTAAATTTTTGAAATGAATGAAATTTATAAATTCGATTATAAGCAAGATCAATTGCTCTTTTCACTTTTGGATCTAGAGATTTAATAAGTCGATTAATCTTTTCTTTATTTGGGGCGATTATACTATTTTTATTAAATCTTTTTTCATATTTTAAAATAGCTTTATCACCATTAACTTTAACATCTTTTATAATTTTAATAACTGAAGCTGAACTAAGTTTAATTTTATTTTTTCTTTTAGATAATAAATTATCCAAAATATTATCAAAGTTTTTATTTTTACTGTCTAATATTTTAATCATTAATTAGCTTTATTTTGGTCATCTAGGGTTACTTCAATTATCTCAGTTGACAATGCAATATATGCATTATTTTCAAAGATTAAATTTATTTCATAATTGTCATTATTTTTTAAATAATCTATGCCAATTAACTCCAATTCTTCATCTGAATTGTTTTGTTTTATATTTTTAGACTTAACTTTATCTACAAATTCAAACTTACAAATACTGTTAACTTTTTTATCTTTTTCATCTGTTTCTATTTTTAATCTATTTAGCGAGAGTAAAAAAACTTTGTTTAACGGAAGGTATTTTATATTGTCAATCTTAACTTTGGCACCAGAACAGCATGCAGATATCAACTGTATTCCCTCATTATCTGTAGCTATTATTTTTGATAAATATTTTTTATCCATTAATTAATCCTTCTTATTTTTACTCCTACCTTTTTTAATTTTTTTTCAATATCTTCATAACCTCTATCAAGGTGATAAATTCTATTAATTATGGACTTTCCTTTAGAAGCAAGTGCTGCAAGAATTAACGATACAGAAGCTCTTAGGTCAGTAGCCATCAATTCAGCTGCTTCAAATTTAATATTTCCTTCTATTATTGCTTTGTTTCCATTAATAGAAATTTTGGCACCCATTCTATTTAATTCTGCAACGTGCATAAATCTATTTTCAAATATTTCTTCTTTAATATAGGACTTTTTATTAGCTTTACATAATAAGACCATCATTTGAGCTTGGAGATCTGTTGGAAATCCTGGATAAGGAGATGTTTTAATGTTTATACTTTTAATTTTTTTACTTCCATGAATTAAAATTTCATTTTTTCTTAATATAATTTTTGATCCTATTTTCTTTAAAACATTAATTTCAGTATTAATTATTTCAGGATTAATTCCAATAACTTTTAAATTTCCTTCAGTCAATGCAGCAGCTATCAAATAAGTGCCTGCTTCTATTCTGTCAGGCATTATTTTATAACTTAAATCTTTAAGTATATTTACACCCTCAATTTTGACAGTTCTCTTTGCAATCCATTTAATATTACATCCCATCGTGATTAAAAAATTAACTAAATCTTTAATTTCTGGCTCAATTGCACAATTTGATAAAATAGTTTTTCCTTTTGCTAAACATGAGGCTATGATTAAATTTTCCGTAGCACCAACTGATACTTTTGGAAATTTTATGTTTGCACCTATTAATCCTTTTGGGGCATTAGCATAAACATAGCCTTGAATGATTTTATAATTGACCCCAAGTTTTGATAGAGCGTGTAAATGTATATCAACAGGTCTAGTTCCAATTGCACAGCCACCTGGTAACGAGACTTTTGCTTTTCCAAATTTTGCAAGTAAAGGACCTAGAACCAAAATTCCTGCTCTCATAGTTTTAACTAAATTGTAAGATGCAAAAGTTTTATTTTGTTTCTTATTTTTAATAATCAAATTTTTTTTATTATAATTAATAGCTGAACCAAGAGATTTTAATAAAAGTATCATCGTTTCAATATCTTTTACTTTTGGTAGGTTTGATAAAGATACTTTTCTATTTGATAACAATGTGGCTGCTAAAATAGGAAGAGATGCATTTTTTGAGCCAGAAATTTTAACTTGTCCTTTGAGCTTTGCTGCTCCAAAGACTTCCAATTTTTTCATGATTATACTTTTGGTAAAGTTACTCCAGTTTGACCCATATATTTTCCTTTACGGTCAGCGTACGAAGTTTCGGGAGGTTGATCTCCTTTCAAAAATAAAAATTGAGCAACACCTTCATTTGCATAAATCTTTGCTGGAAGCGGTGTGGTGTTTGAAAATTCAAGGGTAACAGTTCCAAAAAATTCAGATTCAATAGGGGTTACGTTCACTATAATTCCTGTTCTAGCATAAGTACTCTTGCCAACAACAATACACATGATGTTTCTTGGTATTTTAAAAACCTCTATAGTAGTTCCTAGAGCAAAAGAGTTAGGTGGGATAATGATATAATCAGAGCTTTTTTTAGTTACAAAATTATCTGGTGTAAATTCTTTAGGATCAACAATTGAGGAGTTAACATTGTGAAAAATTTTAAATTCATCTCCTACTCTCGCATCATAACCAAATGAACTTAGACCATAAGAAATTTTACCCTCTCTGACCTGTTTGTCTATAAAGGGAGAAATCATTGCCTCTTCAACTGCCAACTTCCTTATAGATTTGTCGGAAAGTACTGACATTATTTACTTTTCTTCTTATTTTTTTTTTGAAAAATTTTTCTTTTTTTTAAATTTTTTTTAAGAGCAAGACTTAACTTCTCATTTTTTTCTTTATCATTCATTATTTATCTGGATTAGTTAGAAAATCTAATGTGATAGGTTTTGAAGCATCTAAAACCTTCTCTGGCTCTTGTTGAGCTTTTGGACCTTCTTTAGCTTCTCTTTTTGCTCTTTTTTCTGCAAGCTTTTTTTCTCTCTTAGCTTGCTTTTCCATGAGCTTGTTTCCTTTAGTGGATTTATAATCGTAATGAATTCCCATAAAATTTTTCCTTCACTAGGTATAAATCATTATATGAAAAAAATTAAGGCAATATTTTGAAAAAAATGATTTATTATAAAAATACTCAATAAATACCAAAATAGCCCCTATAGTTAAATGGCATAACGTGTCCATGGTAAGGATAAATTTCAAGTTCGATTCTTGGTGGGGGCACCAGATTATTTTTTATAAAATATTTTTCTAGCAATAATTGCGGCTATTAATAAAACTCCAAAAGCAATCAATGGTATGAAGATGTCTGGTGAATATATCAGATCAGTCACACTAGGAGCCTCTAAATTTTGTTCTATAATTTTTTCAAGGCCACTTCCAATGGATACAACTAAAAATAGAGGTGGTGTTAACCCTATTAATGTCGCCCAAAAAAAATTACTTGTCCTAACATTGAAAATACAAGGTAGCACATTTGATAATGCAAAAGGAATCCCTCCAATAAATCTATAAGCTAAAAGATAAATAAATTCTGATTTTTTAAATTTAGCTTCTAAATTTTCAAATCGATTTAAAAACTTTTCTTTAATAATTTCTTTAAAAAAATAATTTCCAATAATGTAAAGAATTGTTGCTCCAATAGTCATTCCAATTAATAGAATAAAAGTTCCAAGCCACTTACCAAAAATAAAACCTGCTAAGAGCGCAGCTGGTAAACCAAATCCAGCCATAACAACCCAAACTATTGTGGCTATTAAAAATATTAAAGAAATTAAAAATAAATTAGTTTGTTTTAATCCAAAAAAATAATCTCTATTATTTTTAATAAATTCATAGCTTGTTAATTCTTCAAGGGTAAATTTTAATAAGAAAAAGTATAAAAATGATGAAACTACTAGAAGATAAAATAAACCTAAAGTTATCTTAACTTTTTTTGATTTTTCCATAATTTACTTAAAGTAATATAAAATCTTCTATTTGCTATTTATACATTTAATTACTATAAAGGGCGAAATTTATTAAAAATTAAATATATCCTATGAAAAGAACATATCAGCCTAAAGTTGGAAAACGTCTTAAGAAACATGGTTTCAGATCAAAGATGGCAACTAAAGGTGGAAAAAAACTTCTAAAGAGAAGAAGAGCTAAGGGACGTAAGAATCTTACAGTATCATCTACCCAAAAAAAACCTCAGGGTAAATAATTCAAACTAAATGAAAAGCAAAATTGTTGCTCTTTCTAAAAACGAAGATTTCAAAAATTTACTTAAGAAAAAGAAAGTCTCAAATAAGTATATCACTCTTTTTTTTGGTCCTCTCGCAGATAAGGATAATAAAAAACTAAATATTAGCTTTGTAGTTAAAAAAAAACTTATCCGTGGTGCTGTAAAGAGAAATAAAATTAAAAGAAGATTAAGAAATATAATGAACGAAGCTGTAAAAAAAGTGTCTATAAACTTTAATTATTCTTACCTTGTGATTGCGAAAATAACTATGCTAAACAATGAATATGCGATAATAAAAGATACTTTATTCCAAGACATAGAAAAGATTAAGTAATGAACATTATATCAAATATTTTAATTGGCCTGATCAAATTTTATAAAATAGTTATTAGTCCTTATATAACTCCTTCGTGTAGATATCTCCCAACCTGCTCAGAATATACAATTGAATGTTTAAGAACATATGGGCTTGTTAAGGCAATCTCAAAAAGTACTAAAAGAATATTTTCATGTCATCCTATTAAGATGTTGGGTGGTGGTGAAGGATTTGATCCAATAAATAAAGAATTAAAGGCTAAGAAATAATGGATACTAGAAACGTAATCGCAGCAATATCCTTATCAGCAGCGGTAATTATTTTATACTCTCTTTTTTTTCAGCCTGACCCTGCAACTATTAAACAAAATCTAGCTGAACAAAATAAAATTGAAAATAATACAGATACTCCAAGCTTAGATAAAAATGAAAATTTTGCAAAACTTTCAAGAGCAGATGCTTTAAAAGAAAATGATAGAATTCAATTTGAAAATGGAAGTGTTGTTGGGTCAATTTCTTTAAAAGGTGCAACAATAGATGACTTAACTTTTAAAGAATATAATATTGAACTGAATAAAAATGAAAAAATAGTCTTATTAAACCCAAGAAATGTTGAAGATGGTTACTTAATTGAAAGTGGCTTTGTAAGCACTAATAAAAATATTGATATCCCTGATGCTTCTACCGTCTGGGAGATTTCTGGAAATAAAAGATTAACTAACAATAATCCTGTGAAACTAACATGGAGCAACTCTCAAGGCATCACATTTGAAAAACATATAAGTCTAGATGACCAATTTTTATTTACTGTAAAAGAAAAAATAATTAATTCATCAGATAAATCTTATAATTTTTACTCCTACGGGCAAATAATTAGAAACAAAATACCAGAGATATCTGGCTTTTATATTTTGCATGAAGGGTTTTTATCTGTACTTGATGATCAATTAATTGAAGAAGATTACGATGATATCCAGGAAAAGAAATTTACTCAAATTGCACAAGAAGGATTTGTTGCTATTTCAGATAAATTTTGGGTTACATCAGTTATACCACCAAAAGGAAAAGAGTTTAAAACAACTTTTGATTATAAAAATAAATTCAGAGCCAACTACATATCAACTAAAGGTATAGAGGTTAAAGCAAACAGCTCTATTGAAGAAAAAATTCAAATTATAGTTGCAGCCAAAAGAGTAAGTGTCATTGATGGTTATGCTGAAAATTTAGATATCAATAAGTTTGATCTAGCAATTGATTGGGGTTTTATGTATTTCATTACAAAACCTTTATTCTTTGTATTAGATTACTTCTTTAAATTACTAGGTAATTATGGTTTAGCAATTATTGCTGTCACTATTTGTATTAGATTGGCTTTCTTTCCTCTTGCCAACTTTAGTTTTAAGTCTATGGGAAAAATGAAGTTATTAGCACCTGAAATGGCTCGTCTGAAAGAATTGCATAAGGATGATAAAATGAAATTGCAACAAGCAATGATGGCTCTTTATAAGAAAGAAAAAGTTAATCCTATGAGTGGTTGTCTACCTATCCTGGTTCAAATCCCTGTTTTCTTTGCGCTGTATAAAGTATTATTTGTAACCATTGAAATGAGACATATGCCATTTTATGGATGGATACATGACTTAAGCGATAGAGACCCAACATCTTTATTTAATGTTTTTGGTTTGATTCCATGGGATCCACCTTCTTTCTTATTAATAGGTGCATGGCCAATAATTATGGGAATCACGATGTGGATTCAGCAGAAACTTAACCCAACACCACCAGATCCTATACAGGCTAAAATATTTATGTTTTTTCCGGTATTTCTAACTGTAATTCTTGCACCCTTTCCTGCGGGTCTTGTTATCTACTGGAGTTTCAACAACATCTTCACAATGATTCAACAATATATTGTTCAAAGAAAAATGACTATCAAAACAACATAAATGTCATCGTTAAAAGAAGAAGAATTAACAAGCATCCTACCCAAAGACGGCCCAACAGTTAAAGAGGTAAAAAAATATTTAGAAAAGTATAATGATGAATTTATTGTCATTAAATGTGGGGGTAGTGTTTTAATTGATCCAAAATTATTTAAAATTTTTATTGAAGATGTTGCTGTTTTAAAAAAACTTGGTTTTAATCCCATAGTTATTCACGGTGGTGGAAAAAGGATAAACAACAAACTAGATGCGCTTAACATTAAAAGTGATTTTATTAATGGACTAAGAGTTACAGATAAAAATACTATTAATATAGTTGAAGATGTATTGATTGAATTTAATAAAGAAATTGTCAATGCTTTAAAGGATCAATCTTGTGAAACAAAAGGAATTACGTCAAAAGAATACAATATAATAACTGTAAAACCTGAAAGTGACAAATTAGGTTTTGTAGGTACTCCAACTCACATTAAAACTAATGTTTTAAAAGAAATTATTAAAGTTAATGAAGTGCCCATTGTTGCACCATTAGGGGTAGATGAAAACAATCAAACTTTTAATATAAATGCCGATACCGCTGCAGGATCAATAGCAATTGAGTTAAAAGCTAGAAGATTAATGATTATCAGTGATGTAGAGGGCGTATTAGACAGTGAAAAAAAACTAATCCCTGAAATTAATTCTAAAAAAGCTAATGAATTAATTAATCAAAAAGTAATTTCTGGTGGAATGATACCTAAAATTAAGAATTGTCTAGATGTTGCCAGTAAAGGAGTTAAGGCAGTTGTAATAATTGATGGAAGAAAAAATCACTCACTCCTTTTTGAACTATTGTCTGATAAAGGTTCAGGAACTTTAATTAGAGAATGAAAAATTTAATTAATACTAAATACTGGATATTCGACTTAGATAATACTTTGTATTCTGGACAAACAAAGGTTTTTTCTGAAGTTGATAAAAAAATGTCTTCTTTTATTTCAAAGAAATTTAATGTGGATTTAATTAAAGCAAAAGAAATTCAAAAAGAATACTTCTATGAATATGGAACAACATTATCAGGATTAATGACTCACGATAAAATTGATCCACATGAATTTCTGGAATTTGTTCATGACATTGATATTAGCTGGCTTCCTAAAGATAAGTTGCTGCGGGAAGAATTAATTAAAATTAAAGAAAAAAAATATATTTTTACTAATGGTTCTCATGCCCATGTTGAAAATGTAACTAAACAACTAGGTATAGATGGTTTGTTTGATGGAGCGTTTGATATTGTCGATGCTAATTTTATACCTAAACCAAAAATTGAACCTTATAAAAAAATAATTGAAAAATTTAATCTTGATCCAGCAAAATCAATATTAATCGAAGATATTGCTCATAATTTAGAACAAGCTAAAAACTTGGGAATGAAAACTTGCTGGCTTGAGAATGATGAAGTATTTGCAAAAAAAGATGCGGATAAACCATATATTGATTATAAGATTAAGAACTTGCCTTCTTTTCTTCAAGAAATTAATGTATTAAAAGCACAATAAAACTAACCTACTAACGATAAAATAAAACTATGAAAGAATTTGAAAACATTATCAATACAGCTTGGGAAAATAAAGATTCCATAAATGGTCAATCTGATAAGTCTATATTAGATGCAATCAACCAAACGATTGAACTTGTTGATAGTGGTGAACTAAGAGTTGCTGAAAAAAAAGGTAATGAGTGGGTAGTCAATCAGTGGGTTAAAAAAACAATAATGTTAAGTTTTAGGACCCATGATATGGACTCATTGAGTGGCCCATATAGCAGTTGGTATGACAAATCTCATTTACTAAAAGGTAAAACGTCAGGTTGGACAAAAGAAGATCATATAAAAGCTGGTTTTAGAATGGTTCCTAACTCACCTGTTAGAAAAGGTTCTTTTATTGGAAAGAATGCAGTGCTTATGCCTTGCTTTGTAAATATTGGAGCATATGTAGATGAAGGTACTATGGTGGATACTTGGGCTTCTGTAGGATCGTGTGCACAAATAGGAAAGAACTGTCACATATCAGGTGGTGCTGGAATTGGAGGTGTATTAGAACCAATGCAAGCTAACCCTACTATCATCGAAGATAATTGCTTTATTGGAGCTCGTTCAGAAATAGTTGAAGGGGTAATTGTTGGAGAAGGATCTGTATTATCTATGGGTGTATTTATTGGTCAATCTACAAAAATTGTTTACCGAGAAACTGGTGAAGTAATCTATGGAAAAATTCCACCATACTCAGTAATAGTACCAGGCAGTATTCCAAGTAAAGATGGTAAAGGTCCTGCTTTATATTGTGCAGTAATTATTAAACAAGTTGATGAAAAAACTAGATCTAAAACCTCTATTAACGACTTATTAAGAGACTAAATGCCAAATTATAATGAAATTACATTAGCTAAAGAGCTAATAAGATTTCCAAGCATTACACCCATCGATGCTGGTGTAATGAAATTCTTAGCTAAAAAATTAACTGCTATTGGATTTAAATGTAAGATTTTAGAGTTTAAAGATAAAAATTCTAAACCGGTTAAAAACCTATATGCGAGATTAGGTAATTCTCAACCAAACTTTATGTTTGCTGGTCACTTAGATGTTGTTCCTCCTGGAAATATGAAAGATTGGACGATTAAGCCTTTTAGTCCAGCTATTAAAAAAAATCATCTTATTGGTAGAGGTGCTAACGACATGAAAAGTGCAATAGCAAGCTGGGTTGTTGCTGTAAATAACTTTGTATCAAATAATAAAAAAATCAATGGATCAATTAGTTTATTAATTACTGGTGATGAAGAAGGTGTTGCAATTAATGGTACTAAAAAAGTAGTTGATTACTTAAAAAAGAAAAAAGAAAAAATAGATTTTTGTTTAGTTGGTGAGCCAACAAACCTCGATAAACTTGGTGAAATGATTAAAATTGGTAGAAGAGGAAGTATCAATGCTGAATTAACTATAATTGGAACTCAAGGTCATGTTGCATATCCTCATCGTGCTAAAAATCCATCGACTTCATTGATCAAAATACTAAATGAAATAAAAGAAATAAAATTTGATAAAGGAACAAAAGACTTTCAGCCAACAAATTTAGAGGTAACTAAAATTAATATAAATAACACAGCTGATAATGTTATTCCAGGACTTGCAAGAGCTACCTTTAATATAAGATTTAATAATAAACATACATCTTCTAGCTTAAAGAATAGATTAAATAAAATTTTCAAAAAAATTACTAAAAAGGATAAATCTAATTTTAAAGTAGAATATCGTGTATCAGGTGAAGCTTTTTTAACTAAGCCCAATAAAACAACTTACATGATTCAAAATGTAATAAAAAAAATTACAAAAATTAAACCTCAATTGTCTACAACAGGTGGAACTTCAGATGCAAGATTTATTAGAAAAATTGCTCCATGTTTAGAATTTGGTTTAGTAGGTAAAACAATGCACAAAGTAGATGAGGCAGTATCTATTTCAGACTTAAAAAAGTTAACAAAGATATACTCTGAAATTCTTAAAAATTACTTTTAATGATTTGTATTAAAACAGATATTCCTAAAGAACTGAATGATATTGATGATGAATTAAAAGCTATTTATCACTCTAAAGATACAGTTTGTTTTTTTGTTTTTAAGAATAGAGAGCAACGTAATGAGTTTGTAGAAAGAACTAAAGGAATGCCAAAAGTAGAACGAGAAACTATTTATCAAGAATATCTATCTTAAATGAAAACTGGTTTAATAACCTCTGATACTTATCAAAATCACAATACAGGTGACGGTCATCCAGAGAAAATTGATAGAGTTACAGTAATTATCGATAACTTTAAAAAGTTAGATAATAAAGATTTAATATGGAAAAAACCTTCAAAATTTGACCGGTCACTTTTAGAAATAACTCACAATTCTGATTATATAAATTTTGTAGAAAAATCTTTTCCTGAAAAAGGATTATCTTTTTTAGATGGAGACACAATTGTCTCTCCAGGAAGTAAAGATGCCACATCAGATGCCGTAGGTTCAATTATTACAGCTATTGATGGTGTGCAAAATAAAGATTTTAAAAACGCTTTTTGCGCCGTTAGACCTCCAGGTCATCATGCAGAGAAAAATAAAGCTATGGGTTTTTGTATCTATAACAATGTAGCTGTTGGAGCTAATTATCTCATAAATAAATACAAACTTAATAAAATAGCAATTATTGATTTTGATGTGCATCATGGAAACGGCACTCAAGATATTTTTTATGACAATGAAAAAGTTCTATATATTTCTACTCATCAATACCCCTATTATCCAGGATCGGGTACTAATGATGAAAAAGGAAAACACAACAACATATTAAATATTCCTTTGCCAGCAGGAACAACATCAGAAGAATATTTAAATGCCTATGAATCTGTTCTTAATAAAATTAAAGAATTTAAACCTGAATTCATCTTGCTTTCTGCGGGGTTTGATGCCCATAAAGATGATCCATTGGCACAACTTCAATTAGAGTCAAAAGACTTTTATAACATTACCAAAAGAACATTGGAGCTATCAAAACAATATTGTGATGGAAAAGTAGTGTCAATTTTAGAAGGTGGATACGATCTACTAGCACTTCAAGAAAGTACTGAGATGCATGTAAAAGCTTTACTAGAATTTAATTGATAATTTCTTAATACACATTAAAGAACTCACAATGAAACTTTACAAAATTAAAAAATCTAACATCGATAAAAAAGGTCATGGGCTATATGCTACAAAAGACATCAAAGAAGGCACTAGAATTATTGATTATGTTGGCAAAATTATTACTAAGAAAGAAACAGAAGAATCACAAAAGTTTGATAATGCAAAGCCCATCTATTTGTTTAATTTAAATAAAAAATACGACTTAGATGGAGATGTTTCTTGGAATACCGCACGTTTAATAAATCACTCTTGCTCTAATAATTGTGATTATAACGGGACAGGTTTAAAGTTATGGGTAGTTGCTATAAGAGATATTAAAAAAGGTGAAGAAATTACAGCTGATTATGGTTTTGGCTATGATGAAGATTACAAACAATTTCCATGCAAATGTAAGTCAAAAAATTGTTGTGGCTATATTGTTCGAGCAGAGTCTAGATGGAGAATTAATAAAAAATTTAGCATTGGCCGACAAAAAACTAGTAAATAACTTTTTCTAAAAATAATCCCTCAGCAGGTGCTGGTGGTGCACAAAGAATTCTTTTTTTTGATTTAATAACAAATTCAAATTTTTTTAAATTCCATTTATTTTCAGCTAAGTATTTTAAACTACCTACCATTGATCGTACTTGTTGTTGTAAAAATGATTGTGATTTAAATTGTAATTCAATTCTTCCACCATTTGATTTAATCAAAACAGATTCCATAGTTTTAATTGGACTTTTTGCATTACAGCTTGATGCTCTAAAAGTAGAAAAGTCTTTAGTGCCTAAAAGTTTTTTTGCTCCTTTTTTCATTAACTCAATATCTAATTTTTTTATTATGTGCCAACCTCTTTCTTTTTCAAGAGAAGGCTTACTTAATCTATTAAAAATTATATATTTATAAATTCTTTGTTTGGCTGAATGTCTTGCATGAAATTTTAGAGTTCTTTTTTTAATTTTTAAAATAGAAATACCTTTATCATTTATAAAATGATTAATTGATTTTAATAACTTATCTAAATTTTGAATTTCTTTTTTGCAGTCAAAATGAGCTGACTGCTCTATCGCATGAACGCCTGCGTCTGTTCTTCCAGATCCTATCAAAACTACTTTTTCTTTTAAAAGTTTTGATAATTTGATTTGTATTTCTTTTTGAATTGATTTTCCTTTAGATTGTATTTGCCAACCAACAAAACTTGTTCCTATATACTCTATCAAAATTTGATATCTAAACATTTGTTAATCTTGAGCCTTTTATTATTTGAGAACCAAGAACAAATTCATTAATATTTTGAGGCTTTTTTCCTTGTCTTTGAATTTCAATAACTTTTATAGATTTTTGATCTCCACAGCTAATTTCTAAGTCACTAGTCATTACTTCACCTATCTCACCACTTTTAGTGCCTAATTCTGCTTTTAAAATTTTATATCTTTCTTTTTTAAAAATAAAAAAAGCCCCAGGGCTTGGGTATAATCCGTTTATTTTACCAATTATATTTTCTGCATTATCACTCCATTTTATTTCACCCTCAGATTTTTTAATTTTAGATGCATAGGTTGCATTGTTATGATCTTGCTCTTTAAATCTTACAGTATCATCAAATATACCATCAATATTTTCTGATATTTTTTCTGAGGCTAAAATTGAAAGTTTTGTTGATATAGTTTCTGCATTGTCATTTTTTTTAATATCTATTTTATATGAATTACAAACAGGTCCAGTATCAAGTTTTTCTCCAATTTTCATAATGCTAATACCTGTTTCTTTTTCTAAATTTATAATTGACCTTTGAATAGGGGCAGCTCCTCTCCACTTTGGTAATAATGATGCATGTATATTAATAAAACCTTTTTTGGATAAATTTAAAAAATCATTAGGAATAATTTGTCCATATGCAACTACTATAACTAGATCAACATCTAATTTTTTAAAAAAATTAAATTCTTCATTATTACCTTTTAAAATTCCAGGGGTCCTACATTCAATATTTAATTCCTCTGAGATAACGTGTATTGGTGATTTATTGTATCTTTGCCCTCTTTGTGATTTTTGTGGTGGCTGCGTATAAGTTGCAGATATCAAATATTTTTTTTTATGAAGTGCTTTAAGTATAGGTACAGCAAAAGATGGCGTACCCATAAAGACAATCTTCCTTGTCATTACTAAACAATAATTCTTTTAGATTTAAATTTAGAAAGTTTTTTTATAATCATTGATTTTTTGAGTTTTGATAAATAGTCTATAAATAAAATACCCTCTAAATGATCAATTTCGTGTTGAATACATGTTGCTAATAAACCCTCTGCTTTTAATATTTGTTTTTTTCCATAATAATCCAAATATTCAACCTCACACGTTTTTGGTCTTTCTATTTCTGCAAATTGATCTGGTACTGATAAGCATCCCTCTTCATATCTAGATTTATTTTCATTTTTATTTTTTATAACTGGGTTTACAAAATACAGTGGCTCTTTTTTATTTTCATCTCTACTAATATCCATAACAATAATTCTTTTAGGAATACCAATTTGAATAGCCGCCAAGCCTATTCCAGGTGCTGCATACATTGTATCAAGCATATCATCCATTAGCTTTCTTTCTTCATCACCCACCTTTTCAACAGGCTTTGAAATTTGCCTTAAAAATTTATTTGGTTCTGTCAAGATTTGTTTAACTGCCATAATTATCTATTATTTTAGTATAATTTTTAAACTTTTAAAGGAAGAACTTTAAGCAGAATCTTATTTCTTATTGGATCAATATCTAGCTGGTTAAGAGCGCTAATTATAAAATATAATGTATCATCATCAATATTTTTTAGTTCATCTCGTCCAATAACTTCAATAACTCTAAGTATTGTTGCTGCCATATCTCCACTATTTATAAATATTTGAATATCTGATGGCATTTCATAGTCATTGGGTTCATATAAAGTATTAAATTTATCAAGAACTTTTACTCCATCAGACTTTAAAGACTCAATTAAAATAATATCTTTTTTTGAGAAAAAATATTTTTTATCTTTTTTAATTTTTTTTAATAAATTGTTTACATCTTTGTTAATATCACTTAAGCCATTTTCTAATATAAAATGATTAATCAATTTTGATTGATGTAAAATTTTATTATTTATTTTAATATTAGTTAATTTATTTTCTTTTTTACCAATATAATTTTGATAAAAAGTTGTGTAATTAGATGGGACTTCTTGTTCATCAATATCACTTAAAAGGTTTCTTAATTCATCAGAAAATGCATCTTTTATTTCATCGATTTTAAACGAGTTTTTTAGTGCATTCATTAGCTCAAGTTTTTTTTCTATATTTGTTGTAATCAAAATTCCTTGATAAATTAAAGCCCTAGCCTCAATAGCAGGGAGTACTTTTGTAGATTCTTTAATGTTGAGTAGTTGATTTATGGTGAATTGGAATCTCTTATAAAGTTCAAATAATTCTTTTTCTGAATAATTGCCATCATGAGTGGCCTTTTCAATATTTGCAATTTTATCTAATTCATTAATTTCAATATCATTAATTTTATATAAAAGGTTTGATGTCGACAAATATCGCCATATTTCTTTTGCTGTTGAGTTTTTAGGTTCAAATTTAAAATCTGGGTTAGTTATATGAGATAAATGAAAATTTAAAATTGTATTTTCTGATATTTCTGTATCAGGTTCGTTGGTATAACCCATCAAATAATTAATTTTTTTTTCAAAAAACTTATCATTAAAATTATTAAGTTCTTTTTTTAAATCTATCAGTAGTTGAGCTTCTTCTTTTTTGTTATTATGGATAAGGCAATAAATATTAAATTTAGATAAATAAACATCTTCTATGGAATCTTTAATTTCAGAAAATATTTCACAAGCTTTTTTAACATTTGATTCAGACAAATAATAATCAACTAAATATTTAGTTAATTTTGGATTCTCATTGATAATTTGATTTTTTAATAGATAACTTTCAATTAATTGATAATTTGATTTTTTAATAAGCCAGTTAGACTTTATTTCTAAAAACTGTTCTTCTGTAATATTTTGTTTGGGATAATATGCATTGGTCAAAAGTAAAATATCCATTATTTCTGAAGCATCTTGAGATAAATTGAGTTTATCTATGCGCTTAAAAATATTTAAAATTTGATCACCATTAGAATTAGACCACATATTTATATCTAGCCCATTTTCTTCTGGGTCATATAAGCCTACTAATTTTACCTCTTTTGAGACTAAAGTTTGTGATTGCTCTATACTTAACTCACTATTACTTTGAGATTGCATTTCATAAATACTGTTCTGAGGAATTTCTTTGTCATCATCATTTTTGGTATTTAAGACTTTATTGGTATTGCTCTTTTCTTCTATACTCCAGATATCAATAGGTTCTTGTGATTGAACATTAAGACTTATAAAAAAGAAAAACAGAAAAATTATAAAACATTTTTTATTTAACAATTTTAAGTTTTTCATTTGAGATAATTTTTTCAACATCTTTGTTGGGATATGGGACTTCTATTTTTCCTAAAAACATTGTGGCAACTACAACAACAACTAAAATCAATAATACTTTAATTATTAGACCTCTAGTTCTGCTGCTACTTGTATTTTTTGTAAATTGCATATAATCTTTTATTAATTTCAAATTAAGACATATTTGTGTTTTTTCAATAAAGAAAGCTTATGGATTCAAATAAAAACATCATTTTTTTAGGAATGATGGGATCTGGAAAATCCTCTATAGGAAGTTTAGTATCAAAAAAACTAAAACTTCCATTCATCGATATTGATAATTTAATTGAGGAGTCTTTAAGGATGTCAATTACAGAAATATTTGAAAATAAAGGAGAAGATTATTTCAGAAAATTAGAAGAAAAAATCACACTTAAATCCTTAAAAAATAAAAAAAATGTGATTGCTCTGGGTGGAGGTGGTTTTATAAATGATAATATTAGAAAAGAGGTTTTGTCAAATCATATCAGTTTTTGGCTTGATTGGGATGAATCAATTTTGCTTCAAAGAATAAGAAATAGTAAAAAAAGACCATTAGTTTTTAAATCAACCGATAAAGAAATTAAAGAAATTATTAAAAAAAGAATTAAGTTATATTCTAAAGCACAATTTAAGATAAACTGTAATAAACTTACAAAAACTGAAATACAAAAAAAAATAATAAAAATTTATGAGCTTAATTAAAATACAAGTGAATACTGCCAATCAAAAATACCCTATTTATATAGGAAATAATATTTTAAATAAATTAAATAAATTTTTAGAAAATACTTCTATAAATTTAAATCATTGTCTTATTATAGCAGATAAAAATGTCCCCAAAAAATTGATTAAAGAAGTACTTAAATCTTTACCAAGATACTCAACTATAATTCACTATTTTAATGCAAGTGAAAAAAATAAAAATCAAAATAGTGTGCAAAAAATTTTATCAATTCTTTTAAAAAAAAACTTTAACAGAAATGATTGTTTAATTTCTATTGGAGGGGGCATAACAGGGGATGTCTCAGGGTTTGCAGCAAGTATATATAAAAGAGGTTTAAAATTTATTAATATTCCAACTACTTTACTCTCACAGGTGGACTCATCAATTGGTGGTAAGACTGGTGTAAATACCCCGCATGGTAAAAATTTAATTGGATCATTCTATCAACCAAGTTTAGTTATTTCTGATATTAATTTTTTAAAGTCTTTGCCAAAAAGGGAAATCGTTTGTGGTTATGGAGAGGTACTTAAACACGCTCTGATTAAAGATAAGAAGTTCTTTTTATTTTTGAATAAAAATGGAACTAACATTTTAAGATTAAAAAGCCCATTCATTGAAAAAGCTATTTATCAAAGCTGTTTAATAAAAAAAAGAGTGGTTGAGGAAGATGAAAAAGAGATGGGGATAAGAAAAATATTAAACCTCGGACATACTTTTGCTCACGCATTCGAAGCAACACTTGGATACTCAAAAAGATTAAATCACGGTGAGGCTGTTATACTGGGAGTAAAAACAGCAGCAAAGTTCAGTCTAATAAATAAAAATTTAAATATAAAAGATTTTCAAATAATTGAAAATCATCTTAATAAATTAAATCTTCCAAGTGATATTAATAAATTTTTTTCAATTAAGGATCTTAATAAGATTTTATCTTTTATGAAAAAGGATAAAAAAAATAATACAAAAAAAATTAATTTAATTTTATTAAAAAAAATTGGTACCCCTATTCATAAACTTGAATTCAATGAAAAAAGAATTGCTACTTTTTTACAAAAAGAATTAATTCAATAATATTTGTATTGAATGTATATAATTTCTAAGTTCTAAATCTAAGATATTATAAATTTTTTTTGTTGATTCTATTTTAGATAATTGAGCAAGCTCATTAGATTTAATGGTCAATTTTAAATGGTACCTTCCTTCTTGATTTTGCTTGTGGTTTTTATGTAGAAAACTTTTATCTTCAATTTTTAAATCCTGAATTATGATTTCCTTTTGAAGTTTATTTTTAACAATTGTAATTAATTCGTTTATATTCATAAATAATAACTTATTATTATATAGCATGAAAAATATTTGTGATTGGAATAATTGTTTTGAAATAGGTGAATATAAAGCACCAATTGAAAAAGATAATAGTAAAAAATACCGATTACTTTGTTTGGTACATGTCAAAGAATTCAATAAGAATTGGAATTATTTTAAAGGTATGGATGATGAGCAGGTCTTTGATTTTCTTAAATCTGATATGACATGGCATAAACCAACTCAAAGCTTTAGTTCTTCTGATAATTTCTTTAAAGTTTTGTGGAACACAACTTTAAAGGATGAATTTGATAAAACAAAGCTTAGAGGTGAATATAACCATATGAATCAATTTAAATTTGATGCTAATGATATTAAAGCTTTTAGTATTTTAGGAGTTTCTGTTGGATTAAAATGGGAACAAATACAAAACAAATTCAAAACTCTTGTCAAAAAATTTCACCCTGATATTAATTTAGGAAATAAAGAATACGAAGAAAAACTTAAATTAATTACTTTAGCTTACACCCAGCTAAAGAATACATATAGGGAAAAAATTGACACCTAATTTAAATATACAGCCAGATATCAAAATATCTTTAAAGCAATCTTTTGGAATTGACTCGGATATGGAAGTGGATGCTTTCTCAAAAAAAAGTGAGTATGTCCCAGAAATAGACAAAAATTACAAATTTGATAAAGACACCACTCTTGCAATAGTTTCGGGATTTGCATTTAATAAAAGAGTTTTAGTTCAGGGTTATCATGGAACTGGTAAATCAACTCACATAGAACAAATTGCTGCTAGATTAAATTGGCCCTGTATTAGAGTAAATTTAGACAGTCATGTAAGTAGAATTGATTTAATTGGTAAAGACGCAATAGTTGTAAAGGATGGAAAACAGGTTACTGAATTTAAAGAAGGTATTTTGCCTTGGTCAATACAAAACCCAGTTGCTCTTGTTTTTGATGAATATGATGCTGGTAGACCCGATGTTATGTTTGTTATTCAGAGAGTTCTAGAAGCAGAAGGTAATTTTACTCTTCTAGATAAAAATAAAGTAATAAAGCAAAATAAATTTTTTAGACTGTTTGCAACATCTAATACTGTAGGATTGGGGGATACTACTGGATTGTATCACGGAACTCAGCAGATTAACCAGGGTCAAATGGATAGATGGAATATTGTAACATCACTGAACTATCTTAGTCTTGATAAAGAAATGGAGATTGTTTTGGCAAAAAATAAAAATTTGAATAATTCAAAAGGTAAAGAAAAAATTGCAAACATGATTAAAGTAGCCTCTTTGACTAGAAAAGGCTTTATAGCTGGAGATATATCTACCGTGATGAGTCCCAGAACAGTATTGCATTGGGCAGAAAATACTGAAATCTTTAAAGACACTGGCTATGCATTTAGAGTTACCTTCTTAAACAAGTGTGATGACATTGAAAAAAATACTATAGCTGAATATTATCAAAGATGTTTTGGCGACGAACTGCCAGAGTCTATGGTTAATATTCAGATTTAAATGAGCAGCAAAGAAAATAATTTTAAAGAGCAATTTAAGCAAGCTTTAATTTCAACTGCAAAAGTAATTTCTGAAGATTATAAGTTGGATGTAAAAAAACTTGATCAAAGTTTAAGTAATAAAAAGATTGATTTTTTTGATGTAACCAATTTATCAAGTAAAAATGATTTTATTAGATTGAGAGCAGAAACAGATTCAGGAGCTTTAAAGAAAAAATTTTCAAATAAAGATATATTTAATAAAAACCTGCCAAATAATCCATCTTGTAAATCTTTATATAATATTGCAGAAAAAATTAGATATGAGGTTTTGGGCGGAAAAATGCTCAAAGGTGTTGGAAAAAATTTAAACGAAAACTATAAACAAAAGATTAATTCTAATCATAAAGATCAAATCAAAAACAAGGATGATGTTCCTGTTGCTGAGGCATTTGAACTTTTTATGCTAAAAAAATTTTTTAATTTAAAACTTAACTCAACATCATCCAAAATGTTAAGTGTTTGGGAAAAAGATTTTTCAACATTTATTGATAAGCACATAGATTTTTTAAATGAAAACTTAGAAGATCAAGAAAATTACAGTTTAAAATTTTCTGAAATTTTAGAAAATATGGATATTTTTAATTCAAATAATGAAGAAAATAATCAGAATGAAGATAAAAAAGATAATCATCAAGATAATAAATCTGAGAATAATGATGAAAATCAATCAGATGCTAAAGAAGATGAAAACAAACAAGATGAGGTAAAAGCTAGTCTTGATGCAGGATTTGATCTTAGTGATCAACAAATGAATGAACAGCTAGAGGACTCTGAATCATTAGAAGAAAGCTCAGAGAGTGTTCTTCAAAAATCTAATCTTAACAATATTGATCAAGAATATAAAATTTATACAAATGAATTTGATGAAATTGCAAAAGCAGAAATTTTAGAAGACTTAAAAGAAACTCAAAAGCTACGAAAAAATTTAGATCAACAGTTAATTGGTTTTCAAGATCTTATTACTAAGCTTGCTAATAAATTACAGAGACAACTTCTTGCTAAACAAAATCGATCCTGGGAATTTGATTTAGAGGAAGGTTTGTTGGATAGCTCAAAGTTAACAAGAGTAATTATGGATCCATATAATTCTTTATCATTTATGAAAGAGAAAGATCTTGATTTTAAAGATACTATAGTAACACTTCTAATTGATAACTCAGGTTCAATGCGTGGACGTCCAATTACTATTGCTGCTCTTTGTGCAGATATATTGTCTAGAACTTTAGAAAGGTGTTCTGTTAAAGTAGAAGTGTTAGGTTTTACCACTAAAAATTGGAAAGGTGGAAAAAGTAGAGAAGCTTGGACAAAAAGAAATAAGCCAAAAAATCCTGGAAGACTAAATGATTTAAGGCATATAATTTATAAAGGAGCTGATACTCAATGGAGACAAACTAAAAATAATATAGGTCTGATGCTTAAGGAAGGTCTTTTAAAAGAAAATATAGATGGTGAGGCTATATCGTGGGCCTATAATAGAATAAAAAAAAGAAAAGAGGAAAGAAAAATTTTGATGGTAATTTCAGATGGGGCTCCTGTGGATGACTCAACCTTATCTGTCAATTCTGGAGATTTTCTAGAAAAACATTTAAAAAAAATAGTTAAGTTCATAGAAGTTAAAACTGATGTTGAAATTCTTGCAATTGGGATTGGTCATGATGTATCGAGATACTATGATAAGGCCATTAAAATAACAGATGTTCATGAACTAGGTGATGTTATGATATCCCAATTAAGTGGCTTATTTGAAACTAAAAATAAATTACATTAAAGTTTTAAAAGGTCTTGATTTTTCCACTTTATATTAACTTCAGCACCTGTTCTTGTTTCTGAATTTTTACATAAAATACTTGCATGATTTTTTTCAAGCAAAGTTTTTCCTATAAACATTCCAAGCCCTAATCCAGATTTTGACTTTATAGAAGACTTTAGAGATTTAATATAAGGTTCACCAATTTTACTTAGCACATCCTTAGGATACCCCTCACCATCATCCTCGATCATAATTTCAGAAAACTCACTATTTGTTTTAAGTGTTATAAAAACTTTTTTTCTTGAAAATTTATTTGCATTACCAATAAAATTTCTCAAGCCATAAATTACCTCTATGGATTTATTAAATCTTAATGGATTAGAATTTTGATCATAATTCACAATAAACTCTTTTTTGCTTATTTCTTGAAACGATTTAACAATCTCATCTATATATTTTGACAATGTAAGATTGCTATCAATAAAATCATCCTCTACTATTGGGTTTAATGTAAGTTTTTTAAGTATCTCACTACACCTATCTATCTGACTAACTAACAATTCAACATCCTTTTTAACATCAATATTATCTTTAAATTGTTTTAATAAATCTGATGAAATAATTTTGATAGTTGAAAATGGAGTTCCAAGAGAATGTGCGGCAGCAGCGGCTTGTCCTCCTAAGGATAAAAGTTCATGCTCTTTTGACATGATTTCTTCCATTTTATTTAGTGCCTCTTTTCTTATTCTGGATTCCGATCCAAAGGTTGAAGCAAAATAATTCAAAAAAAGTAAAGCAATAATTAATGCTATTGGAATTGAATAGTAATAATAGCTGTCTACGTGAAAATGTTCTTTAATTGGATAGGGTAAAGGTTGATTAAAAAAGGTAAGAAAAATAATTATTAACACTGTAATGCAAACTAATAATAAATTGCTTCTAAAACCTAAATTGGATGATGAAAATATAGCTGGGATAATCAAAAAAATTGAAAAAGGATTTATAATTCCACCTGTTAAATAAATCAAACAACTCAGTTGTAAAATATCAATAAATAAAAAAAGAAATGCTATCTTATCTGTTAGTTGAGTGTTCTGATTAATATAGATTAAATAAAAATTACTTAGCACTCCGATTAGAATTGTTGAATTTGCTAAAATTAGATTAAATCTAAAATCAAAAGCAAAATAAATAAGGTTAACTGTTATTAATTGACCAATAATTGCAATCCATCTTAAATTTATGTAAGTAGTTTTTTTTAATGAAAAATATTTTGAAGTTTCGAAAAACTTCATTGTTAGATATCTAAATTTTGAACATTAATTGCATTTGACACAATAAAATCTTTTCTTAAGGCAACATCATTGCCCATTAAAGTGTGAATTAAATCTTGGTCTTTTTTTAAGTCTTTTGAATATTGAACTTGTAATAAATTTCTAGTTTCAGGATCCAAAGTCGTGCTCCACAATTCTTCTGGATTCATCTCTCCTAATCCCTTAAACCTTTGAATGCTCATTCTTGATTTTTCTTCCTCATAAGCTCTAATAAATTCTTTTGTTCCTTTTTTTATTTTTTGCAATTCTTTGCTTTGTTTTAAAATATAGTCTTCTAATTCTTTTTCATCTTTAATGTAAATCCCTTTTGTACCTTTATTTATTTTAAACAAAGGTGGTTGGGCTAGATAAACATGGCCATTTTCAATCAATTTATTAAATGGCTTATTATTAAAAAATGTTAACAACAAAGCTCTAATATGAGATCCATCAACATCAGCATCAGTCATAATAATTATTTTGCCATATCTTAGATCCTTTAAATCAATATCTTGAACTTTTGGGTCTAAACCAAGCGCATTAATCAAAGTTACCACTTCATTTGATGACATCATTTTTGCTAATGCCTTTGTTTTATATTCGCTCCCATCTTTATTACTATTTTTTTTGAGAACAATTTCCTCAACATACGTATTAAGTATTTTTCCTCTTAATGGTAAAACAGCTTGATTAGATCTATTTCTCCCTTGCTTTGCTGAACCTCCCGCAGAATCTCCCTCTACTATAAATAATTCAGTACCTTCTTGTTTGCCTATTTGGCAATCAGCAAGTTTTCCAGGTAAACCACTTAACTCTAGTGCACCTTTTCTTCTTACATTCTCCCTAGCTTTTTTAGCAACATCTCTTGCTAAAGCTGCTTGCATTACTTTTGCTAAAATTATTTTAGAAGTTGATGGGTTTTGATCAAACCATATTGATAATTTTTCACTTATAATATTTTCCACAATCATTCTAACCTCTGATGAAACTAGCTTATCTTTTGTTTGTGATGAAAATTTGGGATCTGGTATTTTTGCAGAAATTACACAAGTTAATCCCTCTTTAATATCATCACCTGAGATAGTTAATTTATTTTTTTTTAATAGATTATGTTCAGTAGCATATTTATTGATAACTCTTGTAAGAGCACTTCTAAATCCTAGTAAATGGGTTCCACCATCTTTTTGATATATATTATTAGTGTAAGGATAAATATCTTCACCATAGCTTGCGTTCCATTTTAGAGAACATTCAATTTCTATATTATCTTTTTTGCCTTCAATATAAATTGGTTTTTTAAACAAATCATTTCCTATTTTATTTAAAAGTTTTTCTCTTTTTTCGTCTAAAAAATCTACAAATTCTAAAACTCCCCCGTCAAATTTAAATTCAATTACTTTTTCTTTTTTTTGATTTAGATCATTAATTGTAATTTTTATTCCTTTGTTTAAGAATGCAAGTTCTCGCATTCTTTTAATAATAATATTAGATGAAAATTTTATTGAAGAAAAAATTTCTTTTGAGGGTAAAAAAGTTATTTGTGTACCAGTATTTTTTGATTTTCCCACGATTTTAAGTGGAGCAACAGATGCACCATCTTTAAATTCCATGTAATATCTA
Source organism: Candidatus Pelagibacter sp. (assembly GCA_028222445.1). The sequence continues at coordinate 74,441 of JAOISU010000003.1, forward strand.
TTACCATCTCTATCAATTTCTAATTTTAATTTTTCTGATAAGGCATTAACTACTGAAACTCCAACACCATGAAGACCACCTGAAACTTTATAGGAATCATGATCAAACTTTCCACCTGCATGAAGTTGTGTCATAATCACTTCTGCAGCAGACATTTTTTCACCCTTATGCATATCAACAGGTATTCCTCTACCGTCATCTCTAACTGTAATTGTTCCATCAGAATTAATTGTGACTTCTATATTTTTACAATGTCCTGCTAAAGCTTCATCAATAGAGTTGTCAACAACTTCATAAACCATATGATGTAAACCGGTCCCATCATCAGTATCACCAATATACATTCCTGGTCTTTTTCTAACAGCCTCTAAACCCTTTAATACCTTTATAGAGTCTGCCTGATATGTGGAATTATTTTTCATAAATTTAAAAGGAAAATTATCTATTTATATCATTATTTTAAAAAAATTGACGTAAATTAATTTATCAAACTAAAATAAATCTTAAAATAAACCCTGTAATTAAAAGCTTATTTAGAGTAATTTAAAATCATTATGATTAATAAGGGTATTATTTTAGCTGGTGGCTCAGGCACAAGATTAAGCCCTTTAACAAAAGCTGTAAATAAACAGTTATTACCAATCTACGATAAACCTCTAATTTTTTACCCATTATCAATTTTAATGCTCTCTAATATTAAAGATATTTTATTAATCGTTAACCCTGGACAGATAGAGAATTTTAAATCACTTTTAGGTGATGGAAAAAGATTTGGGATTAAAATTCAATATAAAATACAAATAAAACCCAGAGGCCTTGCTGATGCTTTTATTCTGGGACAATCTTTTATAAAAAAAGATAATGTTGCTTTAATACTTGGAGACAATTTTTTTTATGGTCAGAGTTTAACCAATAAGCTTGAAAAATCCCTATCGCATGATGAGGGTGCTAGAATTTTTTTAAAAAGTGTAAAGACTCCAGAAAACTTTGGTGTTGCTAAAATAATAAATAAAAAAATTAAAAAGATTATAGAAAAACCAAAAAAATTTATTTCTAGTTATGCAATAACAGGTTTATATTTTTTTGATAACAAAGTAGTTAAATATGCAAAAAAATTAAAACCATCAAAGAGAGGTGAAATAGAAATAACAGATATTTTAAATCATTATAAAAATAATAATGACTTATATTATGAACATATAGGTAGAGGTGCAATATGGTCCGATGCTGGAAAAATTGAAGACATGACAAATGTCTCATCTTTTGTTCAATCTGTTGAAAAAGTTCAGTCAGTCAAAATTGCATGTTTAGAAGAAATTGCATTATCAAAAAAATGGATCAATAAAAAAACAATTTTAAAAAATATTAATTTTTATGGAAATTGTGATTATAGTAATTATTTAAAAGATTTATAGAACTTTGAAACGTAAAACCTTACTTTTAACTGGAACAACAGGTTTCATTGGCCACAAATTTTTATTATTTGCTTTATCAAATAATTTTTTAGTAATAGATATTTTAAGATCAAAAAATAAACATAATAAAAAAATTAAGAAATTAAGAAACATATACAAAAATAATTATAAAAATATTTTTTTTGAAAATACAAAAACCTTATCCAAGGAATTAAAAAAGGTTAATGTTGATTGTTTTGTTAATTTTGCAACTTTGTACAATAACAAGCATACATATGATCAAATTCATGATTTCATTGAGTCAAATGTATCATTTCCTACTTTAATTTATGACATAATTCATAAAAAAACTAAAAAAATGATAAATTTTGGGAGTATGATGCAGCATTCTAAAAATGAAAATTTGATCTCCAAAAATCTATACGCTGCTACCAAAAATGCATTTGAAATGATCAGCAATTATTATTCTACAATAAACAGTAAAACAAAATTTTATAACATTAAATTTTATGAAAGTTTTGGTGATAATGATAAAAGAAAAAAATTAATACCTACAATTATTAATAATTATAAAAAAAATATAACAACTAGAATAATATCAAAAGAACTCTCACTTAATATAATTCACACGGATGATATAATAAATTCAATATTGATATTATTAAATCATGATATACAGTCAGGATCTTACTGTATAAAAAATACGCATAATACTAAAATAAGTAAGTTGATAGATATTTTAAATAAATATTTACAAAAAAAAATCAAAGTAAGATATGAAAACAAGTCTACTGATTTAATCAATTATTCAGGACTAAAAATTTTGCCTAGATGGAGGCCAAATAAGAATATAGAAAAAAAAATAATGAATGTCTTTAAAAATGAAACTGCAAAGAACTAAAATCCAAGACTTACTATTAGTAAAAACTAATATCTTCAAAGATAAGAGGGGCTTTTTTAAAGAGGTTGAACAATTTAAAATTCTTAAAAAAAAATTTATTTTTGACTGCTTATCTTTTTCAAAAAAAAATACTTTAAGAGGTTTGCATCTTCAAAAAAAGAAAAAACAAGCAAAAATCATCACTGTTGCTCAAGGAAAAATATTAGATGTTGCTGTTGATTTGAGAAAAAAATCAAAAACTTACGGAAAATATTTTTCGATTGAAATATCACACGACTCAAATTTTTCTCTATTTATACCAGAAGGTTTTGCTCATGGCTTTATGTGTCTATCCAAAACATGTTTGGTTTATTATAAGTGTACAAATTATCGTGACCAAAAAAGTGAAATAACACTTAAATGGAACGACAAAGATTTAAATATCAGGTGGCCTATTAAAAAACCGATACTTTCAAAAAAAGATCAACTGGGTATTGCATTTTCTGATTATTAAATTATTTTTGGATATGGTACGTGTGTAATAAATCTTCCACCATTTTTGATAAAAGATTTTTCTTTTTTAAAAATCTCTTTTTTGAAATTCCAGGCACCAAGAAATACAAAATCAATTTCGTTATGATCTAATTTTTTATATTTTTTAATGAGTATGTTGCTACCAGGCAAATATTTGTTTACTTTGTAAGACGTAGTATCATAAAAATATTTTATATCTTTTTTTCCTATTCCACAATAATTCAATACAGTACAAGATTTTGCAGTAGCGCCATATCCTACTATTTTTAACTTTTTATTATTTAGTGATGAAAAAATTCTTAATAATTCAATTTTTGATTTCTCTACTTTTTTTGAAAATTTTTGGAAGGTTGAAAACTTATTTAACCCAAATTTTAATTCATTCTTAATTTCTATATTAACTCTATTATTAATTTTATATGCACTGTTACTATTTTTTTTAATATAATATCTATTAGATCCTCCATGAGTGCTGGTATTTTCTACATCAAAAATTTCTAAATTAAATTCTTTTAAAACTTTCTTTAAAGCTATTAGTGAAAAAACATAAATATGTTCGCAATAAAATTGATCATATGCTAAATTTTTTAAGCATTTTAATAGGGATGGATCCTCTATAATAAGAATACCTTTTTCAGATAAAGCATTATTAATACTTTCAAAAATTTCGGCAAGATTTTCTATATGACTTAGAGTATTTGCAGAGTAAATTAAATCAGCTTTTTTTCTTTTTGTAATTTTATTAGCAAGTTTTAAACCCCAATAATCTGAATATGTTTTGTAACCCTTTTTTTTTGTGATTTGAGCTAGATTTTTACATGGTTCAACTCCAATCACTGAGTTTTTGTTAAAATTTTTTATAAATGCTCCATCATTACTTCCAATTTCAACAACAAATTTTGGTTTATATTTTCTTATAATTTTTTTGGCTAAATTTTTAAACGATTTCTGCATTGTGATCGACTCTGAAGATTTATATGGATAGTTTTTATTAAACATCTTTTCTTTTGGTACTTTTTTTAAAATTGATACCAAATAATTTTTTTTATCAAATCCAACTTCTAATCTAAAAGTTTGCTCTTTTTGTTTTAAGTTT
>JAOISU010000030.1 GCA_028222445.1 Candidatus Pelagibacter sp.
TTCCTGTAAATATATTTTAAAACTCTCCAAACTATCAATACCCAGCTTAGTGTAATAACTTTTAATAACATTATCTAAATATTCTTGTGAAAAATTAAATTTAAAGTATTTGGATACTTCATTTTTTTTTATTTTTTCTTTGATAACAGATTGCTTTGCTAGATTTTTTAAGATTTCTTCGCTTGTTTCTTTAAGTTCATTATTTAAAGCAACCAGATATTTGATTTCATTCTCTATATCAATATTAGTTATGATTTCATTATTTACTTTTATAACAATGTTTGTTTCATTAGCCTTAACTGGTAAAAGTAATAATAAACTTAGTAATATAATTTTAATCATTTATTAATACCAGGTGTGCTAATTGTTCCAAACGGCATTATTGTAACAGAAAAAAATAAGAGTTCCTCAGGTTTCAATGAGCCATCACTATAATAATCTTTAGTATATTCAATGCCTGCAATTAAACAGTCATTTTGATACTCATACAAAAGGTTATAATATTCTGTTAGATTTTTTTCTTTATTTCTTCTTGTTCTAAACCCAATAGAAGAACTTTCATTAAGAGTAAATTTTGTCTCATTGGCAATATAGCTTTCTGAATTAATTCCTTTTTTTTCTAAAAAATCAAATTCAGATATAAATTTATAAAAACTAAGTGTTGATTTTATTTGATTATAGTTAATAGTTTTCAAGTTATTGTCGAGAGCAAACCCGTAGTCAAAATCAATAAATCCATCATTATTGAATTCTATATTTCCAAAAATGTCAGAATTTTTTTTACCCAAAGTACTATTTAAAGGTAAATTTTTATTTTCTTTATCTCTGTATACTGTTGCAAGATTAGCTGAAATATTTCTTTTGTTATTTTTATTAGTTAAAGAATATTCTGTCCCCATTGTAATTGATTGACCGCCTTCAACACTGTCTCCTAAACCAACTCTATTAATAGAAAAAATATTATCATAATTTATAATCCTATCATCCTGACTTCGATTTTTTGTATCATTTGGACTATATCTTGCAGAAATTATAGGTGTGATTGTACTAGTGTAGTTGTTTGTATTTTTCTTTAATGGATATTTTAGTTCGTAATTAGTTATAGCTGCCAGTGATTTAGATTTTTTATTACTAAATTTACTTGAATTATTTGCATCAGAATTAAAGTTTTTGATTAATACCTCATAACTGCTTAACAATCCAATTGAACTAATTTTATCATACGATTTGTAGTTTAAATCATTTGTTATAGTGCTTTCTTTTATATTGGTTTGATATTGTTTGTTAAGAATTGCAGAACTTAAACTGAAACTTCCATTATCAAAATAATCAAATTCTTTTATAATATCAATACCAGTTACCATTTCAGTAATTCATATCTATCACTATCTGGTAAGCTTAAATTTTCATAAGTTTCACTTGTAATTTTGACACTAAGATCATCACTATATAAATTAAAATCAAGTGATGTGTTTAAACTACTTTCAGATTCAATTAATGGAGATTTTAGCTTATAGGTCTTTAAATAATCATCGTCAGATGATTGTTGAATTTTGATATCAAACTCTCCTGTAAAGTTATTATCTAAATCAAGATCAAAAGATGATTTTGAAAAGAAATGTGTTGAAGATTTTTTTTTATTGTCATCAAAAATCTGTATACTTTTATTTTTGATACTAAAATCTAACATGTGTTTAGAATTCTTATTATGTTTTCTATATTCAGTTTGATAAATTGTTTTCCCTTTATCATAAAATCTTGGCGTAAAAGTTAAATCAGATGAATTTGAAATTGCATTGAAATACGGAATTGAAATGTAATTTCCAAGATTATTAGATTGTGAAAACGTAGGAACTAAAAAACCTGAGTGTCTTTTAACAGTGGGATCTGGATGGAAAAACTTAGGAAAATAAAAAACAGGTACATCATAAATTTTTAACAACGCATTTTCATAATTCACAGTTTTCTTAACTTTATTATGTTCAATTTTTGAAGCACTTAGAACCCAAGGTGGACAATCGTCGTCTTTTTTACAAGTTGTAAAAACCCCTTGTTTAACTTGAGTGGTGTCTTTCTTATAAAAAATAGTGTTACCCTTTAGTCTAGGTTGATTTTGATCAGTTTTTATATTTCCACTATTAAATTCTAAACTTAAATCTTGTCCAATTATTTCATTATTTCTAAAATCATATTTTATATTTTTTATATTATAATAATTTTTTTCAATATCTATAATTTCAACATCTTGAGCAGATAACATTCTATTTATGGTAGAATATTGAAATGCCCTCATAGTTAATTTGTTCTCATAAGGATCTGTTACAAATGTTTTATTATCTGAAGTAATGATATTTAAATTTCTATCATAAATTAAACTTGAAGACTCAATAAGGTACCCACTATCAAGTTCTATAATTGTTTTATTAGCAGTATTGATAATATTTGATATTTTATTAAATATAATTTTTTCAGTTTTGATTAAATTGTTATTTAAACTATCTTTAATTACGACATTATCATTAACAACTAGTATTGAATTCAGCTTGTTATACTCAAATTGTTGGCCAGTTATTATCAGATCTTTTTTATCATTAACTTCTACACCCCCAGTACCTTTGATTTTATTATTATTATTAGTGGTTTCAATTTTAGATGCTTTAAATTCAAATTCGTCACTTAATAAAAAATTAAAATTAAAAAAAAAGATTAAAAAAAATAATATTTTAAAAAATTTGTTATTTTTCATTAATTCTCACCAAGCCAGTTAAGCAGAATAGTGCCAATAAAAAAGGAAGTATCCAAGCTGAAAACATAAGAGGAATTTTTTGAGTTTCGAT
>JAOISU010000031.1 GCA_028222445.1 Candidatus Pelagibacter sp.
TATGAATTCAATGAGAATGGAAAAAGGATATCGTGGTTGGGGAACTGAATTAACTCCTGAAATTAGTATAGTTGAAGCAGGTTTAGATCGGTTTTTTAACTTAGATAAAAAAAGTGAATTTATTGGATCAAAAGTAATTGATAAAAAATTAAAAGAAGGAATTAAAATAAAGCTAGTTTATTTAGAGGTAGAGGCAAATACAGCAGATGTTTTGGGTAATGAGCCAGTGTACCATAACAATGAAAGAGTTGGCTTAACTACTTCTGGTGCTTATGGATTTAGGGTGAACAAAAGTTTAGCCTTTGCATATGTGAATTCTAATTTAGTAAAAGTTGGAACTGAATTTCTAATAGATATTCAGGGACAAAAAATAAAATCAAAAATTATTGAAGACCCAGCATTCGATCCTAAAAATTTAAGATTGAAAAGTTAAGATTTAGTTAGTTTATCGGTAAGCTTTCTCGAGATTGGTGAAAAAAAATTTCCAGCTAAGAAGGCAAGTGGAAAAGCAAATAGCCAAGCAGTACCCCAACGATGAAGAAAATCTCCTTCAAGACCAGTGTTAACAATGGTAATTACACAAGACATAAATACTAACATTCCCAAACTAATAAAAAATACAAAAATAATTGAATAATATTTTTTTGAAATCATTAATGCTTGTCTATATTATTTGATGAATTATACAATTAAGCTTATTAAGTAAAAATTTATAAAATGCTATCTGATAAAATTAAAGAGTATCTAAATGAGTATATTAGTCAGGAAGTTTACGTTCAAGTAGCAGTTGCTAAGGGGAAGAATAAAATTTCAACCAATGCTGCAATCAACAAATACTTTGAAAGTAATCACTTTCAAGGTTTAGCTGAAGGCAAACCTTACAATACCTTTTTAGATGATCTTAAGGATAAGTGTTTAGGAAAATTAGTTAACTCTCCAATGAAAGATAGTAAAACGAACGATGAGATTATTATTGAACTCCAGAATAAACTTAATACTTTAGATATTGGTGAATTAAATGATACCTACTGGGAAGTTGAAACTGGTGAATATTTAAGAGGAGCAGATATTAAAGAAATCGAACTCGAGAGAGATACTTTAATTAAATTTTTAACTTCAAAAGATGAAGCACATGAAACAGTAAGTACTCTTTGCAAAAATTATGAAAAATTGTGTAAGGAAAAGTACCCTGAAGCACCATTACCTTTAGAAATATTAGATACTAAACAATAAGTTTCTCTTTAATATTCTAAATTATAGTCTATAAAAATTGTTAGGGGTGTCGTAACTGACTGAGAATAAACCCTAATAACCTGTCCGGTAATTCAGAAAGGGAGAACAATGGATAAAGCATACTTTATAAGTCAATCAACATCATTAACACTCGTCATAACTATAAGCTTAATCTTTACAATAGTTGGATTAATTTACTCTAAAAAATATCAAGGAATTAACAATTATCTAACTGCGAATAGAAACATTGGTTTCTTTTCACTAACAACAAGCCTAATTGCATCTGCGCTTGGGGCTTGGATTTTATTTGGTCCAGCATCTGCTGCAACATGGGGTGGAATTGGAGCTGTGATTGGTTATGCATTAGGAACAGCTTTTCCTATGATATTTTTAATTTCACTTGGAAAAAAAATAAGAAGTGAGTTTCCAAAAGGGTCAACCTTAATTGAATTTCTAAGAAAAAGATTTGGTAAGAGTTTATTTAAACTTATTTTATTAATGACTATATTTTATATGTTTGTCTTTTTATGTGCTGAAGTTACTGCTGTTGCAATATTAATTAATTATATTTCAGGAACTGAACTTTGGATTACATCTCTAATTATTATAATTGCAACTCTTGCTTACACTTTATATGGCGGTTTAAGAGCTTCAATATTTACAGATAATATTCAAATGGTTGTCATCGTAGCATTATTATTTATTTCAGCATTTTATTTAGTTTCATTTACAAATGATCAATTTTCTTTTTCATTTATTAAAGAAAAAAGTCCACACTTATTAAGTGCAAGTTATATTCCAAACTATACAGCTGGATTAACTTTCTTTATTGCTGTTGCTGCAACCAATCTTTTTCACCAAGGAAATTGGCAGAGAGTTTATGCTGCAAAAAATAACGAAGTCTTAAAGAAAAGTTTAATTGTGGCATTTATTATAATTATTCCAATTGTTTTCTTTATGGGCTTTAGTGGTTTAGTTGCAGTATCAGCTAATCCTAAAGTTATTCCTGATCTTGGTTTTTTCTCTTTATTGTTAAGCGAGCAGACAGAATTTTTATCATTAATAATTGTAATTCTTGGATTGTCTTTAACAATAAGTACAGTTGATACTTTAGTTAATGCCATATCAAGCTTAATAGTAGTTGATGGTGAGGCTACATTAAATTTAAATAAAAAAACTAATTATTTAAGACTTTCAAAATATTGCATAGTAGCGCTTTCAATTATAGCTTTTGTAATTGCTTCAAAAGGATTTAATGTTTTATACTTATTCCTATTAGCTGATTTATTTTGTTGTGCATTTGTGCTTACTGTTTTTTATAGTTTTTATAACAAGAAACTTAATGAAAAGACTGCATACATATCAATTATAATTGGTTTAATTGGTGGATTTCTTTTATTCCCAGCTCCCGACTTTTCAAAAAGTTTATTAGTTGGTATAATTTTTCCTATTGAAGTTTTTCCATCATTTATATCTCAATCAATGCTATTCTTATCTTTTTTAGTAGCCACATTTGCTCCCGTTACGACTTGGAGGTTAAAATAACATCGCTTTTAGAAAATATAATT
>JAOISU010000032.1 GCA_028222445.1 Candidatus Pelagibacter sp.
ATGTAGCTTTAAAGTTAATCATTACTTAGATGATATCAATGAAAAAGAATTGGCCAATCTAGAAAAAAGAGATGATGGAAAATTCGAAGTTTTAGATGTAAAGCTTGATACTAGAAAAACAAAGAGTTTAGACTCGAACAATAAAGTAACTGAAACAAAAAAATTAGATATTATTTCAGAACAAAGTCAGCCAAAAACAATATCAAAAGAAAATAATACTACTTTTGTCAAAAAAATTAATGAAGGTGTAAGTAAACGTTTCAGTATGCCCGATAGAAGAAAAGGCTATATTCAAAAAGCAACTATTGGAGATCATAAAGTTTATCTTCACACTGGAGAATATGAAGATGGTAAAATTGGAGAAATCTTTATTGATACTAGTAAAGAAGGAGAGCTGGTGAAAGCTTTAATGAATAATTTTGCAATAGCTATTTCACTAGGCTTACAATACGGCGTTCCTTTAGATGAATTTATTAGTGCTTATGTTGATACAAAGTTTGAACCATCGGGAAAAGTTTATGGAAATGATAGAATTATGAGTGCTTCGTCTATACTTGATTATATATTTAGGGAGCTCGCTATCTCTTATCAAAATAGAGAGGATCTGGCTCATACTCCTGCAATTGGAGGATCTGATCGATCATCACCTGAAGATGAAAATACTGAAGATCAAAATCAATTACTTAAAATTGTTAAAGACATTACCAGCAAAGGATTTGTAAGAAACAATTATAAGAAAAATTTGGTTGATTTATCTGATGTTAAGATCAGTTTAAAAGGTAAAAAGTAATTTACTTTTTCAACTTTATTGCTAAACCAAGTTCTTTAAGTTGATTTTCACTAACATCAGAAGGGGCATTCATCATTAGATCTTGAGCATTCTGATTCATTGGAAACATTGTAACTTCTCTAATATTTTTTTCGTTAGCTAAGAGCATTACAATTCTATCAATACCGGGTGCAATTCCACCGTGTGGAGGAGCACCATAACTTAGAGCATTAATCATTCCACTAAATTTTTCATCAACCTGCTTTTTTTGATATCCTGCAATTGAAAATAGTTTATACATTAATTCAGGCACATGGTTTCTTATTGCACCAGAAGATAGTTCTATTCCATTACAAACAATATCATACTGATAAGCTTTAATCTTTAACGGATTATCAAAATCTATATCTTTAATATCTCCTTGAGGCATTGAAAATGGATTGTGGCTAAACTCAATTTTATTAGTTATCTCATTTTTTTCAAACATGGGGTAATCAACAATCCAACAGAAAGCAAAAATATTCTCATCTATTAAGTCTAAGTCCCTTGCAATCCTATCTCTTGCAAGAGCAGTAATCTTTTCAACTTCATTAATTTTACCACAAGCAAAAAATACACTGTCTCCTATGTCGGCACCAGTTATTTTCATTATTTCTTTAAGCGATTCTTCTGAGAAAAATTTACCCACAGGTCCTTTAGCAGAAACATTGTCATCTTTTTCAATTGTAAAATAAGCTAACCCAGATGCTCCCTGCTCTTTAGCCCATTTGTCAATGTTATCAAAAAAACTTCTAGGTTTATCCTTTGTATTTTTTGTGACAATACATCTTACTTTTGATCCAGATTTTACAAGTTTTTTAAATATTTCAAAAGTTACATCCTTTCTTGAAAATATTTCTGTTAAATCTGATATTACTAATGGATTTCTTAAATCAGGTTTATCAGAACCATATTTAAGCATAGATTCTTCATAAGAAATTCTTGGAAAGCTTTCATGCATTAATTTCTTGGATGAAAATTCTTTAAAAACATTTACTATTAATTGCTCAACTACTCTAAAGACATCTTCCTGTTCTACAAAAGACATTTCAAGGTCAAGCTGATAAAATTCTCCTGGACTTCTGTCTGCTCTAGCATCCTCATCTCTAAAACAAGGTGCAATTTGAAAGTATTTATCAAATCCAGAGACCATTATTAATTGTTTAAATTGTTGAGGTGCTTGAGGTAAGGCATAAAATTTTCCAGGATTTAGTCTACTTGGAACCAAAAAGTCTCTAGCTCCCTCAGGACTCGAAGAAGTTAAAATTGGAGTTTGAAACTCTAAGAAACCCAATTTAAACATTTCGTTTCTTATAAAAGAAATAACTTTTGATCTTAAAATAATATTATCATGAATTTTTTTTCTTCTTAGATCTAAAAATCTATATTTAAGTCTTATTTCTTCAGCATATTCCTGATCACTAAAAACAGGCATTGGGAGTTCTTTGCATGAACCCAGCACTTCAAAAGAGTTTATATTGACTTCAATTTCACCAGTCTTCAAATCTGAATTAATAGTTTCATTACTCCTTTTTATTACTTTGCCATTTACTTTTATTACACTTTCCAACTGTATTTTTTCAAGAGATTTAAAACTTTCATTACTTTTATCTATAATACATTGTGTAATTCCATAATTATCGCGCAAATCAATAAATAACAAATTACCATGATCTCTTTTTTTGTTGATCCATCCAGATAATATAATCTCTTCTCCATTGTTGGATATTGATAATTCGTTACAATTATGTGTTCTATACTTATTCACTTAATTTTCTAAAGCCTCATTAATAATTTTAAAATCGATTGATTTTTTCTTTTTTATATATGAATTCAAATATTTTGCTATACGATCTGTCTATTCTTTTAATAATATAATCAATCAACTTTTTATCTAATGTAATTTGTCTATCTGATAAATTTTTCA
>JAOISU010000033.1 GCA_028222445.1 Candidatus Pelagibacter sp.
CCGGTTCTTCAGAGGTACAAATTGCATTATTAACAGGGAAAATTGAAACTCTTTCAGCCCACATAAAACAATTTAAGAAGGATAAGCATTCTTCAGTTGGATTGTTAAGAGCAGTAAATAGAAGAAAAAAATTGTTAGAATACTTAAAAAAAAATAAATTTGATTCTTACAAAAATGTATTAACGAAGCTGAATTTAAGAAAATAAAAAGAAACGGAAATTGAATGTTCAAAGTATATAAGAAGGAAATTGAAGTAGCAGGTAAGAAAATAAGTTTAGAAACAGGTAAAGTAGCAAGACAAGCAGACGGAGCAATCATTGCTTCATGTGGTGAAACAGTTATTTTAGCAACAGTAGTAGGAGCAAAAAAAGTAAATCCAGATATGGATTATTTTCCTCTATCTGTAAACTATCAAGAAAAATATTATGCTGGTGGTAAAATTCCAGGTGGATTTTTTAAGAGAGAAGCAAGACCAACTGAAAGCGAACAATTAATATCAAGATTAATTGATAGACCGATCAGGCCTTTATTCCCTAGCGAATTTAAAAATGAAGTTCAGTTGTTACCAACGGTAATTTCATATGATAAAGAAAACCAACCAGACATCCTTGCAATCACTGCTTCATCAGCAGCATTAGCTATTTCAGGAATGCCATTTATGGGACCTGTAGGAGCTTCAAGAGTTGGTTATGTTGATGGTAAGTACATTCTTAACCCATCAAAAGCTGAATTAGAAAACTCTACTTTAGATTTAGTAGTAGCTGGTACTAAAGATGCAGTACTTATGGTTGAGTCAGAAACATCAGGCTTATCAGAAGAAATAATGTTAGCTGCAGTTAAATTTGGTCATGAAGGATTTGTTCCGGTAATCAAAATGATAGAGGAACTTGCAAAAGAATGCAGAAAACCAGAGTGGACTGTTGAGAAAAAAGATTTATCCGAAGTTAAACAAAAACTTGAGGAAACTTTTACAGCAGATTTAACAAAAGCTTTTGCTACTAGAGATAAGCAAGATAGATCAAATCAAATTTCAGAAATTTCTGAAAAAGCTAAGCAGCTTTTTGCAGACAATGAAAATTATTCTGATTTTAATGTTAATGATGAATTAAAAAATCTTGAAAAGAAAATTGTTAGAACTGATATTCTTAAGAACAAAAAAAGAATTGACGGTAGAGGTTTAGCTGATGTAAGAGCTATTGAGTGTGAAGTTGGTGTTTTACCAAGAACTCATGGTTCAGCATTATTTACTAGAGGTGAAACGCAAGCAATTGTAGTTACTACTTTAGGTACTTCTGATGATGAACAAAGAATAGAAAGTCTAGATGGTCAATCTAGAGAAAGATTTATGCTTCATTATAACTTCCCTCCTTTTTCAGTTGGTGAAACTGGAAGAATTGGAACAGGAAGACGTGAAGTTGGTCACGGAAAGTTAGCATGGAGAGCAATCAACTCTTCACTTCCTCCAAAAGAAGCATTTCCTTATACTTTTAGAGTAGTGTCAGAGATAACTGAATCTAATGGTTCTTCTTCAATGGCAACTGTTTGTGGTACCTCTCTTGCATTAATGGATGCAGGTGTTCCAATTAAAGAACCAGTTGCAGGAATTGCAATGGGATTAATTAAAGAAGGTGATGATTTTAGTGTCCTATCAGATATTTTAGGTGATGAAGATCACTTGGGAGATATGGACTTTAAAGTTGCTGGAACTAAAGATGGAATTACTTCACTTCAAATGGATATCAAAATTACTGGTATTACTTTTGAAATCATGGAGCAGGCTTTAAAGCAGGCGAAAGATGGAAGAATTCATATCTTAGGTGAAATGAATAAGGCTTTAAGTGAATCAAGAGCTGATGTTGGGCAACACACTCCAAAAATGGAACAAGTAACTGTTGATAAAAAAGATATCGCAGCTGTTATTGGAAAAGGTGGTGCAACAATCAGAGAGATCGTTGAAAAATCAGGTGCAAAAGTTGATGTGAATGACGAAGGAGTTGTAACTGTTGCTGCTCCAGATGAAGAGTCTAGAAACATTGCTATGCAAATGATTAAAGACATCACTGCAAAAGCTGAACTTAATAAAATTTACTCAGGTAAAGTAATGAAGATTATGGAGTTTGGGGCATTTGTTAACTTTTTAGGTAAACAAGATGGCCTTGTTCATATCTCAGAACTTGCTCCTAAAAGAGTAGAAAAAGTTACTGATGTTGTTAAAGAAGGCGACGAAGTAAAAGTTAAAGTGATTGGTTTCGATAGAGGTAAAGTTAAACTTTCTATGAAACAAGCAACAGAATAGTGAATTACATTCCAAAATATGATGATAAAGTTCAGTATATTGTAGATTTAATTAACAACATTAGAAATATAAATATACTTGAACTTGGTGTAAGAAATGGAATTTCTACTAAAAAGTTTTTAGAAGTATGTAATAAAAATGATGGAACATTAATCTCAATTGATATTGACGATTGTAGCAATGTAGTAACTGATAAAAATTGGATATTTATTCACTCTAGTGATGATAATTTTGATTTTATAGATAAAAAAATTAAAAAAAATTTAGATCTGCTTTATATAGACTCTTATCATGAGC
>JAOISU010000034.1 GCA_028222445.1 Candidatus Pelagibacter sp.
CAATAAAAATATAGATGAAACTAATGTGCAGGAGTTTTTCATTTATCTTTTTAATATAATTTTTTTTATAATAGCTTTATTAAGGTTTGGCCTTGGTTATTTCGAAAATAACTTATTGTATTTAAATACAGTAATATTGTTATTGATTTTTTTTATGAGCACATGGTATGTAAAAAAATTTAATTTTACTAAAAATTATTTTACGATGATTACTGGTATTTTAATTTTTTATCCTATCTGTTTTGTTGACAAGCCTATACATGCAATAATTATGGGTGTCACAATGCACTATAGTCAGTATTTGATATTAACTCATAAAATTACATTAAAAAGAAAAAATAAATATCAAAAATATAATTTTAATTTTTTAATCTTTATTTTTGTTTATGGATTGTTGATGGCATTAGCATCTTCATCAGCATTTGTTTTGGAAACATCAATACTATTTTTAAATGAAAAATTATTTAAAAATCTAATATTGATTCCTTTAATTGGTCAAATGTTACATTTTTATATTGATTCAAATTTATGGAAGTTCAGTGACAAACATCATAGAGATGTCACTCTTAAACATATAGTTAGTTAAGTATTAAATTTACAAGAAAAGATTCTTGTTTATTTTGTTGTTTTACATTAAATATAGCCATGAATTTATTTTTATCTTTTATAAAATTTTTATCCAAAAGGAAAAAATATTGGCTGATACCAATATTTATAATAATGTTTGTTTTTGGAAGCTTTATTATTCTAAGCCAAGGTTCAATTTTAGCACCATTTATATATTCAATATTTTAAGAATAAATGACATATGTTTTAGGTATATCTGCTTTTTATCACGATAGTGCTGCTGCTTTATTAAAAGATGGTGAAATAATTAGCGCTGCACAAGAAGAAAGATTCACTAGAAAAAAACATGATTCATCATTCCCTAGCAATTCAATCAATTTTATTTTAAAAAACTCAAATATAAAAATTGACCAAGTTGATTATATTGTTTTTTATGAAAAACCATTTCTAAAATTTGAAAGGTTACTGGAAACTTATTTAGCTTTTGCACCAAAAGGTTTGAAATCATTTTTAATGGCTATACCATTATGGTTAAAAGAAAAATTGTTTCAAAAAAAATTAATATTAGATTCATTGAATGAAAGTGTTGGTAAACTAAAAAAGGACACTAAAATATATTTTTCAGAACACCATTTGAGTCACGCAGCTAGCGCTTTTTATCCATCACCTTTTAATGAGGCAATTATTTTAACACTTGATGGAGTTGGTGAGTGGACCACCACTTCTGTTGCTATAGGAAGTAAAAATAATATAGATATTGTAAAAGAAATACATTTCCCTCATTCTCTTGGGCTATTATATTCTGCGTTTACTTATTACGCTGGGTTTGAAGTAAATGGTGGAGAATATAAATTGATGGGCCTAGCTCCATATGGGACACCAAAATACAAAGAAATTATTTTAGATAAACTAATTAACATAAAAGATGATGGCAGCTTTCAACTAAATATGAAATATTTTAATTATCCAGTTGGTTTGACAATGACAAACTCTAATTTTTCTAAATTATTTGGTCAACCTGTTAGGTCGCCAGATACAAAAATTGATAAATTCCACATGGATATTGCAGCATCTATCCAAAAAGCAACAGAGGAAATAGTGATAAAGATAGTTAAATCTTTAAAAAAAAAATATAATATAAATCATCTATGTTTAGCTGGTGGTGTAGCTTTAAATTGTGTTGTAAATGGAAAAATAATAAATCAAAAACTATTTAAAGAAATTTGGATTCAGCCAGCTGCTGGTGATGCAGGAGGAAGTTTAGGAGCTGCACTTGCTATGTGGCATTTAGAACTAAAAAAAGATAGAATTATAAATCAAACTGATCAAATGAAAGGCTCCTATTTAGGGCCTTGTTTCACAAATGAAGAGGTAGCTGCAGAATTAGAGGCAATAGGAGCAAACTACGAAAATCTTTCTACTGAAAAAATGACCAATTTAGTTGCTAAAAAAATTAGTGAAGGAAATTCAGTAGGGTGGTTTCAAGGAAAAATGGAGTTCGGTCCTAGAGCACTAGGTTCTAGGTCAATTATTGCTGATCCTAGAAATAAAGATATGCAGAAAAATTTGAACCTCAAGATAAAATATAGAGAAAGTTTCAGACCCTTTGCTCCAGCAATATTAGAATCTAAGGTTAATGAGTGGTTTGATCTAAGTGAGAAAAGTCCCTACATGCTAGTAGTAGCTAATATACTAGATAAAGTTAAAATATCTGAAATACAAAATGAAAAATATGAAGGTTTAGATAAGCTGAAGGTAAAAAGATCTCAAATTCCGGCAGTAACTCATGTTGATTATTCAGCAAGAATACAAACAGTAAATAAAAGCAATAATTTGAAATTTTATAACTTGATTGAAAAATTTGAGGAGATCACAAACTGTCCTATTTTAATTAATACCTCTTTTAACGTGAGAGATGAGCCAATTGTAAATTCAATACTTGATGCATACAGGTGTTTTATGTCTACA
>JAOISU010000035.1 GCA_028222445.1 Candidatus Pelagibacter sp.
CATTGTAGGGGAAAAAACAATTTTGGATCTTAATTTTTTTAAAATATTTTTCAAACTTTTCTAAATTGTAAGGACAGTTATCACCTAAAAGTAAATGATTATTATCGTCATTTAAGGTCTTTATAATAACTCCACTATCAATAGAAAGAGTTATATCATAATCGTATTTTCCTTTAAATTTTTCTTCTTCTTGACCATAATCATTTAAAGCTGGGACTACAGAAACCATATATTTATTTTCGATTTTAAAAAATTTTCCAGGTTTTAAGTATTTGAAAAATTTAAATCCCTTTTTACTTAATTGTTTTTCGATTAATCTATTAAAAACTAAATCTGGAATAAGAAACAAAGTGTTTTTTGGAAAATACTTTATTGTATCCATGTCCCAATGATCTTGATGAATATGAGAAATAAAACAATATTTTATTTTTTTTAGTTTAGCTTTATCAAAATTAGGCTGATAATAAGGTGACCAAGCATTGTGATATAAATCTCCATAAATCCAAGGGTCATTAATGAACTCATCATTTATTATCGTTGTTGCATTATTGATGACTTGAAATTTGTTCATTTAAATTTTTTTAGTTTGATTAATTAAAGTTATCTTTTTTTCAAAAGTTATTAAACCTTTTTGTTGTAAACATATTACCATATAAAATATAATTTTTTTAAATCAAAATAGATTTATTTTTAAAATTTTGCACATCTTTTATAAATGTAACATATTGTTTTCCCCCATACTGAAATGCATAGCTGCCGAGATACCTTGTGAAATATGGATGATAAACAAAAATAAGCTCGCCGCCCAAATATTTAACAAAATTATCTTCAATTTTTAAAATTTTAAGATATTCAACCATAGTTCATAACTCGTTATATCTATAACGAACAGACGATTTATGCTCAGCAATAAAATAACTAATAAAATTTCTTGTTTTATTTAGCTTAATCAAGTCTACGAAACTTTTTTTATTTTTTTGGTTTTCTGATTTAGTGCCGCATCCAGAATCTTTAACAAGCTCAACTAGTATAATTAATTGTTTCTCAATTCTGTAAATCTACTTTGTTTTAGCAGATCTTCTAGCAAAATTAATCGAAAACGTTTTTAAAAATGAATTTTGTTTATTTTAGAAGAAATTTTCATTAGTATAAGATTTAATCTAATTTTACATATATGAATGAAATCAAAAATTTTGTAAATAAAAAAGAGTTACATGCTTATTTTAAAAAACTTTATCCGATTTGTAGAAGCATTACTGGTGATGGATTTAGAAAAAGTTTGGATATAATTGGAAAGATTGTTGATCTTAAGTTATTTAAATTCAAGACTGGCACAAATGTTCTTGATTGGACCATTCCAAAAGAATGGAACATAAAAGATGCTTACATTATTTGCCCTGATGGAAATAAAATTGCCAATTTTAAGGTCAACAATTTACATGTTGTAAATTATTCAATTCCAATAAATAAAACCATGAGCTTAAAGGAATTAAAAAAAAATATTCATACCTTGCCTAAACAGCCAAATGCTATACCCTATATAACTTCATACTATAAAAAAAATTGGGGTTTTTGTATTGAGTATAGTAAATATAAAAAACTAAAACCTGGAAAATACCAAGTAGTTATTAATACAACCTTAAAAAAAGGAGAATTAATTTACTCAGATACAAAAATTCCAGGAAAATCTAAAAAAGAAATATTATTATCAACTTACCTTTGTCATCCACAAATGGCTAACCATGAACTCTCTGGACCATTAGTTTGGTCAATGCTTTATAGAATTTTAAAGAATACAGGACCACACAATTATACTTATAGGTTTTTGATTTGCCCTGAAAATATTGGATCCGCTGCATTTCTACATAAAAATAAAAATAATGTTAAAAATATTATTGCTGGCTATGTAATTAATTGTGTCGGATATGGAAATGAGTTCAATTATAAAAAAAGTAGAAATGGCAACACAATAACAGATAGGGCAGCTTTAAATGTCTTAAAAAATTCAAATTTTAAATTTAATATATTAAATTTTGAACCCTGGGGAAGTGATGAAAAACAATTTTGTTCTCCTGGTTTTAATTTACCAATCGGATTAATAATGAGAAAAACATACGGAGGTTTTAAAGAATACCATACATCTCTAGACAATGAAAAGTTAATTAATTTTAATACAATTATTCAAAGTATTAAGGTATATTACGATGTATTGTTGAGTATAGAAAATAATTTTACTCCATTAGGAAAAATTCAGTACGGCACACCACAATTATCTAAGAGTCCAATTAAACTTTATAGAGGTATTGGAAATTATACTGTTAAAAAAATGGAACTCTCTCAATTAAATATGTTAAAAATATTAAATTTAGCTGATGGTACAAAAGATTTATTAGAAATTTCTAACGATTCAAAATTTAAGTTGATTGATTATCTCG
>JAOISU010000036.1 GCA_028222445.1 Candidatus Pelagibacter sp.
ATATAATGAACTAATTAATTGTGGAAATGGAGAGCTTTTTGGCCCCGGTAATGCAAAATTACCTCTTCCGCCAATGCTCATGTTTGATAGAATAACCGAAATCAGTGATAATAGTGGTACTTTTAAAAAAGGATCTTTAAAGGCTGAATTAGATATCAAAGATGATCTTTGGTTCTTTGAGTGTCATTTTAAAGAAGACCCTGTTATGCCAGGTTGTCTTGGCTTAGATGCTATGTGGCAACTAGTTGGTTTTTATCTTGGGTGGCTTGGTAACCCAGGTAAAGGGAGAGCTTTAGGAGTGAGTACAGTAAAATTCACTGGTGAAGTTTTAAAAAATGTTAAAAATGTAAGATATGAAATTGATATGAAAAAAATTATGGCTCCAGGTGGAACAACAGTTGGTCTTGCAAATGGCTTAGTATTTGCAGATGACAAAAAAATATATTCAGCAGAAAGCTTGAAAGTAGGATTATTTAAATAATGAGAAGAGTAGTTATCACAGGTTTAGGAATTGTATCTTGTTTGGGAAACAATCAAGAAGAGGTTCATCAGTCACTATTAAAGTCTAAATCAGGAATTTCATATGCTGAGGAATATAAAGAACATAATCTTAAAAGCCATGTTCATGGTAAACCAAATATAAAACTTGAGGATCATATTGATAGAAAAACAATTAGATTCATGGGTTCAGGGTCAGCCTATAATTATATTGCAATGAAAGAGGCGATTGAAGACTCTGGATTAGAAGAAAGTGAAGTTAGTAATTTTAAAACTGGTATTGTTATGGGTTCAGGAGGACCTTCAATTGAAAATGTAATTTTAGCAGCAGATAAAACTAGAGCCAAAACTCCAAAATTAATGGGTCCTTTCATTGTTCCAAGAACAATGGCAAGTACAGCTTCAGCTACTTTAGCAGTGCCATTTAAAATTAAAGGAACCAACTACACAATGAGCTCTGCATGTGCTACTAGCGGACACTGCATTGGAAATTCAATGGAATTAATCCAAATGGGCAAACAAGATGTTGTTTTTGCAGGTGGAAGTGAAGAAGTTCACTGGGCAATGACAGCAATGTTTGATGCAATGACAGCGTTATCTTCAAAATACAACGATACACCTGAGACTGCATCAAGAGCTTATGATAAAACTAGAGACGGATTTGTAATCGCTGGTGGCGGTGGAGTTTTAGTTCTTGAAGAATACGAACATGCTAAAGCAAGAGGAGCTAAAATATACGCAGAATTAACTGGTTATGGAGCAACATCAGACGGATATGATATGGTAGCCCCATCAGGAGAAGGAGCAATCAGATGCATGCAAATGGCTATGGCAACTGCTAAAAATAAAATTGATTATATAAATACCCATGGAACATCAACACCAGTTGGTGATATTACTGAATTAAATGCTGTTAAAGGAGTTTTTGGGGATACAATTCCAAAAATTAGTTCAACCAAATCTTTATCAGGACATCCATTGGGTGCTGCATCTGTTCATGAAGCAATCTATTGTTTAATTATGATGAAAAATAATTTCATTGCTGGTTCTGCAAATATTGGCGAAATAGATGAAGAGGCTAAAAAATTTCCGATAGTTGCTAAAACAGAAACTGGAGCAACTTTAAATACTGTTATGTCTAATAGTTTTGGTTTTGGTGGAACCAATGCTGCTTTAATTTTTGAGAAAATATAATCATGAGTTTGATGAAGGGTAAAAAAGGATTAATCATGGGCGTTGCCAATGAAAGATCAATTGCTTGGGGCATTTCACAAAAGCTTGCTGAAGCTGGAGCTGAACTTGCATTCACTTACCTTGGAGATGCACTAAAGAAAAGAGTAATTCCTTTAGCTGAAAAATTAAATTCAAAAACAACATTCAGTTGTGATGTTGAAAACAAAGAAGAAGTTATAAAATTATTTGAAGATATTAAATCAGAGTGGGGTCAAATTGATTTTGTTGTTCACGCAGTAGCATTCTCAGATAAATCAGAACTATCAGGTGAATATTTAAACACTACCAGAGAAAACTTCTTAAGAAGCATGTTAATTTCATGTTTTTCATTTACTGAAGTTGCAAAAGAAGCTTCAAAAATAATGAAAGAAGGTGGCAGCATGTTAACTCTAACATACGAATCTACTAAAGCTATTCCAAATTATAATGTAATGGGTGTTTGTAAATCAGCGTTAGAGGCAAGTGTTAAATATCTTGCAAGAGACCTGGGTGCTAAAGGCATGAGGGTAAATGCAATAAGTGCAGGACCTATTAAAACTCTTGCTGCTTCTGCTATTGGAGATGCAAAATTCTTATATAAATGGAATGAAGATCATTCTTTCCTAAAAAGAAACGTAGATATCCATGATGTAGGAAATTCAGCATTATACCTATTAAGTGACCTTGCAAACGGTGTTACTGGTGAAATTCACT
>JAOISU010000004.1 GCA_028222445.1 Candidatus Pelagibacter sp.
CTAGTGAAAAAAATGCAATCGGTCATTTTTTTGATGGAAAGGCCACATTAATTGTTGGTACTCATACCCATATACCAACAAACGACGCTAGAATTCTTAAAGGAGGAACCGCCTATCAAACAGATGCAGGAATGTGTGGAGATTATGACTCTGTAATTGGAATGAATAAAGAAAATTCAATTAACCGTTTTCTAAAAAAAAAATCTACTAAACACTTTCCATCAACTGGTGATGCTACTTTATGTGGTGTGATTGTTGATTGTGATATAGAAACAGGTTTAGCAAATAAAATTGAAAACTTTATATATGGAGGAGAATTAAAAAATTCTCATTAATTATTATGTCGGGTCACTCAAAATGGGCAAGTATCAAACATTCCAAAGGAAAAGCAGACAAACAAAGATCAAAAGTATTTTCAAAACTCTCAAAAGAAATAAGTGTTGCTGCAAAATTAGGCGACAAAGATCCATCAATGAATCCGAGACTTAGATCCGCTATCCAGGCTGCAAGATCAGCGAATATGCCAAAAGATAATATTGAAAGAGCAATAGACAAATCCTCAGCTAGTAATGACAATAATTTTGAGAATTTAAGATATGAGGGTTTTGGACCAGATAAAATTGCAGTAATTGTCGAAGCTCTAACAGATAATAAAAATAGAACAGCCTCCAATATCAGAACAATATTTCAAAAAAGTGGTGGTAATTTAGGAACACAGGGGTCTGCCTCTCATAATTTTAATCAACTTGGTATTATAAAAATAGATAAAAAAGAAATTTCAGACGAACAAATTTTTGAACTAGCAATCGAGTCGGGTGCAGATGAATGTATTTCCTATGAAAATTTTCATGAAATACAATGTCCCATGAATGAAATTTATAATGTAAAAAAAAATCTTGAAAAAACGATAGCAAATTTTATTTCTACAGAAATCGAATGGGTACCTTTAAAAAGTGTTGATGTTGAAAAAGATAAAATTGACTCTGCAATTGAATTTCTAGAAACTCTTGAAGATGATGATGACGTACAAAATGTTTACTCAAATATTAATTTAAAAAATAATTAATGCTTATAATTGGAATTGACCCAGGCATAACAGGTTCTATTTGTTTTTTTCAAGATGGAAAAATAATTGATGTTGTTGAGATGCCCAATATGCCCGAAGGGAAAAAAAATAAAAAACAAGTAAATGGTGCTCAAATTTATCATGAAATTTCTTTAAGAATAAAAGATTTAAAAAAAGAAGATGTTAAAGTGGTGATTGAGCAGGTTTCGGCTATGCCTGGTCAAGGAGTTACAAGTATGTTTAATTTTGGTCAATCATTTGGAATTTTAAAAGGGATTTGTTCTGCAATGCAATTACCAATGTATTTTGTTAGACCCGCTAAATGGAAAAAGTACTTTAATCTTATTAATTCAGAAAAAGATGCCAGCAGAACTAAGGCAATTGAAGTATTTCCTTATTATTCATCAGAATTATCTAAGAAAAAAGATTCTAACAAAGCAGATGCAATTTTAATAGCTAGTTTTTATTACGAAACTTATAAATTAGAGGATTAATTTAACACTAATAAAGTCAAATTCATGACACATTTTAGTGTGAAAGGTTAATAATGGAAGCTGATATTACATCACAAGCAGTAGGACTTGCATCAAATACTGATTTCTCGTTATGGAGTTTGTTTTTAAGAGCAGATTTTATTGTAAAATCAGTAATACTTACGCTTATTGCCTGCTCTATATATTCATGGGCTATTATTATCGAAAAATTTAAATTATTTAAAAAAATAAATATAGAGTCAGAGGAATTTGAAGAAAAATTTTGGAGATCAAAATCTGCAGAGACTTTTTATAATAGTTTACCAGCTAATTTAGAAAACCCTATGGCTTTATTATTTAAGGAAGCTATGCAAACTTTATTAAAAGCTAAAAATAAAGCTAATTTAAGTGACAGAATGAGTGGAATGCTGGAGGTTAGTATTGAAAAACAAATATCAAAAATTGATAAAGGTTTTACTTTTTTAGCAACAGTTGGTTCAACGGCACCGTTTATTGGTTTATTTGGAACTGTTTGGGGAATAATGAATTCATTTCAATCAATTGCCATTTCAAGAAATACTAGTTTAGCAATTGTAGCACCAGGAATAGCCGAAGCTTTATTTGCAACCGCATTAGGTTTGTTAGCAGCGATTCCAGCCGTTGTTGCTTACAATAAATTTAATTTAGATTCAAAAAAATATTCACAAAAATTAGAAAATTTTTCTAAAAGATTTTTATCAATAATTTAAAATGGCTTTTAAACTCAATCGTTCATCAAAAGAGCCTATGAGTGAAATAAATGTTACTCCTTTTGTGGATGTAATGTTAGTTTTGTTAATTATATTTATGGTTACAGCTCCATTGTTAACAGTCGGAGTACAGGTTGACTTACCCGAAAGTTCTGCAGACACATTACCAGAAGAGCTTGAACCATTAACACTATCTATTAATGCTAAAGGTGAGATATTTATTCAAGAATCAAAAGTTGATTATGATAAAATAACAGCGAAGATTTTAGCTGTATCGAAGAATAGAACAGATACAAGAATCTATGTCAGAGGAGATAAATCGATAAATTATGGTAGGGTTTTGGAGATAATGGGAATGTTGTCTGGGTCTGGTTTTACTAAAGTAGCATTGATTTCTGAACCATATAAAGAGAGGTAGTAAAAGTGAATAGAAATATATTTATTTCTTTTGGGTTTCATATACTTCTTGTATTAATTACTGCCATGAGTTTACCTTTTTTAGCTAAAAAACCAATTGATTTACCACCGATTGTTTCAGTTGAACTAATTCAGATTACAGATAAAACAAATATTCCATTTGCACCTAAAGCAAAAAAAATAATTGAAAAAGTTAAAGAAAAAGAAAAAAAACTTGTCTCTGAACAAGCCCCTCCAAAAGCAGTTAAAAAAGATAAACAAGATGCAATACCTTTGCCTGATGAAAAATTAGAAAAGGTTAAGGAAATTAAAGAAGACAAACAAAACCCTGAAAAAGTTGAAACAGAAATTAAACAAGTTTCAGAATTTGAAAAAAAAGATTTATTTGATCCAAATAATATTGCAGCCTTAATTGATAAATCTAAAGTAGAAAGTGCTGAAACAAACAAAAAAAGCAATGAAATAAGCCAGGATCAAGATAAGAATATAGAATTTGGTGGTTTATCACTAAGTGAAGAAGATGCTCTAAAAGCACAAATATTTGGATGTTGGAGTATTCCTTTAGGATTACCTTACAACGAAAATTTACTAGTTAGAATTAAGTTACAATTAAAGCCAGATGGATCTATTATAGATTCTGAAATTCTTGATCATGCTAGAATGAATAAACCAGGACAAGGATTTTATAAAGTTTTAGCAGAAAGTGCATTGAGAGCAGTAAAACTATGTCAACCTCTTAGAGTACCTAGCACTGGATATGAGAGATGGAAAGAGTTACAATTAAATTTTGATGCAAGAGAAATGTTAGAAGGATAAAATGCTATATAGATATTTATTAATATTACTGATCATATTTCCAATTAAAGCAATGGCTTTGATAGAAGTTGATATTACGAGAGGAAACTTGAGCCCTCTTCCTGTTGCTGTTTCTCCACTTTCAATCGATGATAATTCTAAAGAAAATTTTAAAAAAATTTTAAAAAAAGAAAATTTAGGAGCTGAAATATCTTTAATAGTTGAAAATAATTTAAAACAGACAGGCCTTTTTAATCCTTTAGATAAAAATGCATTTCTTCAAAAACCTGATATTGCAAATTTAAAACCTAGATTTGAAGATTGGAATTTAATTAAAGCACAAGCATTAATAACTGGCAAAGTAACTTTTGTAGAAGATAAATTAAGAGTTGAATTTAGACTGTGGGATATTTTAGCTGGAAAAGAAATGATGGCATTAGCATTTACTACTGTTCCAAGTAATTGGAGAAGAGTTGGTCATATAATTACAGATAAAGTTTATGAGCGTCTAACAGGTGAAAAAGGATATTTTGATACAAGAATAATTTATGTAGCGGAAGAGGGGCCAAAAACTAATAGAATAAAAAAATTAGCCATTATGGATCAAGATGGTTTTAATAATAAATTTTTAACTCTAGGGAATGAGTTAGTTTTAACACCAAGATTTAGCCCAACTAATCAAATGGTTACATATCTCTCTTATTTTAGAAACTTACCAAGAGTTTATTTACTAGATATTGAAACGGGAATGCAAGAAGTAGTTGGAGATTTTCCAGGAATGACATTTGCACCAAGATTTTCTCCAGATGCTAAAAAAATTATAATGAGTTTTGCTCAAGATGGAAATTCAGATATTTATACAATGGATTTAGAAAATAGAATTGTTGAAAGAATTACAAATCATCCTTCAATTGATACCTCCCCCTCTTATTCTCCAGATGGAAAATATATTACTTTTAATTCTGATAGAAGCGGTTACCAACAAATTTATATAATGGAAAGCAATGGAAAAAATGTTAAAAGGATATCTTTTGGCAACGGACTTTACGGTACGCCAGTATGGTCTCCAAGGGGAGATTTAATTGCATTTACAAAGCTGCATAAAGGAAAATTTTATATTGGAGTAATGAGAACAGATGGAAGTGGTGAAAGATTATTAACTGAAAATTTTTATCAAGAGGCACCATCATGGTCCCCAAATGGAAGAGTATTAATATTTTATAGAGAAACAAAAACAAACGCAAAAGGAGAGGGATTTTCTGCTAAATTGTGGTCTATAGATTTGACAGGTTATAACGAAAGATTGATTGAAACAGAAACAGATGCTTCAGACCCATCTTGGTCATCTTTATTAACGAATTAGCTGTAATTAAGCTTGATTTTTAACTTGAAAGGTCTAATTAAATATGAAAAAAATAAAGAATTACAATAAATGGACTAAGGAGCAATAATGAACTTAAGCAAGATTTTAAAAAATACATTTTTGATTTTAATAGCAAGTTTAGTGCTATCAGCATGTGCAACTAAAAAAACAACAGGTCAACTTCAAGGTGATGTTTATACGGGAACAGATTCAGTAGAATATTTAGCCTCAGGTGTTCCTGACAGAGTTTTCTTTGCAACAAATGAAACAGTACTTACAACAGCTTCAAGAGATACTTTAAGAAAACAAGCTGCATGGTTAAGAAAAAACTCAGATATTAATGTTGTATTAGAAGGTCACGCAGATGAAAGAGGTACAAGAGAGTATAACTTAGCATTAGGCGAAAGAAGAGCTAATTCAGCAAAAGATTACTTAATGACTTATGGAATTTCTTCTGACAGAATTTCAGTATTAAGTTATGGTAAAGAAAGACCTGTAGACTCAGGATCTAATCCATTGGCTTGGTCAAAAAACAGAAGATCGGTTACTGTTAAAGCTAATTAAGTTAGTTAAATAAATTAATTTATAAAAGACCTTATCACTATTTAATTAGTGAATAGGGTCTTTTTTTTGCCATCATTATAATTACAAATTAGACTTTATGTTAAGTTATAAAAAAATATTTTACATCAAGGCCCTAGCTTTATTTATTTTATTTTCAAATATTACATTGGCTGATAATCATAATTTAAATGAAGTATTAGAACTAATTCAAAAAGATTTAAAAACACTTGAGAAGGCAGTTTATTCAGGATCAATCAATACAAGCAGTTTAAGTAATCAAGAAAATTTTGATCAAAGTTCGGAAGATGTTCTAACAAGACATTTACTAAAACTATCAGATATTGAAAATCAGTTTCAAGAATTAACTAACAAATTTGAAGAAATTAATTTTAAGCTTGATAAATTATCAAATAGACTTTCTAAAGTTCAAGCTGATAATCAAGTAAGATTTCAAGAAGTTGAAAATGCATTATCATCAGGAGAAGTAAATCAAAAATTAACATCTAGATCAAAAGAAACAGTGGAAAAAGTTTTACCAGGCTCTTCACAGCCACAAGACTTGGGCTCAATTTCTTATAAAGATAATGAAGACCAAAATACTACACAACAAATTCAATCTATTGAAACAACCTCTTCTATAGTAACAGAAACTTTTCAGGCAGAACAAACAATACTGCCAGATGATATACCTGAAAAACAATATGAGTTTGCAACAAGTTTTTTAAAAGTGGGAGATTATAATACCGCTGAGCGAGCTTTTAAAGAGTTTGTATTAGCCAATCCAGAAAATGCTTTAGCAGGTAATGCACAATATTGGTATGCTGAAACGTTTAGAATTAGGCAGCTTTATACTGATGCTGCCTCAGCTTATTTGGAAGGTTATCAAAAATATCCAAAAGGCGAGAAGGCTCCTATAAATTTATTAAAACTTGGTGTATCAATGGTACAGATAGGTGAAAAAGAACAAGGATGTAAGATGATCGAAGGTGTTGCAAAGCAATATCCTAAAGCCAATCAATCAGTATTACAAAAAGCTAAGTATGAATCTAAAAAATTTGAGTGTGAAAAACAAAACACGTAGTCAGATTCTTGAATACTTAAATAAAAAAAAAATTTCTAGAATATATAAAAAGTTTGCAGCATCTTTGAAGGTTGAAGAAAACCTAGCCGTGGCTGTATCAGGAGGCCCAGATAGTCTAGCTTTAGCATATTTAGCAAAATGTTATGCTATTAAAAAAAATATAAAAATATATTACTTTATTGTTGATCATAGACTTCGAAGTGAGTCATCTTTAGAGGCCACAAATATAAAAAATTCTTTAAAGAGCATTGATATAAATTGTGAGATTTTAAAATGGAATGGAAAAAAACCAACTAAAAATATTCAAGCTATAGCAAGGAATAAAAGATATTCATTATTAATTAATCAGTGTAAAAAAAAAGATATAAAACACTTATTGTTAGGACATCACTTAAATGATGTTTTAGAAAACTTTTTAATCAGAATAGTTAGAGGAAGTGGATTAAATGGATTAATTTCATTCAATAAAATTAGTAAATACAGAGATCAAAATATTAATATTTTAAGACCATTTCTTGATATAGAAAAAAAAGATTTAATTTATATCACAAAAATTGTTTTTAATTTTTATGTTAATGACCCATCTAATAAAGATGAAAAATATAAAAGAACAAGAATTCGAAACTTATTACACTCTTTAGAAAAAGAAGGTTTGGATATTAAAAAGCTTGAACTAACCATTAATAATCTTAAAGACTCAGATAGATCAATTAAATTTTATGTGGATAGAAATTTAAATAAGAATTCAAAGTTATTGAATAAAGATAAAACTTACATTTTAAACAAATTTTTTTTTGATCAGTCACATGAGGTAATTTTTAGATCTTTAACAAAAATTATTCAAATTATTGGAAGAAAATATTATCCTGTTAGGGGAAAAAGTATTGATGAAGTAATTAATGCCATTAAACAAAAATCTTTTACCAAGTTAACATTGGGCGGCTGTTTTATTGAAAGGATTAACGAAACTATATTAATATCCAGAGAAAGCGTGCATAAAGTCTGAATTATGTAACAATTTGACACTTGTTTAATTAGCAATAATTATTATCTTAAGGTTATGAACATGAAAAATTTAGCAATGTGGGCTGTAATTGTTTTTCTAACAATTGGACTTTACAATATGTTTAAAAACCCACAGGCTAGCATGGGTGCAAATAATGCAATTATATTTTCAGAATTTTTAACTGAGGTAGAAAATGGTGGAGTTGTAAAAGTTGAAATACAGGGCAACAATATAAAAGGTGTTTTTTCTAATGGAGACTCTTTTTCAACATATTCACCTAATGATCCTAATTTAATTGAAAAACTGTCTAGTAAAGGAGTAAGTATTTCTGCAGCTCCAATAGAAGATAAAATGCCATCGCTTTTTGGTATTTTATTATCCTGGTTTCCAATGTTGTTATTAATAGCTGTTTGGATTTTTTTCATGAGACAAATGCAAGGTGGAAAAGGTGGCGCAATGGGCTTCGGTAAGTCTAAAGCTAAAATGATGAATGAGTTAAAAGGAAAAGTTACTTTTAACGATGTTGCTGGAGTTGAAGAAGCAAAAGAAGAAGTTGTAGAAGTTGTAGAATTTTTAAAAGATCCAAAAAAATTTAGTAAATTAGGAGGTAAAATCCCTAGGGGGTGTTTGTTGGTTGGTCCTCCGGGTACAGGAAAAACATTACTTGCAAGAGCTATAGCAGGAGAAGCTGGGGTTCCTTTCTTTACTATTTCAGGTTCAGATTTTGTAGAGATGTTTGTTGGTGTTGGTGCATCACGAGTTAGGGACATGTTTGAACAAGGCAAGAAGCATTCCCCATGTATAATCTTTATTGATGAAATAGATGCTGTAGGAAGAAGTAGAGGAGCTGGTCTAGGTGGTGGAAATGACGAGAGAGAGCAAACATTAAACCAATTATTAGTTGAAATGGATGGATTTGACACAAACGAGGGTGTCATAATTATTGCGGCTACAAACAGACCAGATGTTTTAGATCCAGCCTTATTAAGACCAGGAAGATTTGATAGACAGGTAGTTGTTTCAAATCCTGATATTATTGGTAGAGAAAAAATTTTAAAAGTGCATGTTAAAAAAATAAAGATGGCTCCAGATGTTAATTTAAGAACTATTGCAAGAGGAACACCAGGATTTTCAGGGGCTGATCTTGCAAATTTAGTTAATGAGTCAGCTTTATTAGCAGCTAGAAAAAATAAAAGAATAGTAACTCTTGATGAGTTTGAAGAAGCCAAAGATAAAGTAATGATGGGTGCCGAAAGAAGATCAATGGTTATGACAGAGGATGAAAAAAAATTAACAGCCTATCATGAAGGTGGGCATGCACTTGTGTCTTTTAATATGGAAGGCTATGATCCAATACATAAAGCAACAATCATACCAAGAGGGAGAGCCTTAGGAATGGTAATGAATTTACCTGAACGAGACAAGCATGGGTATTCAATTAAGTTTTTAAAAGCTAGAATGGCTGTTTGTTTTGGTGGAAGAGTGGCTGAAGAAGTAATTTTTGGAAAAGATAATATTTCAACAGGAGCTGGCGGTGGAGCTGGATCAGACATAAACCAAGCCACACAATTAGCTAGAGCGATGGTAACAAAATATGGAATGACAGAAGAATTAGGACCTGTAGAATATGGTGAAAATGAAGAAGAGGTCTTTTTAGGTAGATCAGTAGCTAGAACACAAAGTGTGTCAGAAGCTGTTGCTCAAAAAATAGATAAAGAAATAAGAAAACTAGTTGATGAAGGGTACAATAAAGCAAAAGAAATATTAACAACTAAGGTTGATGATCTTCATAAAATTGCAAAAGCACTTTTAGTTTATGAAACATTAACTGGTGAAGAGATAGACAACCTAATAAATAAAAATATATACCCAAGCAACAAAGAAGATTTAAAAGTGGAAGATGATGATAAGGATTCTGCTTTAAGCTCAATGGGTCTTAAGCCAAAGATAGTTCATTAAAAATTAATGAAAAAATATTACACAAGAGCGTGTAATTTTACTCATGGAAAAAAATCAATTAATCTTGTAAATAAAAAAATTAATTTACCATTAAGAGGAAATAATAAAATTTCCTTTAATGAAATTGAGATAATTTCTAGAAATTCAAAAAAAACAATTCAGATAAAAGATGTTAAGAATTTACCAAAATTTTTAAGAAATAAAGTTACAAAAGATCTTTCCGTAATTACTAAAAAGAATAAAAATTTTGCCAATCTTAATTTAAATGATATTCCAAATTTAATGGGTGTGTTAAATTTAACACCAGATAGTTTTTCTGATGGAGGAAGATTTAATAAAAAAAATAGAGGTGTGGCTCATGCTATAAATTTATTTAAATTTGGATCAAATATTATTGATGTGGGCGGTGAGTCAACAAGACCAGGATCACAAACTGTAAGCAATGCAAGAGAATGGAAAAGAATTGAAAATACTATTAAGAAGATAAGTAAAAAATTGCCAATATCATTAGATACCAGAAAATCAGAAATAATGAAGAAAGGAATTAAACTTGGAGTTAAAATTATAAATGATATTTCAGGGCTAGAATATGATCAAAAAACAATTGAGATCTTAAGAGATTATAAAACACCATTTGTTATTCATCATTGTCAAGGGACACCAGAAACAATGCAAATTAAACCAGTCTATAAAAATGCACTATTAGATATCTATGATTTTTTTGAAAAAAAAATAAAACTGTTAAGAAGGAAGGGTATAAAACATAATAATATTATGATTGATCCAGGTATAGGTTTTGGAAAAAATTTGAAACATAATATGAATTTGATAAGGGATATTTCTATTTTTCATACACTTGGTTTTCCTATATTAGTGGGTGTGTCAAAAAAAAGATTTATCAAAGAAATTGCTGGCATAAATGATACAGAAAATAGAACTGGGGGAACAGTTGCTTCGTCTCTTTATTTAGCCACACAAGGGGTGCAAATTTTGAGAATACACGACGTAAAGGAATTAATGCAAAGTATAAAAGTATTTAAAAACATAATCCAAAACTAATGATAAAAAAATATTTTGGTACAGATGGCATCAGAGGATTAGTTAATAGCAAGAATATTAATGGTGATATGTTTTTCAAGTTTGGATTAGCATCAGGAACATATTTTAAAATTCAAAAAAAAACAAAACAATTAGCTATTATTGCAAAAGATACTAGGTTGTCAGGTTATACACTTGAACCTGCTTTAGTATCGGGGTTAACTTCAGCAGGCATGCATGTTTATACTTTGGGTCCCTTACCAACGAATGGTCTTGCAATGCTAACAAGAAAAATGAAGGCTAATATGGGCATTATGATAACAGCTTCACACAATCCTTATTCCGACAATGGTCTAAAATTATTTGGGCCAGATGGTCTAAAATTATCTGACAAAATTGAAAAAAAAATAGAAAAATTAATTGATAAAAAAATTGATAACAATTTAAGTCGACCACAAAAATTAGGGAGAGTTAAAAGACTGGAAACAGCAAATGATGAATATATTAAAATTTTAAAAAAAAATTTTCCAAAGGATTTTAACCTTATAGGTTTAAGAATAGTAATAGATTGTGCAAATGGAGCTGGCTATAAAGCAGGTCCAGAATTATTAAAATCCCTTGGAGCAAAAGTGTTTACAATTGGTGCAAAACCAAATGGATTAAATATTAATAAAAATTGTGGTTCAACACATCCAAGTAAAATTAAAAATGCAGTAAAAAAATATAAAGCACACCTTGGTATTTCTTTAGATGGCGATGCGGATAGAATTATTTTGTGTGATGAAAAAAGTAATATCATTGATGGAGATCAAATAATTGCAGCAATAGCTCTAAGGTGGAAACAAAAAAAAATGCTAAAAGGAGGTGTGATAGGCACTCTAATGTCTAATTATGGTTTAGAAAAATTTTTTAAAGGAAAGAATATAAAATTTATAAGAGCAAATGTTGGGGACAGATATGTAAAAGAAAAAATGCAAAAATATAATTTTAATCTTGGTGGTGAACAATCAGGTCATATTATTTTAGGAAAATTTGCAACTACAGGAGATGGTTTGTTGGTTGCTTTAGAAGTATTATTTTCTCTAAGAAAAGGGAAAAGGGCTAGTAACTTTTTTAATACTTTTATTAAAACTTCACAAATCCTAGAAAATATTGAAGTAAAAGATAAAAATATAATAAATAATATCGATGTAAGAAGTTCTATTAAAAAAGCTGAAAAATTAATAAAAAATCAGGGAAGAATCCTAGTTAGAAAGTCAGGAACAGAATCTAAAATAAGGATTATGGTAGAAGGTATAAATAAAAAACTTTTACTGAATTGTTTAGAAATTATTAGGAAAAAAATAAAATAAATTGAAACCTAAAGCAAAAATATTGATAATTGCTGGATCGGACTCTTCTGGTGGAGCTGGCATTCAAGCTGATATTAAAACAGTCACTGCTCTAGGATCCTATGCCATGACAGCAATCACAGCAGTTACAGTTCAAAATACCACAGGTGTAAAATCAATAATCTCAATAAATTCAAAAGAAATATCTCAACAAATAGAATTTACTTCAAAAGATATTAGGCCTGATGCAATCAAGATTGGCATGTTGCACTCTTCTAAAGTTATCAAGTCTGTTATTAAATCTTTAGACATAATAAAAGTTAATAAAATTATTTTAGATCCAGTTATGGTAGCCAAAGGAGGTTCAAAGCTAATTGATAATGAAGCAATAAAATTACTAAAAAATAAATTGATTAAAATGGTTAGTTTAATAACTCCAAATATTCCTGAAGCAGAAATCTTAACTAATACAAAGATTAAAAGCAAAGAAGATATGATTTATGCAGCAAGCAAGCTGTTAAACCTTGGTGCTAAAAATGTATTTATTAAAGGGGGGCATCTAAATTCTAAAATAGTCCAAGATATTTTTGTTAATAAAAAAGAGATTATGATTTTTAAAAACAATCGAATTACAACTAATAATACACATGGAACTGGTTGCACTTTATCTTCAGCTATTACTTCATTTTTTGGATGTGGAAAAACACTAAAGAAATCTTGTGAGCTTGCAACTAAGTATGTAAATAATTCAATTAATTCTAAGATTAACTTTGGTAAAGGCCATGGACCGATTAACCATTTAAGCTCGATAACAATAGAAAAAAAATTTAGATAATGAGAAACGTTGTAGTTGTTGGATCACAGTGGGGAGATGAAGGTAAAGGAAAAATCGTTGATTGGCTGTCAGACCAAGCAGATGTTGTAATTAGATTCCAAGGCGGACATAATGCGGGGCATACTTTAGTTATAGATGGAGTCACGTATAAGTTAAGGTTGCTACCTTCTGGAATTGTAAGAAAAAATAAAATTTCAATTATTGGCAATGGAGTTGTTGTTGATCCCTGGGCATTATTGGAAGAAATTAAAGAAATTAAATCTAAAGGTGTTGAGGTTAATTTAGATAATTTTATAATTTCAGAATCTGCTAATTTAATTTTACCATTTCACAGAGAAATGGATGAGATAAGAGAAGATGCGGCTGGAAAAGGAAAAATTGGAACTACAAGAAGAGGAATTGGCCCTGCTTATGAAGATAAAGTTGGAAGAAGATCAATTCGAGTTATGGATTTATTGTCAGAGAGTAATCTTGATCATAGATTAGAAACTGTACTTTTACACCACAATGCAATTAGAAAAGGCTTAGGTAAGAGAATCTTTGAAAAAGATAAACTCAAAGCGGACTTGTTAAAAATTGCACCAGAAATACTTAAGTTTTCTCAGCCTGTATGGCTTAGAATTGATGAATTCAAAAAACAAAAAAAGAAAATATTATTTGAAGGCGCACAAGGAATTTTACTTGATGTTGATCATGGAACATATCCCTTTGTAACATCCTCTAACACTGTAGCTTCTAGTGCTGCGACTGGAACTGGTTGTGGACCAAATTCTATTCATTATGTTCTTGGTATAACTAAAGCTTACACAACAAGAGTAGGTGAAGGTCCTTTTCCAACTGAGTTAACAGATGATATTGGAGAATTACTTGGGTCAAGAGGAAAAGAATTTGGTACTGTTACAAGCAGAAAAAGAAGATGTGGTTGGTTTGATGGGGTCTTAGTAAGACAAACAATTAAAATTTCAGGAATAGATGGTATTGCACTGACTAAATTAGATGTTTTAGATGAATTAGATGAAATTAAAATGTGTGTTGAGTACGAATTGGATGGAAAAAGAATGGATTATTTGCCTGCAGCCGTTGAAGATCAACTAAAAATAAAACCAATTTATAAAACTTTTCCTGGATGGAAAAGCTCTACTCAAGGAATAAAAAATATTGAGGCTTTACCCGAGAATGCAAAAAAATACATTTATGCGCTAGAGGACTTTATTGGAACTAAGGTTTCAAGTATTTCGACAAGCCCTGAACGAGAAGACACTATTCTTTTAGAAAATCCTTTTGAAGTTTAGTTAACAGGTAGCAAATTTTTTGATTTAGCAGATAACAGCATGTGTTTTTGAAGTTTCTCAAAAGCTTTATTCTCAATTTGTCTAATTCTTTCTCTACTAATTTTATACTTTTTACTTAAGTCTTCCAGCGTAGTAGGTTCATCATTTAATCTTCTTGAATATAAAATTTCTCTTTCTCTTTCATTTAATATTTTTATGGAGTCTTTTAACAAACCTTGTCTTTGAACCATCTCTTCTTGATGAGCAAATTTTAAATCATGATCTAATTCTTTATCAACCAACCAATCCTGCCACTCATCTCCATCCTCACCAACTTGAGCATTAAGAGAAAATTCTTTACCTGACAGTCTTCTATTCATTGAAACTACCTCATCTTTACTAACATCAAGTTTATTTGCTATTTCATTTACATGTTCTGGTCTTAAATCACCTTCAGATTGAGGTGCAATTTGATTTTTAATTTTTTTTAGATTAAAAAATAATTTTTTTTGAGCAGTTGTTGTTCCTATTTTTACTAGGCTCCAAGATCTTAATATATATTCTTGTATAGATGCTTTGATCCACCACATTGCATATGTAGCCAATCTAAAACCTTTTTCTGGTTCAAATTTCTTTACAGCTTGCATTAATCCTACATTTCCTTCAGAAATCATTTCATTTACTGGAAGACCATATCCTCGGTATCCCATTGCAATTTTTGCAACAAGTCTAAGATGACTTGTTACTAACTTTTCTGCAGATTTTATATTTCCTGTTGCCTTCCAATTTTTTGCTAACATATATTCTTCTTCAGCCTCGAGCATAGGAAACTTTTTAATCTGTTCAAGATAAGTGGATAGACCACCTTCGTTAGAAAGCGTTGGCAGGTTGTTATTCATAGTATTGCTCATGATTAGTATTTATTTAGTTGACCGTGATATTATTTCAAGACTTTATTTACTAGTATTTCTAAGCAATGTTAGAATATTTTCAAGTTCTTGTGGCAAAAATGAGGTAAAGACCATCTCTTCATTAGTTTTTGGGTGAATAAAACCCAACGTTTGAGCATGTAGAAATTGTCTGTTTAATTTACAAATTAAATTTTCTAAATTTGTGTCAATATTTTTAAGTTTTTTATATTTTTTTTTATATTTACCATCACCCATAATGCTATTACCCATGTGAGTCATGTGAACTCTTATTTGATGTGTGCGTCCAGTTTCTAATCTACATTCAACAAAACTTAATGTAGGTGTTTTGTCATTTTGAAAAACTTCAATAGTTTTATAATTTGTAATTGCTCTTTTACCTTTAGAATTACTTACTTCCATCATTTGTCTATTTTTCGAACTTCGAGTGATAAACGTATCAATTTTTCCAGACGAAGGTCTAAGTTTTCCCCAGATTAAAAGTTGGTAAACTCTGGTAATTGAATGTTCGCTAAATTGATGGGATAAATTTTCATGTGTTTCATTGTTTTTTGCAATAACAATTAATCCAGAAGTGTCCTTATCTATTCTATGAACGATACCAGGGCGCAGTTCATCACCAATTGTAGATAAAGAGTCTTTATTATAATGCATTAGAGCATTTACAATTGTTTCATCATAATTGCCTGCTCCTGGATGCATAATAATTCCAGCTGGTTTATTTATTACAAGAAGGTCATCATCTTCATAAATGATTTCTAATTTAAAATTATAAGGTTTTAAAGACGCTTCTTGTGGTTCAGGAATTTGAAGGGTTATTTTATCACCAATTAGTACTTTTTTGGATGGGCTATTAACAATCTTATTATTTAGCTTTAATTTTTCTTTCAGTATTAAATTTTTAATTCTTGTTCTGCTAATTAAATTTTCACGTTTATTAATAAATACATCAAGCCTGAGGTTGTTTTCATCTTCTTTAACTATTAAATTAATGTTTTTTTCCATAAAATATAATATTAATACTATATGCGCTTGTAGCTCAACTGGATAGAGCGCCTGACTTCGGATCAGGAGGTTCTGGGTTCGACTCCTAGCAGGCGCACCAATATCCATACTAAAAATCAATAAATAAAGTTGTAAAAAAAATTTATAAAGATAATAAACAATAATGTATAAAAATAAACAATTTCAAAAACTAGCAAAAAAATACAGCATTTATCAGGATGAGGGTAGCGTCGGTGCCATGATGAATGTATGTCATAAAAATCTAGAAATTAGCGAATATTTACAAAAATTCAACAAACATAGTAAAATACTTGAAATTGGAGCAGGTTCATCACCACATGTAAAATATGTTAAGCATGAATTTAGTGAATATTATTTTTTAGAAAATTCAAAGTTTGCAATTAATTTTTTAAAAAAAAAATATAATAATCGTGAAAAATTTAGGTTTAAATTATATAATGGAAAAAAAATTCCATTTGAAGATAACTATTTTGATAGAATTATAATTTCTCACGTGCTTGAACATATTATTGAACCAGAGGCTTTTTTGAAAGAAATGATGCTAAAAGTAAAAAAAAATGGTCTTGTATCAATCTCTTTACCAATCGACCCAGGCTTGATGTGGAGATGTGGTAGATTTTTTTTAAAATTATTTAATGTTAAAAAAAAATTAAATATTTCTAATTTAGAATATGACTATATGATTGCAACAGAACACGTAAATTCTATATTTAATCTTATTTCGATCATTAAATATAGATATATAAAAAAAATAATTACTGAGCAATATTTACCACTGAGGGTTAAAATTCTGGATTTTAATTTATTTTATAACGTTACTATAAAAAAATAATTTATAAAAATTTTCGTTTTATAATCAAGGCTAGATTAAGATAAATAGTTTTAAATATTTTCATCTTAGAATCACCCTTTTTTAGATCATATCTAAGGTTAATTGGAATTTCTGAAAATCTTATCTCATTTCTGTATTTATATAGTTTTAAAAGAATATCTGCTGAAGCTGAGAAACCATTTTCAGAAAAAAAATTCTTATTTTTTTTCCAAGCTTTTCGTATTTGTAGCATTCTAAAGGCTCTAAATCCAGAGGTGTAATCTTTTACATTCATAATTGGAAATACTATTTTATATAACACAGCAGCAGTAAAACTTAAAATTTTTCTAAATCTATTTAATCCTCTAGTTTTTGATGATGATTGATATCTTGATGCAATGACAATATCTTGTTGATTTAAGAATATTTTTTTTGCCATTATATAGCTTACACTAATAGTGTGAGAATTGTCTGTATCCATAGCAATAAGAATATCATTATTATTGCCTTTCAAAAAACAATATTCAAATCCTGTTTTAAGTGTTTTGCCATATCCTAAATTTTTTTTATGCTTTATAACTTTGACTTTAAATTTTTTCTTATTATTTTTTTTGATAAATCGATTAATAATCTCTAAAGAATTATCTGTTGAGCCATCATCAACTATAACTATTAAAATACCTATTCTTTTATTTTTATAAAATTTTTTAAAGTTATTTAATAAAGTTTCAACATTTAATTCTTCATTGAATGCTGGAAGTATATAGAAAATTCTCATAGCTGATTAAGCATATCTATTAAATTAATTAAGCAATGGGAAGTGTTATTCTACCAAAGTTATTTATGCAAGCTATTAAAAAATATAACATTATTAGGGCATAAAACGTTAGTGTATTTTTTAGATTTGATAAAATATTGTTTATCAAAAAATTTTTAAATAAAATTGACATAAGGATTAAAAATAAAGGTTCAAAATATTTTTGATAAACTATAAAATTTATACTCATCATATTCATTATTAGTAAAATATAAAAAAATTTTTTTTCACATTTAATCAATATATAAGAAATAATCATGCCCAAAAGAAATGAAATAATAAAAATCAAATTATTTTTAAAAATTAAATATGAAAGTTTATAGAAAAAACCACCACCTCTAAGTCTTGCATCTAAAGCAAAATTTTGTTGATAATAAAAAACAATGAATACCAAAAACACTATAATTATAATTTCTTTTTTATTTAAAGATTTTATTTTGTCTAAAACTATGGTCAAATTTTTTTGATTTAATATCAAAAATAATAAAAAGAAAAAAATTAAAGAAAAATTAGAAGAAATTGTGTAGAAAATATCATGTGTAATAAAATTTCCCACACTTATAGTTCTTGGATTTAATAATATGAATAGAAATCCTGGGATGCTTAGCAATGTGCTAAATAAGAATAGTTTAATAAAATTATTAATTTTTTCAAAAATTAGATAGTTGTATAAATAATATAAAAATAAGATTAGATAAGTTTGAATACAATATATTGAAAATGACAAAAATAATAAATTAGCTATTTTATATTTAAATTTATTTGTCTCTTTCGCCTTAAGATAATAATAATTACCTATTAGTAAAAAAATTATTGCTGTTAAGTGAGAGTTAGGCCAAATTGCCGTTGCTCTAAAAAAGGGAATCAATAAAAAACTCGAGCTGAATATAATCAATAGAGTCTTATTTTTTTTATAAATTTGTTTTAAATTTAAATAGAGAAAAAGAGGTAAGAAAAAACTAAAAAAATAATAAATTAGTCTAACCACATATTGATTGTTAAATATTGCATTAATTGAGGACAACATCATATAGTGCAATGGCATATGTGTTGTAAGGTTAGTAGAGAAATTAAAATTTGAATAACCCATTATTATTGGCCAGGTTAAATAAAAGTCCCACTCAGCACCTCCTGTTGAAAGATCTTCGTTTACTATGAATCCAACCAAGAAAAAAAAAACAGGTAAAAAAGGTAAACAAAATAAAATTAAGTTGTTTTTAATGAGTTTTTTCATATTTTATTAATTATTTACTTATAAGTAGATTTATAAACTGTATATAAATAAATTATGTTTTTCAAATTTAACAAAATATGAAGATTTGTATTGTTTTATCTACAAGACCAGAAATCATTAAACTAGCATCTCTCATAGCGCTTTTAAAAAAAAAAAAAATAGATTTTATTTTAGTAAACACTAATCAACACTTCTCAAAACTAATGAGTAGCGTATTTTTTAGTTTTTTTAAAATACCAAATCCCAGATATAATATTATGGCATCTAATACAAGAGATGGAAACTTTTTCTCTAAAGCTATTAATCAGGTAGAAAAAATTCTTTATAAAGAAAAACCTAGTTTTTTAATTGTACAAGGCGACACAAATACCGCTTTAGCAGGCTGTTTGGCAGCTTCAATATTCAACAGAAAGTTTCACATAAAAAATAAAAAAATTAAGATTGTTCATATAGAATCAGGCTTAAGGTCTTTTGATAATAATATGCCTGAAGAAATTAACAGAAAACTAATTGATCAGATGTCTAACATACTCTTTACACCTACAAAATTTGACTTAGATAATTTGAAAAATGAAAGGCTTACATTAGATAAAAAAATATTTACAGTTGGTAACACAATTTCTGATATCATTAAAAAATTTTCACCATTAACAAAAAAACACAATATCCTAAAAAAATTAGATATTTTAAAAGATAAATATTTCCTACTAACTCTTCATAGACCTGAAAGTGTGGATAATAAGACAAAACTTATAAAGCTAATTTTAAATTTAGAAAAAATAGGTAAACAATATAATATTATTTTTTTATTTCCCGTACATCCTCGTA
Organism: Candidatus Pelagibacter sp.; assembly: GCA_028222445.1. The sequence goes on from JAOISU010000004.1 coordinate 19,594, forward strand.
CAAAAAAAATAATCAATAAAATCAATATTAAAAAGTTAAATTTTATCAATTTTATAAAACCATTAAATTTTTTAGATTTTTTAACAGTCATGAAAAACAGTAAAATTATCTTTACAGATTCGGGAGGCATCCAAGAAGAGTCCTCGTTACTAGGAATACCATGTATAACACTTAGGAGTTCAACGGAGAGACAATTAAGCATTATAAACAAAAGTAATATTTTGACCGGGCATGATTACCAAAAAATTTCTAAAGCAGTTAAGTATTTTAATAATAATGAGATTAAACCATCAAAAATATTTGGGGATGGAAAAGTTGCTAATAAGATTTTTGATAAACTAAAAAAGATTGATAGAGGAAACTAATCTTGACTTAGGTCTTTGGTCTTTTTTAATTTTTAATTATTTTAAATTCCGAAGCTCTCTTCAATCTATCATTAATAGCTTTACCAAGTCCTATATTAGGAATTTTTTCTACAGCAATTGATTTATAGCCCTCATTTTTTATTTTTCTTAGACATGAATAAAGATTTTTTGCTGCTTCATCTAAATTATTTTTAGAAGTTAAATAAAAATAGTTTTTGATTTTAGTTTTTTTTTTCTTAATTATTATGAAAGCTTCATTATTTTTTGGTTTTGTGACATTCATACTTAGAGGAATACCAGGAGAATAATGCAGACAAGATTGACCAGGAGCTATTTTTTTATTTGGATTAATAGATGTATTTATCTTGAACCCTAGAGCTTTTTGAATTTTTAAAATGTCCAGACCACCCAGTCTTAGTATAGATGGCCTTCCTATAAGATTAACTATTGTAGACTCAATTCCAATTGCGCAAGTACCTCCGTCTAAAGTATATTTAATTTTAGTACCGAATTCTTCTTTAACATCTTTTGCTTTAACAGCACTTACTTTAGTTGTAATATTAGCACTAGGTGCAGCTAATGGATAATCTAGCTGTTTTAGTAAATTTTTAAATATTGTGTGTTTTGGAAATCTTACTGCTAAAGTTTTCTTATTATTAGTAACATATTTTGAAATCTTAGAGTTTTTTCTTAGCTTTAATACGTATGTTATTGGGCCAGGTGAAAATTTTTTATAAAGTTTAATAAAATTATCATTTATCAAACAATCTTTTTTAAGAGAATCGATATCGTGATAATGCACAATTAAAGGGTTATTTTTTGGTCTTTTTTTTAAATTATAAATTTTTTTTACTGCTGAATTCTTGTATGCATTAGCTGCTAGACCATAAACAGTTTCAGTAGGTACCCCAATACAGTAATTTTTATTAAGGTATTTTTTTGCTTTTTTGATATTTGATTGATTGAATTTCATGTATTAATAATTATTATTATATGAAAGATAAAAATTTACCACATGATAATAACACACTGTCTCTTGAGGAGCTAACAAAAGAGGCAAATAATATTATTGAATCTTTAGAGTCAGAAAAAGACTTGCAGAATTCAATTGACTCATACCAGCAGTTATTAAGATTAAATAATATTATTGAAAAAAAATTTCATAAGGACAATAAGAAAATTAATGAAGAAACAAAAAATAGAATTAATAAAATATTAACAAAAAAAAATGAGAAATAAGCTTAAAGAAATAGCAAAAGATACAAATATATTTTTACAAAAATTTATTACCAAACAACAAAAAACTGAATTAATTCCTGCAATGAAATATGGCTTATTTCCTGGTGGAAAAAAGATTAGGTCAAAAATCTTATTAGATATCGGTTCTATATTTAAGATTAAATATCAGACATTAATTGCTATTGGTGCAGCAGTAGAATGTATACATGCATACTCATTAATTCATGATGATTTACCCTGCATGGATAATGACACTTTAAGAAGAGGTAAGCCCACAACACACATTAAATTTGGTGAGGCTACAGCAGTTCTTGCAGGCAATTCACTTTTAACAATGGCTTTCGAAATTTTAAGCAGCTCTTATTTGAGAATAAGTGAAAAAAGTAAATTGTCTTTAATTAAAAGATTATCTGAATGTTCTGGTCATTTAGGAATAGCAGGAGGACAATATTTAGATTTAAATTTTGAAAAAAAAAAAGTTTCAAAAAATAAGATTATAAATATGGAAGTAAAAAAGACTGGAAAATTATTTAGTTTCTGCTGTTCTGTTGCTCCAATAATAAAAAATAGATCAGCAAAAGAAATAAATTTTTTTGATAAAATTGGTTCTAATGTTGGTCTCTTATTTCAGATAGCAGACGATGTAATCGATTATCAAGGATCTTCTAAAGTTGCTGGAAAAAAAACAGGTAAAGATAAAAAAAAAGGTAAGGCAACCTTAATCAGTTTACTTGGATACAAAAATGCTATTAAATATAGTGAAAATATTAAATTTAAGATAATTAGTGATTTAGATAGACATAATTTTAAATCAAATAATTTAAATGAGACACTGAATTATATTTTAAAAAGAAATAAATGATTGAAGATTATAAATATTTAAAAGAAATTAATTTTCCAGCAGATTTAAGGAAACTTTCTGAGAGTCAACTTCAAGATTTATCTAATGAAGTAAGAGCAGAGATGATAAGCGCAGTTTCTCAAACTGGTGGACATTTGGGCGCTGGACTAGGTGTTGTAGAACTAACTGTAGCTTTACATTATGTATTTGATACACCAAATGATAAATTAATATGGGATGTAGGTCACCAAACATACCCTCATAAAATTTTAACTGGTAGAAAGTCAAAGATTAAAACTTTAAGACAAGGAAATGGTTTATCAGGTTTTACTAAAAGATCAGAGAGTGAATACGATCCATTTGGAGCAGCTCACAGCTCAACATCTATTTCATCAGCGCTAGGAATAGCTGAGGCAAACAAGCTATCTAACAAGTCAAATAATGTAATTGCAGTTATTGGTGATGGTGCAATTAGTGCAGGAATGGCTTATGAGGCAATGAATAATGCTGGGGCCTCAAAAACTAAAATGATAGTAGTCTTAAATGATAATGACATGTCGATCGCTAAACCTGTAGGAGCAATGAGAACTTATTTAGCAAAATTATTTTCTGGTAAAATATATTTTAGCTTAAGAGAGACTTTTAAATTAATTACTTCAGCCTTTTCTAAAAGATTTACTGCAAATGCAGGTAAAGCTGAGGATTTTTTACGCTCAGCTGTTACAGGAGGAACACTATTTAATTCACTGGGATTTTACTATGTTGGCCCAATTGATGGACACGATCTGGATACACTTGTTCCAATTTTAAAAAATGCAAGAGACTCTAAGCATCAAGGACCAATTATGATTCATGTTAAAACACAAAAAGGAAAAGGATATTCATTCGCTGAAAAAGCAAGTGATCATTATCATGGTGTTTCCAAATTTAATGTAGTTACAGGTGAACAAGTAAAAAGTGGTGTAAATCTTCCAGCTTATACAAAGGTGTTTGCAAATACTCTAGTCAAACATGCTGAAAAGGATAGCAAGATAGTTGGTATTACAGCAGCAATGCCAGGAGGCACAGGTATGGATATTTTTGCAAAACAATTTCCAAAGAGAATGTTTGACGTTGGAATAGCAGAACAACATGCGGTTACCTTTGCTGCTGGTTTATCAACAGAAAATTATAAACCCTATGTTGCAATTTATTCAACTTTTTTACAAAGAGCGTACGATCAAGTTGTTCATGATGTAGCAATACAAAGTTTGCCAGTAAGATTTGCTATAGATAGAGCTGGTTTAGTGGGAGCAGATGGATCTACACATGCAGGTTCTTTTGATATTACTTATTTATCAACCTTACCAAATTTTATAGTAATGGCTCCTAGTGATGAGTCTGAATTTATAAAAATGATCAATACTTCAGTGCACATTAATGACAAGCCATGTGCAATTAGATATCCTAGAGGAACTGGAGTTGGTCTTGAGCTTCCATCTATAGATGAAACTTTAGAAATAGGTAAGGGAAGAGTTATTCAAAAGGGAAAACAAGTTTGTATTTTGTCTTTAGGAACTAGGTTGGAGGAGTGTAAAATTGCAGCAGAGGAGCTTAAAATTAAAGGCATTAACCCCACAATCATTGATGCAAGATTTGCAAAACCTTTAGATCAAGAACTTATTTTAAAATCTGCTAGAGAACACGATTTGATGATAACTATAGAAGAAGGTTCAATTGGTGGTTTTGGTTCTCATGTTAAAAATTTATTAGCAGAGAAAGGAATATTTGATAAAGGTTTGAAATTTAGATCAATGACATTACCAGATATTTTTATAGAACAAGATGATCCAAAAAAAATGTATGATGTTGCTGGTTTAAATGCTTCACAAATTTCAAAAAAGATACATGATGTTCTTTTTGTTAAAGAGTCAATTAAAGTAGTTAAAAATTAAAATAAGAACTATCCACACTGAGCTTTATTCATCAGGTAATGATCTAATAAAACACAATTCATCATAGCTTCCCCAACAGGAACTGCTCGAATTCCAACACATGGATCATGTCTACCTCTAACAGAAATAGTTGTATTTTTTCCAAATTTATCAATCGTTTTTCTAGTTGATAAAATAGAAGAAGTTGGTTTTACAGCAAAAGATGCAATAATTTCTTGACCAGTTGAAATTCCACCTAATATGCCCCCTGCATTATTTGAATTAAATTTTAATTTTTTTCCTTTTTGAGAAATTTCATCAGAATTTTGTTCTCCACTTAATTGAGCTGAATTCATACCTGAGCCAATATTAACTCCTTTGACAGCATTAATACTCATCATAGCAGAAGCAATATCCATATCTAATTTAGAATATATGGGAGCACCTAATCCAACAGGAACTCCTCTTGCTCTTATCTCAATAATTGCCCCACAAGAAGAACCTGATTTTCTTATATTCAATAAATATTTTTCCCACAAATTTATTATATTCTTATCAGGACAAAAAAAAGGGTTTCGATTGATAATTTTATCTGACCATTTAGTTGTATCACATCCAAGTATACCTAGCTGCGTAACAGCACCAATAACTTTGAATTTCTTACCCAATTTATTTTCCAAAACTTTTTTCGCAATTGCACCAGCTGCAACTCTAGCTGCTGTTTCTCTAGCTGATGATCTTCCACCTCCACGGTAATCTCTTATTCCATATTTTTTAAAGTATGTAAAATCTGCATGGCCAGGTCTAAATTTATCTTTAATATTTCCGTAATCTTTTGATCTCATATCTTTATTATAAATAATTAAAGATATTGGAGTCCCTGTTGTTTTTCCTTCAAATACACCTGATAAAATTTGAACTTTATCATCTTCTTTTCTTTGAGTGGTAAATTTTGATTGTCCAGGTTTTCTTCTATCCAATTCTTTTTGTATATCTTGTTCTTTTAAACTAATATTTGGTGGACATCCATCAACTACACACCCTAGAGCAGGACCATGAGATTCTCCCCATGTTGTGAAACGAAATTGCTTTCCAAAAGTATTAAATGACATTATCTATATTATATAGATTATTTTGTTAAAATTATGAATCAAAAAAACTCACTAGGACTTAATAGTTGCTTTTTAGATATTAAAGACCCAATAAAGCTATTTGAAGTTTGGATGAATGAGGCAAAAAGGTCAGAGTCAAACGATCCCAATGCCCTTGCATTGGCCACATCTGATCTCAATAATTTTCCTTCAGTAAGAATGGTTTTATTAAAAGATTTTAATAAGCAAGGATTTGTTTTTTATACTAACTTAGAAAGTCAAAAAGGTAATGAATTAAAAAAAAACCCTAAAGCAGCAATGTGTTTTCATTGGAAAAGTCTTTTGAGACAAGTAAGAGTAAATGGTATAGTTAAAAAAGTTACAGATGAGACAGCTGACCAATATTATAATTCTAGAAACTATGAAAGTAGGATAGGTGCATGGGCCTCCAAACAAAGTTCTGTATTAGATAGTAGAGATGATTTAATAAAATCAATAGAAGATTATAAAAAAAAATATAAAGATAAAAATAATGTTCCACGACCAAATTATTGGTCAGGCTGGATTTTAGAACCTTCAAGTATTGAATTTTGGTTAGATGGAAATAGCAGAATCCATGAGAGGCTTAAATTTACTAAAGATGATAATGATGGGTGGAATAGAACACTATTAAGCCCTTAAAAACTTCTTTCAAGACTAAACGAAGTAAGATCTTCTAAAATTTTTTTCTCTTCATTATTTTTAAAAATACTTAATGAATTAGATGCAAGGTTTATAAAATATTCTGCTTTTTTATAGCATTCTTTAATAATCTTATATTCATTAATTAGATCTAGTGTAAAACTTAAATCTTCTTTAGATCTAACTTCTTGTTTAAAAATATTTTGTAACTTATCTTTTTCTAAAGAATTAACTTTTTGAAATAATAAAATCACTGGAAGGGTAATTTTACCTTCAAAAAAATCCTTACCAATTTTTTTACCAAAATTTTTAAGATTAGAATTATAATCTAAAGTATCATCTGCAATTTGAAAAGTTAATCCTAAATTTTTTCCATAAAACTCCAAAGCTTCTTTTTCTTTAGTTTCACTGTTTGATAAAATTGCACCAACTTTAGTGGCCGCTGAAAAAAGTTCTGCAGTTTTAGCTGTAATTATTTTAAGATAAGTTTCCTCAAGCATGTCTGTTTCTCCTTTATACTGAAGTTGTAAAACTTCTCCCTGAGCTATTTTAGACGATGTTGAAGATAAAAGTTTTAAAACTTCTAAATTACCATCCTCTACCATCATTTCAAAACATCTGCTAAGAAGGTAGTCTCCAATTAATACAGAAGAGTGATTTCCCCAAATTGAGTTAAGAGTTTTTTTTCCTCGTCTTATATTTCCAAGATCAATCACATCATCATGCATAAGAGTAGCACCATGTATCATCTCAACACAAGCTGCCAAATTAATATCTCTACCACCTTTTGCGTAGCCACACAATTTAGCAGATCCAAGAGTCAACAAGGCTCTTAGTCTTTTTCCTCCAGTTAATATATGGTAATCAGTCATTTTTTGAACTAAATCTACATCACTAATGAGTTTTGATTTAATTTTTTCTTCAACAAGAACTAATTTTTCATCAACAGAATCTTTCAGTTGAAAGTAAGAATTATTTATTTGATTTCTTAGTTGAACTACAGTGCCCATAATTATTAAGTTAGTATAATTCAGTTATATTTATTACTTATCAATTGACGCACCTTAATCTTCAACTATAAGTAGGCTTTATATTAAATCAAAAACTCTGTAAGGAATAACAATGTTCTCTTTTTTTAAAAAGAAAAAAATAGTAGCCCATATTAGGTTAAATGGAGTTATTGGAAATGCTGGTAAATTTAAGCAGGGCATTGATTTTGCAGGTCAAGAAGAGATAATAAAAAAAGCATTTTCTCTAAAAAAAGCTAAAGCTGTAGCAATTACCATAAATTCACCTGGAGGATCACCAGTTCAATCTCATTTAATATATAAATTCATAAGAGCTCAAGCAAAAAAGAATAATATTAAAGTAATAGTTTTTGCTGAAGATGTTGCTGCATCAGGAGGCTATCTAATAGCATGTGCGGGGGACGAAATATACGCAAACTCAAGCTCAATCATTGGCTCTATAGGAGTTATATATTCTTCATTTGGTTTCACCGAACTTATAAAAAAAATTGGTGTTGAAAGAAGAGTGCATACTGCTGGGAAAAATAAAAGTTCGCTGGATCCTTTCCAAGATGAAAAAAAAGAGGATATAGATAGACTTAAAAGTATTCAACTAGACTTGCATAAAGATTTCATAGATGTTGTTGAAGAAAGCAGAGGATCTAAATTAAAAAAAGATGGTATAGAACTTTTTTCGGGCGAGTTCTGGGCTGGCAGTAAAGCAAAAGAACTAGGTTTAATTGATGAATTAGGTGATGCTAGCCAAATTTTGAAAGAAAAATTTGGAGAGGATGTTGTTATCAAAAAATTTGAAAAACCAAAAGGATGGTTTAGCAAAAAATTTTCTTCTTCTGTAAATCAAGTTGACCAGTTGGCAACTATTTTGGAGGAAAGATCTATCTGGCAAAGATATGGCTTCTAAAGAAAAAATCAAAAATAAAAAAACAAAATCATTTCAAGATATAATTCTGAATCTTCAAAAGTATTGGAGCAAGCAAGGTTGTTTAATCCTTCAGCCATATGATATAGAAGTTGGAGCTGGTACTTTTCATCCTGCAACGACTTTAAGATCATTAGGACCAAAACCTTGGAAGGCTGCCTATGTGCAACCATCAAGAAGACCTACAGATGGTAGGTATGGAAATAATCCAAATAGATTACAGCATTATTATCAATTTCAAGTTTTGATTAAACCATCACCAGATAATATTAAAAAACTTTACTTAAATAGCCTGTCAGTAATTGGCATTAATCATAAAGAACATGATATTAGATTTGTGGAAGATGACTGGGAAAGTCCAACATTAGGAGCGGCAGGATTAGGATGGGAAGTTTGGTGTGATGGTATGGAAATCACACAATTCACTTATTTTCAACAAATGGGTGGCATAGAATGTAAACCTGTATCAGTGGAAATCACATATGGCTTAGAAAGAATATGTATGTTTACTCAGCAAAAAAAAAATGTTTATGATCTTTTGTGGAATGATGAAGGTACTAAATATGGAGAAGTATTTTTGCAAGCTGAAAAAGAATTCTCAGCATATAATTTTGAACATGCCAATACAGGTAATCTATTTAAAATGTTTGATATGCATGAATTTGAAGCAAAGGCATTAGTAGAAAAAAAAATTTCACTACCTGCATACGATCAATGCCTAAAAGCTAGTCATGTATTTAATATTTTAGATGCACGAGGAGCCATAAGTGTTGCTCAAAGAGCAGGATATATTGGACGTATTAGAGATATTACCAAGGCAGTTGCAGAAATGTGGTTGAGTAGCCAAATAGATTAATGTCTGAATTTTTTTTAGAATTATTTAGTGAAGAAATACCCTCAGGATTACAACAAAATGCTCGTAAAACACTATTAGAGAGTTTTCACAAACTTTTTTCAGAAAAGAAAATTGTATTTAAAAAAAGTACATCTTTTTCAACACCAAATCGCCTTGTAATTTTATTTGAGGGACTATCTAAAGAAGTATTACAAAAAGAAGAAGAAATAAGAGGACCAATTATAAGTGCACCAGAAAAAGCATTAGAGGGCTTTATAAGATCAAATAAAATAGAAAAAAAAGACTTATTTAAAAAAAAAATAGAAAAAGGTGAATTTTATTTTTATATAAAATCTTCTAAAAAGACTAACACAATTAATTTATTACAAGAGCAAACACCAATAATACTTGAAAATCTTCAATGGAAGAAATCAATGAAATGGGGGAATTATAGTTTAAATTGGGCGAGACCTTTAAAATCAATATTGGGTATTTTTGATGGTAAAAATTTAAACTTTAAATTCCATCATTTAAGCTCTTCCAATACAACTTTTGCAGATAAAGAATTTGAAGATAAGAAAAAAAATTTTAAAAATTTCAAAAATTATGAAAAGTTTTTTAGCCATTCAGGAATTATTATTAATCAATCTTTAAGAAAAGAATTTATTATAAAGCAATTTGAAAGAATATCTAAAAAAAAAAATTTCACTATTGCGGCTAATAAGAAACTTTTAGATGAGGTTACCGATTTAGTTGAACAACCCAATATTATAGTTTGTAAATTTGATGAAAAATTTTTAGATATACCTAAAGAAATCTTGATAATTACAATGCAATATCATCAAAAATATTTTCCAACCTTCGATAAAAACGGAAAGATCACAAATGAATTTTTAGTTGTTGCAAATAACAAGGATACTTTGGGCTTTATAAAATCGGGTAATGAGAGAGTTGTTGATGCAAGATTAAGTGATGCTCAATTTTTTTGGGAAAAGAATAAATCCCAGAATCTTGTTAAGCAAGTTTCCAAATTGAAAAACATGAATTACTTTAAAGGATTGGGCTCTTATTTTGATAAAATCCAAAGAATGAGAAAACTAGGAGGAATGATTTCAGACCAATTATTAATTAGCAAAGATCAAGTGGAGTTATCAGCATCAATCTGTAAGGTAGATTTAATCTCAGATTTAGTTGGTGAGTTTCCAGAGCTTCAAGGAATAATGGGTGGTTATTTTTCTGAAGCACAAGGCTTTGATAAGGAAATATCTCTCGCTGTTCGTGAACATTATTTGCCATCTGGTCTTGATAGCAAAACACCCAAAAAGCCATTTAGTATAGCTTTAGCTCTTACTGATAAAATTGATACCCTAGTTGGATTTTTTGGTATTAATCAAAAACCTACAAGCTCAAAAGATCCATATGCACTAAGGAGATCTGCTTTGGGTGTCGTAAAACTTTTAATTGATAACAATAAAGATTTTAAAATTAAAGATTTAATCAGTTACTCAACATCCCTGCATAGAGACCAGGGTTTTGAGTTAACTAATGAGTCGCATCAAAAAGAATTAGCAGAATTTTTGATGGATAGGCTTAAATATTATATGAAAGAAAAACAAATTAGAGGAGATATTATTGAAGCGAGTGTTAGTTCTCACAATTTAGATAATATGAATAAAATATATAATAAGGCATCAACATTAAATAGCGTTATTTCTAAAGAAATTGGAGAGGATGTTGTTAAAAATTATAAAAGAGCATCAAGTATATTAAGTGGTGAGTTAAAAGATAAAGATATTGAATTATCAAATACAACTGATCCTGGTATTTTTAAAAATGATTATGAAAAAAACCTATTTAAAAAGATAAATGAATTAAGGAAATATTTTAGCAGCATTAACAAGGATGAAAATTATAAGGAAACACTAATAGTTTTAGCGAGTACAAAAAAAATAATTTCAGATTTTTTTGATAACGTAAAAGTCAATGATGAGGATAAAAATATTAAAAAAAACAGGTTGGAACTTTTACAAATGTTATGTAGAACATTTAACAATTATATTAATTTTTCTAACATAGAGACCAAATAGTGAATAAACTGATATTAAATTTTAAATCTAAAGAGTCTAGAAAGATAAAGAGTCCTAAAAATTTTTTAGGCGGTAAGGGAGCTAATCTTTCAGAAATGGGAAGAATGGGGCTACCTGTCCCACCAGGCTTTACAATCTCAACTAAAGTTTGTGAATTATTTTATAAAGATAAAAAAAAATTAAATTCCAAAATAATTAATAGTATTAAAAAAGAATTAAGAATTATTGAAAAAGAAGTAGGAAAAAAATTTGGTGATTTAAAAAATCCATTATTATTGTCTGTTAGATCTGGTGCTAGAGTATCAATGCCAGGTATGATGGATACAATTTTGAATTTAGGCTTAAATGACAAAACTGTAATAGCTCTAGCCAATAAAACTTTAAATACAAGATTTGCAAAAGATAGTTATAGAAGATTTATCCAAATGTATGGAAATGTTGTAATGGGGGTGGAAAGCTATCATTTTGAAGAGTTAATTGAAAATTATAAATTAACAAAAGGTGTGCTTTTAGATACAGATTTAGACGCTAGTGATTGGGAGGGGTTAATTAATGATTTTAAAAAAGTTGTTAAAAATCAAACAAAAAAAGAATTTCCACAAAATGTATTTGAGCAATTGCTTGGAGCAATAAATGCAGTTTTTTTATCTTGGGAGAGTAATAGAGCAAAGGTTTATAGAAAATTAAATCAAATACCAGCGGAGTGGGGTACAGCTGTTAATGTACAATCTATGGTTTTTGGTAATATGGGTAATGATTGTGCAACAGGAGTTGTCTTTACTAGAAACCCATCTGATGGCTCTAATGAAGTTTACGGAGAATACTTAATTAATGCACAGGGTGAAGATGTGGTAGCTGGAACAAGAACACCACAATATATCACAAAAAAAGCTCGTAGGGATGCTAAAGCTAAAGAAGCATCTATGGAAGAGTCTATGCCAAAAGTATTTAAGCAACTAGATAAAATATTAAAGGTTTTAGAAAAACACTACAAAGACATGCAAGATGTAGAGTTTACAGTGGAGAATAATAAACTTTGGATGTTACAGACAAGATCTGGAAAAAGAACTTCAAAATCTGCAGTTAAAATTGCCGTAGATATGGTTAAGGAAGGATTGCTGTCAAAGAAAGAGGCTGTAATGAGAATAGATCCTGCTTCACTTGATACCTTATTACACCCTACACTTGATGAAAAAAGTTTAGTTAATGTCATAGCAAATGGATTGCCCGCATCTCCAGGTGCAGCAAGTGGAAAAGTTGTTTTTTCATCAGAAGAGGCTGAAAGATTAAATGATATGATGCAAGATACAATCTTAGTGAGAGTTGAAACTTCTCCAGAAGATATTCATGGAATGCATGCTGCAAAAGGAATTTTAACTGCTAGAGGAGGAATGACTAGTCATGCAGCAGTTGTGGCAAGAGGTATGGGAAGACCATGCGTTTCCGGTTCAAGTGAAATTGATATCAACTATGAAGCAAAAACTTTTAAAACATCTTCAATTGAAGTTAAAGAAGGACAGATAATTACAATTGATGGTTCAACTGGTAGAATTATTCTTGGAGAAGTTCCAACAGTTAAACCAGAAATTTCTGGGGATTTTTCAAAATTAATGAGTTGGGCAGATAGTTTCAGAAAGCTGAAGGTTAGAACTAATTCAGAAACTCCACTAGATACAAAAACTGCAAGAGATTTTGGTGCTGAAGGTATTGGTCTTTGTAGAACAGAGCATATGTTCTTTGATGAAGAAAGAATTTTATCAGTTAGAGAAATGATTCTGTCAAAAACTGTTGATGATAGAAATAAAGCTTTATCAAAATTATTACCACATCAAAGAAAAGATTTTATTGAAATATTTAAAATTATGAGTGATTTACCAGTAACAGTTAGATTGCTAGATCCTCCTTTACATGAATTTCTTCCTAGAACAGAAAAAGAAATAAATGATGTAGCAAATGTAGTTGGCTTACCATTGAAGGAGATAGAGTCCAGAATTAATGAGTTACATGAACAGAATCCAATGTTAGGACATAGAGGCTGCAGATTGGGAATTTCCTTTCCAGAAATTTATGAAATGCAATGTAGGGCAATTTTTGAAGCTTTATCTGATTTAAAAATTAAGAAGATTAAATCAGCATTTCCTGAAATAATGATTCCCCTTGTATCAACTGAAGCTGAAATAAAAATAATGAAAGATCTAGTAATAAGAGTTGCACAAGAAGTTCAAAAAGATAAAAAAGTTAAAATTGATTATTTGGTAGGAACTATGATTGAGCTCCCTAGAGCAGCCATAAAAGCTAATGACATAGCAAAACATGCGGAGTTTTTTAGCTTTGGAACTAATGATTTAACTCAAACAACATTTGGTTTGAGTAGAGACGATAGTGGAAAATTTTTAAATGATTACCTTGATAATAAGATTTTTTCTATAGACCCTTTTGTTTCCATAGATGATGGCGTAGGTGATCTTGTCGAAATTGCAGTAAAAAAAGGCAGAGAAACAAATAAAAAAATTAAACTTGGAATTTGTGGAGAACATGGGGGAGATCCAAAAAGTATTCATTTTTGCTCAAAAGTAGGTTTGGATTATGTTTCATGCTCACCTTATAGGGTACCAGTTGCAAGATTGGCTTCTGCTCAAGCAGAAATATCAAAAAAAATTAAATCTCTAATTTAAAGTCAACAGCTGGAACGCTATGAGTGATGCTACCAATAGAAACTCTATCTACACCTGTTGCTGCAATTTTTTTTATGGATTTTAAATTGACGTTTCCTGATGCTTCAGTTTCGTAGTATTTTTTTGCGATTTTAACACCAGTTTTTAGTGTTTTTATACTCATATTATCAAATAAGACCGTATCAAACTTTAGACCTATTATTTTTTTAAGTTGATTAAGATTATCAACTTCAACCGTAATTTTTCTTCCTTTTTTATTCTTTATAGCCAGCAAAACTAAAGGTTTAATATCAGAACTTGCTATATGATTATCTTTAATTAAAAACTCATCACTTAAATTGAATCTGTGGTTTGTTCCACCACCTAACTTTACAGCGTATTTTTGTATTATTCTTAAAGTTGGAATTGTTTTTCTGGTACAACAAATTTTACAGTTCTTATTAACTAGTTTAACAAATTGATTGGTTTTAGTTGCTATGCCAGAGATATGACTCAAAAAATTTAATGCAACTCTCTCACCAATTAAAATATTTTCAGCCTTGCCTTGTATTATTGCAATAATGGCATTTTTTTTTACAATTGAACCTTCTTTTTTCTTAATAGTAAATTTTATTTTATTATCTATTAGCTTAAATGTGTGTTTTGCAAATTCTAATCCCGCAATTATTGCTGGTTGATTGGAAATTAGTTTAACTTTAATAGTTTTATCATTTTTGATTAAATTTGATGTAATGTCTCCATCTGGATAAAGGTCTTCATTTAAGGCAAGCTTGACTTTATTTTTTATATAATAGGTACTTAATTTAAATTTAGACACTTTTGTTATCTGCCAATAGCAGTCATTCTTTCAACAGGTATGCGAGCTTTATTGATAGTTTCTTTGTCCATAATTATTTCACCTGTTTCATTTGCCAAACAAGCTAAAATCTTTGGAAGTGTAATTCTTTTCATATGAGGACATAAATTGCATGGTTTAATAAACTCAACGTTAGGATTCTCTACTTGAATATTATCACTCATAGAACACTCAGTAACCATCATTACTTTTTTAGGCTGATTATCTTCAACATATTTAATCATTCCAGAAGTTGATCCTGCAAAATCACTAGCTTTAATAACATCTGGAGGACATTCTGGATGGGCAATTATTTTTATTCCAGGATTATTATTTCTTATCTCGTTTATCTCTTTTTCATTAAACTGATCATGCACAACGCAAATACCTTTCCAAGCAATTATTTCAACATCAGTCTGAGATGCTACATACTTAGCTAGGTAATCATCCGGCAAAAATATAACTTTTTTGACACCTAAAGAATTTACAATCTTAACCGCATTAGCTGATGTACAGCATATATCAGTTTCAGCTTTAACATCTGCTGATGTATTAACATAAGATACAACAGGAACACCTGGATACTTTTCTTTTAATAATCTTACATCTTTACCTGTAATAGAGGATGACAAAGAGCATCCAGCTAGCATGTCTGGTAATAAAACTTTTTTTTCGGGACTCATTAATTTTGCTGTCTCTGCCATAAAGTGTACTCCAGCCATTACAATTATATCAGCTGAAGTTTTTGAGGCTTCAACTGCTAGCGCTAAAGAGTCAGCTGCAAAGTCTGCAACACCGTGATAGATTTCAGGTGTCTGATAGTTATGAGCTAGAATTACTGCGTTTTTTTCTTTTTTTAATTGATTAATTCTATGAACATATGGAGCATGAACCGACCATTCAATTTCAGGCAAAACCTTTGATATTTTTTGATAAATGGGCTCTGTTGCTTTTCTTACTTCTTCTGTAAATTCCATATTAAAACCTATCAATTTGATACTTAATTGTCATTCTTTTATTCTGACGCACTTAGTTAATCCAACTTGGAATCCTAATTTTAAATTTAGCATTTTTAGTTTGTAACTCATTTTTTTGATTAAAATTATCATCTAAGTATTTTATTAAAGCAAAAGGGTATTTATTGTGCAACAAGACTTTTCCTATTTCATAATTTTTATTATAAATTACATCATCTTTATTTAATTCTCCTTCAATCAAATCAATAGGTAAAAGTCTTTTTGAAAGTTTATTTTTTAATTTTATCCTTGCAGTATTTTCTTGCCCTACATAACAACCTTTTTTAAAATCTATTCCATTTAATTCCTCAAAATTACACTCAATACCAAATAATTTATTTTGTAAATTATTCATATCTTTTTGTGGAATTCCTAAATTATGACTTAGTTCATAATATTCATCAGCTGGAGAATCTTTTAGTTCTAATTTTTTTAACGAAAGATAAAGTTTCTCTAAATTGATAATAAGTCTTGCTCCTAAATTTTTATTTCTTGGATCTAATAATATGGAATCTTCTCTATACTTAATTGTATTTCCAAGAACATCTTTTGTTCCTTCCAAATTTAAAAACTTTTCTCTTTCAAGAATAGCAATTACAAATTCATTACTTAAATTCATAATTTCAACTTTAGATCTTAATTTATAAATATTAAGTTGCTTTAAAAGACTGTCAGCTTGAGAATTTTCACAATCTAAAAAATATCCTGATTTATGTTTGGTGATGATGAATGCAAAAAGAAATTTTCCTTGAGGTGTTAATAATGAAGCAAAACAGCTATTGGTTTCATTAACTTTATTTATATCATTGGTTATAATGTTTTGTAAAAAATCTTTCGCATCAGAGCCATTAATGTAAAGAATTCCTCGATCTTCTAAAATGTATACTTTATCTTTATTCATAATTGATTGATTGCTGATTATAATATAAGTACTTTTTCCATAAATGTTAGATTTAATAATTAAAAATGGTAAGTGCTACATAGATAAAGATCTAAAAGATCAGGATATAGCCATTAAAGAAGGAAAAATTATTGAAATTGGAAAAATAAACAAAGACGCCAAAGAGATTTTGGATGCTAAAGATTTATTAGTTTTACCAGGTTGCATGGATACTCAAACTCATTTTAGAGAACCAGGCTCAACTGATACTGAAGATTTACATTCTGGAAGTAGAGCAGCAATCGTAGGGGGTATAACTAGTGTTTTTGAAATGCCCAATACAAATCCACCAACTGCTAATAAGAAAGAATTTCAAAGAAAATTAGATCTTGCAAAAAATAGAATGTATTGCAACTACGGTTTTTATTTTGGTGCAACCCCAGATAATGCTAATGAATTAGCTGATTTAAAAGATCTAGAAGGCTGTTGTGGAATAAAACTTTTTGCAGGATCTTCTACAGGAAATTTATTAGTTCAACATGAAAAAGATATAGAAATAGTTTTTAAAAATAGTTCAAAAGTAGTTGCTGTTCATTCAGAAGATGAAGAGATTTTAAATATGAATAAAAAATTGATTAAAGATGGAGACGTTCATTCTCACCCCATATGGAGAAGTGCTGAGTGTGCAATATCGTCGACTAGAAGAATTGTTAAGATTGCTGAAAGATATAAAAAAAAAGCGCACATTCTTCATATAACGACAAAAGAAGAAATTGATTTTTTATCTCAACATAAAGGAAATATTACATTTGAGATCACACCGCAGCATTTAACTATTTATGCTCCTGATTGTTATAATAAATTAGGCACTTACGCTCAAATGAATCCTCCAATCAGAGATAAATCTCACTACGATAGATTATGGTATGGAGTAAAAAATAATCTTAATGATACTATTGGTTCTGATCATGCTCCTCATTTAAAGGTAAATAAAGATAAAACTTATCCTAACTCTCCATCAGGAATGCCAGGTGTTCAAACCTTAATGCCAGTAATGTTAAATCATATTAATGATGGAAAACTAACACTAGAGCAATTAATGAACTGTGTGTGTGAAAATCCAGTTAAAATTTTTGGAATTGAAAACAAAGGTTTTATTAAAGAAGGTTTTGATGCTGATTTCACAGTTGTAGATATGAATAAAAAAATTTTGATTAAAAATGAAAATATTGAAAGTAAGTGTGGTTGGTCCCCATTTGATGGTACTGAGTTTAAGGGACTCCCCGTTTCAACAATTATTGCTGGAAAAATTAAAATGAAAGATGGAAAAATTTTTGGTAGACCAGAGGGAAAACCAATAAGTTTTAAATAACTTTTGTAGAAAAGCTATTAACCAAAACAACTCCACACACAATTAAAAATAATCCGACTACAGCCTGCCATGAAAGAGCCTGTTTAAAAAAAATATATCCCAATATGGCAATTGTAAATATTCCAAGACCACTCCATGTTGCATACACGATAGCAATTGGAATTTTATCAACAACAAATGTTAAAAGATAAAATGATGATAGGTATAAAATTGCAAGGGTGGTAGTTGGAATGATTTTGGTAAAATTTTGTGAAAGTGGTAACAGCATTGTTCCACCAACCTCACAAAAAATTGCAATAACTAAATATATATAAGTTTTAATCATTTAATTCTTTTTTGATATCTTATCCAGCCAGGGCTTCTTATTTCTTCATTATCTTCAAAATCTTGATTAAATTCAAAATCATCATCTTTACTGTCATCAAAATATGAATTTTTTTCTAAAAATTCTTCTGGAAGTTCATCGATGAATCTTGAGGCCATACTATCAATCCAATTTCCTTGGTAAAATCTATTCATTGCAAAAGATACAAGCGCCTTCTTTTTTGCTCTAGTTATTCCAACGTAAGCCAACCTTCTTTCTTCTTCAAGTCCATTTTGACCTTTTTCTTCAATTGATTTTTGGTGTGGAAAAAGTCCTTCTTCCCATCCAGGTAAAAAAACTACATCAAATTCAAGTCCTTTTGAGCCATGCATAGTCATCATATTAATTTTTTCACCATCCCAGTCTTGATCAACCGATGTTGCTAAAGCAACGTGTTCTAAGAAACTCTCTAAATTATCAAACTCTTTCATTGCACTAAGAAGCTCTTTAATATTTTCAAGCCGATTTTCATTTTCTACGTCTTTTTTATTTTTCAACATTGAAGAGTAGCCCGACTCATCCAAGACTAATTGGAGTAATTTTACGTGGTTGATCTTTTTTATATTGATATCATTTCTCCATTTATCCATTAAAAATATAAAAGAACTTAAGCCTATTTTAGTTTTTGGTTTAATTAAATTTTGCTCAATTAATTGCTTAGAAGAAATTTCTAAACTTAAGGAATTTTCTTTTGAAAATTCATGTATTAATTTAATGGTACTTTCACCTATAGATCGTTTAGGATTATTTATTATTCTATCAAATGCCAAGTCATCTTTAGGTTGATGAATTAACCTCAAATATGCAACACAATCTTTAATCTCTGCTCTTTCATAAAATTTTGTACCTCCCAAGATCCTATAAGGAAGACCAATTTTTAAAAAACGTTCTTCAAATTCTCTAGTTTGAAAAATTGCCCTAACTAAAATTGCTATGTTATTAAAAGAATATTTTTTTTTTAATTTGTTTTCTATTTCATCTGAAATTCCTATTGCTTCATCTTTTCCATTTTTAAAACAATTAAGTTTAACTAAATCACCCTCATCCATCGTGGTTTTTAAAGTTTTGCCAACTCTATTTTGATTATTAGCTATTAAATTCGAGGCAACGGATAAAATATTTTGTGATGATCTATAATTTTCTTCTAATCTTATTACTTTTACATTTTCATAAACCTTATCAAATTCTAAAAAATTCTTGATTTCTGCACCACGCCAACTGTAAATAGATTGATCATCATCTCCAACACAGCATAAATTTTTATGTTTTTCTGATAGTAGATATAGCCATCTACTCTGAATGTAGTTTGTATCTTGATATTCATCGACCAAGATATATTTAAAATTATTTGAATATATTTCTCTTATATCTAAATTTTTTTCTAAAATTTTTACAGCATGTAAAATTAGATCTCCAAAATCGCACGCATTTAAATCTAATAGTTTTTGCTGATAAATTTTATATAAAGGAAGTACAGTTTTTTCATAAATATCATTTTTATTTATAATGACTTCATTTGGATAAAATCCTTTATTTTTCCATCTATCAATAATGGATAAAATATATTTTGGAGCTAATTGTTTAATATCTATATTTTCAGCTTTACATATATTCTTAATTAGTCTTACCTGATCATCTGTGTCAATGATCGTAAAATTAGATGTTAAACCAGCTGCGGGAGCATGTTTTCTTAATAATTTTGCACAAATTGAATGAAAAGTTCCTAGCCATGTTAAGCCAATAGCCTCAGAATTTAGTATGGCACTAACCCTGTTTTGCATTTCTTTTGCTGCCTTATTAGTAAAAGTTACAGATAGTATTTGATTGGGAAAAGCCTTTTTTTCATTGATAATATGAGCAATCCTAGACGTTAAAACTTTAGTTTTACCTGAACCAGCACCCGCAACAATTAAAAGTGGGCCATCTAAATGCATAACAGCTTCTTTTTGAGCTGTGTTAAGATTGCTTAGATATTCAGAGTTTATCATTTTTTAAATTTCATTATAAGGTATCTCAATTTAACAGCATTTTATGAATAAAATTATTAAAAATTTTAATAACTTAATACAAAAGACAATATTCAAAGTTA
>JAOISU010000005.1 GCA_028222445.1 Candidatus Pelagibacter sp.
TTATTTTTTTTATCCTTACTTAGTAAAAGGAGTCCAAACTGACTTATTGTCTGCAAGCCATTTTTTTGCTGCATCTTCATGAGTCATTTTGTCAACATCAACTAAAGCTGCCATTGCACCAATGTTGCTTGTTGAAAATGTCATTTTTTTAAAGGCTGCAGCTGCAGCTGGATGAGTTTTTGGAAAATCTACATTTACAGCTTTTTTCAAATAACCATCTGGAGAACCACATTTACCATCACCACCATCAACCGGTCTACAACCCGCAGAGTATGGGGGGAAGTCTATGAAGGTAAAGCCAGCACCATCAGTAAAGTTTGGTGTCCAGTTAAAGATAATAGTTCCTCTTCCTTCTTTTTCAGCAGCTACTAATTCTGCCCATAGTGCGTCTGCACTTCCAGCAAATTTAACTGTCCAAAGATCTCCTAAACCTAAAGCATCAATTCTTTGAGGTATCAAATCTCCATGCCAAGTTTGAGGTCCTTCTAACATTCTTCCTTTTCCACCTGAGTCAGGTGTTGTAAAGTTTTTAGCACAAGCTGGATTTTTTAAAGCAGTCCAATCTGGTAGACCTGGACATAATCCTTTTTCAGCAACCCAGTTTGGATATCCCATATCCTCTAGAGTTCTTGCTTCATGATCACCCCAATCAAGAATTCCACCCTTCTCTAGAGCAACTGTGAATGATTTTCCAAATGCACCTTCCCAAACTTCATGAGAAATTGTTACGTCTCCCATACGAACAGACTCATAAACTGCTTGTGAATCAGCATTAACATATTTCACATTATTTCCCATACTTTCGAAAATTCCACCAATAACATACGCCATTACAATTTGACTTGACCAGTTATGAGTTGGAATCACGATAGGCTTTTTACTATCCGCTGCATTAGATATTCCTGCAAAACTTACAACAGAAATAACAAGAGCAGATACTAATGATATTAACTTTTTCATTTTATTCTCTCCCTAATATTAAGTTATATAAACATGTTCTCACTTATTAAATTTATAGTCAATCCCCTTTGATTATATTATGCTTAAAAAAAATAAGTAAAATTTACAGTAACAATGCTACATACTAGTAACGATATAAGAAATCCTGGTTTAAGAACTTTGCCACCTGGAGTTGAGCGATACTTTGTAAAAGGTGGAGGTTTATCAATAATTGAAGTTTCACCAGAAGATAAAATAGAGATAATAAATGAAGAGGGAAAACAAATTTGTGAAATAATTGTTTTCAATTCAAAAGGCAAGTCTGATTTATCTATTTTAAATTTAAAAGAAAATGCCAATGGTGATTTTTCTAAAAAAACTATTTTTAATGATGAAAAAATTTCAAAACTACTTAAGAAAAAAAATCTTAATTTAAACAATGCAAAATCATCAATTATTTTTAATGATGATTGTGTGATGGGTGAAAAAATAAAATTAACCTCTAAAGATAAATGCATAGTTATGATTGCTGCACCTGGTAATGCAATGAATGTTCATGAACAAAATCCACCCACAGATTTAACAATTTTTTTAAATAAAGCTAAATTTATAGAAACAGATGAGCAATTCATTTTACCAGAACCACTTAGTGATCCAATTATAGAACAGCTTATAAAAAGAAGAACTGCTGAAACTTATCAGGTTAAAGCTGGTGAATATATTCAAATAATTGATCCAGGTGGAAGACAATGTTCAGATTTTTTGGCTTTTGATACACAAAAGTTAAATGATGGAATTGAAAGTATCATAGATGATAAGGCAACCAGAACTTTTATGGGTGGAGCTTATCCAGGGCCAGGATTATTTTCAAAGTTTTATGATGGTGATCATGAAGCTATGATTGAAGTTGTAAGAGATACAGTTGGTAGACACGACACTTTTAATCTTGCTTGCACATCAAAATATTATGAAGATATGGGATATATGGGGCACATAAATTGTACAGATAATTTTAATAATAAGCTTGGTAAATATGACGTCAATTCTAGAAAAGGTTGGTCGGCAATAAATCTTTTTTTTAATACAGGAATTGACGCTAACAATGTTGCATCTTTTGATGAACCTTGGTCAAGACCAGGAGATTATGTTTTATTTAGAGCTTTAAAGGATTTAACCTGCATATCATCTGCTTGTCCTTGTGATGTTGATGCTGCTAATGGGTGGAACCCTACTGATATATTTGTTAGAACTTACGGAAAGAATAATAAGTATTCAAAAGCAATTGCATTTAGAATGAAAACAGACTCAGAACCAAAACTAACTCAAGAAACAGGTTTTCATAAAAAAACATCTGAACTAACTAGAAATTTTGTTGAATACAAAGGTTTTTGGTTAGCAAATAATTTTACTAATTCAGGAACAATAAAAGAATATAACGCCTGTCGAGAAAGTGCGATAGCAACAGATCTTTCTCCACTTAGAAAATTTGAAATACTTGGTCCTGATGCAGAAAATTTAATGCAATACACTTTAACAAGAAATGTTAAAAAATTATCAGTAGGTCAAATTGTCTACACTGCAATGTGTTATGAAAATGGATGTATGTTAGATGATGGTACATTGTTCAAATTTGGACAAGATAATTTTAGATGGATTGGTGGAGATGAATACAGCGGTGAGTGGTTAAAAGAACAGGCTAAAAAGAAAAATTATAAAGTTTGGATAAAATCTGCAACAGACCATATACACAATATTGCCGTTCAAGGACCTAATAGTAGAAAAATTTTAGAAAAATTTGTTTGGACGGCCCCTATCCAGCCCTCAATAACCGAACTTGAATGGTTTAGATTTAATATTGCAAGAATTGAACATGAAACAGGAACACCTATTGTAATTTCTAGAACAGGTTACACTGGGGAACTTGGTTATGAAATATGGTGTCATCCAAAAGATGCTGGTGAGGTTTGGGATAAAGTTTGGGAAGCTGGAAAAGAATTTGACATCACACCTTTAGGTTTAGAAGCTTTAGATATGGTTCGAATTGAAGCTGGACTAATATTTTATGGATATGAATTTGATGATCAAACAGATCCTTTTGAAGCTGGAATTGGTTTTACTGTTCCACTTAAAACTAAAGAAGATGATTTCATTGGCAAGGAAGAATTAATAAAAAGAAAAGCTAATCCTCAAAAAAAATTAGTAGGTTTAGAGCTTATTGGTCACGAACCAGCTGTTCATGGTGATTGTGTTCATGTTGGTAGAGCACAAATTGGAGTTATAACGAGTGGAATGTTGTCACCAAAGCTTGGTAAAAATATTGCGCTTTGTAGAATTGATGTAAAATATTCTGAAATTGGAACTGAAGTTGAGATTGGTAAATTAGATGGGCACCAAAAAAGAATTGGTGCAAAGGTTGTTGCTTTTCCTTTCTATGATCCAACAAAATCTAGAGTAAGAGCTTGAAAATGCCCAAAGATAAAAAAACTCTTTTAAGTTTTTGGGAAGACCAAATGAAACAATCTCATACATCAAGTAACTATTTTTTTAGAAAGTCTCCTTCTCATTATCATATGATGTTATTAGTTATGTCAGCTTATAAAGAACAAACAAAATTGTCTGTTGAAGAATTAAAAACAAAACTTTTTAAAACTTCTAGACCAAAATCTGCATTAATCATTACTGAAGCTTGCGAAAAAGGATTCTTTCGCCTTGAAAAAACTTCAACTGATCAGAGAATAAAAAATATAGTGCCGAGTGAGTCATTTATTAATGAGTTTAACGAATATTTAAATACGCTTAAAAACATAAGCTATTAGCTATTAATTTATCAAAATTACAAAGTATATATCTTTTATATATAATTTTTAGTTCTATAAAAAATTATATTAATTACTATTACCAAAAAATAATGTTTTGATATGTCAACATTACCTACAAAAGCAAAAGTAGTTATCATTGGTGGTGGTATTCATGGATTGAGTACTGCTTGGAAACTTTCAGAAACATATAAAAATCCTGGCGACATTGTAGTCCTAGAAAAAAAAGATATTGCAGCTGGGGCAAGTGGGATTGCGTGTGGAGTTATTAGAAATAATTATTTTCAACCAGCCATGAGAGAATTAATGGCACACTCAGTTTCTGTTTGGGAAAGTGATCCAAAAGCATTTAAATATAATGCGGTAGGATATTTACAAATTTCTCCAGAAGTAATGCATGCAGATGTAGCAACAATTTACGAACAACAAAAAGCAATTGGATACGATTCAGAATTTATTGAAGGTGAAAAAGATTGTATGAATTATATGAAGGGAATGTTTGATGACTGGCAAGCTCAAGGCATCACTTCAGTTCTTCATGAAAAAAAAGGTGGTTATGCATTTAATAAAGATTCTATCAAAGCTCTTGAAAATAAATCTACTTCAAATGGTGTTCAGGTAATGAAAGGTATTAAAGTTACAGGTTTTAAAAGAGGTAGCAATAGTAAAGCAGTTACTGGAGTTGAAACTGACAAAGGAACTATTGAGTGTGAGCAAGTAGTAGTTGGTGCTGGTCCTTGGGCTAGAGATTTTTGGAATATGTTAGAACTTCCAAAAACAGCAAATATCAAGGGTAAAGATGGCAAAATGCACGAAACTGATATGTGGACATATTGGATGCTTCAAGAAGGAGTGATTGGGGTTGAGCCCGACTTTTTAAAAATGAACAATGGAAAACAACCTCCTGTGATCCATGTTGACTCTACTGCTCCATTATATTCAGATAAAACAAAAAAATTAATCACTGATAAAATTTGGGGAATTTATTATAAACCTGACATTGAAGGACTTGGTGTTCAAGGTGGAACGTCTCCTTACATAGTTGATAAACATTTTGATAAAGTGAATGTAGATCCTTATGGAGTTGAATCTCCTGAATATCAAACTACAGAAGAATTCAATGATATGTGGTGTTCGGCTTTAGCGCATTGTCAAAAAAGATTTGAAGGAAAATCTGATCTTTATAGAAAAGGGCCGTCTGGTGGTCTTGGATGTATGACACCAGACTCGTTTCCAATCTTTGATAGATTTTTAGAGAATGTATATATGATTGCTGATGCTAATCACGGTTATAAAATGATTGGTGTAGGTGAACTTGTAGCAAAAGAAATTCTTGGTACTGAGAGTGATTTATTAAAACCGTTTAGATTCAACCGTTACGAGAAAGGTGAACTTCACCCTACATCGAACAGTCCGTTCCCTTGGAGTTAAACTTCAAGTCTAGACACTAATAAAAATTTCAGCTAACTTTGAATAAATTATAATTCATTGAGGGGTGAAATTAAAATGACTGATCTAGATAAACACGTTAACCAACCAGGCAGAGCTAAACTAGTAAAACAAGTTAGAGCAAAAATTGATGAGCTTGGTATTGAATATATATTTTTTCAATTCATATCAGTAACGGGTAGAGTTGTTGGAAAAGGAATTCCAACAGACCATTGGGAAAGAACATGTGAAAAAGGTTTTCAATTAGTTTATGGAGCAACTGCAAACTTATTTACAGATCGTCATGGTAGATACATAGGTTATGGACCCGAAGCAAAAGAGCTTGTAGGGATACCTGATCCGGAAACTTTTTGTCAACTTCCATGGGATAAAAAAGTAGCAAGAGTTTTTGTTACTTGTTTTAGAAATCGTGAAGAAAGAGAAAACCCAGGCGCTCATTTAACCTCTGATTGTCGTGGAAATTTAAGAATTCATGCTGAAGAATTTAAAAAAAAGCATGGCTACCAATTAAGAGTTGGAACAGAACCAGAAATGATGTGGTTAACTAAAAATGAAGATGGGTCTCCAACAGGTAAAGGATTTTCTAAACCTTATTGCTATCACATAGATCAATTTGAATCTTTAAGGCCTGTATTTATGAAAGTTTTCGAATATGCTAGAGCAATGGGCTTTGATATGATTCAAGGTGACCATGAGGATGCACCAGGACAACTAGAATTAAACTGGATGTACGATGATGTTTTAAGAAATGCTGATAGACTATCAACTTACAGACAAATTTGTGCCCAAGTTGCTAGAGAATTTAATTTAATTGCTTGCTTTATGACAAAACCTTTTATGGGTGTGTCTGCAAGTGGTTGCCATACAAATATGTCTTTATGGACAGGTGGAAAAGATGTTGTGAATAAATTAAGTCACAAATCTTTGCCAGGAATGGACCATGTATTTACTTATGTTGAGGGTGGAACAAATACATTCATGCCAGATACAAAAGATGTTCAGTTACCTGGCAAGGTTGGTCTAAAAGCAATTGGTGGTGTAATGAAACACCTTGGTGCTTTAACTGCAATTGGTTCTTCAACTGTAAATTCATATAGAAGATTATGGGACACAGGTTTTTGGGCTCCTGTTTATGCTGACTGGGGATATCAAAATAGAACATGTGGATTAAGAGTTTCTGCCCCTGGAAGATTTGAATATAGATCGGTAGACTCAATGCATAATCCTTATTTAATGGGTTCAGGATTATTAAAATCTTTTGATGACGGAATATCAAATAATATTGATCCTGGAAAACCAGAATCTAGAAGTATGTACGAAGCTCAAGCAGCTGGTAAAGAAGTCAAAAAATTACCTTTAAGTCTTGGTGAGGCTCTTGACCGTTTAGCTGAAGACGAAGTTATCAAATCAGCTATGCCAGATGAAATGTATAAAGTGTTTCATTGGTACAAAAACGATGAGTGGGAAAGATTTTTAGGTGCAACAACTCAGTGGGATTTAGATACTTATCTGGACTGCCTACCGTAGTCTTTAATTATAAAAAGGAAAATATATGTGTGGAATAGCAGGATTAATACATAGAGGTAAATCATCAAATGTAGGAAGTGAGCTGCAGGGAATGCTTCAGGCTCTAAAACATAGGGGGGAAGACTCAACTGGTTACGCTTTATACGGTGATACAGATGGTAAAAATTTTATCATGCGCTTTAAAGTTGGAGAAAATGTTGGGGAAGGAAGCTCATCAATAATGGAAGAAACTTCAGTTTATGATGAAAGAAAAAAAATTGTTGATCAATATCTTTCTGAGATGGGTGCAAAAATTCTTAAGGAAGAAAGGATTTTACCTTACTCTTTAAGATATGAACTTGATTATAGCGCAAAAGATTTACTTTCATTTTCACAAAAAATTGAAAGTATTCCAGGTGTGGAAATACTTTCTATGGGAAAATCATTAGAAGTGATTAAAGATTTAGGTAATGCTAAAATGGTTTGTGATAGATATAATTTAGATAAAGTGGTTGGAACTCATGCAATTGGTCACGCAAGAATGGCAACGGAGTCTGGTGTTGATATTAAATCAGCACATCCTTTCTGGGGTTATCCCTTTAGTGATGTATCCGTGGTTCATAACGGACAATTAACTAATTACTGGAATAATAGAAGACTGTTAGAAAATAAAGGTATGAGATTTATGTCTGAATGTGACTCAGAATTAATTGCCGTTTATATTGCTCAAAAGATGAGAGAAGGAGCAAGTCTTGAAGAAGGTATGAGGGACTCTTTAACAGGTCTTGATGGAGTATTCACTTATTTTGTTGCAACAAAAGACTCGTTAGGAATGGCAAAAGACACTATGGCTGCAAAACCTTTGGTTCTTTATGAGTCAGATGATTTAGTTGCAATGGGTTCAGAGGAAATAGCGATCAGATCAGTTCTTCCACAAGAAATTGATACATATGATCCATTTGATGGAGAGGTAAAAGTATGGCAAATCTAAAAACAACCGAGAAAAAATCAAAAGCCCAATCAATGGGTATGCACACAGAAGTTTTAACAGGAAGAACTCAACAAAAGTTTTTTAATCCTGATGAAGCAGAAAACTTTTATTACTTTGGCACATATGATGTTGATTTTAATAAAAGAACTGAGCTTGATGTTAAAGATATGACTGCTCCAGACGCAAATAAAGAAATAGATAATTTAATGAGCCAAGGCTATGGAACAATTGTTATAAAAAATCCTCAAGGAAAACACAGTTTAGGTGTTGGGATTCTAAATAAATTAAACTTAATTTTTGAAGGAAGCTTGGGTTATTTTGGTATGGGTTCATGCGATGGTCCAACTGTTAGAATTAACGGTAGAGTTGGTTGGTCTTGTGCTGAAAATTTAATGGCTGGTAAAGTAGTTATTGAAAAAAATGCAGGATCTTGTTTCGGCGCTGCTATTAGAGGTGGAGATTTAATTTGTAAAGGTAGTGTTGGTGCTAGAACTGGTATTGATATGAAAGGTGGAACTATCATTATTGGTGGTGATGCTGGTGCATTTACAGGTTTCATGATGCAAAGAGGGAGAATAATTATTCTTGGAGATGTTGGAATAAATTTAGGTGACTCTATGTATGATGGTACAATTTTTATTGGTGGCAGTATTGGATCTTATGGAAGTGATGCAGTTGACGCTGAACTTACTAAGAGTGATCAAGACTGGTTAAGAAGAAAATTAAAAGTTGCAGAAATCGGTGAAAATTTTGATGTAAGTAAAATGAAAAAAATTGTAGCTGGTAAAAAATTATGGAACTACGATAATTTAGAACCTACTGAGAAGAAAGGAGCAATTTAATGCCTAAGAAAAAAAACTAAAAAGAAAAAAAGTAATGGAAGTGTTGGTGGAAAAGCTGATGTTCATGCCTACGAGGAAGGTAAAAGAAATAAAAGTTTATTAGGTCATAATGCTATTTTTACTCCTGAAGTAATTGACGATATTCACATAAAAGCTCAGTTAGGAAGATACAGAATGCGTGGAATGGCATTGATGAAGAAAATTCCAACATTTGATGATTTAGTTTTCTTACCTGGAACACTTACAAGATTTGTAATTGAAGGTTACAGAGAAAAATGTGAAACAAAAACTGTAATTGGTCCAAGATGTGAAAACCCGATTGAACTTGATATACCTGTTTACATTACCGGTATGAGTTTTGGAGCACTTTCTTATGAAGCTAAAACTGCTTTAGCAAGAGGAGCTACTATGGCTGGTAGTGCTACTTGTTCTGGAGAAGGTGGAATGATACCTGATGAAAGAAGGTATTCTGAAAAATGGTATTACCAATGTATCCAATCAAGATATGGATTTAATCCACACCACGCTCAACTTGCAGATGGAATAGAGGTTTTCATTGGTCAAGGTCAAAAAGTTGGAATGGGTGGACACTTAATGGGTCAAAAAGTAACTGATCAAGTAGCTGAGATGAGATCATTACCATCTGGTATTGACCAAAGATCACCTGCTCGACACCCTGACTGGCTAGGTCCAGATGATTTAGCTTTAAAGGTTGAGGAATTAAGACAACTTACAAAAAATAAAGTACCAATTCAATTAAAGCTTGGTGCATCAAAAGTTTATGATGATGTGCGTATGGCTGCAAAATGTGATCCTGACTCTATTTATTTGGATGGAATGGAAGGTTCTACAGGAGCTGGCCCTCACATTGCTGCTGCAAATACTGGTATTCCAGGAATTGCTGCAATTAGAGAAGCTAGAAGAGCAATTGATGATGTCGGCAAAACTGGAAAAGTTACTTTAATTTACGCTGGTGGTATAAGAGATGGTGCTGATATGGCAAAAGCTTTGGCATTAGGTGCTGACGCAATTGCAATTGGAACTGGATCTATGATCGCTTTAAATTGTAATAAAGATATCCCTGAAGCTAATTTTGAAAAAGAAATGGGTGTAAAAGCTGGTGAGTGTTATCACTGTCATACTGGTCGTTGTCCAGTTGGTGTTGCAACACAGGATCCTAAACTAAGAGCTAGATTAAATCCAGATGATGCTGCTTTAAGAGTTTATAACTATCTTCATTCTATGACGTTAGAAGCTCAACTTTTGGCAAGAGCGTGTGGTAAAACTAATATCCACTCTTTAGAGCCTGAGGATTTAGCTGCATTAACAATGGAAGCTTCTGCGCTAGCAAAAGTTCCGTTAACAGGAACCAACTTCACTGTTGGTATTGATAACTATCACAAAATATAGAGGTAAATATGGCTAAGAAAAAAACGAAAACTAAAGCAAAAGTTAAAAGTGGAGTTAAAAAAGAAAAAAAACTAAAACTTGGTACTTTTAAAGAAACTGCTAGAGAAAAGTTAATTGGTCAACATATCGGTTACAGATATGATGTAAACTTACTTCCAGATTATAAAAGAGTAACTCCATTTCTTAAAAAATATGTGGAAGCAATGGGATGGGATGATCTTAACTGGTTAGAAGACGTTCATATGGGTTATGAAGAAGGAAGACCAGCAGTATTTTGTAGAAATGCGAATGGTTGGGTTACAATTCCAAAATCGATTAAATTACCGAACAACCAACAAGATAGAGATATGATAGCAAGAGAGCTTTTAGTTAAATTTCAAATGTCTCCAAAACACCCTCTTGTTGATTTGAAAAAAGCTTACTTAAAATTTTGATAAGACAAAACCTATTTCAAAGTGGGAAAAAGATAATACTCTAGACTGTTAGAGTGACAATTTTATCTTATGAATTTTAAAAACATGATATAAGTATAATTAATACAATAATAAAATACTTACTAACAATAAAATTATAAATATATCCATTGATTGAACAAACAATAATCTTTTCACAAATAGTTATAATAGATATTATTATGGCAGCTGATAACGCAATCATAATTGGAATGATTGCTGCCAACTTTGCACCAAAGAATAGAAAACAAATAATAATGTATGGTGTTCTAGCTGCATTATTATTTAGAATTATCTTTGCTTTTTCAGCTACTTATTTTTTTGCTTTTCCAATAATAAAGATCATCGGTGGTTTATTGCTTGTATGGGTAGTCCACGACCTAAAAAAAGATCTTTTTGAAAATAAGAAAATTAAATCTCCAACTACTAAAGCTAAAGAACCTTCTTATATTCAAAGTTTATATAAAGTTATTTTTGCAGATATAACTTTAAGTTTTGATAATGTTATAGCAGTTGTTGGTGCATCTAAAGGAAATGCTCCTTTAATGATATTTGGATTACTATTATCAGTTATTTTAATTGGCACAATGGCCTCTTATTTTGTTAAACATATTCAAAACCATAAATGGATTGGTTATATTGGTTTAATAGTAATTTTGATTGTTGCTATACAGCTAATAATAAGTGGATTAAATGATTATGGTGTTTTATCAATCAATGAAACTTTTAAGAGATATTTCTAATTAATAAGAATGCTTTTTAGCGGGAAACTTTTTTTGGGATACTTCCAGTTTATATTTTAAAACTGCATTATTTATTTGTTTTTCCATATTTAAATATCTTTTAATAAATCTGGCTTTAATATTACTAAGTCCTATAAGATCATCAGTAACTAGAACTTGTCCATCACAATGTATTGATGCTCCAATACCAATTGTAGGAACTTTAATAGTTTTTGTAATTTCTTTTGCTAAAGAACTCTCGACACACTCTAAAACCATTGAAAATACCCCTGCTTCTTCTAAAAGCTTAGAATCTCTTAAAATAATTTTTCTTTCTGATGTTTCTTTTCCTTTAAATCTAAAATTTGTTGCAGATTGAGGAAGAACACCCAGGTGACCCATAACTGGAATTTTATTTTTAATCAAAATTTTAATTATTTGGATAATCTTTTTGCCACCTTCAAGTTTGACAGCATCACACTTGGTTTTAGAAATTATTTTTTTTGCATTAGTTAACGCTTCTTTGGGGTTACGGTAGGTGTTGTATGGCATGTCTACTACCATTAAACTTTTTTTAACACCTTGTCTTACGCTTTTAGAATGTTCAATGATCATATCTAATGTCACTTTTTTTGTAGAAGAAAAGTTGTAAAGGACTGATCCAAGGGAATCTCCAACCAAAATAAGATCGCAGTGTTTATCAATAATAGATGCAATATTTTTTGAATAAGCAGTAAGGCTTATAATCTTAGATTTATTTTTTTTTTTAATAAAATCTATAATTTTTTTATTCATCTTTAAATATCTTATAATTAACTATTACTCTAATTCAATAGTACTTGGTGGTTTTGATGTTACGTCATAAACCACTCTATTTATGCCTCTAATATTATTAATGATTTGATTGGAGATTTCTTGCATAAAGCCTTTTGGAAAATCAAAAAAATCTGCAGTCATTCCATCTTCTGATGTAATTGCTCTTAATAAACAAATATGTTCATAAGTTCGGTTATCTCCCATTACACCTACTGTTTTTACTGGCAATAAAGCGGCATAAGCTTGCCAAATTTTATCATATAAACCGTAATCTTTTAAAGCCTTGATGAAATAATAATCTGCCTCTTTTAAAATGGTAATTTTTTCTCTAGTTATATTTCCTGGCATTCTTATTGCTAAACCAGGACCTGGAAATGGATGTCTAGATATTATATCTTTTGATAAATTTAGTTCTAGCCCAAGTTTTCTAACCTCATCTTTAAAAAGAAATTTCAATGGTTCAACTAATTCTAATTTCATTCTTTTTGGCAATCCGCCTACGTTATGATGTGATTTTATTTTTGATGTCTGACTTCCTGTAACCGACCTACTTTCTATTAAATCAGGGTAAAGAGTACCTTGAGCAAGAAACTTTACATTCTTTATTTTTTTTGCATATCTTTCAAATATTTTAATAAACAAATTTCCAATAATTTTTCTTTTTTTTTCAGGATCAGAAATGTTAGTTAATTTATTAATAAATTCTTTTTCTGCATTAACATAAACTAAATTTATTTTTAATTTTTTTTTAAATGTATTGACTACTTGTTTTTCCTCATTTTTTCTTAAAAGACCATTATTAACAAATATACAAGTAAGGTTTTTTCCAATAGCTTTACTCAATAATTGAGCAACAACACTACTGTCCACTCCACCTGATAGACCACAAATTACTTTATTGTTACCTACTTGTTTCTTTATGGCTCTGATTAATTCTAATTTTTGATCTTTTGAAGACCAATTTTTTTTAATTTTACATATATAAAAAACAAAATTACGTAATAAGATTTTACCCTTAAAAGTATGGGTTACTTCGGGGTGAAATTGTACGCCATAATAATTATCTTTAGTATTTTCAATTATTGCTAATTTTGAATTTTTTGAAGATGCAATAATTTTAAAATTTTTTGGCATTCTAGATACTTGATCTGCATGGCTCATCCATACATTGTTACTATTGTTTTTATTAAAAAAATTTTTTGTTAGTTTACTATTTGAAATCTTTTTAATAGTTGCTAGACCAAACTCTCTATGTTTAGATTTTTTAACACGTCCACCTAGTTCTTTGGACAGTATTTGATGTCCAAAACATATTCCTAAAACTGGTATTTTTAAGCTTAATATCTTTTTATCAAATTTAAATTTATCATTTTGATATACATTAAGCGGACCCCCTGAGAGAATTATTCCACCAATGTTATTATTAATAATTTGATTTATTTTTATTTTTTTATGACTAATGATTTCTGAAAAAACACCAAATTCTCTTACTCTTCTTGCAATAAGCTGTGTAAATTGAGACCCAAAATCTATTATTAGAATTTTGGTGAGCTTATTATCAAGACTCATTTTTTGGTTCCAAATCTTTTAAAGACTCTAAAATAATTTTTTCTTTACCACATAACTCAATGCAAATTTTAGAGAAACTTTGGGCCAATTCTCTAACTTTTAAATAATTGCTTCTTTTAAGTTCCATTTCCATAAGCATATAATTTGCTTCTTCATTTTTAGGTTCTAGTAACAAAACTGTATCTATATTCTTTTTTTCTTCTTTTTTATTTTCTTCAATATTAAAAATTTTTGCTAGATATAAATATGATTTTTCATCTTTAGGATTGAATACTATTCCTCTTTGAAATAAAAACTTAGCCTCATCATAACTTTTTTCATCATATTTAATTTTTCCCTCTTCAAAAAAATTATCTTCCGCAAAAGATAAATTCGAAATATTTAAAAATACAAAAATTATAAAGACTAGTTTGTTAAATTTAATCATTAGTATTTGCTGTCACTCTTTACTTCATCAACATTATGAACCATGCTTTCATAAAATCCAGCTTTTGTTATTTTTACAAAATTAGGTTTAGTTTTTAGATATAAAACTTTTTTTGCTCCCAAATAACCCATAGAAGATTTTAATCCTCCAATTAATTTATAAATTATATTTTTAACATCACCTTTATATTTAACAAAACCCTCTACGCCTTCTGGCACATATTTAGATGCATCTTTTTGTTTTTTTTGAAAATATCTATCAGCAGAACCTTTATTCATTGCTCCCACAGAACCCATTCCTCTAAAACTTTTAAATAATTTTCCATTTTTTTTTATTAGTTTTCCTGGTGTCTCTGTGCTTCCAGCAAATAGTGAGCCAATCATTACAGCATCAGCTCCTGCTGACAATGCTTTTGCAATATCACCAGAATATTTAATTCCACCATCAGAAATTATTTTTGTTTTATTATTTTTTATTCCTTGTTTAACTGCTAGTATTGCACTCAATTGAGGTACACCAATACCAGCTACCAATCTAGTAGTGCAAATTGAACCAGGTCCAATGCCAACTTTAACTATGTCCACACCTAATTTTATTAAAAATTTTGCAGCCTCTGCTGTAGCAATATTTCCAGCACACAAAGTTGTTTTATTGGTTTTAATTTTTTTAATAACTTTAATAATTTCAGCAACTTTTTTGCTGTGACCATGCGCTGTATCAACTACAATTAAATTAATTTGTTCTTTTAAAATCGCTTCAGCTCTTTTAAGTTCTAATGGTCCAGCTCCTACAGCAGCACCAACTAATAATCCCTGTTTTTTTACTTTTCTAATCTCATCGATTTGCTGTTTAATATTTAAATTTCTATGAATTACACCAATCCCACCTGCTTTAGCTATCGCTATTGCCATTTTACTTTCTGTAACAGTATCCATTGCTGATGATAATAAAGGTATTTTTAATGTTAAATTAGCTGATAATTTTGTGCTTGTGTCGACTTCTGAAGGTAAAACCTCTGAGTACTTGGGTGCCATTGTGACATCGTCAAAGGTGAGTGCTTCTTTAATAGGATCCATAATAATTTATATACGATTCCTTTTAAAAATAAAGTGACTATCTTAAAGTTTTACAAATAATAAAGCTTTCCTTAGATTCTTTTCTGCTGGATTTTGGCTTAAATACCTTCACCTCTTTAAATATTTTTTTACCAAGTGCAACTATTTCATTAAATGATGACCCTAAAAAAATTTTAGAAACAAATCGCCCTTCCTTAACTAGCATCTGTTTCGAAAAGTTCATTGCTTCCATGGCAAGTTCTCCTGTATAGATTGCATCAATATCTTTTATACCCGTAGTATTGACCGCCATATCAGATACAACCACGTCTACTTTAGATTTAAATAGACTTTTGATCTTTTGTTGAGAATCTAAATCTGTGAAATCACCTTTTATTTGAATTATATTATCAATTTCCTCCATACTTTTTAAATCTATAGAAACTAATCTTCCACTTTTTACAGTTCTAGCTATATACTGAGACCAGCTGCCAGGTGAAGCGCCTAGATCAATTACAGATAAACCATTTTTGAATATCTTAAATTTTTCATCTATTTCAATTAATTTATATGCAGAACGAGCTCGATACCCATCCACATGGGACTGCCTAACATAAATATCTCTTTTTTGTTTATTAACCCAATTTTTTGATATTCTATTCTTTTTCAATTAATGACCAAATCTTAGACTTTTAGATAATATTTTTTGCTGGATAGTCTTAATATTAATTTTAACCTCTCTATGTAACCTCATATCTTTACCAGAGTCCCAAATTCCAGCAGCTAAGTGCATAATTCCTATCTTATAATTTGGTAAATAAGGTTCAACGAATGTATTTTTAATTTCATCAAATTTTGGTAATAAATTACTAGCAATCCAATTGCAATTTAATGGTAAAAATTCAGTTTCTAAATCGTCTATATAAACTGACATATTGATAGCAAGACCTTCTGAGCCAAAGATATTTCCACTTTTTAATGTTTGTTCTAGATTTTTTTGCCAAGAAGCCCAGCCAAGTGAATTTTTTTCTAATGAAAAAACTCCAATATTTATATGAGGTGCAAAAGCTAATTTTCTAGCTTTATTAATTCCAATTTTTGATTTTATTGCATGTTTAAAATTTTGAGATTTAATTATTGCTACTTTACCAAATAGCCAATTTACTTTTGACATTATTTTGTATCCTGGTCCTAATGTTTGAGTAATTCCTAATTTGCCATTTTCACAAGCTTTAAAATATAATTCAACTGAATTCCAATCATTCACCCACGCGTCACAATCTATCCATAGAAATTTTTCATAGCTGGGAAAATATTTTGGTAGAAATGCTCGAGATACTTGACTCTTTAGCCACTCTTTTCCTTTTACTTTAAATGCTGGAACATCTATATCCCACTCTGCTGATTTAATTTCATCAACCTTTTTAGATAATTCATTTTTTTGCTCTTCAGATAAACCAGCATCTAAAATACAAATTGCTGTATCTTTGCTTTTTTCAAAACTCTTAATAGAATCGACTAATTCATTAAGTAATTCAAAGTAATTTGAGTCAGCCAGAGATACAATTACATTTTTTTTCATTTAAAGTATGTCTTCAAGATCTTCGACTTCTTGGTTTTCACCACTTAAAATCTTTTGTTTATAGGTTTTTTTATAACTGAAATATCCAAATGGAAGTAAGGCTATATAAATCAAACCACAAATGACTAAGACTTTAAATGTATATATAAATAAAAGACCAAAAAGTAACACAACACCAAATAATACAAAAATTGTCATTCGACGAGGTATTGAAATTTTTTTAAATGCAAAAGTTGGTATTTTACTAATCAACAAAAATGAATTTACGATAAAGAATAATGGTACAAGAATATCATAATTAATATTAATTAAATTTATATCACTTAGACTAAATATTAAAGGCATAAGAATTAGAATTCCTCCAGCAGGAGACGGAACACCCTCAAAATAATTATCTTTCCATGAAGGTTCTGTATTTGAAGTTACATTAAACCGCGCAAGTCTAAGAGCAACACAAACTACATAAATCATTGTAAGTAACCAGCCAAATTTACCAAAATTATTTAAAGACCAAAAATACATTATAAAAGCTGGAGCAACACCAAAACTAATTAAATCAGCTAATGAATCTAATTCCTTTCCAACCAATGAAGTACCTTTTACCAATCTTGCAACTCTACCATCTAGTGCATCAAAAACTGCAGCAAAAATAATAGCAATAATAGATAATTCAAATTTATCATCTAATGCAAATTTAATAGAGCTAAGACCAATGCAAATATTGATTAGGGTAAGTGTGTTAGGAAGAAGCATCCTTGCTTTTTTATCAGATACAATTTTAAAATTATTTTTAGGCTGTTCCATAAGCTACCTCTTAGCTAATAGTGTTTCGCCTGCGATTGTTTTTTGTCCAACTTTAACTAAAGGCTTATAATTTTCAAAGTAGACATCGGCTCTACTTCCAAATCTTATCATTCCAATTCTATCACCTTGTTGTAGTTGTTGATCTTTCGATGACTCGCATACAATTCTTCTTGCAATCAAACCTGCAATCTGGGCAACAATTACTTCCTCTCCATGAGTATTTGTAATTTTATAATAATTTCTTTCATTGTCTTCACTTGCTTTATCAAGTGATGCATTTAAAAATTTTCCCGGCTTATAGAGTATTTCTGAAATCTTACCGTCACATGGTGCTCTATTGACGTGGCAATCGAATACATTCATAAAAATACTAACCTTTGTGAATTTTTTTTCTTCCAAACCTAGCTCTTTTGGTCCATTAACCTCGTGAACCATTAAAACCTCTCCATCAGCTGGGCTTGTTAAGTAATTTTCATCATTGATTGAAATTCTTTCAGGGTCTCTAAAAAAATAATAAACCCATATAGATAGTACCAATCCAATTAATCCTAAAAAAGTACTAAACAAATACAAAAAAAAGGTTGTAATTATAGCTATTGCTAAAAACTTGTACCCTTCGGAATGTATTTTTGGAAAAATTTTGTCTAACATAAGCTTCTATTTGATAATATTTTATTAATATGTATATAAAGCACTAAATTACAATTACTAATATATATTATTCAATTATGGCTAAAATAAAGGTTAAAAATCCAGTTGTTGAACTAGATGGTGACGAAATGACTAGAGTCATTTGGGAGTTTATTAAAAATAAACTAATTTTACCCTATTTAGATTTAGACATTAAGTGCTACGACTTAGGAATGAAAAGTCGAGACGATACAAATGATCAAATAACTATAGATTCAGCTAACGCAATTAAAGAG
The DNA here is from genome assembly GCA_028222445.1 of Candidatus Pelagibacter sp. The sequence goes on from JAOISU010000005.1 coordinate 18,307, forward strand.
CACAATGTTGGTATAAAATGTGCAACGATTACTCCAGATGAAGCTCGAGTAGAAGAGTTTAAACTTAAAAAAATGTGGAGATCACCTAATGGAACTATAAGAAATATATTGGGTGGAACAGTTTTTAGAGAACCAATAATTTGTAAAAATATTCCAAAACTTGTGCCAACATGGACTGACCCTTTGATTATTGGAAGACATGCTTTTGGAGATCAATATAGAGCAACTGATTTTAAGGTGCCTGGTAAAGGTAAAATGGAAATCAAATGGACATCAGAAGATGGTAAAGATGAAATAAAGCATGAAGTATTTAACTTTCCAGGACCAGGGATCGCTTTATCAATGTATAATTTGGATAAATCTATTGAGGACTTTGCCAGATCTTGTTTCAACTATGGAATAATTAAAAATTGGCCTGTTTATTTGTCAACAAAAAATACTATTTTAAAGATTTATGATGGAAGATTTAAAGATATTTTCCAAGATATTTTTGATAAAGAATTTAAGTCAGAATTTGAAAAACTAAATATTACTTACGAACACAGATTAATTGATGACATGGTCGCATGTGCAATGAAATGGAGTGGTAAATACATTTGGGCATGTAAAAACTACGATGGTGATGTTCAGTCTGACACTGTGGCACAAGGATATGGGTCATTAGGATTAATGACCAGTGTGCTTCTGGCACCTGATGGAAGGACTATGGAGGCTGAAGCAGCTCATGGTACTGTAACAAGACATTATAGAATGCATCAACAGGGTAAAGAAACTTCTACTAATCCTATAGCTTCAATTTTTGCTTGGACTAGAGGTTTAGCACATAGAGGAAAATTAGATGGCAATGAAGAATTAATTAAATTTTCAACTACCTTGGAAAAAGTTTGTATAGACTGTGTTGAAAATGGATCTATGACTAAAGACTTGGCGATCTTAATTAGTCCAACTAGTAATTATTTAACAACTAACCAGTTTTTAGATGAATTAGATGGACAGCTCAAAAAGAAGCTTAATTAATTAAATTTTTAATATTTTCAAAAGACTCTTCAATTTTATTCGGTAATGTTCCACCTGCTTGAGCAAAATCTGCTCTGCCACCACCACCTTTTCCACCAATAATCTCTGAACCAGCACGCACAATTTCTACTGCATTAAATCTGTTCTCTAAAGTTTTTGTAACACCAACTGCTAATCCAACTTTGTTATCATTTACAGCATAAATTACAATCAGCCCTTCACCAATTTCTTTTTTTCCTTGATCAATTAATTTACGCAAATCTTTGAAGGGTAGATCTTGAATATTTTGAAATCTAACATTAATTTTATTTACAACTAAATTGGTTATCTTATTTTTTGACTTATCTTGTAATATAGATCCGACTTTAAGTTGCTCTAATTGTCTATTTAAGTCTTTAATTAGAGATAACGTATCCTCGTTTTCAATATTTGGTTTTCCACCTAGCTCGATAATTTTTTTTGATAAATCTTTTATAATCTCATTGTTTTTTTGATTAGTTTCTGTTGATAATTTTTCTTTATTTTTAAGGTATTCATCAAGCTGCTTGTCCCTTAATGCCTCAATTCTTCTTATGCCTGATGCCACTGCGGATTGACTAATAATTTTAAACCTTCCGATATCGGAGGTATTTTTAACATGGGTGCCTCCACATAACTCGGTTGAAAAATACTTTTCCCCCTCATCTCCCATTGATAAAACTCTGACCTCATCACCATATTTTTCTCCAAACAAAGCGAGGGCACCATTAGCAACCGCCTCTTTTGGGGTCATTATTCTTGTTTTAACGTCAGACTTTTTTTCTATAACAGCATTAACATTGTGCTCAATTTTTTCTATTTCTTCTTTTGAGATAGGTTTCATGTGGCTAAAATCAAACCTTAATCGATCAGATTGAACTAGTGATCCTTTTTGTGTGACATGATCACCTAATACTCTTCTCAATGACTCATGCAGTAAATGAGTTGCTGAATGATAAGCTCTAGTATCATTCCTTCTATTAGTGTCTATTTTCATTTCAACATCTTGGTCAAGTTTAATTGATCCACTCAAAACTTTTCCATAGTGAACAAATAGATCTCCTATTTTTTTTTGAACATCTGTTACTTCAAATTTGAAATCATCCTTAATAATCACTCCCGTATCAGCTACTTGACCTCCTGACTCAGCATAGAATGGTGTTTGATTTACAACTATAATGCCTTCATCACCTTTATTTAGCACCGATACCTCTTTATGATTTTTTAGTAAACATTTGATTATGCCTTGAGCTTGGTCATATTCGTAACCAAGAAATTCTGTAGTCCCAATTTTTTCTTTAATACCATACCAAATTTTTTCAACAGTACTATCGCCGGAGCCCTTCCAATTTTTTCTTGCAAGTTCTATGCTCTCTCGCATTAATTCATCAAATCTTTTTTTATCAAATTTTAAAGATTTATATTTTAAAATATCTTCTGTTAAATCAATTGGAAATCCATAAGTCTCATACAGCTTAAATGCTACATCTCCTGGCAAAATATTGTCAATCTTAGATATTTCTTCATTTAGAATTTTAATTCCTTTATCCAATAAAACTAAAAATTTTTCTTCTTCTGTTTTTAGAGTTTCTTTAATTAATGATTGTGCTCTTTCAAGTTCTGGATAATTATTAGACATCTCCTCTAATAGTGTTTTAAAAATATCATAAAAGATTGGTTTCTTAGATCCCAACAAATGTGAGTGCCTCATGCCACGTCTCATTATTCTTCTTAAGACATAACCTCTTCCTTCATTAGAAGGCAAAACTCCCTCTGCTAATAAAAATGAACTTGCACGTAAATGATCAGCTATTACTCTAAAGCTTGATTGATTGTCATCAGTTACTTTAACTTTTAAAGTATCAGATGCTGATTGTATTAATTTTTTAAAGTGATCTGTTTCATAATTATCATGAGTTCCCTGTAAAAGTGCAGCTATTCTCTCAAGGCCCATTCCGGTATCTACAGATGGCTTTGGTAATTCAATTCTTTTATCTTTTGAAATTTGCTCATATTGCATAAATACTAAATTCCATATTTCTATAAAACGATTACCATCTTCATTTTTGCTTCCTGGTAATCCACCCACGAGATGGTCTCCATGATCATAAAATATTTCAGAGCATGGGCCACAGGGACCTAAATCACCCATTGACCAAAAATTATCTGTAGTAGAAATTCTAATTATTCTATCATCACTAAAGCCTGCTATTTTCTTCCAAAAATTGAATGCTTCATCATCACTATGATATACAGTTACATAGAGACGATCTTTATCAATTCCAAATTCATTAGTGATTAAATTCCAGGCATAACTAATGGCTTCTTCTTTAAAGTAATCTCCAAATGAGAAATTACCCAGCATCTCAAAGAAAGTATGGTGTCTTGGTGTGTAACCTACATTTTCAAGATCATTATGTTTTCCACCAGCTCTTACACATTTTTGTGAAGTGGTTGCTCTTACATAATCTCTTTTTTCCAGTCCAGTAAATACATTCTTAAATTGAACCATACCTGAGTTTGCAAACATTAAGGTTGGATCATTATTTGGAACTAAATTGCTAGAATCTACTATCTCATGATCATTTTTTTTAAAATAATCTAAGAAAGTTGTTCTAATTTGATTTAGTGTTTTGTCGGCCATATTTATAAAATACAGCTTTTTTATTTGATGTCTAGATATGAGTAGGGAAAAAAGGCGCTTAAATTATGCACTTGAGGGACACACTACCTCACACTAGCTCACACTAGTTATGCGGATGATTTAAAATTCATAAAAAATAAATTGCATAAAGACTCGTCAAATTAAGCAACAAACTAGATACCAGACTAGATCATTTAGAGATAAATCAAGTTTCTGGTGTGAGTATGTTTGAATAAGCGTTGGTATTCCTGAATTTACTTGGGGAAAAAAGGCGCTTAAATTAAGCGCCTTTTAATAATTAAAGATGACTTTAACTAATTCTTTTTAGATGGTGGAGTTACTTCTTCTTTTGTCTCAGTAACTGGGTCTTCTATTTGATCCTTCGCAGCTTTTTCAGGATCTAATGGATTACCTTCAATTTTTTTTGCTATTACACCAGCTTTTTCTCTAATTGCCATTTCAATTTCTGCTGCAACTTGAGGATTTTGCTCTAAGTAAATTTTAGCATTTTCTCTTCCTTGGCCAATTTTTTCACCTTTATAGGCATACCAAGCACCTGATTTTTCAACAATCTCAGCTTTTGCACCAAGGTCAATCAACTCACCAACTTTGCTAATTCCTTTTCCATACATTAGATCAAATTCAACAACTTTAAATGGTGGTGCTACTTTATTTTTCACCACTTTAACTCTTGTTGAATTTCCAATTATTTCATCTCCATTTTTAATTGCACCTATTCTTCTAATATCCATTCTTACTGATGAATAAAATTTAAGTGCATTACCACCAGATGTTGTCTCTGGACTACCAAACATAACTCCAATTTTCATTCTTATTTGATTTATAAAAATCATCATTGTGTTTGTATTTGAAATTGAGCTAGTCAATTTTCTTAAAGCCTGACTCATTAATCGTGATTGAAGACCTACGTGATGATCTCCCATCTCGCCTTCAATTTCAGCCCTAGGTGTTAATGCGGCCACTGAGTCAATTACGATAACAGAAATTGATCCAGATTTAACTAAAGTATCAGCTATTTCTAAAGCTTGCTCACCAGCGTCTGGTTGAGAAATTAATAATTCATCAGTATTTACACCAAGGTTTTTTGCATATACTGGGTCTAATGCATGTTCAGCATCAACAAAAGCACATATACCACCTGCTTTTTGAGCTTCAGCAACCACTTGTAATGCTAATGTTGTTTTACCAGAAGATTCTGGTCCATAAATTTCTACAATTCTTCCTTTAGGCAAGCCACCAATACCAAGAGCCACATCTAAACTCAACGATCCAGTTGATACAGATTCTATGTCCATTGCTCTTCTTTGACCTAGCTTCATTACTGAACCTTTTCCAAAGTTATCAATAATCTGGCTCATTGCTGCGTCTAAAGCTTTATTTTTATCGTTTGCGTCTGTTGCTTGTTGTTTTGTAGATTTAACTACTTTTAGGTTATTTTTAGTCATTTTATGCCCTTTTTTATTAAATAATTAGTATTCGAATCGTGTTTTAAATGTACACATTTTGTTCTTATTTTCAATAGTTATTTTTTTTGTGAAAAAACAGCTAATTACTGGAGTTTTAGATACTTGCTATTTAAGTAGCCTACTGACTGTAACAATTTAAATTGAGACAGTAGATAATTTCTTTCTGAATCTGCCAGGCTTATTTTGGCATTTAATAAAATTGAATTAGATTGGATCACATCCAAAGTTGATCTTCCAAGTCCTGACTCATATTCAACTGTTATTCCTTCGTTTGCAATCTCCGCTGCTTTAACTTGAGATGTAACAGAATTTAATAAGCTTTTAGAAACTTGAAAATTTGACCATGCACCTGCAACATTTGTATCATTAGATTTTAAGGCATTATCTAATAATAATTTTTTTCTATTTTTAAGATTTTTACTTTTATTTAATGAAGCATAATTTTTTCCTCCATTAAAAATTGGCCATGAAATAGTTGCTTTTAAAATTTCTTTATCACGTTCACCTATCGTTGAACTTACATCGTCTGATTTTGAACTATTAAAAGATAAGGATGCAGAGGGTGATAGATCTGATCTGGCTATAATTATATCTTTTTCTGATTGTTCATATTCTAATCTTGAAATAATTAAATTCGGGTTATCTTTTTTAGAAATTTCAATTGCTTCATTTAAGCTTACTGGTAATGCAAAATTTAAATCTGATTTCTTATCTAAAGAATTTATATCAGCAATTGGTCCTATTATTTTTTCATAGTTTAATTTGGCAGTTACTGTTTCATTTTGAGCCTGTAAAAATTTAGCTTGCGCTCCTGCAAGTGATGACTCGGATTGAGAGAGATCAGATAAGGTAATTTGTCCTCTTTCTAATCTAGCCTGGTCAGTTTCAACTTGTCTCTCTAATAAATTAACATTATCTTGATTAATCTTTAATTTTTCTTCAGCAAATATAAGTCCTGTATAAGCTTCAATGGCTTGATATAAAATTTCTTGCTCTGTTTTTAATAGTTTTGCTTGAGCCAAAGTTAATCCAATTTTACTTTTTTTTAAACTTGCTGTGCCTGCAAATCCTTGAAATAGTTTTTGTTCGATATCTATAGATTGTGTTTTAGGATTAACGTCTGTAAACGCAGAGTTTGCTCCTGAACTATCAGTTTGCTTTTCAGTATTTTCTTGGCTTTTTGAGCCTGACAAAGTAATGCTTGGCAAAAATTGACTTTTTGATATTTTTACTTCTTCTAAAGAAACTTGAATGTTTTCACGCTCTGCATTCAGCACTGGATTTTCATTGTAGGCTTGTAACAATGCTTCTGATAATGGTGCGGAAAAAACATTTCCACTAAAGAAAACAAATAATACAAATATTAAAAAGTTTTTTTTCATTATTTTTTAAATTTTATTTTTTGTATTTGATGTTTATTATTTAAATACATAATAACTGAAGAGTTTTTTACAGCATCTTTAAACATTTGTTGAGTAATTCTTTGATAAGTTTGCATAAAATTTATAATATCACCACTACTCATAATCTTTAAGTTTTTCTTATTTTTTGTTTGCAACCAAAGCTTTCTCTCTTGCTTTAGCCTCCACTCTCTTAATAAACTAAAGTTTTTAGCTTTTAAATATAGTAATCCATCTAATTGCCCAAATAATGCTTTGTATTTATTTTTTAACTGATCATTAACATGCTTTCTCCATCTAGCTTGCTGATCATAGACTTTTTCAACTGAGTTTATTGGTTTTTTAAGTTGGTTATTTGATTGCGCTCTAGCCCCTACACACCAACCTTCAAAGATTACAACATCAGGTTTTTTTTTTATTCTATGCCACAAATTTTTTGGATAACGATCATCTATCGCTTTATTGAATGCTGGCACTTGTAATCTTTTAAAATTTTTAGCTTTAATTTTTTTAAAAAAATTTAGCATTAAATCAACATCATGTGTTCCTGGCACACCTCTTGTCATTAATAAAGAATGTTTTTTTTTAGATAATAATTTTCTATCTTTTCTTGTTTTATAAAAATCATCAATTGAAATTTTAAAAACATTTAGTTTAAAATATTTTTGTAAAATTAATGTTAAAAGTGATGAGATAGTTGTTTTTCCTGATCCTTGACCTCCTGCTAAACCAATTATCAATGGATTTTTTTTTGTTTTTTTTGAAATCCAATAACTAATTGGAATTAGAAAAGATTTTATCATCTTATCTTTATTTTTAAATTTATCTTTTTTGGTTTCTTGTGAAGAAATAAATTTAAAACAATCTTTCTTAACCTTGCTATAACATTCGCTAACAGACCACATAAAAAATTATTTTTTATCTAAAGGATGATTTTGACCATCATTGACAGGAACATCTTTCATATCAAAAGTATTTATTTCATCTACACATCCTACATTAAATCCTGTCATTGCAGGATTGGCTCTTGGATTGTGATGAGTATAAATTCCACAAACTGAACAAAAGTAATGTTTAGCTACTTTTGAATGGAATTGATAAAGAGTTAATTTATCTTCACCTTTGGTAACTTTAAAATCTTCATTTTTTACCATCGACATAATTGCTCCTTTTCTTTTACAAATAGAACAATTACATTTTATTACTTTAGCTAAATCTCCTTCTAAATTAATTTCTGCTTCTACAGTGCCACAATGACAAGTTAGTTTTTTCATTTTTTTCTCCATTTCTATAAATCTACTCTATACATTACTTCATTTCTTTTAAGTATTGGTAAAGTAAATGGTGAGTTATATGACGCTCTTATTGGTGGACTTAGAACCGATAAGTTGTCTTGCTTAAGTGCTTTTTCTAAAATATCTTTATTTTTTAAAAAATTTTTATCTGAAGATCTTCCTGAATATTCAATCACAGCATAATATCCACCCTCAATAGTTAAAATTTTTACTTCTGAATCGACTGGTTTTGGTGCATTATCTTTATTAAATTTTGATGGCAAATAAAATTGCATCGTCATATTTTCATTTTTAATTTCCTGAGTAACTGGAACTGTCATTTTTATTTCTTCATTTTCTTTATTATTTCCTGAAATATAATTAAACAATTTTCTAAAACCATTACCTTGAACAGAATTTGTTTCAATGACCAAACGATTAGGGTATTTTCTTATTTCATAAATTTTATTCTCTTTTACTACCTCGTAGTTTGTTTCTTCGTATGCCATCAATTGAGAACTTAAAGTTAATATAAAGGTTAAAACTAATAAAATTTTTTTCATTTTCGAATTTTTTAAACTATCTCTGGTTGAAGTTATCCACAAGCATACAAAATGTGGTTTTGGATGTTCACCTTTTGATTCACTTTTGATTCACTTCCAGACTCAAAATACAACCTATTGCGTGCATTGTATAACTAGTCTATAAATAAGAACAAAATAAGAACATGAAACTAACTATCCCTTATTACTTACATAAAGCAGGTGCTGGGTTTCCCTCTCCTGCAACAGATTATATCGAAGAAGATATTGATCTGAACATACATTTAATAAAAAATGTTCCAGCAACTTTCATCATTCGTGTTCAGGGTAAATCAATGGTCGATGTTGGAATTAATGATGGAGATTTATTGGTAGTTGATAAAAGTTTAAAACCAAAAAACTTTTCAACAGTTATTGCAAACGTTCATGATGAGCTTGTGGTTAAAAGCTTGGTTCAAGAAAGAGATAAAAAGTTTTTAACGTCAGGGTCTAAAGATTTTACTGATAAAATTTTAATTAATGAAGAAGAAGACATCTTTATTTGGGGGGTTGTAACTTATGTCATACATTCTACGTACTAAAAAAATAGCATTAGTTGATTGTAATTCTTTTTACGTTTCTTGTGAAAGATTATTCAATCCTAAAATAAGAAGAAAACCTGTTGTAGTTTTATCTAATAATGATGGTTGTATCATCTCAAGATCTAATGAAGCAAAAGCTTTAGGGATCAAAATGGGTGAGCCTTATTTTAAAGAAAAAGATATTATCATAAAAAATAAGGTTGAAGTTTTCTCTTCTAATTATTCTTTATATGGTGATTTATCTAGAAGAGTAATGCGAACTCTTAAAAGATTTAACACAAAAATAGAGGTTTATTCTATTGATGAGGCTTTTTTAGATTTATCAAATTTTCCAGACCAAGATATAGAAAAAGTTGGAAAAGAAATTCGAGACACAGTTTTACAATGGACAGGGATCCCAACTAGTATTGGAATTGCTAAAACAAAAACTCTAAGTAAAATTGCAAATCATATTGCAAAGAAAAAACAATCAGGAGTTACTAGTTTAATTAATATTGAAAATATTGACCCTATTTTAGAAAAAATAGATATTAATGATGTATGGGGTGTTGGTAGACAACTTACAAAATTTTATAATAAGAATGGAATTTATAATGCTAAGCAGCTTAAAAATAAATCTAACAGCTGGATTAAAAAATCTTCTAATGTTTTAAGTTCAAGAACTGCAATGGAACTTAAAGGTATTCCTTGTATTAATTTAGAAACAACTACTACAAAAAGAAAGAGTTGTGTTGTCTCAAGATCATTTGGGAAAAGAGTAGAAAGATTTCAAGAATTAAAAGAAGCAGTTGCAAACTATTGTTTAAATGCATCTGAAAAAATTAGATCAGAGTCGTTAGTTGCAAAAGCAATCACAGTATTTGTTAGAACTAGTCCCTTTCAAAGAAACTATGGATATTACTCAAATGCAAAGACAGTTGATTTTCCAATTGCAACAAACAATAGTATTGAAATAGTTAAAGGTGCAGTAACAATTCTAGAAACAATTTTCAAAAATGGTTACCAGTACCAAAAAGCAGGTGTGATGCTTACAGGATTATCTAACGCTAATGAAAAAACAAATCTATTTTCATCTGAAAAAGATGAAAAAATAAACAGTTTAATGAAATCTATTGACAGCACCAATCATCGATACGGAAGATCTACCTTAAGTGTTGCAAGTGCTGGGGTTCAAAAAAAGTGGAATATGAAAAGAGAATACTCTTCTAAAATAGATACAGCTGATTTTTATTCTCTACCAACGATTAGAGCTTAATTTTTTTTATTCACTTTATCTTATCAATATTATGAATATTTTTTAAAGAATTATTAAATTCTTCCATGTTTTCTCTTGGGGCTAAATTGGAAATTGAATAAATCATTATTAATAATAGAACTAAAGGTAATGAAGTAATAATTGATGCATTGCTTTTAATTAAAAGAATATAAAAAACGATAAATAAAGCTGAACGAATTAAAACTGTTTTTCTAAATACACTAATAATTGAAAGTGAGTGTTTTAATAAATTAAAAAAACTCATTTTAGATGGTCCAAAATATCTAGCTCCTCTAATAGACGGAATAGTTAATAAATCTTTTTCTATTTTTTTTAATGAACCAGAAAAACTATTCCAGGTTGCTTTTTCTTTAAGCATTTTTTCAATTGTAGTCTTAGAGAGACATGTAAAGTTTCCAAATTTAATAGATTGACCTGTGAACGATAATGTTAAGAATTTATGAAACTGATAACAAGATTTAAAAAATGAACTTTCAGATCTTTTAACTCTTTCACCTACTATAGGTTTACCATCTGTTTGTTCAGCAAGCTCTATAAAATTTTTAATCTCTTCTGGTCGATCTTCACCATCTCCATCCATCGGTATTATATAGTCAAATTCTTTTTTTTCATAAATATACTTTAATCCTGAAGCAATACATCTTGCATGACCTCTGTTTTCTTTCATATTTACAATTTCAATTGAATTAATATTTTCAGTGTTTTGATATTCATCAATTATTTGTTGAGAAGATGCATCGTTAATAACAACAATTGAAATCTCAGAATTGATACCCTCTATTTCAGAATTTATATTTTCAATTAGCTTGGTTAAGCTCTCTCGATCGTTGTAAACTGGAATTAAAATTACATATTTTTTCATAGCTATTTTGATCCAACACAAACATTATCAAAACACATATAATCCTTCAATTGATTAAGCTTTTCTTTTTCAACAAAACCCTCCCACACCGGTCTTGATTTTAGATGATATGATAAATTACCTGCATTCCACTCATTTCCATAAACTACGTTTATCTTAGAATTGAACTGTTGATCCCAAGCATATTGAGTTTTAATAGCAATTTCCTTCCCTGGGTAATCAGTTCTTTTGTCTTCTTTTGATATTGAGACATAAGCATAAAGCACTGGTGACAGAAAAAATAAAAAGATGAAGCCAATCATAAATGGTTTTAACTTTTTAATATTGATTTGAGCTTGAAATAAATAGACAAATAAAGTTCCAAAAAATAAATAAAACGGTGTCATCCACATTGTTCTAATCTTAGAGCCTGTAACCGCTGAAGTTAAAAACATTAAAATGATAGGTAAAATGTTAATCGCTAACAAAAAAAGTAATTTTTTATCTTTAAAAGATATTCTAAATTTGATTTTTTTTACTAAAAGCCAAACTAAAATTAAAAATGGGATTAGTAATCCAATTTGCTTTATTAGAAAGATTAATGGAAATTTTATATGATCAATTAAACCAGATTGTTCTAATCCAGTTCTTGCAAGTCCATAAGTTATAGTAATAAAATCATTATTGTTTAGCCAAATTAAATGAGGAACTAAAACAATCAAAAATACCTCTAGAGTTATAAGATACTTAAAATCAAATTTTCTATCCTTCTTAATAAATATTAAATATATAAATAAAAGATCAATTGAAACTAAAAGATAAACAAATAAATATTTGGATAAAAAACCAAATGCTGCAAATAATCCAACTAAAAAACAATCGGTAAATTTTATTTCTTTACTAGTGTAAATTTTCCATGAAAAATAAACTGTTAAAGACCAAAATGGGAGCTGGCAAACATTTACGTTAAATTCAGGAGTGGTAAAATTATAAAAATAAATTGCTTCAATAAGTAAAACTGAAATTATACCTAATGAATTACTATTAAAAAATTCTTTAGAAAATTTAAATACATAATAAAAAGAAATGACTACAAATATTTGACTAAGCAAATAATATATCCAATCTTGAGATCCAAAAATTTGAAAAAAAACTTCTGGAAAAAAAGCACTCATTGGAGGATGCTTGTTAAAACCCCACTCTAAATTGCTGCCCCATGCTAAGGCTTCAATTGTATCAAGAGGTAGATTGTTATTTGTTAACGAAGGAATTAATGTCCATAAAAATAAATGTGCTGTGAGAAAGACATAAAAGAACTTATTAATATTATTTTTATTAAGTAACATTTTATATAGATTTTATATGAATTAAGCTTGCTTGACACCTATTAATTGCTGAATATACTCCGGCCACTAAATTTATACATATGCCCAAAACTTCAAAAAAAACTGCTAAAAAAAAAGTTGCTAAATCTAAAAAATCTACTTCTATAAAAACAAAACCTGCTAAAGAAGTTAAAAAAGTTATTATTGAAGAAAAAAAAACTAAAGCACCAGTTAAAATTTCAAAAAACTATCTTCCAAAAGAAACTGAAAAATATATGTGTGAAAAGCACTTAATTTTTTTTAAAATAAAATTAACTGAGTGGAAAAAAGAGTTAGTTAAAGCAAATAATGAGGCTCTGTATCATGGATCAATGGATGACAATAGTATTTCAGCAGACATTGTGGACCAAGCAAGCTCATACACAGATAAAGCTGTTGAAATGAAAGCGATCAACCGTCAAATAAAATTAATTTCTAAAATTGATCAAGCTCTATTGAGAATTAAAAATGGAACATATGGATTTTGTGAAGAAACAGCTGAGCCAATAGGATTAAAAAGATTAGTGGCTAGACCTGTTGCTGACTTATGTATAGCTGCTCAAGAAAAACACGAAAAAGAAGAAAAAGTATACGCTGACGATTAAGGCTTTGGTATTATTGAGCCATTTTTTAATAAATCATATCCTTTTATAACAGCCTCTCTTTTTGAAATATCCAAATACCATCTTGTCAGGCTTTTATAATTATTAAGTCCAATATCATGCCATTCATGTCTTGCTATCCAGGGCCAAGTTGCAATATCAGCAATGGTATATTCATTTCCAGCTAAGTATTTTGATGAAGATAATCTTTCATCTAACTCACCATAAATTCTTTTAGCGATTTTAAAATATCTTTCTTCTCCAAATTCACTTTTTCCAGGATTATAATGATGAAACTGATGATGTTGACCAATCATTGGTCCAATAATTCCCATCTGCGCCATCAACCATTGATTAATAATATAGCGATCTTTTAGATCATAAAACTTGTTATATTTTTCACCCAAATAAATAAGAATTGCCCCAGACTCAAATAAAGATTGTCCATTTTCATGATCAATGATTACTGGAATTTTTCCAAAAGGACTTATTTTTATGAAATCTTTTTTTAATTGCTCACCTTTAGATAAATCAATTTTAGTAACTTTAAAATCACAGCCTAACTCTTCTAACATTATTGTGATTTTTTTTCCATTTGGAGTGTCGGCAGTAAAAAGCTCTATCACTCTTTAATACCCAGTCTACTTTTTACTGTTTTGGAAGAAGTCGTAAATTCAAATCTGTATTTTTCATCTGGTTTTGCATACTTAAAACAGCCTCTAGCAGCTAATGCCCCTTCATGAAAACCTGAAAGAATTAGTTTTAGTTTTCCAGGATAGGAACAGATGTCTCCAATTGCAAAAATGCCTTTTTTATTAGTTTCAAAATTTTCTGTGTTAACAGGAATAGTTTTTTTATCTAAATTTAATCCCCACTCAGCAATAGGTCCCAATTTCATAATCAATCCAAAAAAACCCAAAACATAATCTGTTTTAATTTCTTTTATACTTCCATCATCATGTTTGATGTTAATACTTTCAATCTTATCGTCACCTTTAACTGAATCTAATTGGCACTTAGTATAAATCTCTATTTTACCCTCTTCTTTCAATTGATTAACTTTGTCAATACTTGCTTGCATTCCTCTAAAATCATCTCTTCGGTGAACTAATATTACCTTTGAGGTATTTGATAATTCAATTGCCCAATCTAATGCGGAATCTCCTCCACCAAAAATAGTAACTGTTTTATTTTTAAAAATTGTTTTACCTTTTACTGAATATAATATTTGTTTACTTTCGTATTTTTCTATTTCTTTTGTTGAAAATTTTCTAGGTTCAAATGAACCTACTCCAGCTGCAATAATTATGCTTGAAGCCTCAAATTGA
>JAOISU010000006.1 GCA_028222445.1 Candidatus Pelagibacter sp.
CTTTGAATTCAATTCAGATATATTATATAATGTGTAATTATCATTATATTCAATAATATCTATTTTATTTTTTCTTGAATTATAAATTAGATTTTTTATATCCTCTTTGTTATCTAAATTAATATAGTCAACCACGTTATTAGCTTTTAAATTAAACTCTTTTATAATTTGTGAAAAATTAATATTTTTTGAAACTTGATTTTCAATGGAATCAATTTTATCAAAAAAAGCTTGATTGAATTCACTTAATCCAGTCAAATTTTTAGGATTTAGATCCACATACTCAAAATTAATGTAATCTTGTACAAGCTTATCTGAGTTTTCAGTAATAAAATCATTTATCTCAATATCAGTAAATTCATCTTTTTTTTTATAAAATAAATTTAAATCAATATAATCAATCTCTAATTTACTATTTTGTTCTTTATAAAATTTATCTATTAAAAAATTAGGTGTCTTGGTGCCTCCACTAATATAAGTAAAAAGTTGTTTTTGTAATTCATTATTTTTTAATTTGTTTTCAAAAGCTGGAGCAGATGAATTGTTTGTTAGTAAAAATTTTTCATATAAGGTTCTTTGAAAATTACCATCATCATCCATAAAATTTTTGTTGGATTTAATTTTTTCTGCAATGATCTGTTTGGAGACAGAAAGACTCAAATCATTTATCTCTAGATCCAATAATGTAGTTGAGACCAATGTGGACAAAAGTTCCTCAATAATACCGTTATCAATATTGTTTTTTATTACTTGATTGCTTAATCCAGATTGGTTTAAATAATCAACATAGTTTTGTGTAGAAATTTTAGTACTATTAATCCTAGCAATATTATTTTGATTGCTGGTGTTAAAACCACCACCAAATCCTCCAAAGCCAAATGCAATAATAATGACAATTATTAATACTAAGCCACCAATTTTTTTCTTTGTTAGATTTTTAAAAGTACTAATCATTGCTTTATATATTTATTGAACTAAAATAAATCTATAGATTAATTCTTTCATTATGACAAATAAATATATGTATTTTGTAGCAAACTGGAAAATGTATGGAAGCCTATCTTCGCTAAATTCATTGAATAAAGTTATTAAATTTTCAAAATCAAAAGACATCAAGAAAGGTAGATTGATTTATTGTCCTCCATTTACTTTGATTGATGCATTTTCAAAAAAATTCAAAAATTGTCAAATAGGTATTGGTGGTCAAAATTGTCATGAAGATGATGATTATGGACCTTATACAGGCTCTATCAATTCACGTATGTTAAAGAATATTGGTGCACAATTTGTAATCATTGGTCATTCCGAAAATAGAGCTGAGGGCGAGACTGATAAAGTTATCAATGTTAAAATTAAAAGTGCCCTTAAATCAAAATTAAAAGTCATTTTTTGTATTGGTGAAACTTTAAAAGAAAAAAAACAAAAAAAAACAAAATCAACTTTATCTAAACAAATTCATTTTGGATTAAAAAATATTAAAAACAAATCAAACATATT
The DNA here is from genome assembly GCA_028222445.1 of Candidatus Pelagibacter sp. The sequence goes on from JAOISU010000006.1 coordinate 1,498, forward strand.
TATTGCTTATGAACCCATTTGGTCTATAGGAAGTGGAGTCGTTCCAACTCACAAGGATCTTTTTGAGACAATTAAGTTTATTAAGAATAAATTTAGAGATAAGCCCCAAAGAGTTTTATATGGAGGCTCTGTAAATCCTAAGAATATTATTAATCTTAAAAAAGTTAATAATCTTGATGGTTTTTTAGTTGGTGGAGCATCACAAAATGCTAAAAAATTTATTGATATAGTTAAAAAAACGTATAGTTAAACGCAATGGAAAATATTCTTCTAGTAGTAAATCTTATACTAGCTTTTATTTTGGTTCTTTTAATACTTACTCAAAAATCAGAGGGTGGAGCTTTAGGTATTGGAATGTCTCAAGATAATTTTATGCTTTCAAGATCTGCAGGTAATTTCATGAGCAAAGCAACAGCAATTGTTGCGACTCTTTTTATAGTTTGTAGCCTCTTACTTACTATTATATCTCGGGGTGAGCTAACTCCAACCTCTTCTGTACTAGATGTAATTGAGGAAAAATCTGATGATACACCGTCGATTCCAGAAAATAACAATTAAGTCTTTTCAATTAATCAAATAATCGCTATAAGATAATTCCATGGCGCGATTTATATTTGTCACTGGCGGCGTGGTTTCCTCTCTTGGTAAAGGTCTCTCTTCTGCATCTCTTGCTTATTTATTACAATCTAGAGGCTACAAAGTTCGTTTAAGAAAATTAGACCCATATTTAAATGTAGATCCAGGAACAATGAGTCCGTTTCAACATGGGGAAGTGTTTGTAACAGATGATGGTGCTGAAACTGATTTAGATTTAGGTCATTATGAGAGATTTTCTGGAGTAACTGCAAAGAAAACAGACAATATTACAACTGGAAAAATTTATAGCGATGTTCTTAAAAAGGAAAGAAAAGGACAGTATCTTGGAAAAACTGTTCAGGTTATTCCCCACATCACTGATAGAATTAAAGAGTTTATTAAATATGACACTACCAAAGAAGATTTTGTAATTTGCGAAATAGGAGGCATAGTAGGTGATATTGAAAGCCTTCCATTTGTAGAAGCTATAAGACAATTTTCTAACGATGTTGGAAAGAAAAATTCATTATTTATTCATTTAACACTAGTACCTTATTTAAAAGCATCAGACGAAATTAAAACAAAACCAACTCAACACTCTGTCAAAGAATTAAGAAGTATTGGTATTCAACCTGATATCATAATTTGCAGATCAGAAAGACCTATCCCTTTAGAACACAGAAAAAAGATATCCTTGTTCTGTAATGTTGATATTAGAAATGTAATTGAAACCGTTGATGTAAAAACAATTTATGAAGCACCAATTAGTTTTGCAAAAGAAAAATTAGATGTTCAGGTTTTAAATCATTTTAAACTTAAATCTAAAAAATCTAATAACTTAGTACCATGGAAAAAAATAACCAAAGTTACCCTAAATACAAAGAGACAAGTTGATATTGCAATTATTGGAAAATATGTTGAATTAAAAGATGCTTATAAATCTTTAGATGAAGCACTTACTCATGGAGGTATTACTAATAATCTTAAAGTTAATTTAGTAAGAATTGATTCTGAAAAACTAAAAGTTTCACAAATTAAAGATAAACTAAAAGATGTTTCAGGAATTTTAATTCCAGGAGGTTTTGGTAAAAGAGGAACAGAGGGAAAAATTGAGGCCATTAAATATGCAAGGATAAATAAAATTCCTTTTCTTGGAATTTGTTATGGCATGCAAATGGCAATTATAGAGTTTGCAAGGAATCAATTAAAGATTAAAAAAGCAACTTCTTCTGAATTTGACAAAAAAGGAGTTCACTTAATTGGCTTAATGCATGAGTGGGAAAAAAGTGGAGGAAAAGTTAAAGGCACAGATAAAGATCTTGGTGGAACTATGAGGCTTGGTTCTTACGATGCAATTTTAAAAGAGAAATCTAAAATTAGAGATATCTATAAATCTAGATTAATCAAAGAAAGACATAGACATAGATACGAAGTGGATATTTCATATAAAGAAAAATTTGAGAAGAAAGGGTTAATATTTTCAGGTTTATCCCCAGATAAAAAGCTTCCAGAGATTATCGAACTCAAAAATCACCCTTGGTTTATAGGAGTTCAGTTTCATCCTGAATTTAAATCTAGACCTTTAGATCCTCATCCTTTATTCTCTTCATTTATTAGAGCTGCAAAAAAATATAAATGAAAAATATAAAAGTTAATTGTGGAAATATTGAAATTGCTAATAATAATAAGATTTGTATTATAGCTGGACCTTGCCAACTTGAGACAGAGCAACATGCCATGGATATGGCTGGAAAAATTAAAGAGATTACCTCTAAATTTAAGATGGGTTTTATTTATAAAACCTCTTTTGATAAAGCAAATAGAACAAGCTTAAAAGGAAAGAGAGGAGCGGGTCTTGAACAATCTTTACCAATTTTTGACAAAATTAAAAAAGAATTAGATGTACCAATTTTAACTGATATTCATAATATTGAACAATGTTCAGTTGTTGCAAGCCATGCGGATATATTGCAAATTCCAGCTTTTTTATGCAGACAAACGGATTTGTTGGTTGCCGCAGCAAAAACTGGAAAGATTATAAATGTTAAAAAAGGTCAATTTCTTGCACCCTGGGACATGGTTAATGTAACCAAAAAAATATCAGACTCAGGAAATGAAAATATTCTGGTAACTGAAAGAGGTGCGAGTTTTGGATACAACACACTTGTTTCTGATATGAGATCTTTACCTATAATGGCAAAAAATGGTTATCCAGTTATTTTTGATGCTACACATTCAGTGCAACAACCTGGAGGGTTAGGAGAAACTAGTGGTGGTCAAAGAGAATTTGTTGAATATCTTGCAAGGGCTGCAGTAGCAGTAGGTGTTGCTGGAGTATTTATTGAAACTCATCAAGATCCAGACAACGCACCGTCTGACGGACCTAATATGGTACCTTTAGATAAATTAGAAAATCTATTATCCCAACTATTTGAAATTGATAATTTAATTAAAAAATAGATGAGTAAGATTTTAAAGATAAGAGCTCGTCAAGTATTTGACAGTCGTGGTAATCCTACTATTGAAGCTGAAGTTTATTCTAAGAATCAAAGTGCATCAGCTATTTGTCCTTCAGGTGCCTCTACTGGAACGTATGAAGCATTTGAAAAAAGAGACAAAAATAACAAAAGATATCTTGGTAAAAGTGTTTTTAATGCAATTGATATAATTAATACTAAAATTTCTAAAAGGCTAAAAGGTATTAATATTCATGATCAAATTCGTATAGATACAATATTAATTAATCTTGATGGCACAAGACAAAAAACAAATTTAGGAGCTAACGCTATACTTGCTGTATCAATGGCTGCAAAAAAACTATCAGCAAAAATTAAAAAAATACCTTTATTTAAAACTTTTTTAGTTAAGAATAATTTTAGTTTACCTTATCCACTAATGAATATTATTAATGGTGGGGCTCATGCAAATAATAGTTTGAGAATCCAAGAATTTATGATCAGACCAGATAAAGCCAAAAACTTTTCTGAAGCAATGAGAATTTGTTTTTTAGTAATAAGCAGTTTAAGAGAACTTATTAAAAAAAAGAAGCTATCTACATCTGTTGGCGACGAAGGTGGTTTTGCACCTATGATTGATAGCAATGAAAAAGCTTTAGACTTAATTGTATCAGCAATAAAAGCTGCTGGCTTTAAAAATGGTAAAGATATTTCAATTTGTTTAGATGTTGCTGCTAATGAGCTATTTAAAAGTAAAAAATATTCAATTCATTCAAAAAAATTTATTTCAGCAGATCAAACAATTAATAAATATCTAAAAATTATAAATAAATATAAGATAAAATCAATTGAAGATCCTTTTGCTGAAAATGATTGGATTTCATGGAACAATTTAATGAAATCTACAAAGAATGTTCAAATTGTAGGTGATGATCTTTATGTTACAAATTTAGAGAGACTTAAAAAAGGTTTTTTAAATAATTCATCAAATTCAATTCTTATTAAGTTAAACCAAATTGGCACAGTTTCTGAAACACTCGAGGTTATAAAATTTGCTCAAATCATTGGCTACAAAACAATTATATCTCATCGATCTGGAGATAGTGAAGATACTTTTATAGCCGACCTTGCTGTTGGAACCAATTCCAATCAAATTAAAACTGGTTCTCTTGCAAGATCAGAAAGAGTTGCAAAATATAATCAACTATTACGTATAGAAGAACAGCTTGGTAAAAAAGTAAAAATGAATAAGATTCATTAATGTTGAGTAAAATTAAAAAAAATTATTTTTTATTAATCTCTACTTTCTTAATACTCTATTTCTTTTTTAACTTACTTGATGGGGAAAGAGGTCTTTTTTCATACTTTAAAAAAAAAGAAATTTTATTAAATTTAACAAAAGAAGAAGCAGATTTAAGAAATAAAATTAAAGACTTAGAGTTCAAGAATTCTTTATTAAGTGAAAATCTTGATTTAGATTACGTTGAAACACTATTACGCGAAAAGTTTTTATTTGGAAAAGAAGGTGAGACACTCTATATAATTAAAAAGAATGAAGTTTGGAATTGAATTAAACAATGCTTGTCTATTCTTTTCAATATTGTCAAAAGCTCCTGCTTTAACTAACCCTTCTAATTGAAGTTTATTAATATCCTTTGGATTTACTCTATTTAAAAAATCATTAATGGATTTAAATTCACCATTTGTTAGTCTTTCTTTAACTACATTAGATATAGCATCAAACCCAACACTTTTAATACCACCCAGAGCATAATAAAAGTTTTCTTCATCAAATTTAAAATCAGCATAACATTTATTTATATCTGGTCTTACAACATTAATATTTATTCTTTTAAGCTCCTCATAAAATTCACTTAATTTATTTTGATTTGAAATATCCATTGTCATTGACGCAGCAAAAAACTCTTTTGGATAATAAGTTTTCAAAAATGCTGTTTGATAAGAAATTATTGCATATGCTGCAGCATGACTTTTGTTAAAACCATACTCAGCAAATGGTTCAATTTTTAAAAAAATACTTGCTGCAACGTCTTTGCTAATACCATTTTTTAGTGCACCAGCAATAAATCCTTGTTTTTGCTTTTCGAGTTCAGCTCTTTTCTTTTTACCCATTGCCCTTCTTAAAATATCAGCTTCACCTGCCGTAAAACCTGATAATTTTTGAGCTATTTGCATTACTTGTTCTTGATAGATTATGACACCATATGTTGGTTTGAGGATGTCTTCTAAAAGAGGGTGTAAATAATCAGGTGTTTGTCTTCCATGCTTACAATCGTTATATACAGGAATATTACTCATAGGTCCTGGTCTATATAAAGCAACTAATGCAATAATATCCTCAATATGATTTGGTTTCATTTGCATTAATGCTTCACGCATTCCAGCACTCTCCACCTGAAATAAACCAACTGTATTACCCGATGAAAGTAATTCAAAAACTTTTTGATCTTCAAAATTTATGTCTTCGATATTAAAATCTTTATTTTTCTTTTTAATTAGTTTTTGAGTTCTATTAATGACTGTTAAAGTTTTAAGACCTAAAAAATCAAATTTTATTAGACCTGCATTTTCAGCAGAATACATATCAAATTGAGTTGATGGTAATAAAAGATCTGTGGAGGCGTCTTTATATAAAGGAACTATTTCAGTTAATTTTCTATCGGCTATAACAACACCAGCAGCATGAGTTGCAACATTCCGATTTAGTCCCTCTAACTTTAGTGATAAATCAGTAAGTTTTTTAACTCGAGGATCTTCATTTACTAATTTTTGAAGTCTTGGCTCACTATTTATGCATTCAATTAAACTTTGTGGACGTGAAGGATCAAATGGTATCATCTTAGAAATGCTATCTACAAAACCATATGGTAAACCTAAAACTCTACCAACATCTCTTATAACCATTCTTGCTTTTAATTTTCCAAAAGTAATTATATGAGCAACGCTATCTTTGTATTTTGTAGTTAAATATTCAAATACAAGATCTCTTTTTTCTTCACAAAAATCTATATCAAAGTCAGGCATAGATATTCTATCTGGATTTAAAAATCTTTCAAAAATTAGATTGAACTTTATTGGGTCAACATCAGTAATTGACAAACACCAAGCTACTAAAGAACCAGCGCCAGAACCTCTACCGGGTCCTACTGGAATATCATTTTTCTTAGCCCATTTAATATAATCAGAAACTATTAAAAAATAACTTGGATATTTCATTTCAATTATAATTCTTAATTCATGATCTAAACGATCTTTATAAAATAAAAATTTTTCGTCATTAATGAGATTTTTTTCTTCAATTTTAAAAAATTTTAAAAACTTTTCTTTTAATCCATTTAATGAGTCCTTTTTCAATATTTCATCGGCACTTCCATCTTTTTCTGTGCTTATATTAGGAAGAACAGGTTTGGAAAACTGAGGTCTAAAACTACACCTGTAAGGTAAATTAAAATTATTTTCTAAAGCTTCGGGTAAATCAGAAAATAGAGCACACATTTCTTCTGACGACTTAAAATAGTGTTGATCGCTATATTTAATTCTATTTTTATCATTAAGATATGTTTTTTCACCAATGCAAGTAAGAGCATCATGGGCTTCATGCATGTCTTTGGTTAAATAAAAGACTTCATTTGATGCAATAATTGGAATTTTTAATCTAAAAGATTGTTCTAAATTAAACTTTTCAAAGGATATTTCATTTTGATCACCATGTCTTTGAATTTCTAAATAAAAATTATCTTTAAAATTTTTTAGTAAATCTTTGTAAATTTTTTGTATTTCATCAAATCTTCCTTTTTCAAATAACTTGCCAAATAAGCCATGATTTGTCCCTGATAAAAGAATAACATCACTAATGTTATCCAGTAATTCTTTGATATCCAAATGTGGTTTTGATAAAACGTCATTTTCTAAATATGATTTTGAAGATAATTCAATAATTTTTTTGTAACCATTTTCATTGAGGGCGATTAAGGGGAGTAAACCTGTTGTGTCTTCATATTTAAAATTAATTTGAGTTCCAATAATAGGTTGAGTGCCTACTTTAGAGATATTTTCAGAAAATTCTAATGCACCACATAAATTTTCGGTGTCACAAATTCCAACAGAAACTAATTTATTTTCTTTACAAAAATCTTTTAAACTCTCAATTTTGATAGCACCTTCACAAATGGAGTACTGAGTATGAACTTTGAAGTGATTAAAATGTTTATTGTTTGAATTTTGCATTGATAGTTTTTATATTACCATCAATCATTTCTAATTTGCAATCTGCCATATTGGCAAAATATCTATTATGAGTTGCATATATAATTAATCTATTCTTGTCCTTTAATTTATAAAGAATATCAAAAATTTCTTTAGCGGTACTTTGATCTAAACTTCCAGTTGGTTCGTCTGCCAATATTACATCAGGTTCATTTATCAGTGCTCTAGCAATTGCTATTCTCTGCATTTCACCACCAGATAATTCAGATGGATAATGATCTTCTCTTGATTTTAAACCCATTTTTTTTAAAATTATTTGAGCCTTATGTTTTGCCTCTATTTTATTATTAGTTAAAGCTAAATGGGCCATGTAAACATTCTCTAAAGCCGTAAAGTCAGTTAATAAATTATTTTGTTGATAAATAATGCCAATTTTTTCCGATCTTATTTTATCATTGTCTAAAGTTTCAGAAAAATTCACCACTTTATTACTGATAGATAAATTTCCACTAGTCGGCCTATCAATCATTGATAAAATATTAAGCAAAGTTGACTTCCCAGAACCAGATGGTCCTACCAAAGAGTAAATTTTACCTCTCGTAAATGAATAATTTATTTTTTTTAATACTGAAATTTTTTTATTATTATAAAATGATTTAGAGATATTCTTTAAATTTATAATATTATTCATATTTCAAACCTTTTACTGGATCAAGCTTAGAGGCTTTTATAGCAGGATATATTGAAACAATTATAGTTATTAAAATCGAACAAACGGAGATTATTAATATAGAAACAAGGTTTATTTCTGTTGGCATTTTGCTTAAAAAATAAATTTCTTCAGGGAACAAACTTATATTAAAAGTATAACTCAAAAACTGTCTAACATTTTCAATATAAAGTGAAAACAATACACCCAATAAAATACCAAATATTGTAGCTGTCGTCCCAATTGTAACTCCTACTAAGAAAAAAATTTTAGTAATTGATTTATTTAAAACACCTATTGATTTAAGAATTGCTATATCTCTAGTTTTATTTTTCACCAATATTGTAAGACCTGAAATTATATTAAATGCTGCTACTAATATTATTAAAGATAAAATTATAAACATTACATTTCTCTCAACTTTTAATGCTGAAAATAACGAGCTATTCATATCAGCCCATGTATAAATAAATTCATCTTTAAATACTTCTTTAACTTTATTTTTTGCAATAACTATGTCTGAAGGATTTTTAAGATAAATTTCTAAATTTCTATTATCTTTATTAAAATCAAAAAAATTCTCTAATGTATCTATGTTTATAAAAGCTATATTTCTATCAAAGTCAGCCAATCCACTTTCAAAAATTGAGCCAACAGTAAAAACTTCTTGTTTAGGTAAATTACCAATAATAGTTTCTATCCCAGATGGAGAAATAATTGATAATTTATCTCCGATCTTAAGTTCTAAATCAAAACTTAATTCCTTACCGATTGAAATATAATTTTTATAAAGTTTCTTCGAATTGCCAGAAAATCGACCTTTATTTACCACGTTAAGCTTTGAGAAATCTTTTTGACTGTACCCTCTTAAAACAATACCTTTGGTAAAATCTTGACTAATAATAATTGCTTCACCTGAATTACTATATAGCAATTCTTCAGAAATCTTCTTTAACTCTTTATTATTAAGTTTATCTGCAGAGATAGAATTTTCATAAGGCTTAATAGTTATATGAGGATTAAAACCAACAATTTTGTTTATAAGTTCTGTTCTAAAACCATTCATTACCGACATAACGATAATTAAAACAGCAACACCTAGACTTATTCCAATAAAAGAAAATATTGAAATTATATTTAAAAAACCATCTTTTTTTCTAGTTTTTAGATATCTAAATGTAATCTCTTTTTCTAAAGTAGAAATCAATTTTTTTCTTTTTGTTTAATTAAAATTTTTAATATTTGATCTAAAGTTAAATTTTGAGGATCTTTGCCAATTTCTTTAAATTCTAGTAAATCACCATCTGACTTTTTTCCAATAATAATTTGATAAGGAACGCCAATTAAATTAAATTTTTTAATTTTAGATGATAGGTTTTCATCCATATCATCAATTATTGCATCAATACCATTGACATTAAAAAATTCAAAAATTTTATTTGCTTTTTCTAAAGTTGAATTATCATTTTTGTTAATCATTGGTAATATTGCAAGTTCAAATGGAGCAATAGCAAATGGCCATTTCATGATTTCTTCTTTATCATCATATTTAGCCTCAATAATTGCACCAACTAATCTAGACACACCGATTCCATAAGATCCCATTTTAACAAAATCCTTCTTACCCTCAGGCAAATCTACTGATGCATTTAATGGTTTAGAGTACTTATCTCCAAAATAAAATATATGTCCAACTTCAATTCCTTTTGTTATCAATCTATTTTCAACCGAAACTTCTTTTTCAAATTCTTCTTTTTTGAATTTTTCATCTGTAACAGAATAATATTGTTCAAATTTTTTTCTTAAATTTTCTAAAGAATTTTTTTCTATTATTGAACCATCGCTATTCAAGTCAAAAATTCTTTTGTCTGTAAAAATTTTACTTTCACCTGTGTCAGCAAGAATAATAAATTCATGTGAAAGATTTCCTCCAATTGGTCCTGTATCGGCAGCCATAGGAATTGCAGTTAACTCAAGTCTTTTAAAAGTTTTTAAATACGATAAGAAGAATTTATTGTAAGAAAATACAGCCTCTTCATCACTCACATCAAATGAGTAAGCATCTTTCATATAGAATTCTCTACACCTCATTATTCCAAATCTTGGTCTTACTTCGTCTCTAAATTTCCATTGAATATGATATAATAATTGTGGCAATGATTTATATGATTTAATACTAGATCTGAATATATCAGTGACTAACTCCTCATTTGTTGGACCATATAACATTTCTCTATTTTGGCGATCATTTATCCTTAACATTTCTTCTCCATAATCATCATAGCGTCCACTTTCTTTCCAAATTTCACTAGATTGAATAGTAGGCATCAAAATTTCTTGAGCACCAATTTTGTTTTGCTCTTCTCTTACAATTTGTTCAATTTTTTTCATCACCTTAAATCCTAAAGGTAACCAAGAGTAAATACCCGCCGAGGATTGTTTTATCATACCGACTCTTAACATCAATTGGTGTGATTTTATTTTAGCTTCAGAAGGGTTGTTTTTTAATATGGGTATAAATGATTTTGATATATGCATATTTAACTAATTATATTTCTTAAATTTAAGTATTCATATTTAATTAAAATATAAATTATTATAAAAATTAAGGATGTAATACCAGTACAATAAAAAAATTTTTTTAACATCTTTGGATTTTCAGGAGATCCGGCATCTTCACCTTCAATCTTAATAGTCTTATTTCTATTAACATCTATTGGTAAAATTGCAAAAAACACTATCCACCATATTATGATATAAATAATTGCTAGTCCTGTTGCGCTCATCTAAATTTTTACTAAATTGATATTTGTAAAAGGTTTTTTTCCTGTCATTTCTTTAGTATATTTTTTACAAGTAATCTTTAATGCATCGATTAAGTTATACTCTTGTTTTTTATTACCTAAAGAAAAGGTTCTTATTGTACCTTCAATAGCTTCCTCTAATCCATAAATAAATTCATCTACATCATAAACTGGGATACCTCTAAAAGTTAATACTGGTCTTTTATGTATATTTCCTTTTTGAGAAATTAAAATTGTAACTTCCATATATCCATTTGCACTTAAATTTTTTCTATCTTTTATCGATTGTGAATCTTCTTCAACACTCATATTTCCATCAAGATAAAGTCTACCACTAGGTGCTTTATCAAATACATGAGGTTTTCCTGGAAATAATTTTACAATATCACCATTTTGTACTTGTACTGGATGTGGCACCTTCATTTCATGTGCAAATTTCATATGTTCAATCATATGACGATGCTCTCCATGTACTGGTATTACACAATTAGGCTTCACCCAATCATACATTTCTCTTAAGTCGTCTCGATTAGGGTGACCAGAAACATGTACAAATTCACTTTCTTCTGAAATAACTTCGATGCCATCTTTGACTAATTGATTTTGCAATTTAAACAATTTTTTTTCATTTCCTGGAATAATTTTAGATGAAAAAATAACTGTATCATCTTTCTCAATAAAAACATCAGGATGTGTGTAGCTAGCAATTCGCATCAAAGCTGCCATTGGCTCACCCTGACTACCTGTGCATAAATAAACAATTTTTTCTCTAGATATTTTTTTTGCCTCTCTAGCATCTATTGGTTCAATTACATTTTTTAAATAACCGCATTGTCTAGCAGCTTTAAAAATTCTATGCATTGATCTACCAACTAAAGAAATTTGTCTGCCAGTTTTTTCTGCACAATAAAAAGCTGTCTCCATTCGTGCAACATTTGATGCAAAAGATGCCATGACAATTCTTTTTTTTAGACTACCCATAATATTTAATAGGCTCTTTCTAACATCTAACTCTGAGCCCGCTTTACCCATGCTGAATACGTTTGTTGAGTCACATATCATTGCAAGAACACCTTCTTTACCAACTTCTTTTAGTCTGTTTGAATTAGTTTTTTCACCAATTAAAGGTTCTGGATCGATCTTCCAATCTCCAGTATGTAAAATTATACCAGCCGGTGTTTCAATTCTTAGTCCATTAGGTTCAAGTATAGAGTGGGTTAATGTTATATATTCTATCTTAAATGGTTCTAGATTTACTGTACCATTAAGTTGAACAATCTTTAAATGATTAGTTATATCTATATTTTTTTCTTTAAATTTTTCTTTAATTAAAACAGCTGTAAAAGGTGTTGCAAAAATTTTACACTTAAGCTGTGGCCATAGCAGAGCTATTGCACCAATATGATCTTCATGCGCATGTGTTAAAATGATTCCTAGCAGATCTTCTTTTTTATCAACAATAAAACCTGGATCTGGATATATTAGGTCAACACCTGGAATTGTATCGTCAGCAAATGTTACACCAATATCTACCATAATCCATTTATGTTCACCCGGTTTTCCATAAGCAAACAGATTCATATTCATTCCAATTTCACCAGAGCCACCTAAAGGGCAAAATAATAATTCATCTTTCATATTTATTTAATTAGAATTGAGGCTTTGATTAAGCCATTAATAGTAATATCTTTATTTAATGTAACTTTCGCTTTGATTGATTTTTTAAACAAATTAGAAAATCCTCCAGTAATTATTATTTCAAAGGACATCTTCGTCTCTTTCTTAATTAAATTAACAATATTGTCAATTAAACCTGCATATCCCCAAAAAAAACCAGACCTAACTGCATTTATGGTGTTTTGGCCAATAACTTTTTTTGGCTTTTTTAGGTTTATATTGGGTATTAAACTAGCTTTATCAGATAATGTTTTTAAAGACAGTTTAACACCAGGGGCTATTACACCACCATAATAATTTTTTTTAACTAATACATCAAAAGTTGTTGCTGTACCAAAATCTAAAATAATATAATTTTTTTTTTCACCAATAACACTTAAAGCATTAGCCAATCTATCAGATCCAATTTGTTTATAATTAACCTTGATATTAATCATTTTTTTGAGATCTAAATCTTTAAGTTCGTAAATTTTAATTTTAAGCTTTTGATAAAAAATTTTTTTTATTTGATTAAAAGCTTTAGGTACAACACTACAAAATAAAACTTTTTTAATATTTATTTTGCTCAATTTAAATTTAGTCAATAGCACTGATAGAGAATTATTATTAATATCTTTAGTTTTGATTATAATTTTTTTAATAATCATGTTTGATTTGTCAATTAAACAAACCTTTGTCTCTGTGTTTCCTATGTCTCCAACTATTATCATTTCAAAATACTATATATTTTTTTAATATTATTTTTTTGTATCATTGGAATATATTTTTCATAAATTTTTATTAACTTTCTTCGAACATTATTAACTGTTATTTTGCTATTTGTTAAATCTAAAAGATTGGTAGTAGGATAATTTGCTAAATTTGGATTTTTAATCAAATTTACACCTATTCCAATAATTATGAATTTTTGATCAAGTTTTAATAGAGTTTCTTGTAATATTCCTGAGACTTTTTTATTATCGATTAGTAAATCATTTGGTTTTTTAATTTTTATGGTTCCTTTATAGAATGAAGAGATTGTTTTTTTAACTAATAAACAATTTATGAAAGTAAATTTCTTTAAATCAAAGTGTTTATTGTCTATTGGAAAAAAAATACTTACATATAGATTGCCTTTTGGAGATACCCAAGTTTTACCATATTGCCCTCTACCTTTAACTTGCTTTTCTGCTGAAACAATCCCAAACTTATTTTTTGAGTGTAGTATTATTTTATGCGCTAAATTATTTGTGCTATTTACTATTTTAAAGTTGAATTTTTTTAGCTTCATCAAAGAATATTAATTCTTGAGACTACCTCAACTATTTGACCCGGAAAGATAAAATATAAAAGAATTAACAATGTTGATAAAGTTAGTGATGCTTTTAACCAAATATTATGATCATCATCATATTTGTCTTTTTCTTGATCAAAATAAATAACTTTAATTATTTTAAGATAATAGAACGCCGCTATTACAGTAGATAACAATCCAACGATTGCTAAAAAATACATTGATTGTTCTATTACAGCTTTAAATATATAAAATTTTGCAAAAAAGCCTGCTAATGGCGGAATACCTGCTAATGAAAATAATATGATAAGTAAAGATAATGATAAGATTGGATGATTTTTTGATAAACCAGATAAATCATCAATGGTTTCAAAATATTCATCGTTTCGCTTAAGCATTAATAAACAGCTAAAAAATGCTAAATTCATAACTAAATAAATGCTTATATAAACTATTGAACTTTGAATTCCTTCGTTAGAACCTACTGATAATCCTGCAAGAGCATATCCCATATGACCAATTGAACTATAGGCAATAAGTCTTTTAAGATTACTTTGACCTATCGCTGCAATGGCTCCAAAAATCATAGAGGCGATAGATAAAAAAATTAATATAGGTTGCCATTGTTCAATCATGCTTACAAAAGGTACATATAAAAATCTTATAAATACTGTAAGTGCAGCAACTTTTGGTACTAGTGCAAAAAATAATGTTACTGCAGTAGGAGAACCTTCATACACATCAGGAGCCCACATATGGAATGGGACTGCTGATATCTTAAAAGCTAAACCAACTAAAATAAAAACAATTCCAAAAGTTAATCCATAATTATCTGAGTTCATTGAATTATTTATAATTTCAAAGTTTGTAGATCCTGAGAAGCCATAAATTAGAGAGCATCCATAGAGCAATAAACCTGATGATAAGGCACTTAGAACAAAGTATTTAAGTCCAGACTCTGATGATTTTAATTGATCTCTATTGAATGAAGCTAAAACATATAAAGCTAATGACTGAAGTTCTAGACCAATATAAAACACCATAAGATCATTAGAACTAATCATCACCATCATTCCTAGTACTGAGGATAGTATTAAAATTGGGTATTCTATTAAAAAAATCTTAAATATTTTTAGATATCTAGTTGATATAGATAAAACAAATGCTGTGGCTACGATTGTAAGAATTTTCATATATGATGAAAGTTTATCGACAACATAACTGTCATTAAACAACATAATATTTTGATTTAATGACTCATTAAAAATCAAAACACCAGCAATTAATAAAGAAGCTAAAGCACAATAATGAACAATAATTGAACTATTCTTTTTAAATACTCCAAGAAGAAGTAAAAACATTATTGATAGTGAAATAAAAATTTCTGGTAAAATGGAAGCTATATTGTTCATTAGTTATTTACCTCTGCAATAATATTATTTAAATTAAAATTATACATCTCAATTAAATCTTTTACTGAAACTTCTATTGTATTGATAATTGGTTCTGGATAAAAACCAAAGAACAATACTGGAATTGCTAAAGACCATAATATTAGCTTCTCTGAATTATCTAAGTCAGTCATTTTTAAAAGATCTTTGTTTACAATTTTACCAAAAACAACCCTTCTATATAACCAGAGCATATAGGCTGCACCAAAAATAACTCCCAGGCTAGCTATAACCGCAACTAAAAAATTGTCTTTAAAGGCTCCCATTAGAATTAAGAACTCTCCAATAAAACCACTTGTACCAGGTAAACCTAAAGCTGCTAAAGTAAAAAGCATAAATAATATAGAATACTTTGGTATAACAGATACTAATCCACCATAAGTTGCTATTAATCTTGAATGCATACGGTCATAAATAATTCCGACGCATAAAAATAATGCTGCAGAAACCAGTCCATGACTAATCATTTGAAATATACTTCCTTCGATACCTTGCTGGGTAATTGTAAATATACCTAAAGTAACAAAACCCATATGAGCAACAGAAGAATATGCTATTAATTTCTTCATATCTTCTTGCATTAATGCAACTAAAGATGTGTAGACAATAGCAATTAAACTTAAAATATAAACTAGAGGTGTAAATAATTCAGAAGCAACAGGAAAAAGTCCTAAAGAAAATCTTATAAAACCATATCCAGCCATTTTTAGTAATATAGCAGCAAGTAAAACAGATCCTGCTGTTGGAGCTTCTACGTGAGCATCTGGTAGCCAAGTATGTACTGGCCACATTGGTGTTTTAACAGCAAATGAACTAAAGAAAGCAAGCCATAATAAGTTTTGATATTTGCTATCTATTCCAAGTTCATAAAGTTGAGTAATATCAGTTGTTCCAGATATCCAGTAAATTGAAATTATAGCTATTAACATTAATACAGAACCAAGAAGTGTGTATAAGAAAAATTTGAATGCTGAATAAACTCTTCTTGTGCCACCCCAAATTCCAATTATTAAAAACATGGGGATTAAACCGGCTTCAAAAAATAAATAAAATATTACTAGATCTAATGAACAAAAAACACCGATCATTAAACTTTCCATTACCAAAATTGCAATCAAAAAATCTCTTAATCTATATTTAACAGAATTGTTGACTGATATAATGCAAAGAGGAGTTATGAATGAAGTTAAAACAACAAACAATATTGATATACCATCAATACCTATTTTATAATTAATGAAACCTTTTAACCACTCTCTATCTTCAACAAATTGAAAGCTCGATGTAGTTGGATCAAATTGATACCAAAGATAAATTGAAATTAAAAAATTAACAAAAGATGTAAATAAAGCAACATACTTTCCTGTATTTGAATTTTTATCTTTTGAAAAAAGTAAAAACAAAGAACCAATTACTGGAAGTAAAATTAACGATGATAGAATTGGAAAATTCATTAGTTTAAAATTAAAAAAGTTAATAATGCAGAAAATCCTAATAATATCATGAAAGCATACTGATAAATAAATCCACTTTGAAATTTGCTAGCTCGTAATGATAAATTTTTAATCAGTGAAGAAACTCCATCTGGACCAAATTTATCAATCACCTTTACATCAATTATTTTCCAAAAAAATAAACCAATTTTTTTTGAAGATTGAATGAACAAAACATTATAAAGTTCATCAAAATACCATTTATTTATTAAAAAATTATATAGGGGTTTATTGGATTGAACGATACGATTTGGTATATCTTTATCCTTAACAAACAAATAATAAGCAAGTGGTATAGATATCAATACTAAAATTGGAGTAGTTAAAAGAAACCATAATGGTGGATGCTCTGTGCTCAAAGGATTTAAAAATTTTATCGAATTTCCCCAAAAAACATTTTGCTCACCATGACCAATGAATAAATCTTTAAATAAAAAACCTGCAAATATTGCACCAATTGCAAGTACAAATAAAGGTATAAGCATTACCAATGGTGACTCGTGCATTTCATTAATATCAATTTTTCTATTATTGTATTCACCATGAAATGTTTTAAAAATTAATCTCCAAGAATAAATTGAGGTTAAAACAGCAGTAAAAATACCAATTCCAGCTGCATAATATCCTGTCGTGTTACCCTTAAGATATGCAAATTCTATAATTGCATCTTTTGAGTAAAAGCCTGACAAAAAAGGAAATCCTGTAAGCGCTAAAGTGCCAATAATCATAAAGATATAAGTGTAAGGTAACTTTTTATATACAGCACCCATTTGGTTGATATCTTGTTCATCTTTGAATGAATGAATAACTGAGCCTGAACCTAAAAAAAGTAATGCTTTAAAAAAGGCATGAGTGAAAAGGTGAAACATTGCAACATTATATGCACCCACACCAGCAGCAAAAAACATATAGCCTAATTGACTACACGTAGAGTAAGCAATGATTTTTTTAATATCAGTTTGAACTAAAGCAATAGTTGCAGCAAAAAATGCCGTAGTCATTCCCACTATTGTAATTATATTGAGTGTTAAAGGTGAATATTCAAAAATTGGAGAACATCTAACTACTAAAAAAACTCCAGCTGTAACCATAGTTGCAGCATGTATTAAAGCTGATACGGGCGTCGGTCCCTCCATCGCATCAGGCAACCATGTATGTAAAAATATTTGTGCTGACTTACCCATTGCACCAATAAATAAAAGAATACAAATAAGATCAACAGCATCTATGTTCATACCCAAAAAAAGTAATTTTTTGTCAACAACTTCAGGAATCTGACTAAATACTTCATTATAATTTACCGTACCGAATAAATAGAAAATTAAAAATATTCCTAAAGCGAAGCCAAAATCACCTACTCTATTTACCACAAAAGCTTTGATTGCTGCCGCATTAGCAGAGTCTTTTTTAAACCAAAAACCAATTAAAAAATAAGAGCAAAGACCTACTCCCTCCCAGCCAAAAAATAATTGAAGAAAATTATCTGAAGTAACCAACGTAAGCATTGAAAAAGTAAAGAGTGATAAGTATGCCATAAATCTAGGTTTGTGAGGATCATGAGACATATATCCTATTGAATAAATATGCACCAAAGCAGAAACTAAAGTCACAACAACTAACATCACTGAAGATAAAGCATCTACTTTTATGGACCAGTTAACATCTAAACTTCCAGAGTTAATCCATTTGGCAACGACTACGTTATTTTCATAGTCATTAACAATGACATTATAAAATATCAGTAAAGAGATTATTGCAGCAATTGAGACAAAAACACTTGTAATAATTTCACAATTTCTGTCACCCAAATATTTACCAAAAAAACCTGAAATAATTGATGCTAGTAAAGGAAGAAATAATAATGCAATTTCCATATTATCCTTTCAGGCTATCAATATTTTCAACATCTATAGTTGAAGAATTTCGATAATAAACAACAATTATTGCCAAACCTATCGCTGCTTCAGCGGCTGCTACTGTTAAAATAAATAGTGTAAAAATTTGTCCAGATATGTCATTTAAAAATATAGAAAATGAAACAAGGTTTATATTTACAGATAGCAATATAAGCTCAATACTCATCAATATTACAATAATATTTTTTCTATTTAAAAATAATCCAACTATGCCAATGGTAAATATGATTGCAGCCAAGGTTAAATAATGACCTAATCCAATACTAATCATCTGCTTTTACTCCTTCATTAATTTTGACATCAATTATCTCAACACTATCTGATCTTTCTCTAGTAATTTGATTAAAATATCCTTGCCTTTTAACTCCAGATCTTCTTCTGTAAGTTAGAACTATTGCACCAATCATTGCTACAAGCAAAATCATGCCGCTAAGTTGAAATATATGTATATAGTCAGTATAAAGTACATAACCTATAGAGTGTGTATTGCTGATATCTTGATCTATAGGTAAGGACATTGCAGAAACAACATCTGGTTTATACTTCCAGCCACCTATAACTATAATTAATTCAAAAAATATAATGACACTTACTATTAACCCTATTGGAATATGTTTTGAGCTTTCTTTAGCAGAAAACCATTGATTTTTTTGTTGAGCAACATTGAGCATCATAACAACAAATAAAAATAGAACAGCAACGGCGCCAACATAAACAATTAGCATAATCATGCCTAAAAATTCTGCACCTATCATGATAAATAAACATGAAATACTTATAAAGTCTAAAATTAGAAAAAAAACAGAATGAACGGTATTCTTAGAGACGGTTACCATGATGGCCGAAACTATTGCTATAAATGCAAATATATAAAAAAAAATTGCGTGCGCTAACATAACTATCTATAGGGATTATCAGCCTTAATATTAGCTGCTAAAATATTCTCCCACCTGTCTCCATTATCTAATAATTTTTCTTTGTTGTAATAAAGTTCTTCTCTTGTTTCGGTAGAAAATTCAAAGTTTGGACCTTGAACGATTGCATCTACAGGACAAGATTCTTCACAAAGACCACAGTAAATGCATTTCATCATATCAATGTCATATCGTGTAGTTTTTCTGCTACCGTCTTCTCTTTCAGAGGATTCAATAGTAATAGCTTGAGCAGGACAAACAGCCTCGCATAATTTACAAGCTATACATCTTTCTTCACCATTGGGATATCTT
Source organism: Candidatus Pelagibacter sp. (assembly GCA_028222445.1). Next base: position 21,306 of record JAOISU010000006.1, read on the forward strand.
CTTAAAGCGTGCTCACCTCTATAACGAGGAGAAATTTTTCCTTTTTCAAAAGGATAATTAATTGTTTTTTTTGATTTAAAAATTTCTTTTAAAGCAATTTTTAACCCTCCTAAGAAGTCTAATAAAAAAATTGTTTTAAATATTCTAGATATTTTCATAATTAGTTTGTTGGTAATAAATTGAAGTAAAATAAATAGCTAGCAGTTAAAACTACCCAAGTTAGTGACATTGGAAGAAATACTTTCCATCCCAAACGCATTAATTGATCATATCTATATCTAGGAACAATAGCTTTTACCAATGCAAATAAAATAAATAATAACAAAATTTTTATTATCAACCAAATTGCACCTGGAATTAAGTTAAATGGATAAAGCTCAATTGGAGAAAGCCATCCTCCTAAAAAAAGAATAGAACCCATGGCACACATTAAAAGAATATTTGCGTACTCACCCAGCCAAAACATTGCGTACATCATTCCCGAGTATTCTGTTTGATATCCGGCTACCAATTCTGCTTCTGCCTCAGGTAAGTCAAAAGGTGGTCTATTTGTTTCTGCTAATGCTGAAATAAAGAAAATTACAAACATTGGAAACAAAGGTATTACAAACCATAGATTTTCTTGAGCCATTACAATGTCGTTTAAGTTTAACGAGCCAACACATAACAAAACATTTATAATAATAACACCAATAGAAACCTCGTATGAAACCATTTGTGCTGCTGATCTAATCGCTCCCAAAAAAGGATATTTTGAATTTGAAGCCCATCCTCCCATAATAATTCCATAGACACCTAAAGATGAAACAGCAAAGAGATACAAAATTCCAACATTAATATCTGCTAAAACTTGTGTTGCACTAAAAGGTATAACAGCCCATGAAATTAATGCTAATGTCATAGTTACGATTGGGGCTAAAATAAAAATTACTTTATTAGAGCTTGAGGGAATAATAACTTCTTTAAAAATATACTTTAACGCATCAGCTAGAGACTGTAATAAACCAAAAGGTCCTACAACATTTGGTCCTTGTCTTTTTTGAACAAAAGCCCATATACGACGATCTAACCAAACTATCATAGCTACGGAAACTAAGACCGGAACTAATAAAAATAATATTTTATAAGTTTCAGAAAGAATTATATTTAAATATTCCATGTTTATCCTTCTGTTCCTGTAGATTTGAAATTAGTTTTAGCAGATTTGCATTCAAACATGGTCTTGGATGCTCTAGCTATAACATTAGAATAATAGTAGTCTTCATTAGCAATCTTTAAAATTTCATTTTCAAATATTAAATCTTTAATTTCAGTTGAAATAACTAAATTATCTTTTTCTATATAAAGATTTAGATAATTAACCATACTACTATCAAGCTCATCTTTATCATTGAATAATTTTCTATGATTCATAGCTTCAGCTAACTCATTAATTATTAACCAATCTTCTTTTGCTTCTTCAGGTGGATAAGAGGCCTTATAGGCTTTTTGTAGTTTTCCCTCTAAGTTTGTAAAATAACCATTCTGCTCTGTATAAGCGGCACCTGGCAGTATAATATCAGCAATTTCTGAGCCTTTGTCACCATGACTACCTTGATAAATAATAAACTCATTTTTTTTTTTAAATTGAAAACTATCTAGACCTAATAAATAAACAATTTCAAATTTATTGTTATTTAGATCTTCTAAAACTTTGTTTGAACCATCAGTAGTTTTATATAATCCTAAATCTAAACTTCCAACTGTTGAGGCATTATCTGAAATTATATTTAACGAATTCCATTCATTGGAAATCTTATTATTCTTATTTAAAAAATTCTTCATAGTCTCAAATATATATTTTGCAGATTTTGATTTAAAAGCAGATTGACCAAATACAATTAAAGGTTTTTTAGCTTCTTTTATTAACTTTGAGATTTTATGACTATCCTCTGAAATTTCTTTAATATTATTAATTTTACCATTAAGAAACTCATAAGGATATGTAAGATCTCCAACATTATTTAAAGAAATAATTTTTGTTTTATTTTGGACATAAGACTTCCTAATACGTGCATTTAAAATAGTAGCTTCGTATCTAGGATTAGTTCCAATCAGAAAAATAAAATCTGACTCCTCTACCCCATTTATTGTTGAATTGAATAAATAATTTTCTCTTTTTTCTGCATTTAAATAAGTATGATCATTTCTAGACTCAACATTTTGTGAACCAAGTGTCTTATTAAAGAATTCTTTAAATATATATAGTGTTTCCATATTTACTAAATCACCTGTTAAGCCACAAATTTTATTTTTATCTGTATTATTAAATTTTGATTTAATTATATTAAAAACTTCATCCCAAGATGCTTTTTCAAATTTATTATTATATTTTACATAAGGTGTATCTAAGCGCTGATTTAATAAACCATCACAAGCATATCTACTTTTATCAGATATCCACTCTTCATTAATGTTTTCATTAATTCTTGGAAGAATTCTTTTTACTTCCCATCCATAAGTATCAACTCTAATATTGGAGCCAATTGCATCCATTACATCTATGGACTCTGTTTTCTTTAATTCCCACGGACGAGCTTCAAAAACATAAGGTTTTGATGTAAGTGCACCAACAGGACATAAATCAACAACATTAGCTGACAGCTCAGATTGCATAGATTTTTCAAGATAGGTTGTAATTTGCATATCTTCTCCTCTGCCTATTGCTCCTAATTCTGGTACTCCTGCAATTTCAGTTGCAAATCGAACACATCTAGTGCAATGAATACATCTAGTCATTTGTGTTTTAATTAATGGTCCCATATTTTTTTCTGGAACTTGTCTTTTATTTTCGTTGAATCTTGACTTGTCTACACCGTAAAACATTGATTGATCTTGAAGATCACATTCTCCACCTTGATCACAAACTGGACAATCTAAAGGATGGTTAGCTAATAAAAACTCCATAACACCTTTTCTAGCCTTTTCTACAAAAGGAGTGTTGGTTTTAATATTCATTCCTTCTGCTGCTGGCATTGCGCAAGACGCAACTGGTTTAGGTGATTTTTCCATTTCAACAAGACACATTCTGCAATTTCCAGCGATTGATAATTTTTCGTGGTAACAAAATCTTGGAATTTCAACTCCAGCTTTCTCACAAGCCTGCAAAACTGTTAAACCCTCTTCAACCTCAACATCTATATTATTAACTTTTAATTTAAACATTTTTTTTATCCATTAAATGTTGATCCACTAAATATGGAATATCTTTTTTCTTTTTAATTGAGGGATCAAAATTATTTCTTTGCTCTATTTCTTTTTTAAAATGCCGTAATAATCCTTGCACTGGCCATGAAGAGCCCTCACCAAAAGCACATATTGTATGACCTGCTATTTGGTTAGTAACATCTCCCAGCATATCAACTTCTTCTCTTGAAGCTTCACCTTTTGCCATTCTTTCAAGCATTCTCCACATCCATCCAGAACCTTCTCTGCAAGGTGTACATTGACCACAGCTTTCATGTTTGTAAAATCTAGCAATTCTTGCCATACATTTAATGATATCTTGATCTTTATTTATAACAACTATACCAGCAGTACCTAAGCCACTTTTTTCAGCAACTAAAGAGTCAAAATCCATTGTTAAAGTTTCACAAGTTTTTTGAGGTATCAATGGCATTGAAGATCCACCAGGTATTACAGCTAATAAATTATTCCATCCTCCCATTACTCCTCCTGCATGAACTTCAATTAATTCTTTTAGGGGGATACTCATTTCCTCTTCTACATTACATGGTTTATTAACATTACCTGAGATACAAAAAATTTTAGTTCCTGTATTTTTAGCTTTGCCTAGAGTTGAAAACCAATTTCCTCCTCTTTTTAAAATTGTTGGTACAACTGCAATTGTTTCAACATTATTAATTATTGTTGGACAACCATAAAGACCTATAAGTGCTGGAAATGGTGGTTTCAATCTTGGTTGGCCCTTTTTACCTTCAATACTTTCAAGTAATGCAGTTTCTTCACCACAAATGTAAGCTCCAGCTCCGTAGTGAATATGAATGTCTAAGTCCCAACCAGAACCAGATGCATTTTTGCCAATTAAATTTTTTTCATAAGCTTCATTAATTGCTGTTTGAAGTTTTTGACCATCTACAAAATACTCGCCTCTAATATAAATATAACAAACGTGTGCTTGCACAGCATATGCTGCAATCAAACAACCCTCTATTAACTTGTGAGGTTCAAATCTTAAAATATCTCTATCTTTGCACGTACCTGGTTCAGATTCGTCACCATTAATTACCAAATAATGTGGTCTGGAACCTAACTCTTTTGGAGCAAAAGACCACTTTAAACCAGTTGGAAATCCAGCGCCTCCTCTTCCTCTCAGCTCTGAGGTTTTAACTTCATTAATAATCCATTCTCTTCCTTTTTTTATTAAATCTGCAGTACCTACCCAATCACCTCTTTTTTTTGAAGAATCGTAATCAGATCCTCTATCGTTATATAAATTCTGAAATATTCTATCTTCGTCTTTAAGCATTTTTTAAATCTAAAAGTGTTTTTCTATTATTTTCTGGTTCATTATTAATTCTGCCTCGGTAAGAACCTGGTTTTGGTGTTTTGTCATTTAATATATCATCCAGAATTTTTAAGGTTTTTTCTTTATCGAGATCTTCATAATAATCATCATTAATTTGCATCATTGGTGCGTTAACACAAGCTCCCAAGCATTCAACTTCCATCCAAGAACACATTTTATTTTGAGACAATTCATTTTCATTTTCAGAGATTTTTTCCTTACAAGCTTCGACTAATTTATATGCTCCTCTAATCATACATGGTGTTGTAGTGCAAACTTGTACAAAATGTTTACCTACAGGAGAAAGATTATACATTGTATAAAATGTAGCAACTTCATAAACCTTTATATAAGGCATGTCTAAAAATTTACCTATATATTTCATAGCTGCTAATGGAATCCAATTTTCATTTTGTTTTTGAGCAATATATAATAATGCCATTACTGCACTTTGCTGCTTACCATCGGGATAGTTAGAAATAATTTCTTTTGCAGCAGCTAAACTATCTTGATTGAATTCAAAACTCTCTGGCTGATCTTTAGCAGGTTTTCTTAAACTCATTATCTGTCTACCTCACCAAAAACTATATCTAAAGAACCTAATACTGCTGGTACATCAGCTAACATATGACCTTTAATTAAATAATCCATCGCTTGTAAATGAGAAAAACCAGGGGCTCTAATTTTGCATTTATAAGGTTTACTTGAACCGTCGGAAATTAAATAAACACCAAATTCTCCCTTTGGTGCTTCAACTGCAGTATAAATTTCATCATTAGTTACGCGATAACCCTCTGTAAAAAGTTTAAAGTGATGAATTAAAGCCTCCATGGACTCTTTTATATCTTTTTTTGGTGGAGGACTAATTTTTCCATCTAAGGATTTAATTGCTCCTCTTGTCATTTTTGCTAAACATTGTTTTATTATAGATACACTTTCTCTCATCTCTTCAATTCTACATAGATACCTATCATAACAATCGCCATTTTTTCCAACTGGTATTTTAAATTCAACTTGATCATAACAATCGTAAGGTTGTGATTTTCTTAAATCCCACGGCACACCAGATCCTCTTATCATCACACCACTAAAAGAATAATCTAAAGCGTCTTCTTTGGTAACAATTCCTATGTCTACATTTCTTTGTTTAAATATTCTATTGTCAGTTAATAGAGTTTCAAGATCATCAATTATTTTTGGGAAAGTTTCACAAAATTTTGCAATATCATCTTCAAGCCCCATTGGTAAATCTTGATGAACACCACCTGCTCTAAAATAATTTGCATGTAGTCTTGATCCAGAAGCCCTTTCATAAAAGGTCATAAGTGTTTCACGTTCTTCAAATCCCCACAACGATGGTGTTAATGCCCCAACATCTAAAGCTTGTGTGGTTACATTTAGTATATGACTTAAAATTCTTCCAATTTCACAAAACATTACTCTTATAAATTGTGCTCTAATTGGAACATCAATACTTAAGATTTTTTCAATTGCCAATGCAAATGCATGTTCTTGATTCATAGGAGCCACATAGTCCAACCTATCAAAATATGGTACAGCTTGCATGTAAGTCTTGTTCTCTATTAATTTTTCTGTTCCACGATGCAATAATCCAATGTGAGGATCAGCTTTCTCAACCACTTCACCATCTAATTCCAAAATTAATCTTAAGACACCATGAGCAGCAGGATGCTGAGGACCAAAGTTAAGATTTAATGTTTTAGTTTTTTTTGTCATTTTCTTGATCTGTCTGTTTCTTAATATACTTTGTTCCTTCCCATGGACTCTCATAATCAAAATTTCTATAGTTTTGTTCTAATTTAACTGGTTCACTAATAACTTTTTTTTGATCTTCACTATATCTAACCTCGGTATGCCCAGTCAGAGGAAAATCTTTTCTAAGCGGATGACCTTCAAACCCATAATCTGTAAGAATTCTTCTTAGATCTGGATGATCTTTAAACTTAACACCATACATGTCAAAAACTTCACGCTCCATCCAGTTTGCAGCAGGAAATATTGATGTTAATGAAGGGATCACTTCATTTTCATTAATTAAATAACTTAATATAATTCTTTGATTAAACTCATGACTTAAAAATAAATAAACCATTTTAAACCGTTGAGAATTTTCTGGATAGTCAACAACTGTTATATCAATTAATTGTCGAAATTTAGTATTTTCATTATTTTTTATAAATAAAGTTACATTTAATAAATCTTCGCTTTCAATATTTATATAAAGTTGATCGTGTCTAATTTCAGTTTTTTTTATTTTAGTGGCAAGTTCTGAATTAATTTTTTTTTCTAGATCTATACTGCTTTTCATAAATATTATCTTTCGAAAGAGCCTTTGTTTCTAATTTTTTTCTGCAATTGCATAATTCCATATAATAATGCCTCTGCAGATGGTGGGCATCCTGGAACATAAATATCAACAGGTACAATTTTATCACAACCTCTAACTACAGAATAAGAATAATGATAATAACCTCCTCCATTTGCACAGCTTCCCATTGATATAACATATCTTGGTTCTGGCATTTGATCATAAACCTTTCTTAACGCTGGTGCCATTTTGTTTGTCAATGTACCAGCTACAATCATGACGTCAGATTGTCTTGGTGATCCTCTTGGTGCTGCACCAAATCTTTCTAAATCATATCTAGGCATAGCTGTTTGCATCATTTCGACTGCACAACATGCTAGACCAAAAGTCATCCAATGTAATGATCCAGCTCTTGACCAGTTGATAAGATTATCTAGAGATGTAGTTATAAAACCATTTTTACTAAAATCCTCAGAGAGCTTTTTAAACTCTTCAGGTATTTCATTTTTTTTTTTATTTAAATCCATAATCTAAATTATTATTCCCAATCTAATGCACCTTTTTTCCATTCATAAATAAATCCAACTGTTAAAATGAATAAGAAGATCATCATGGAAGTAAAACCCAAACCTCCAATAGCTCCAAGACTAATTGCCCACGGAAAAAGAAAAGCGATTTCTAAATCAAAAATAATAAATAAAATTGCAACTAAATAAAATCTAACATCAAATTTCATTCTTGAGTCTTCAAAGGGTTCAAAACCACATTCGTAAGCCGATAATTTTTCAGGGTCTGGATGTTTTGGAGAAAGTATCAAATTAACAACAACAAAAGCCCCGCTTAGACCAAGTGCAATAACCAAAAATATTATAATAGGTAGATAATCTTTTAAAAACTCTGAAAGCATAAAATCTATATAACAGTTTTTTTAACTTCTTGAAGTGTACATAAGGGGCAATTTTGACACTATTAATAGTCAATCTTAGAAAAGTGGCGGGAGTGAAGGGACTCGAACCCTCGACCTATCGCGTGACAGGCGATCGCTCTAACCAACTGAGCTACACCCCCACTTTAGTTGTTTTGGTGGGCAGTAAAGGACTCGAACCTTTGACCCCCTCGGTGTAAACGAGATGCTCTACCAACTGAGCTAACCGCCCTATTAATAATCTTCACCAAAACTCCTGTGCTTTATACTTTCTAGCACCATTTAGTCAATGATCTAGTATGTCAATAAAACAAGAACAAATCAAGATTCTTACGTATAAGTGTGATCAGATTGTGCGCAGAATAATTTATTAATAATAGTGGTACCAGAGGGATTTTAAAATTTGAAAGTTCGTAACACCCCCACCACCTTTTTTTATAAATGGAACTCTTTATATCTACCCTTTAGTCTAAGGCAGAGTCATTTATTGACCTCATAAACTTATTTAACTTTTAAGGTACCCTACTTAGCTTGAATTATGCATTAAGGCTCAGGGCCCAAGGAACAATGTTACGTTGAAAAATAATTAATGTTATCCAAAAAATTTTTAAAATTTTTATTGGTATGACTCACTTATTTGCAAAATTAGAGATAACTAAAGCAAATAATTCAACGTTACTTAGAGTAACAATACCCTGCATAAGGGGGTCTTTGAGAGACCTTCAAAACTTTTTCAAGTTAAGTTTGGCTAAAAATTTCGAGTTGTCTGGAGGTTACTTCGCGTCTTCTTAGTATGAACGTATGAACAGTTGTCGTAGTGTCGTACCTTTAACAGAATAACACAACGACAACTACGACAGTTATTTCTTAACTAACAAATATCCTCACCGTTCTTATCTTTTCCATCTCGGTAGATATACGTTCCATATTTATGACCTTTTATAATCTCGAATTGATCAGCCATACGTTGCATTCCCAGAACAATGATCGATAGAAGTTTTTTCATATATTAAATATACTCACCTTTCTCATTTAAGTGAGGATAATCATCAGTAATTTTTCTAATTTTATCTTTGTATTTTTCAATATCAACACCTCTATAATATTTAATAAAAGTAGGCATCTCACAAGCTCGATAGACATCTAAACGTTTAAAGAAATAATCTAAAAAACCTATAGATCTTTCACAATAAAGTCTTTTTGCATCAAGCATCTCATTAAATGCTTTATGATGCATTTCAAGTTGTTCAGGAAACCAGTAGGCATCCATATATTCATCTAAATTAAATAGTTCTGAGGGTTGCCATATAACTTTTCGATTACCCAAACCAAACTCCTTAACTAAATTTGCAAATTTTCCACCTCTATCTTCGTGTGCATAAGGTACTCTTGGATGACTAAGTGTTCTATCTGTTAAATCTAGAAAAATACCTTCAATATGAAATAATTTTTTACCTATAACTTTACCATTTGGTTCTCCATCAGGTAAAAAATCCTCTTTTACAAAATCATAATCAGCATTCATTAATTGCTCTGCAAGCTCAAAATCTTGATGAGCAATCGTGTTATTAGTTCTTTTTTGAAGATAAGTTTGAATGAAGTTCATTTAGATTTTTGCTTTTTTTTTCTCAACTTCTTTTAATTCACATCCAGCTAAATCTGTATAAATAGCATATGACTCATCATTAACCACATCACCTAAGGTTCTA
>JAOISU010000007.1 GCA_028222445.1 Candidatus Pelagibacter sp.
CCATAAATAATAAAAAGGGTATTAAAAATGGAGCTATTAGTTTGTGATAAAATGGAGGTCCTACAGAAATTTTTTCTGATGAAATAACATCTAAAAAAATTGGATAAACTGTACCTATTAAAACAACAGACAAAAAGTACATCAAAAACCAATTATTTATTAAAATGGATGTTTCTCTACTAAGCCAAAAAAAATTATTTTGATTACCATTATTATCTTTATGAAAAATAAAAAATATACCCAAAGATAAAATTATTAAAACAAACAAGAAGATTAATATAAAAATTCCCCTTGCTGGGTCGTTTGCAAAAGTATGCACAGAATTTAGTAAGCCAGATCTGACTAAAAATGTTCCACACATACTTAAGGTGAATGTTGTAATAGATAACACAACTACCCATGATGTTAATGTGGCTCTTCTTTCTAATACCGTAATACAATGTAGAAGAGCTGTTAACGATAACCAGGGCATTAAAGAAACATTCTCAACAGGGTCCCAAAACCAAAAACCTCCCCAGCCTAATTCATAATAAGCCCAAATTGAACCCAACATAATTCCTAATGATAAAAAAATCCAAGATATTAAAACCCATTTTTTTATGTGCTGTGCCCATTCTTTAGAAATATAATTTTGAGCAACTGCTGCCAGTGAGGCTGAAAATATTATAGAGGCACCAACATATCCTAAGTATAAAATTGGAGGATGTATTGCTAATGCCGGATCTTGCAATATTGGATTAAGACCAAGGCCTTCTTTAGGAATTGGAAATAAATAATTAAACGGATTTGAGGTAGTTAATACAAATAAAAAAAATCCAATAATTATAATTTGCTGAAATAGTAAAGTTAATATTCTATATTTTTTTGGTTGTGAATTTGATTTTAGTAAAAATAGAAAAATAAATAAAATTAAAACTAATAACCATAATAACAAACTACCTTCATGATTACCCCAGGTTCCAGAAATTTTATAAAATAATGGTTTGGTTGTATGTGAGTTATTAAAAACTGTCTCATTGCTAAAATCTGAATTTATAAAAGATAAAATTAAACTAAAAAAACTTACAATCACAAAAGTTAACTGAAGGAAAGTTAAGATTATTATGTTTGCATTAAGTTTTTTATTAACTTTATTAAAGTCTTGGATGGCTATTGTGCAGAGTAAAAATGAAAATAACAATCCAAGTATTAACGAATAATAACCTATTTGATTAGCAAGCAATTTATTTAACTCCTAAAGCTTCTTTGACTTCTGGTGGCATATAATTCTCATCATGTTTTGCCAAAATTTTTGTTGCAGAAAAATAATTTTTGTCTTTTAAAAAACCCTCAGCAACTACTCCTTTTCCTTCAGCAAATAAATTTGGTACGGCACCAGAATAAGTAACGTTAATTTCATTTTTAAAATCAGTAATGATAAAATTAACTTCATTAGAATTGATAACTACAGATTTTTCTTTAACCATACCCCCTACTCTTATCTTTTTGCTCTCTATTTCTATTAGAGAATTTATTTCTGATGGAGATTGAAAATATATAACGTTCTCTTTTAATGATTGTAGAATTAGAAAAACAGTTAAAATTACAGTTGCTAGAAGCAATACTAAGAATAAAAATCGTAATTTAACCTTTTTACCATACATGGTTTATTAGTTAAATATTTGATATATTGGATAATATTTCGTTATTGATAGTTTGTTGTTTAGCAGCTTTAGCTTTTTCAATACTTAGGGAACCAAACTTATTTGCAAATCTTTTTTGTTCTTTTGAAAGTTGCAATTTGATCACAAAATATAAAGTTGTAAAACTAGTCAATGTAAATGCAAATGCTGACCATACATAAGCTCCGTACCCATTCATTGAAATTATTTCTATTATCATAATCTATCTAATCCTTTATTTTTAAGTTTTATCAGTTCCGTATTATATTTCATCAAAAAAATGAGTAATGAAAAAAGAGCAAATGCCGCAGTCATTAAGCCTAATGGTATTAGCATTGATGAGTGAATTGCTGTGTTAGTTGTTATGATATTTATTGATGCCGGTTGATGGAGTGTATTCCACCAATCAACTGAATATTTAATAACTGGAACATTAACTACTCCTATGATTGCAATTATAGAAGTTATTTTAACTACTTCTTCTTTGTCCTCATATATCCTCCATGCCAATAAATACATTCCATAAAATAAAGCTAACACTAGCATAGATGTTATTCTTGCATCCCATGCCCACCAAGTTCCCCATGTTGGTTTGCCCCAAATAGAACCAGTAACTAATGCTACAATATTAAAAACAAAGCCTGATGGTGCCAAGCTTTTTGCAATTAATGCAAAATTCTTATTTTTAAAAATAAAGCTTCCAATAGATAATAAAGTTAAACTTGAAAATATTCCAAGTGATATCCATGCTGCAGGGACATGTACATACATAATTCTTACAGAGTCACTTTGTTTATAATCTTCGGGTGAAAGAATGAGTGCTTCTATTAAGCCAATTGTTAAAACAACGATAAATAGAAATAGAACATATTTTGGTGCCTTCGAAGTTATTGCAAAAATCTTATTAGGTTCAAAATATCTAAACATTTTAAAATTATATATTAAAAGAAGTTAAATTAATTCTTATTTGGAAAAGTTAATCTGATCAAGAGTGATGAGGGAGATAATGATTACTAAGAGGTATTAGTATAACACTCTTGACCAGAATATAGTTTAATATAGGCTCAATCTGTGTCTGAGGTTTGAGTAAAATGTGTTAAAAAAAAGATTTAATTAGATGGCTTAAAGTAACTAGAGCCCTTTTTTCCTGAAAATATCTCTTCGATTAATGGATGTTTAATTGGATCCTCTGAATCATCCATAAGTAGATTTTGTTCTGATACATAGGCTTCGTAGGTAATCTCATCATTTTCAGCTAGTAAATGATAAAAGGGTTGATCTTTTCTTGGACGTACATTCTTAGGAATTGACTGATACCATTCTTCAGAGTTATTAAACTCAAAATCAACATCGTAAATTACACCTCTAAACTCAAAGTGTTTGTGTTTAACAATATCACCTATTGAAAATTTTGCTTTTTGAATTGCCATTATTATTAATATGGGGGTTTAAAAACAAAAATCAATAAAAAAAATATAATTGTTTTTTTATTATGTTAATATGTCTCAAGTGAATAAATCTTTTCTTAAATTTGCAACAGACTTTGGGCCTTTAGCTATATTTTTTTTCTATTATTATAATAATGATAAGAATTTATCAGTTGCCATACCACCACTTATAGTTGCAACTCTAGTTGCATTAGCAGTTGTTTGGGTTTTTGAAAAAAAAATACCCATGATGCCTTTGTTGAGTGGTATTTTAATTACACTCTTTGGTGGTCTTACCATTTATTTTAATGATCCAATTTTTGTTTACATAAAACCAACAATTATAAATATTTTATTTGCTCTTGGTTTGTTTTTTGGAAAATACTTTACAAAAGAACCTGTACTTAAGAAAATTATGGGTAAATCAATTTCTTTAACTGATATTGGTTGGGAAATTTTAAACAAAAGATGGATGTATTTTTTCTTTGGTCTTGCATTGTTAAATGAATATATTTGGAGAACACAAACTGAAGAGTTTTGGGTTAATTTTAAGGTTTGGGGAATGCTACCAATAACTATTATTTTTACGGCCTTTCAAATATCTATAATTAAGAAGCATAAGCTTGATGAATAGAAACTTAAAATTAGTCATCAACAATCCTCATAATCAGATTACTGAGAAACAATTTTTTGAAAAGAATGAGCTTAAAGTTATTTTAGATTTATATGCCAAAATGGTCTCAGCAGGAACTTGGAAAGATTATGGTTTAAATATTTCAAGCAGACAAGTAAGTTTCAGTGTTTTTAAAAATGCCACCGAAAATGCTTTATACAAAATTTGTAAAAATTTTAAACCTAACAGTAAAAATCTGAAATATTTAATCACTGACTCTAATGGGAAAATTTTAAAAAATTCCTTTGATCTAGAAATATTACTTAAAAATACTAATTGGAAAAATCTTAAAAAGTAAAAACTATCTTCTTTGTCCAAATAATCTCAGTAACATTATAAATAAATTTATAAAGTCTAAGTATAGAGTTAAGGCGCCCATCACAGCTTTTTTACCCATTAACTCTCCTGTATCACTTGAAACAAACATGTTTTTAATTTTTTGGGTATCATAAGCAGTAAGTCCCACAAAAATTAAAACACCTAAGATTGAAATAACAAAATCCATCATGGAAGATTTCATAAACATATTAACAACTGATGCCACAATAATACCAATTAATCCCATCATTAAAAATGATCCTAGTTTTGTAAGGTCTCTTTTAGTTGTGTAGCCGTAAATACTCATTGCTCCAAAAGTAATTGAAGTAATAAAGAAAACTCTAGTAATACTCGCTCCTGTATAAACTAGAAATATTGAAGATAAAGAAAGACCCATCAATGAGGCAAAAACCCAAAAAGTTGTTTGGGCACTTGCAGCCGACATTTTGTTAATTCTAGCACTCATATAAAAAACAACTCCAAGAGGAGCTAACATTACAACCCATTTAAAACCTGATAAAAAAATTTTATTTCCCAAACTTGTTAAAGCAACAATTGATCCATTCGCGTCTGTTACTACTGAAAGTTTAAAAAATATTAAAGAAACTAATCCAGTTAATAAAATACCAGATGCCATGTAGTTATAGACTTTTAACATGTAGGCTCTTAGGCCCTCATCCATTACTACTGTTGATTGTTGAGCTTCTTTTACTTTATTTAGTATATTTTGTTTATTGAATTCCATACCGTATATATAAAGGCTTTTACTATTATTTCAAGATACCTTATTAAGGATTAAATTAATATGAACTACAAAAAACTAGGAAATACTGATTTAAAGGTTAGCACAATTTGTCTAGGGACAATGACTTGGGGAGAGCAAAATACTCAGGAAGAAGGTTTTGAGCAGATGGATTATGCATTAGATCAAGGAGTAAATTTTTGGGATACGGCAGAGCTTTATTCGGTTCCACCAAAAGAAGAAACCTACGGTCATACAGAAATTATAATTGGTAACTGGTTTAAAAAAACAAACAAAAGAGACAAAGTCATTTTAGCAACTAAAGTTGCTGGTCCTATGCGAGCCTACTTAAGAGGAGGTGGTAATAATTATGGAATAAAAAAAATGACTGAAGCTGTTAACGATAGCTTAAAAAGATTACAAACTGATTATATTGATCTCTATCAGCTACATTGGCCTGAGAGAAATACCAATATGTTTGGAAGATTGGGCTATGAACACAAAGATAATGGTGAATGGAATAAATTTGAAGATGTCTTAGGCAATTTACAAAAGTTTGTAGATGCGGGGAAAATTAGAGAAATTGGTTTATCTAATGAAACACCATGGGGTGTAACAAAATTTTTAGAGCTAGCAAAAGAAAAAGGTCTTCCAAGAATGATGTCTGTTCAAAACCCTTACAATTTATTAAATAGAACTTATGAGGTTGGACTTGCTGAGATTTCAATAAGAGATGAAATTGGTCTATTAGCTTATTCTCCACTAGCAAGTGGATACTTAACTGGAAAGTACAGAAACAACCAATTGCCAAAAAACTCTAGAATTGAAAGAGATGGTAATTTTTGGACTCGATATGAAAAACCAAATACAAAAAAAGCAGTTGATGCGTACTATGAAATTTCAAAAAAACATAACCTAAACTTAACTCAAATGTCACTTAAATTTTGTGAAATACAACCTTTTATGACAAGTGTAATTATTGGGGCAACAACCATGGAGCAGTTGAAAACTGATATAGAAAGTGTAAATATAAATTTAACTGATGAAGTAATTAAAGAAATAAATGAAATACAAACTATTTACCCTAACCCATGTCCATAATTAAAAATTTTATAATCATAATCTTTGTTGCTACTTTTATCAGTCAAGTTAATGCTGAAGAAGTAAAAAAAATGGGTACACATAAAGATTGGGAAACATATGTAATAAACTCGGACACAGGTAAAGTGTGTTTTGCTCAATCTAAGCCTGTTCTCCAATCACCTAAGGCGAACCCTAGAGAAGCACGATTATTTATTAGTTTTAGACCCGGAGAAAAAATAACCAATGAGATAAGTGTTACTGGTGGCTATGAATTTAATAATAAAAATACGGTAACAGCAACTTCAGGAAAAAATATATATAAATTTGATCTTATTCAAGAAGGATTTGCTTGGATGTCAGACCAAGATAATAAATTAGAAAAAAAAATGATCAAAACAATGAAAAGAGGATCTAGGATAATGATTACAGGTTATACTCAGAATGGATCTTCAACTATTGATCATTATTCACTATTGGGTTTCACAAAGGCATACGATGCTACTATAGCAAATTGCAGCTAAGTAGATGAAACCTAAAAAAAAAATTGTACTCGCATATTCTGGTGGGCTAGACACATCTATTATATTAAAATGGCTTCAAGAAAACTATGACGCAGAGGTTATTTGTTATACCGCAGATATTGGGCAAGAAATTGATAGAAAAAAAATTATAAAAAATGCCAAAAGACTAGGTGTTAGAAATATCATTATTGAAGATTTAAAAGATATTTTTGTAAAAGATTATGTTTTTCCAATGATAAGAGGACATGCAATTTATGAAGGTGTTTATTTATTGGGTACATCAATTGCTCGACCTTTAATTGCAAAACGTCAAATTGCTGCTGCTAAAAAATTTAGAGCTTATGCTGTTTCACATGGATCAACTGGTAAAGGAAATGACCAAGTAAGATTTGAATTGGGTTACCATTACTTTGGTACAAAAGTTAAAATTATTGCACCATGGAGAATTTGGAAATTAAATTCTAGAACAGATTTAATTAAATATGCAAAAAAAAATAATATTCCAATTCCAACAGATAAAAAAGGTGCTCCTCCTTTTTCTATTGATGATAATTTATATCACACATCAACTGAAGGTAAGGTTTTAGAAAACCCAAAAAATTCAGCTCCTGAATTTCTTTTTCAAAGAACAGTGTCTCCTGAAAAAGCACCTAATAAACCTTCTTTTGTAACCATAGGATTTAAAAATGGAGACCCTGCAACAATTAATGGTAAAAAATTATCACCTGGAAATTTGTTAAAAAAACTTAACGATGTTGCTGGCAAAAATGGAGTAGGTAGAGTTGATTTAGTTGAGAACAGATTTATTGGGATTAAATCTAGAGGTGTTTATGAAACGCCTGGTGGAACACTATTAATGTCAGCACATAGAGCAATTGAGTCTGTTACTTTAGATAAAGAAACTATGCATAAAAAAGATGAGATTATGCCTAAATATGCAGAACTTATTTACAATGGTTATTGGTACTCAAAAGCAAGATTTAAACTTCAAAAAATTGTCGACCTTAAAAAGAATAAAGTTAATGGCTCTGTTAAGCTTAAATTATACAAAGGTAATATCACTATAATGTCTAGACAGACAAAAAGTAATGCTTACTCAATGAAAAAAGTTTCTTTTGAAGAAAATAAAACCTTTAATAAATCAAACGTAGAAAGATTTATTAACTTTCATAAACAAAAACTGCGTTCATAAATTAATGAAAATAAAAGTATTTGCTGACACAATTTGTGGGTGGTGTTTTATTGGTCAGACAAGATTAAATAAAGCTTTAAAGGCCTTTCCTGAAACTAAGTTTGAGATAGAGCATGTTCCATTTCAACTAAATACCGACATGCCTAAAGAAGGAATTGAAAGAAACAAGTACTTAGAAATAAAGTTTGGGGGAAAAGAGTTTGCTCAACCAATGTATGATCGAATGACAGAAGAGGCCAAAAAAGAAAATCTTAATTTTAATCTAGATAAGATAAAGAAAACACCCAATACTGTATTTTCTCACTTATTAATCAAATTAGCTGAACAATCTAATGTACACAACAAAATTAAAGAAAAAATATATCAATCATACTTTATTGAAGGTCTTGATATTGGAGATAAAGAAATCTTAATTAATATTGGAAAAGAATTTAATATTAATGGAGAAGCAATTAATGATTTTTTTAACTTAAAAAATATTGAAGAAGTTAATTCATATATTTCGGTCGCAAGAGAGAAAGAAATTCATGGAGTACCTTTCTTTGAAATAGGAAAAGATTTTATTTCAGGCGCCCAAAGCTCTACAAATTTAGAAAGTGTAATAAAGTCCAATTTAAGCTAAAAATTAAAGGACAATTTAACCTTTGTTTTTATCTAATAAAAATCTAATCTATCTTCATGGAATCATTAAAAAATTGGATGAAAGATGCTGCTAACATTTTATTTGATGATAGTAAAAATGATCTAAGGTCTTTACCAAGGTCTGTTAGATTACAAATTTTATTAGTTCTGAGTTTCGTTTGGACAACTGTTTTTAGTTTATATATATTTTCTTATACAACTTTTGCATTTGGTTGGGCCGGTTTATATGTTGCTCATATTGGATTGATATTTGCAGTCTACATGACATTCAAGCATTTTCATAAAGCAGAAGCACAATCTAGCAGTGTATTCAAAACTAAAAACTTTGATCCATTTAAAATTATGGTTATTGTTTTTGTAATTGTATTCATCTTCGTATTCTCTAAAGGAATAGAAGTTTTAACCAGTCCAAACCCTAGCTCTTACTCAATTCCATATGATGGTCCATCAAAATCAGTGTTTGAAAAGTGGCTACCATTTAGTAAAGATAAGTAATGGATAAAATAGCAAAAAATTTACAACTAGTATTAATGTGTATTATTTTAGTAAGCACTGTAATTGCTGTTGGTATGGAAATTAAAAATATGTTTCTAAATCAATCTGTAATGCTAGCAGATTTACTTTTGATGTTTCTTTATTTAGAAGTCTTAGCAATGGTTCGTGTTTTTTGGAATCAGCAATCAATCAGTATAACTTTGCCTCTTTTAATTGCCATCACAGCTCTCGCACGATTTATTATATTACAAGGAAAAGAGATGGATCCATCAGCATTAGTTTATGAAGCTATAGCTATAGTTCTGATTGCATCTGCAATAGTTATTTTGAGATTGAGACATAGTGATAAATTGGGCCTAAAGAAAAGAAAATCTAAATAGTTTAAAATGATTTTTGAAGCTTCAAGGGCTAAAGCCGTTGATAAATTAAATACTTTTGTTGAACAAAATCTTTCAGATTATTCAAAACTAAGAAATTTTGATTTTGGGCCTAGTAATAGATCAAATGTTTCTTGTTTATCCCCCTATATAACTCACGGAATAATTAATGAATTAGAAGTAATTAATAAATCTCTTAAAAAGTTTTCATTTGCAAAAAATGAAAAAATTATTCAGGAAGTTCTTTGGCGTGTTTATTGGAAAGGTTGGCTAGAATTAAGGCCTGATGTTTGGTCAGATTACTTAATAGAATTAGATAAAATTAAAAAAGAATTTAAAAACAATCAAAGTTATTTGGATGCAATTGAAGGGAAAACAAATGTAGATTGTTTTAATCAATGGGTAATTGAACTTAAAGAAAGCAATTATCTTCATAACCACACAAGAATGTGGTTTGCTAGCATTTGGATTTTTACACTAGAATTACCATGGCAGTTGGGAGCTGAGTTTTTTATGCAACATTTATATGATGGGGATGCTGCATCAAATACTCTTGGTTGGAGATGGGTTGCTGGCATTCAAACACAAGGCAAGCATTACCTCGCAAGTGAATGGAATATAAATAAATTTACAAATAATAGATTTGAAAACATAAAACTTAATGAAAATGCCAAACCTATATCTAATGATAAGATATATTCTGTTATTAACAAAAGCTTTAAAAATTCTGAGATTTTGGAAGATAAAACTTTATTAATATTTGAAAATAATATGACATTTGAATTTTCTGATTTTAAAGAACATAAGTTTAAAAAAATTTTGTTAGTCTCAAACAATACAGATAGAACTATCAAATTAAGTGAAAAGGTGTTGAAATTTAAAGCAAATCTTTTAGAGGATCAAAAAATAAGATTGAAAGAAAAATCAATAAATTGTGAAACTATTAACATTAATGATTTAAAAAATATTACTGAAGAAGTTTATGCGCTTTATCCAACCGTTGGTGAAAATTTAAATTTTATTCAAAATAATCAATTAAAAAGTATAAGATTTTTATATAGAAAGTTGGATCAGTTTTCTTGGCAATATTGTAATAAAGGTTTTTTTAATTTTAAAAACTATATTCCAAAAATTATTGCTAATTTCAATTAAAACCAACGTATCATTCCAATTATACCTGCTGATGCATAAAAAAATTGTAGTATGAGTATTCCCTTGTGACCTCCTCTATATGCCCAGATACCAATTAAAATAGCTGACAACAGTAACAAACAAAATCCTAAAAACTCTATTCCAATGTTTAAGGCTACAAACATAGAATAAAGGATTGCTGTAAAAACCCCTGTCCATTCAAAAAATTTATTATTCATTTCTATATTTATAGTATTTTAAAATAGTCTACTGAGCAATATTTTAAGCTAGAAAGGTTTTTATTCCATCTAAAATATACTGAACACTTAATCCAACTAGAATAATTGCTATTACTCTTGAAATTACACTAATAACTTTTTTGTTTATTATCTGAGAAAATTTTGAAGCAGTAAAAAAAAATATAAAAGTTAAAAGCAAAACTGAAGCTAAAGCAATCATTCCAACAGATTGGTTTGTAAAATTACTTCCCATATCTGAAACAGAAACAATAACAGATGTGATTGCAGCTGGTCCTGCTATAATGGGTGTTGCTAAAGGAAACACACTTACATTTTCAGAATTAAAATCAATGTCATCTTCTTTTCGTTGTTGTCTTTTATCAAACAACATTTCCATCGAAATTATTAATAAAATGATGCCTCCACCAATTGTAAATGCTGGAAAAGATATATTCAAATAACTTAATAAAGTGCTTCCAAGAAATGCAAAGAATAGCAATATGATTGATGCAATTATTGTTGCACTCAATGCAGTTTTAACTCTTTGTTGGCTGCTCATATTCTGAGTTACAGCTAAGAATAAAGGTGTATTTCCTAGTGGATCAATAACAATAAAATATAAAAAGAAAGTTTGAATAAATATTTCAAGCATTCACTTTTCTAGCATAGTTACCTGGATAAATTCAGAAAATATTAAAACAAATAGTAAATTAAGAGGTACCTACTAACCTTTCCAATTGTCACTAAAATAATAAAATCTAAAAATCTAACTCTTAATAAACCTGCAACTAAAGTCAGTGGATCACCTATTATTGGAAGCCAAGCAAATAATAATGACCATTTACCAAATTTACTAAACCATTTTGAAGAGTTTTCTATTTGTTTGTCTTTAAACGGAAACCACTTTTTTGTAGTAAGATTTCTTGAATAAAATCCCAAGACCCAGTTAACAACTGATCCCAAAATATTCCCAAAACTAGCAACAATTAATAATAATAAATTATCGTAATTTGATGTTGCAATTAATCCTGCCAATGTAAGTTCAGATGAAAATGGTAAAATGGTTGCAGCTAAAAAAGATATAGTAAATAAAGATAGATAAATCACTTCGAACACTTCTTAGAACAATACTTTACTTTATCCCAATTTAACTTCCATTTCTTGCGCCAAACAAAAGGTCTTTTACAAACAGGACAAATTTTTGATGGTAGATGTTCTTTTTTCACTAAATTGTATTTTGTTTTATAAATTTGTCTGCTTCAGATAAAATCATTTTCTTTCTTTCATCTTTCATTTTATCAAAAACATAAACCATCATTGATAGTCTGGGGTTTTTTAAAAAAAATTTTCTATTTCTATCTATAAATCTCCAGTACAAACCATCCATCGTATTGCACCAATCCCCTTTCTTAAAATCCATCATTTTCATAAAATAACTTGATCCGCAAATGTATGGTTTAGTTGCAAAAATACCTCCATCACTAAATAGGCCCATTCCATAAACATTGGGAACCATCACCCAGTCAGATGAGTCTACAAACATTTCCATAAACCATTTATAAACAATTGTTGGTTTAACCTCACAAAGGTTCATTATATTTGATAAAATCATCAATCTTTCAATATGGTGAGACCAGCCATGATTAACAGCATTTTTAATTGCATGATCCAATGGAGGTAAACCAGTTTTGCCTTCATACCAAGACTTTTTCATTTTTCTTTCATGTTTGAAAAAATTTTTTGTTTCCATTTCATTAGAGTAACCTTGATAAATTCCACGCATAAACTCTCTCCATCCTATTATCTGACGAATATAACCTTCAAGCGAGTTCATTCTAATTTTATGTTTTTTATGAAATTCTAAAATTTTTTGAATGATAATTTCAGGGGTTATCAATCCTAAATTAATGTACGGGCTTAATGCGCTATGAAATAAAATATTGTCTTTTTGATTAACAGCATCTTCATAATCGCCAAATAAATTTGATTTTTCTTTAATAAAAAAATCTAAAAGTTTGACCACATCATTGTATTCTGTTGCTAACCAAAAATCATTAGTGCTACCAGGATGATCTTTAAATAATTTTTCAATAATTGGTTTTAATTTTTTAGTATGATTAGTTTCGTTAATTTTTGGAAATTTTGGTATTGATATGTCTTTTGGTAATTTATTTCTGTTATCTTCATCAAAACTCCATTTACCCCCAATAGGGTTTCCATCTGCTCCCATTAATATTCCAGATTTTTTACGAACTTCTTTGTAAAATGTTGCCATAAAAGGTTTTTTTGATTTTGCTAAATAATTTTTAAACTCATCTCTTGAGTTTAAAAACATTGGAGTTTGAATAATATTCCAATTTATTTTTTCTTTTTTTAAAAATTGAGAAATTTTCTTTTCAAAAAATTTATCCTCAACCTCAAAACTTGAAATTTCAGTAATTTTTTTTTGATTAATGATAATTTTTAATTTTTTAAAGTAAGTGTCTTTAAAAACTTTGTCTTCAATTTTAGAATATTCGACTTTGTATTTATTCGCTTTAAGCGTATCCGCATAAGACCTCATAGAAGATAGAAATAACAGTATCTTTTGCTTATGATGCTTTTCATAAGTACATAGCTCATAGTCTTCTGCCATGTAAAAAGAGTGGTCCTTTTTGAAGCGGTCTATGTATTTTAATGGAAATAATTGATTGCCAAGTATAAAAAACAATTTCATAATTAAATATAACTAATTAAAAATTATATGTCAGAAAAATATCTTATTTTTGGTGCGACAGGTTCTGTGGGCTCTAGCTTAGCTGAACAATTAAAAAATTCAGGTAATGATATACATCTTGTTGCAAGAAATGAAAGTGAAGTTAAAACAATCGCAGAAAAATTGGGTTGCTCTTATACAGTTGCTGACGTTTTAGAAGATGGATTTATAGAAAAAGTAAAATCAGATATTAATGATATTAAAGGGGTCGCTTACTGTGTGGGCTCTATTGATTTGAAACCATTAAGAATGGTTACAGAGGCTGATATGAATAAATGTATGAAACTTAACCTTTATTCAGCCATTGAAGTTATAAAAGGATTTCAAGAAAGTTTAAAAAAAAACAAGGGTTCAGTCGTTTTGTTTTCAACCGTTGCTGCTCAAAGAGGTTTTACTAATCACACAATTATTGCTTCTGCTAAGGCTGCTGTTGAAGGATTAACTGTTACACTGGCTGCTGAGTTTGCTCCAAATATTAGAGTAAATTGTATTGCACCTAGCTTATCGAAATCTAAAATCGCAGAACCAATGTTAAAAAATTCTACAATTGCAGAAGGAATTGCTAAAGCACATCCTCTGAAAAGATTGGGTGAAGGAAAAGATTCTGCAGCGCTTGCTAAATTTTTAATTACTGAAGAGAGTTCTTGGATTACTGGACAGATAATAGCTGTTGATGGTGGTAGATCAAAACTTTCTTAAAGTGAAAAAATATTTTTTATTAGTAATTTTTTTCCTTTTATTTGCTTCAAAAAGCTATTCTAATAATTATACATTCACTAAAATTATAGAGCTAGATGAACCTTGGGGATCATCCTTTATTAACAATGATGAAATCATTATTACTGAAAAAAGTGGAAAAATTAAAATTATTAACGTTATTTCAAAAAAAATTACAGAGGTTAAACATAATCTTAATTTTTTAGAAGTTGGCCAAGGTGGATTATTAGATATTATTCATCAAGATAATATATTATGGATTTCTTATTCAGAAAATAGAGGGGATTCGAAAACAAGTACATCAATTGCAAAAGCACAATTAAACAAACAAGAATTAAATTTTAAAAATATTTTTCAAGCAAACCCTCCTATAGATTCTGGTTATCATTTTGGATCAAGATTAGCGATTAAAGATGATTATATTTATGCATCAGCTGGTGAAAGAGGCCAAGGTATGATTGCTCAAGATCCCACAAAACATCCTGGTAGTATTATTAGAATTCATACTGATGGTCGTATTCCTAAAGATAATCCAAAATTTACTGGTGAACCAGATTGGTTGCCTGAAATTTATCAAATAGGTGTTCGTAATCCACAAGGTTTAACGCTCTCTGATTATGATGGAAAAATTTATTTAAGTAATCATGGAGCAAGAGGTGGTGATTGGTTTGGAGAGGCTAAAAAAGGAGAAAATTATGGATGGAAAATTTTAGGCTGGGGTGGAAAAAATTATTCTGGAATTCCTATTGGCCCTAAATGGAAACCAGGTTTTACTAAAGCAATTCAATATTGGGTACCTTCCATTGCTACTAGTGCTATTACAATTTACAAAGGAAATGAGTTTAAAGAGTGGAATGGGCATGCACTAGTTACTTCTTTAAAAGATAAATCTTTAAGAAAATTAATATTTAATGATCTAACAAATGTGAAAGAAGATCTTATATTTAAAAATAATGTTGGAAGAATAAGAGATATTCAAGTTCATCCGTCCAATGGTAAAATATTTTTCTTAAGTGAAAATGCTTTATGGATAATGGAAAAAAAATAATCTTAATTAGATAATATATTTTTTAATGAATTTATCTCTCCAATTTTAAAGATAATAGCATCATCTTTTTTAAAACCATACTTTTCTGCACTAGCTTTAAATCTTACTGGTGGTTCCATAATAGGTTCTAGTGATAAAACAAAAGTTCCCCAGTGTGTTCCCATAACCTTTTTACTTCTTAAATCTTTGGCTACATTTAAGGCTTCTTCTGGTGTTGTGTGATAAATTGATTTATCAAACATCGGCTTAAAGTCATAAGCTCCAATATTAATCATTGTTAAATCAATTGGACCATATTTTTCACCTAATTCTTTGTAAATATTTCCATAGCCAGTATCACAAGCAAATAAGATTTTTTTACCCTTATATTCAATTAAAAAATTACCCCAGAGTGTTTTATTCATATCTGTTAGACTTCTTTTAGACCAATGAACAGCTGGGAGTAATGTTACTTTTAAATCCTCATTAACTTTAATTTCTTCATACCAATCCATTTCATTTACATCTTTAAATTTATTTTTTGTAAAGTATTTTCCAAGATTTAGTGGTGCCAAAACTTTTGTATTTTTAAACGGATACTTTCTAATAGTTCCCATATCTTGATGATCATAATGATTATGTGTTAGTAATAATAAATCAGTTTTTGGAATTTCATCTAAATTTAAGGCGGGCTCAGTGAATCTATCTGGACCAAAAATTAAAGGTCCCGCATTTTTAGAGAATACAGGATCTGTTATAATCGTTGTATCTCCAAGTTTAATTAAGTAAGTAGCATGACCAATCCAAGCAATATAATCTTCATTTTTATACTTTTCTAAATCAGATAAAACTTTTTCTTTAGTTACAACATGTTCTTTAGGAACGGTCATGTCTATTTTCTTTTTCAATTTAATGAATTGTGTGTAAGAAAACTTGGCTTTACTAGTTCTAACAGGTGATCCTTCTGGATTTCTAAAAGTTCCATCTGGTAAATGATGATAAGGTTTTTTTTCCATAGCAATTAGTGATGAGTTATATGTAATAATTATAAATATAAAAATTGTAAATTTTGTCACTTTATTGATATTTTTATTTTTGAGATCTTTTAAAACACTCAATAGTATTTTTTAACAAGCACGCAATAGTCATTGGTCCTACTCCACCTGGAACAGGGGTTAAAGCTTTTGCAACTTTTGACACTTCGTCAAATGCAACATCTCCAACTATGCCGTTTTCAGTCTTATTGATCCCAACATCGATTACGATTGCATCTTTTTTAACCCAGTCCGCTTTTACAAGCTCTGGAATGCCGACTGCCGCAACAATAATATCTGCCTCCAAGCATTCTGCTTTTAAATCTTTAGTTTTTGAATGAGTAATTGTTACTGTGCAATTTTCTTTTAAAAGTAACTGTGCCATTGGCTTACCATTTAGATTTGATCTGCCAATCATAACTGCTTTTTTTCCACTCAAGTTTGGTTCAATTTTTTTAATCATTAGATAACACCCTAAAGGAGTGCAAGGAACTGAACTTTCATAGCCTGAAGAAAGATTTCCAACATTCATTGGATGAAACCCATCAACATCTTTTCCTGGTAAAATACTTTCAATTACTTTTTGCTTATCAATATGCTTTGGTAAAGGTAATTGTACTAAAATTCCTGAAATATTTTCATCTTTATTAAGTTCTTTAATTTTATCTAATACTGTTTTTTCTTCAACAGCCTCTGGGTATCTAATTACTTCTGATTTTAACCCTACTTCATTCGCTGATTTTTCTTTATTACGAACATAAATTTGACTAGGAGCCATATCACCAATTAAAATTACTGTAAGACCTGGAACTTTATTGTGTTTAGCTTTTAATTCTAAAACTTCTTGTCTTAGTTCTTCTCTAAGTTCAGCTGCTATTTTTTTTCCATCTATTAAAATCATGTATTTCCTTAAAAAATCATTGGCGCAATGTACAACTTCATACACATTTCTATAAACCAAATCAATAAAAGTAATATAACTGGTGAAATATCTATTGATCCTAAATTAGGTAAAAAACTTCTTATTTTATTTAGCGCAGGACTTGTTAATCGATAAGTCACTTCTAAAATAGAATAAACAAATCTATTTTGAGTATTTAAAACATTAAATGCTACAAGCCAGCTGGTAACTACATTTACAATTACTACATAAGAATAGAGTTTTAATATTTGAAGAACCAAATAAAAAATTGCTATCATTTTTTCTCGATATAAATTGACTGACTTGGGAAAGCAAAAGAAGCTTTATTATCTTCTACTATTTCCTTTATTGCAATTGCTAATCTCTCTTTAACTAAAAGTGAATCAGTCCAGCTATTACTGGCTGTAAAACATCTAACAAGTAAATCTATTGAGCTATCTGAAAATTTCTCAATTCTAACAGCAACACCTACACTTTGATTAAAGTCTTCACTTTTATTTATATATTTTTCAATTTCTTCTCTAATTTTTTTTAATTGTTCAACAGTTGTGTCGTACTGAAGAGTAATCGACCATCTTATTCTCCAATTAGTAGTCTCGCTAATATTAACTACTGAATTTTCTGCAAATTGAAAATTTGGAATTATTGCTAAAGATTTATCAAACTTTCTAATCACAGTAGATCTAAAGCCAATTTTTTCAACAATACCTTCGATTGTTCCTTCAACTAAAATCCAATCGCCAATCTTAAATCTTTTTTCAACTAAAACTAAAATCCCAGATATTAAATTTTTAAATAAATCTTGAGCACCCAAAGCAACCGCAACACCAAATAAACCAAGTCCAGCAATAATTGGTCCAATTTTTATTCCCCAAAGTTCAAGGACAGCAGCTAAACCTAATATAAAAATTAAGATTTTTAACGACTTAATAATCCAACCAATCAACTCTTTAGTTAGCATCTTGTCTAAACCACTTAAAATAAAAGAAATGGGTTCAACAACCTGGTGGATCAACCAAAAGATAAAAATAGTAATCAGTGTTCTATTTATTGTATCTATGGCTAACTTGCCCTCTTCTCCAAAAGACATGTAATAACTTGCAATAAAAAAACCTAAAACGATTGGTAAAAATCTTGCAGGCCCCACCATTGCATGAACAAATGTATCATCTAGTTTATTTGTAGTTCTTTTAGAAATTATTTCTAATTTTTTTATAATAAGTTTACTAATTAAACCTCTAAAAACTAAAAATATAAAAAATATTGTTGCGGCAGTCGGCATTCCAATTCCAATTAAAATTTGAAAAATATCAATTCCATAAATTCCCCTTGACCAAACTGAAAAAAATAATTCACTAAAATTATTAAATATGTCCATAATCAAATTTTATATAGCAAAAATTCTTCTTCTCCAGGGTTAAAAAGAAAAATTTTTTTCCATTTTATTTCATTAAGTACCGCAGAGGTTTTCTCACCCACACACATCAAATTAGTATTCATCCACAACGTTTCTAGCTGATAATTTTTAATTACCTTTAAAAAATTAATCGCACTATTTTTTGAGTATATATATGTAATGTCCGGCATATTTAGCTTTAATTTTTCGATAAAATTTTCGTCATATTTCTTTATCTCATTAGCTTTGTAGTTAACTATTCTATCTACACTATAGCCGTCTAAAATTAATTCTTGATCTAAATTACTAGAGACAACCTCTCCACTAATATAAATCAATTTTCCTTCAGTTGGATTAAAATTTTGCAAAATCAATTCTTTGAGATTATTTACATTTCCTTCTGCAGCAAATACATTTTGAAAACCAGCATTTCTTGCTTTTTTTTCAGTGGCGCTTCCTACACAAAAACATTTTAACTTTTTATTAATATTTTTTATGTCTAAAAATTTGATAGCGTTAGAGCTTGTAAAAATAATTCCCTTAAATTCTGAATAATCAACAGACTTGAAATTAATACCTTGAATACTAATTAATGGTAAATGAGATATTTCATTTCCTAATGATTTAAATCTTATCATCATTTCATGACAATCTTCCAATGGTCTTGTAAATAAAATATGCATATTATTTTTTATAAGAATTATTTGACTGTTTTTTAAGAGCACTACCTATCTCTATACCTAATTCCTCGGCCTCCTCAATTCCTTTAGAGGATTTTGAATAAAATCTATTTTTTCCATCTAGGGAAAAAAGCTCTACTTCTAAAGTGATTTTTCCTTCTTCAATGCTTGCAAAAGCACCTACAGCTGTTTCACAATCACCCTCTAAAATCTTTAAAACACTTCTTTCTGCTTTTATACAATCGTATGTTTTTTTATGATTTACTAATTCTAACAATTTAATCAATTCATTATCGTTGTCTCGACATTGTAAAGCTATAGCTCCTTGTCCTGCACAAGGAATAATTTCTGAAGTTGAAAAAGTTTGAGTTATGCTTTTATTTAAACCTAGAGAGTCAATTCCAGCATAGGATAAGATAATTGCATCATATAAGTTTTCATCGAGCTTTCTTAATCTAGTGTCTATGTTTCCTCTAATTAATTTACATTGAAAATCACTTCTTATTTTTTTAATTTGGAATTCTCTTCTAAATGATGAAGTTCCAATAACAGAGTTTAATTTTAGATCTTTTAAATTTTTATTATTTTTACTAATCAAAATCTCTCGTGGATCATTTCTTTTTAAAAAACAATTAGTTAACAACCCCTCAGTTTCTTCTGAGGGCATGTCTTTTAAAGCATGTACAGCTATATCAATTTTATTATTCAATAATTCTATTTCTATTGATTTTGAAAATAAACCTTTACCACCTACTTCGGATAATCTTTGATCTTGAACTTGATCACCTTTGGTTACAATTTCTTTAATATCCACATCCTCAATTCCAAAATCTTTTGCATGTTTAAGAATATTTTCTCTAGCTTTTTCAGCATAGATCAGTGCTAATTTACTTCCTCTTGAACCTATAATAATTTTTCTATTTTTCATTTATTTGCTTTATACTTCATACTTATATTGAGAATGTATTATTAATAAAAACTAATTTAATGATTAAAAAACCTATAATTTTAGGAATTGAATCGAGCTGCGATGAAACTGCTGCTTCTATTGTAACAGAAAATGAGCATGGTATGCCAACAATTTTATCAAGTATTGTCTCAAGTCAGGTGGATGTTCATAAAGAATTTGGTGGTGTTGTGCCTGAACTTGCTGCAAGATCTCATATAGAAAAAATAGACTTAATTACAAAAAAAGCTCTAGATGAAAGTGGGCTAAAAATGGACAATCTGGATGCAATAGCAGCAACAGCAGGGCCTGGTCTTATCGTTTGTCTGTCAGTGGGTTTAAGTTTTGGCAAAGCTGTAGCTTCATCACTCAATAAACCGTTTATAGCCGTTAATCATTTAGAAGGACATGCATTAAGTCCAAAATTAAATTCTGAATTAAACTATCCATACTTATTGCTTTTAATTTCTGGGGGCCATACTCAATTTTTAAGCGTGCAAGGATTAGGAAATTATAAAAGATTAGGAACAACTATTGATGATGCTGTTGGTGAAGCTTTTGATAAAACAGCAAAATTATTAGGTATAGAATTTCCAGGTGGGCCCCAAATAGAAGTGTATGCCAAAAAAGGTGATCCCAATAAATATGTGTTACCTAAACCAATTTTTCATAAAGGAGGATGTAATTTATCATTTGCGGGCTTAAAAACTGCTGTTTTAAAAATTTCAAAACAAATAAAAACTGACCAAGAAAAATATGATCTTGCAGCATCTTTTCAAAAAACAATTGAAGAAATACTATATAAAAAAAGTATGATTGCTTTTGAAGAATTTAAAAAAATGAATCCAGATAATAAAAATAAATTTGTAGTTGCGGGGGGTGTTGCAGCAAATAAAAAAATTAGAGAAATTCTAACCAACCTTTGTGTGGAAGAAGGTTTTGAGGCAATTTTTCCACCCATTGACTTGTGTGGTGATAATGCGGCAATGATTGCAATGGTTGGATTAGAAAAATTTAAATTAAAACAATTTAGTGATTTGGACAGTCCTGCAAAACCTAGGTGGCCATTAGATGAAGATGCTATTTTTTTAAAAGGTGCTGGAGTGAGATTATAATGCATTACTGGCTAATGAAATCAGAACCTGATGTTTGGTCAATTGATCAGCAAAAAAAAGCTGGTGCAAAAGGTGCTCCTTGGGATGGAGTTAGAAATTATCAAGCAGCAAAAAATTTAAAGGGAATGAAAAAAGGAGATTTATGTTTTTTTTATCATTCAAATATTGGTAAAGAAATTGTTGGTATTGTTGAAGTTATCAAAGAAGCCTTCTTAGATAAAACAGATAAAAAAGGGCGATTTGTAGCTGTCCAAGTTAAGTTTAAGGAAAAATTAGAGAAGAGCGTAATTCTTGAAGATATTAAAAAAAACAAAGAACTTGGCCATTTATCGCTTATTAGACAAAGCAGACTTTCCGTTATGCCAATTGACTCTAAAAGCTGGAAAATTTTATATAAGATGGGTAGTATTTAAAAAATTAAATCATGCCAAAACGAAAAAAAACAAAATCTAAAGCTAAAAAAAGAAGCTCTATAAAGCCTAAGCTTAAAAAAAAAACAAAAGCTAAAAAAAAGAGTTCTGTAAAATCCAAAATTAAAAAAAAAGTTTCAAAAAAAAAAGTAAAAATACAAAAAGAAAAAGAGCTAGTTTTTAAAACTAGACCAGAATGGGTCAAAAGTGCTTTAATTAATAAGACCAAATATCAAAAAAAATATTCTGACTCAATTAAAAATAATAATGAATTTTGGAAAAATGAGGGAAAAAGAATAACTTGGATTAAGCCGTACAAAAAAATTAAAGATGTTAAATATAGTAAGAAAGAAGTTAGAATTAAATGGTATGAAGATGGAACATTAAATGCTTCTGCTAATTGTATAGATCGTCATCTAAAAAATAAAAAAGATAAAACTGCAATTATCTGGGTTGGAGATAATCCAAAAGATACAAAAAAAATTTCATACAATCAATTACACAGAGAAGTATCAAAAACTGCAAATGGTTTAAGAAGATTGGGAATTAAAAAAGGTGACCGTGTTACAATTTATTTAACAATGATACCAGAGCTTGCGATTACAATGCTTGCTTGTGCTAGAATTGGTGCAGTTCATTCTATTATTTTTGGAGGATTTTCAGCAGACTCTATTTCTGGAAGAGTTAATGATTGTGAATCAGAATATATCATAACAGCTGATGAAGGAGTTAGAGGTGGAAAAACTATTCCATTAAAACAAATTACAGATGAGGCTTTAAGAAGCTGTGCTAATGTTAAAAAATGTATTGTAGTCAAGAGAACGGGAGGTCAAATTAGCTGGAATAATGATAGAGATATTTGGTACCATGATTTAATTGAAGGTGTTCCCAATCACTGTGAACCTGAAGAGATGAATGCTGAAGATCCATTGTTCATTCTTTATACCTCTGGTTCAACTGGCAAACCTAAAGGAGTTCTTCATACAACTGGTGGATATATGGTTTATGCCTCAATGACTCATCAATATATTTTTAATTATAAACCTAAAGATATCTATTGGTGTACTGCTGACATTGGATGGGTTACGGGTCATAGTTATATAATTTATGGTCCACTGGCTAATGGAGCCACAACTATAATGTTTGAAGGAATTCCAACATATCCTGACAGTTCGAGATGGTGGGAAATCATTGACAAGTACAAAGTAAATATTTTTTATACTGCTCCAACAGCCATTAGAGCTTTGATGCGTGAAGGTGATGGTCCTTTGAAAAAAACTTCAAGAAAATCCTTAAAATTACTAGGTACGGTAGGTGAACCAATAAATCCAGAGGCATGGATGTGGTATTACAAAGCTGTAGGAAATTCAAATTGTCCAATAGTTGATACTTGGTGGCAAACTGAGACAGGTGGAATATTAATTAGTCCTCAAACAGGAGCTATAAATTTAAAACCAGGTTCGGCCACAAAACCATTTTATGGTATCAAACCAGCAATTGTTGATAAAGAAGGAAATGAAATTAAGGGAGCTGGCGAAGGAAGGCTGTGTATTTCCCAATCTTGGCCTGGACAAATGAGAACAGTGTATGGTGACCATCAAAGATTTATTGATACTTATTTTTCTCAGTTTGATGGTAAATACTTTACAGGGGATGGTGCTAGAAGAGATGAAGACGGTTACTATTGGATAACAGGACGTGTTGATGATGTAATTATTGTCTCTGGTCATAACCTTGGAACTGCCGAAATAGAGAGTGCATTTGTTGCCCATCCAAAAGTTGCTGAAGCTGCAGTAGTTGGTTATCCTCATGATATCAAGGGTAACGGACTTTACTGCTATGTTACTTTAAATGTTGATGAGGTAGCTGACCTTGATCTAGAGAGAGATTTAAAACTTTGGGTACGTAAGCAGATAGGTGCTCTTGCAACACCAGACATCATTCATTTCTCACCTGGACTACCTAAAACGAGATCAGGAAAAATTATGAGAAGAATTTTAAGAAAAATTGCTGCTAATGAGCATGACCAATTAGGAGATACGACAACTTTAGCTGATCCAAGTGTTGTACAAAGTTTAGTTGATAATAGAAAAAATATTTAAAAATTTATTAACTCTTTAAATTCTTTTTCAATATTATCCCACTTTAATATCATAGAATTTAATACTATCTTTCTATCTAAAGTTTTTAATTCATCAGCAACTGGAGACCAGTGATATAGGGCTAAAGCACTATCATTGAATGGTAAAGATTTGTGATGAGTTAGCCAATTGATTTTATTCAATCGTTCAGCAAAATCTCTCTCAGCATTTTCTCTAATATCTAATGGAAGTTTGTTTTCACCTTCTGCATCTAAAATTTCCTTAAAAATTTCTTTTACTTTTTCTGTTGCATCAAATATTTGGGTTGCTTTTAAATAAGATAGGGCAAATAAAGTGAGGTCTTGAATGGACACCATATAAATATTCCATTTTGCTTTATCAACTGACTTTAAAAAAATTTCACTTTCAAACATCAAAATATATTTTGCTCCCATTCTGGTTTTTAAATAACCATAAAGTGTCATTTGAGTTATCCAGGCAGATTTTTTATGAATGAAATCTTTTAAATCGCTAATGTTTGAAATTTTTTTCTTAGGCTTAAATAGATTAAATAATGGTGCAAAATATTCTTTAAAATATCCAAGTTTCAAATCTTTTAGTTTTAATCTTTCTTTTGTAGGCATTTTTTCTAATTATAGTTGTTTTATAGTTAAAAAATAGCCCCAATAGGGTCTTTTTTGGGGCTTCACTTCTATTTGTATTTTAAGTATGTTTTTTCTTTAAACTATAGGGAGAAAAAATATGTCAAACAAAGAAAAACATTGGGATAAAACCAGAGGGCTTATGTTTATTACATTAGCTTTGTGGTTTTTCTTCGGTTACGTCATTTTCATGTTTGGTGAAAGTTTAAACTCTGCAAGTTTCTTGGGATACCCTTTAGCATACTATATGTGTGCACAAGGTTCTCTACTTGCATTCGTTATTATTCTGTTTTGGTTTGCAAACAAACAGGAAGCTATTGACGAAGAGTTTGGTTTTGCCGAAAGGGAGGACAATTAATGAAGGGAAAATTTATAGATAATTTACCTAAAATCTACGGTCTTTATACAGGTGGTTTTGCTGCATTCATCATTTTGATGGCTATAGCTGAACAAGCTGGGATGACGGCCAAGACGATAGGTATTATGTTTGTAGCTTTTACGGTTTTGATTTACGCTCTTATTGGGTGGTTATCTAGAACTGTACAAGTAGATGCATATTATGTTGCTGGACGTCAAGTGCCGACAGTATTTAATGGTATGGCGACTGCAGCTGACTGGATGTCAGGTGCTTCGTTTGTTGCTATGGCTGGTGGTATTTACTTTGGTGGTTATACTTATATGGCATTCTTAGTCGGTTGGACTGGGGGTTACATTTTAGTATCTTCACTACTAGCACCATACTTACGTAAATTCGGTTGTTATACTGTGCCAGACTTTATTGGAACAAGATATGGTGGAAACCTTGCAAGGTTTTGTGCTGTAGTTGTTCTAGTATTAGCATCTTTCACTTATGTGACAGCTCAAATTAACGCTACAGGAACTATCGCTTCTAGAGCACTTGGAGTACCTTTTGAATTAGGTGTCTGGGTTGGTCTAATAAGTATTTTAATGTGTTCAATGTTAGGTGGTATGAGAGCGGTTACCTGGACTCAGGTTGCTCAGTACATCGTATTGATCGTTGCGTACTTATTGCCTGTTTTCTGGATGGGTGCCAAGTTAGGCAATCCATTTCCTCACTTAATGTTAGGTGATGAAGTTGCCAGATTAGGTGAACTTGAAGCACAATTTGGTTTAGTTAAAAACGCTGCTGCAGACCTAAAAGCTGCTGGTGTACCGGGAGGATTAAGTTCAATTTCTAATTCTCACGCTGGTGTACCTGCTGGTGGAATGGCTGCATGGAAGTTTATTTCATTAGTTATTTGTATGATGGTAGGAACAGCTTCTTTACCTCATATTCTAATGAGATACTTTACAACGCCGTCAGTTAAGTCTGCAAGAAAATCAGTAGCTTGGTCGCTATTTTTTATCTTCTTACTTTACTCTTCAGCGCCAATGTTAGCGACTCTATCCAAGTTACAATTAATGGATCCAAACTTAGCTACTAGTATTATTGGTAAGTCAATTGCCGATGTACAAGCTATTCAATGGGTTCAGGATTGGACTGCTGCCAAACAAGTATTCATAGCTGACTTTAACGGAGATGGAATTCTTCAGTTAAATGAATGGTTTATGAGAACTGGAGTAGTAGTATTAGCAACTCCTGAAGTTGCTGGTCTACCATATGTTATCTCTGGACTTGTTGCTGCGGGTGGTATGGCTGCTGCTATGTCAACTGCAGATGGTTTGGTTCTTGCGATTGCGAATGCTTTATCACATGATTTATACTTTAAAATCATTGATCCAAAAGCAGACGTTCAAAAGAGACTGATCGTAGCACGTGCACTTCTAATCGTAATTGGAGCAGCTGGAGCATTTGTTGCCTCAATGAGATTAACTAGTATCCTTGGTGCCGTTGCTTGGGCCTTTGATTTTGCAATGTCTGGATTGTTCTTCCCACTTGTACTTGGTGTATGGTGGAAAAAAGCAACAAGACAAGGTGCAATTGCTGGTATGATCGGTGGTCTTACTGCAGGTACAGCTTATCTAATCTATGTTGGGCCTAAATTTATGGCTCAAACACCTTGGTTAGGTATTGATCACTTACGTTTTGGAATCATTGGAGCACCTGTTTGTCTAATACTTATGGTTATAGTAAGTATGATGACTTACAAAAATGATGCTGAAGCAAAAGCGATTAGCGCTATGCTTGACGAGACACGTATACCAGTTGGTAAAACCGTTCTTGGTCAAAAATAATAATTAATTTAAGGGGGCAATTTTTATTGCCCCCTTATTATCCTTAAAAAAATTCTAAAAATGGAAATACCTACTTACATCTATGTTATTGATTATGCTCTAGGATTAGTGATGTATACACTGATCGGTAGATCTGCAATGAACCTTTTTCAAAGGGAAGATTCTGAGTTTTTTTTCATGAAAATTTTCGTAAAGTTAACTAATCCAGTTTTAAATTTATTTAAATTTATTACTCCCTCTTTTCTAATTCCAATTTTTATTCCACTTTATGTGGCATGGTTTATATTTATGGTGAGATTTTATCTAATGCCCCTAGTTCTTGGTTATGGAGAAATGGGAATGCTTTCTTTTCCACTAGATAGTGAAATTTCTAGGTTAATATATGACCTATTTGGTAAAAAATAATTTTATTTTTATTTAAAATTGATACTAGTAAACTAGTAATCAATGAAAAAAATACAAATATCTCCTTCAATTTTATCTGCTGACTTTAGTCAATTAGGAAATGAAATAAAAAGACTTGAAGAAGGTGGTGCAGATATGATCCATGTGGATGTGATGGATGGTCATTTTGTTCCTAATTTAACCATGGGTCCACCTATCATAAAATCATTAAGAAAATTTACAAAACTACCATTTGATGTTCATTTAATGATTTCACCCGTGCATAAGTATATTAAAGATTATGCAGATGCAGGTGCAGATATAATTACTATACACCCAGAAGCAACTGAAAATTTAGCAGTCTCTATTGAACATATTAAAAGTTTAGGAAAAAAAGTGGGGGTTTCTTTAAATCCAGAAAGTAAAATTAATTTAATAACTGACTTATTAAATGAGATAGATTTAGTTCTAATTATGAGCGTAAACCCTGGATTTGGAGGACAAAAATTTATGCCAGAAGTTTTAGAAAAAATTAAAGAATTAAAAAAAATAAGAGATCAAAAAAATATAGATTTTGATATCGAGATTGATGGTGGGATCAATTTTGATAATAATAAACTAGCAATAGAAGCTGGTGCAAATATTTTAGTTTCTGGGACAACTATATTTAAAAATAACAATGGAGATATAAAAAAAAATATAGACCTTTTAAAATCAAGTTAGAATAATGATTTTAAACAATTCATTTAGGCTTATTAAAAAAAAAATTCGTCACTTTTATTTAAACTCCTATCTATATAATAAAAAAATTACACCCTCTTCTATTGAGTTACTCGAATATCAGCCAAGCCCTAGCTTGTTAGATGGCCTTATAAAATATGATAAAAAAAAGATTAACATAGAAAATTATTCGTTAAATGAAATTTGGGATAATCCAAATTTAAAAGAAAAAGACCAACAAAATTTAAACAGTTTTTTTTGGCTATTTAGCCTAGATCTTAGATCTTCAAAAAAAGATACGCAAAATGTCATTAATCAATGGATTAATACAAATGACAGGTACAACTCTAAAAATTGGAAAATTGATATAATTGGAAAAAGAATAATAGCCTGGATTTCAAATTCTAGGCTTACCTATGAAGATGGTAATATAGATTATAAAGACAAGTTTAACGGCACTATAAAGAAGCAGATCAATCACCTTATTAATGAAATTAAAACCTCTGAATTAATCGATAATAAGATTATAGGGTGTGCAGCTATCATTTTAACTGGTCTATCGTACCCTCAAAATAATAATTATTTAAATACTGGGTTAAGTTTACTAAAAAAATTAGCCAAATATTCATTAGATAATGATGGCTTTCCAAAATCAAGAAATATTAGACAGTTAAGTTTTTACTTAAAATATTTTATATTAATTAGAGAGTGGTTCAAAGAATCTCAAAATGAAATACCAGATTTTATAAATGAAAATATATATTATTTAGGTCAGGCTTACGCTTTTATTTGGCAAAACAATAAAATAGATTTTCTCTTTAATGGTAATCATAAAACAAATAATCATAATTTTGACCTTTATTTAAAAAGACTTGGATATAATTTTAAAAATCAAAATAATGAGCTGGGTGGCTATGTGCTCCTTAATAGTAAAAAAAATTCTTTGATAATGGATGTTGGATCGAGCCCAAATAAAAAATTATCTTCAGATTATCAAGCTGGTGCTTTATCTTTTGAGATTATATCAAATAGTAAAAAATTAATTAGTAATTGTGGTTATTTTCAAAAAATTGATCATCAATTAAATGAAATATCTAAGTCAAGTGCAGTCCATAGCACACTAATTATAGATGACAAATCCTCTTGTAATTTTAACAAAGTAAGAGGTAAAAAATCTAAAATTAATCAAGAATTAAGAATATTAAAAAAAAAAGTAGTATTTGAAAAAAATTATTGGAAAATTAATGCTTCTCATGATGGCTATTCAAAACCACATGGTATTGTTCATGATCGAGAAATAGAATTTTACCCAGAACAATTAAAATTCATTGGCCATGATAAAATTATTTCTAACAAGGGTATTAAAAACTTAAAATTTGATATTAGATTTCACTTGGAGCCAAATATTCGATTAATGAAAACTCAAGATGAAAAATCAATACTTATTGATCTTGATGGAGAAGGTTGGAAATTTAGCTCAGAAAATTCTAAGATAAATATTGAAGAAGGGTTATATTTTGGAGAAAAAAATTCTTTTACAAATAATCAAAATATATTTATTTCAGGAATGACTAATGATGAAAATCAAACTATAAAATGGGAAATTACTAAATTATAATGAATAAAATCAAAAAAGCATTAATTTCTGTATCTGATAAAAGTAATTTAAAAGACCTTTTAAAAATTTTAACTAAATATAAAGTTGAATTCATAAGCTCAGGTGGCACTTACAAAGAAATTAGGAAACTAAAATTTGAATGCTTAGAGGTCTCAGAATACACAGGATCTCCTGAAATACTTGGTGGAAGAGTTAAAACACTGCATCCAAAAATACATGCTGGGATATTAAGTAAAAGAGATAATAAAAAGCATAAAAACGATTTAAAAAATAATAATTTTCATGAAATCGACCTTGTTATAGTTAATTTCTATCCTTTTGAAAAAACTTTAGAGCAAACAAATAATCATGTAAAAATAATAGAAAATATTGACGTTGGTGGACCAACTATGGTGAGGGCTGCAGCAAAAAATTATAAGGATGTAACTGTTATTACCTCCTCAAATCAATACTCTGAACTTATTAATGAACTGCAATTAAATAAAGGTTCAACATCTTTGGAATTTAGAGAAAAAATGTCTTTAGAGGCTTTTTCTGAAACAGCTTATTACGATGCAGTAATTTCAAATTATTTTAACAACATTAAAGATAATAAATTTCCTAAAAAAAAAATTATTTATGGAAATTTAGTAGAGAATTTAAGATATGGGGAAAATCCACATCAGCAAGCTGCTGTTTATTCAAAAACTAATAGTTTAAATTTGGATCAAATTCATGGAAAGCAATTAAGCTATAATAATTATAATGATATATTTTCTGCTTTAATTATTTCAAAATCACTGCCCTCCAATACTGGAACGGTTATTATAAAACACGCTAACCCTTGTGGTGTATCTATTCATAAAAATGCTCTAGAAAGTTATAAATTAGCACTGGCTTGCGATCCTATTAGTGCTTTTGGAGGAATAATTTCATGCAATTATAAAATAAATAAAACTTTAGCAAAAGAATTAAAAAATATTTTTTTAGAGGTTATTATTGCTAATGGATTTGATAGAGAAGCCCTTAATATATTAAAAAATAAAAAAAATTTACGTCTAATAGACTCTTCAAGTTTTAAAATAAAAGATTTAGTAAGATTTAATTCTGCAAATGAGGCAATTTTAACTCAGTCTGAAGATATAAATAAATTTAATATTAAAGATTTTAAGATAGTTTCCAAAAAAAAACCTACTAAATTACAATTTAAAAACTTAATCTTTGCTTTTAATATTTGTAGATATGTTAAGTCAAATGCAATCGTATTAGCTGCTAATGAGGCAACAGTAGGTATTGGTTCAGGTCAACCAAGTAGACTAGATAGTTGCCAAATTGCAATTGATAAAATGCATAAATTTGAAAATTTTAGAGAAGGCGTAGTTGCAGCTTCAGATGCATTTTTTCCATTTGTAGATGGAATAGAAAAATTAATTCAAGCTGGAGTTTGTGCTGTTATACAACCTTCTGGTTCTATTAGAGATAAGGAAATAATAAAATTTGCAAATCAAACTAATACGATATTAGTTTTTTCTAAAACTAGACATTTTAGACATTAGCAATTTGATCAATTTTAGCTGCTAAAATAAAATCATTCTCAGAGAGACCTTCTATTGCGTGTGTGGTAATTATAATTTTTGCATAACCCCATCCAAAAGAGATATCTGGATGGTGGTTTTCACTTTCAGAAATTTC
>JAOISU010000008.1 GCA_028222445.1 Candidatus Pelagibacter sp.
CAATAAAAGTTTTATTATAAGTTTTTCTTTAAATACTTCTAAAAATTTTTCACTCATTTATTAAAAAATAATTTAACCATATGTATCAAAATTAATAAACCATCTCTAATTTCATTAACTTTTTTAACACCACCGATCCTTGATTTTTCGTTAGAGGGTATATCAGAAATTTTTAAATAATTTTTTCTGGCTTTAATTGGTAATTCTACACATAAAGTAAAATCTTTTTGTTGAAGATTTAATGAAAGTATTTTTTGTGTATCACCCATTACATAAGTGTATAAAATATCATTTATGGGTAGATTAAAAAAAATTTTTCCAATTAAGCTAAAAAATTTATTCCCTAAAAAAGTTATAATCGTATCATCCTCACTACTTGCATTTTTTAAATATCTAGAAGCGAATATTACATCTAATGATCTCATCTTTATTTGATTATACATTTCATTTAATTCGTAAGGATCAAACGAACCATCAGCATTAAAAATTGAAAAATATTTTGTTTTAACATTCTTTATTCCAAGCAATATTGCGTCTCCATAACCTTTTTCTGTTTGATAAATTATATTTGATTTATACTTTTCTATTGAATTAATTGTTACATAATCTGTTTTTTCAAGAACAATTAAAAAGTTTAAATTTAACTTTTCTAGTTCCATAAGTACATAAGGCAGAGACTCAGGTTCTTTTTTTGCAGGTATAACTAACGTGAGATCATTCATTTTTATTTTTTAACATAGATCAAATTTTTAACAATTTAATTAATCTTAAAATAAATAGAATAATTTTTTCTTTTAAAGACTAATTAAAACTATATAAAATTAATTCTAATGATTATTTCAAACTTTACCCCATTTTTATCATTTTTAGGTGGCCTCTTAATTGGTTTATCGGTTGTTATTTTTTTTGTATTTAATGGCCGATTAATTGGAATAAGTGGAATCGCTAGCAATTTTTTAACCTCCAAAGATAATAGATTCTCTAATCTTTTATTTTTAATTGGATTAATTATTGGACCTATTGTTTATAAAATGTTTAGCCAGGAAGAGATTAATATTTCAATTTCAAACTCATTTTATTTGTTAGCATTTGCAGGTTTATTGGTTGGAGCTGGTACAAGAATAGGCGGAGGCTGTACTAGCGGTCATGGCATAAGTGGCATTGGAAGATTTTCTTTAAGATCAATTGTAGCTACAGTTACATTTATGATCGTTGGAATTTTAACGGTTTTAGTAAAAAATTTAATATGAATAAGATTATATCTTTAATTTGTGGAATAATATTTGGAATAGGTCTTACTGTTTCACAAATGATAAATCCTGAAAAAGTTTTAGGATTTTTAAATATTTTTGGAGACTGGGACCCTTCATTAGCATTTGTTATGATTGGAGCCTTAATAATATCTTCACCTTTTTTTCATTTATTTAAAAATAATAAGAAACCAATTTTTGCTGATAAATTTTCTTATTCAAATAATAAAGAGTTAAATAAAAAATTAATTATAGGCTCATCACTTTTTGGTGCGGGCTGGGGATTAGTAGGTTTATGCCCAGGACCTGCAATAGCGTCATTAGCTCTACTAAACTTAAATTCTGTAAGTTTTGTAATCTTTATGTTTGCAGGGTTTTATTTAGTTAAATTATTAGATTTAACTACTCAAGCACGATGATAAAAATCATCTATATTTTTTTGAATTAAACTCTTGGCAAAATTATTTGCTTGAGTTTCTTCAAAGGGTCCAAATTTTTCCTCTGTTTCTTTAATGATTGTTTCAATTTTATTTGGGTCTTTATGAATACCAACAATAACATAAAAATTTTTCATAGATTTTTAATTTTTCTGGTCTATACCATCTTAATTATGAAAAAAATATTTCTTTTATATGGGCATTATAATGAAAAGTCTTTTAATGCAGCTATTAGGGATACATTTATAGAAACTGCTGAAGCAAATGGTAATACAGTTGATTGTGTAGATTTATACAAAGAAAAATTTAATCCAGTTTTTGCAGGTGAACAAGCAGGAGAGGATGTGCTAGATCACAGAAGACGTATTGAAAAATGTGATACTATTGTTTTAATTGCTCCTATTTGGAATTTTAGAATGCCAGCTATTGTAGAAGGTTGGATAGATAAAGTTTTGTCACCCCCATGGGCTTTCACATTTAAGAAATTAGTTGGAAATTACGGTTATCCAATGGGAAACTTAAAAGATAAAAAGGCTATAATCTTTTGTACTTATGGTTCTCCAAGATTAGCTATTACAACATTTTTTTTAAATCTGCCTATTAGAAGGTTAAAAAGAGGTGTGTTTCATATGTGTGGCATTTATAATATTGTATACAGAAGATATTTTGCGGTACCGTTTGTAACTGATGATAAGCGAAATAAATTTCTTGAAGACGTTAAAAAGACGGCAAACAATATATAAGACCTTATTAATTTACTTTCTAAGTTTTACAATTTCACAAGCAGACTTAATAAAGCCTAATAGTAATATTGAGCCATACCAGGTTGTAGAAATTCAGTTAAAAAGTTTACAAAAAAACAATTCTCCGACTATAGACAATGGTATTGAACAAACATGGGAGTTTGCTCATCCTAGTAATAGAAAAAGCACAGGACCTTTGGATAGATTTAAGACCATGCTGAAGGGCAAATCATATAGAATATTATTAGATCATTTAGATCATGAAATTGTTCAAGAAAACCTTACCAATACAGTAGCTTTGTATGAAGTTAGTGTTCTTGGAAAAGACAAATCCTACTATAAATTTAAATGGCAGGTTGAAAAATATAAAAAAGATGGTCCTTTCAAAGACTGCTGGTTGACTACAATGGTGTCCGCTCCAATGCCTTTAGGATCTTCGATTTAATTTAAGGGATAAACGAATTTTGTTTCGTTCGTAATGAAAATTTAGTAGGAATCGTTTTAATGAAATCTAAAGCTAAAGTTGTCGTAGTTGGTGGTGGTGTAGTAGGAGTTAGTGCTCTTTATCATTTAGCAAAAAAAGGTTGGTCAGATGTTGTTTTAATTGAGAGAAAAGAATTAACTTCTGGTTCCACTTGGCACGCTGCAGGATTATTACCTTTGTTTAATATGAGCTATTCAGTTGGTCAACTTCATAAATATGCTGTCGATCTTTATAAAAAATTAGAGGAAGAAACTGGAAAAAATGTAGGTTTTAGTGTTGTATCAAATATACGTTTAGCAAGTACTAAAGATAGAATGGATGAGTATCATCAGTATGCAGGTGTTGCTCAAACAATTGGTGTTGATGTAAAATTTTTAACACCCGATCAGGTAAAAGAAATTTGGCCTTTGTGTAATACAGAAGATTTAATTGGTGCAATCCAACACCCAGAAGATGGATACATTCAGCCAGCTGATTTAACACAAGCAATGGCAACAGGTGCTAGAAATCTAGGTGCAGAAATTTATAGAAACACAGCTGTTGTAGGAATGAAACAAACTAAAGATGGCTGGATTGTTGAAACAGATAAAGGTGCAATAGAGTGTGAACATGTAATTTCTTGCTCTGGAAATTTTGCAAGACAAACTGGAAAAATGGTTGGTTTAGATATTCCAGTAATACCAGTTGAACATCAATATATCGTAACAGAACCTCATCCAGATATTGTAAAAAGAAAAAAAGATGGTTTACCTGAAATGGGAGTTTTAAGAGATAGTGATAGTAGATGGTATATGAGAGAGGAAGCAGGTGGATTAATATTAGGTCCATATGAAGATGGAGCACCCGCATGCTATGTAGATGGTCCGTCAAAAGATTCTGAATATGAATTATTTCAAGAAGACTTAGATAGACTAGCACCACATATTGAAGGAGCGATTCACCGTGTACCTGCTTTTGGAGAAGTAGGAGTTAAGAAAGTTTATAATGGTGCAATTTGTTATACACCTGATGGAAACCCGATTGTTGGACCCGCATGGGGATTAAAGAATTTTTGGATTAACGAAGGACATAGTTTTGGAATAACAGCAGCAGGTGGAGCTGGATGGCAACTTGCAGAATGGATAGTTGATGGTGAACCAACAATAGATATGCTTGGTGTCGAACCAAGAAGATTTGGTGATTATGTTTCAAAATCATATTTAAAAGAAAAAAATGAAGAAGCATACAATCATGTATTTAAAGTTCATTATCCAGACGAAGAAAGAGAAGCTGCTAGGGAATTAAGAACATCACCTTGTTATGATAGAATGAAAGCCCTTGGTGCAGTTTTTGGTCAAAAATTTGGATGGGAAAGACCTAATTTCTTTGCAGTTGATGGGATGGAACAAAAAGATGACTGGTCTTTTAGAAGATCTAAATGGTTTAAGGCGATAGAAAAAGAATGTAAAAATGTAAAAGAAAATGTTGGTCTTCTG
The DNA here is from genome assembly GCA_028222445.1 of Candidatus Pelagibacter sp. The sequence continues at coordinate 4,390 of JAOISU010000008.1, forward strand.
GATATGACGGCATTTGCAAAATGTAGAATTAAAGGATCTGGTGCTGAAGAGTTTTTAGATTATTTAGTTGCAAACAAACTCCCAAAAAAAATTGGTAGAATTGGACTATGTCATGCTCTTAATACTAAGGGTGGAGTGCATTCTGAATTTACAATCATGAAAGAAGCAGAGGGCAGTTATTATTTAGTTTCTGCGGGAGCAAATCAAAGATTAGACCATGACTGGATTCAAAAATGGATGCCAACCGATGGTAGTGTTCAATTTGAAAACTTAACAAATAGCATTGGTGTTCTAGTTGTCTCTGGTCCTAAAGCTAGAGAGTTAATGACTAGAGTATCAAGAGATGATTTTTCAAATGAAAACTTTAAATGGTTAAGTGCAAAAACTGTTGATGTTGGAAATGCACAAGTTAATGCTATGAGAGTAAACTTTGTAGGGGAACTAGGTTGGGAACTTCATCACCCAATTGAATACCAAAATCATATTTTTGATAAATTAATAGAAGCTGGAAAAGATTTAGGTCTTAAGCCTTATGGAATTAGAGCTATGAATAGTTTAAGACTTGAAAAATCTTATAAACTTGTTGGTACAGAATTATCAATCGAATACTCACCTTACGAATCTGGGTTAGATAGATTTATTCACCCAAATAAAGGAAAATTTATTGGATTAGAGGCTTTGAATAAATGGAGAGAAAAAGGATTTTCAAATCAATTGGTTACCTTAGAAGTTCACAACATAGAAGATGCAGATGTTTTAGGAAATAATCCAATTTATGATAATGGAAAAGTAATTGGACGTGCAACTGGTGGAGATTTTGGTTTTAGACTAGGTAAATCAATAGCATTAGGAATGGTTAAGCCAGAGATTGCGACACCAGGGCAAAAATTGAAAATTGATATTCTTGGTAAAATGTATGATTGTACAATTTTAGAGGAAAGTCCTTATGACCCAGAAAACAATTTACTAAGAGCATAATGAAAATATTAGTCGCCGTAAAAAGAGTTATTGATTACAACGTCCAAATAAGAGTTAAGGATGATGGCACTGGTGTCGTCACAGACAACGTTAAAATGTCAACAAATCCACCTGATGATAATGCAATAGAAGAAGCTGTAAAAATTAAAGAAGCTGGTAAAGCCACAGAAATAGTAGCAGTAACTATTGGTGAAGAAAAGGCACAAGAAACAGTTCGTAAAGCATTAGCAGTTGGTGCAGACAGAGGAATTCATGTTAAAATAGATGGAATTGTTGAGCCTTTAGCTGTCGCTAAAATATTGCATAAAATTGTAGATAAAGAAAAACCAGATTTAGTGTTTATGGGAAAACAAGCAATTGATGATGATTGTAATCAAACTGGGCAAATGCTTAGTGCATTATTAAACTGGCCCCAGGCAACTTTTGCATCAAAGATAGACATTAAAGATAATAAATTAGAAATCATAAGAGAAATTGATGAAGGTTTGGAGACAATTGAAGTTAATGTTCCAGCAGTGGTTACTTGTGATTTAAGATTAAATGAACCTCGATATGCTTCATTACCAAATATTATGAAAGCTAAAAAAAAACCAATCGATGAACTATCAGCAGCAGATTTAGGTGTTGATGCAGCACCAAGAGTTCAACAAATTAAAGTTGAAGAGCCACCAAAAAGAAAAGCTGGAATAAAAGTGTCAAGTGTAGCTGAATTAGTACAAAAACTTAAAAATGAAGCGAAGGTTATATAATGTCTATTTTATTAATTGCTGAACATAATAATAAAGAATTAAGACCATTTACTCTTAATGCAATTACTGCAGCATCACAAATTGATAGTGATGTTCATGCATTATTAATAGGAAATAATTGCTCTGAAGTTGCAAAAGCTTTATCTGAAATACCTTTGGTTAAAAAAGTAATACAAGCTGAAGCTTCTCATTATGAAAATTTTTTGCCTGAAAATTTTGCACCATTAGTCGTTAAGGCTTCTGAAAATTATTCACATGTAGTTAGCTCTGCAAATACATTTGGTAAAAATTTAATGCCAAGAATAGCAGCGTTGCTAGACACTTCACAAGTAAGCGATATAATAAAAGTGATTTCTCCAGATACATTTATAAGACCTATTTATGCGGGCAATGCATTTGCAACTGTTAAAAGCAATGATACAAAAAAATGCATAACTATAAGACCAACCTCATTTGAACCATGTGAAACGTCAGGAGGATCTGCAACAGTTGAAAAAATGGATGCTGCAGATGAAGTTACTGTATCAAAATTTATTAAAAGAGAAGAAGTTAAATCAGACAGACCAGAGCTTGGAACTGCAAGAGTTGTGATTTCAGGTGGAAGAGGTATGCAAAGCGGAGATAATTTTAAATTGATTACAGATATAGCTGATAAATTAAATGCAGCAATAGGAGCCTCACGTGCAGCAGTGGATGCTGGGTATATAAGCAATGAGCATCAAGTTGGTCAAACAGGTAAAGTTGTTGTACCAGATTTATATATTGCGGTTGGAATCTCTGGTGCAATTCAACATTTGGCTGGCATGAAAGAAAGTAAAATTATTGTTGCGATAAATAAAGATGGTGAAGCACCTATTTTTAGTGTTGCAGATTACGGTTTAGAAGCTGACTTGTTTGAAGCTCTTCCACAATTTCTAGAAGAATTGAATAAATTAAACACTATACAAAAATAGCAAATAATATAAAAAAATACCATATGCCTAGAGAAGCAATGGAATATGATGTGGTGATTGTTGGAGGTGGTCCCTCAGGATTATCAACTGCAATTAAATTAAAACAAATAAATCCAGAATTAAATGTTTGTCTATTAGAAAAAGCATCTGAGATCGGTGCTCATATTTTAAGTGGTAATGTTTTTGAAACCAGGGCCTTAGAGGAGTTATTGCCAAATTGGAAAGAACTAAATTCACCTATTAAAACCAAGGTTTCTAAGGAAAAATTTTTATTTTTGGGAAAATCCAAATCAATAAGTTGGCCTACTTGGTTGTTACCATCAGTTCAACAAAATCATAACAATTACATAATTAGTTTAGCTAATTTATGTAGATGGTTAGCAGAACAAGCAGAAGGTTTAGGAGTTGAAATATTTCCAGGCTTTCCAGCAAGTGAAATTTTATATAATGAAGATGGATCAGTCAAAGGAGTTGCAACTCAAGATATGGGAGTTGATAAAGAAGGAAACAAAAAAGATAGTTTTGAACCTGGCATAGAACTTTTAGGAAAAGTTACTGTTTTTGCTGAAGGATGTAGAGGACATCTTGGAAAACAATTAATTGAAAAATTTAATTTATCTGAAGGTAAAGACCCTCAACAATATGGAATTGGATTTAAAGAAATTTGGGAAATAACTGAAAAAAATCATCAAGAAGGAATGGTCATGCATACTGCAGGTTGGCCACTAGATAACAATACTTATGGTGGAAGCTTTATGTATCATGCAGAAAATAAACAAGTTTTTTTAGGTTATGTAATTGGTCTTGATTATAAAAACCCATATCTTTCCCCGTTTGATGAATTTCAAAGATTTAAAACTCATCCTGTAATTAAAAAAATAATTGAAGGTGGAAAACGTATTTCTTATGGTGCTCGTGCTTTAATTGAGGGTGGACTACAAAGTTTACCAAAAATGTTTATGCCGGGAGCTTTGCTTATTGGTTGTGATGCGGGAACTTTAAATATGCCAAAAATTAAAGGGTCACATACCGCAATGAAGAGTGGAATGATTGCAGCTGAAACTATCAATGAGCATTTAAAAGAAAATAAAAGTTTATCCATATATGAAGATAAGTTCAAAAAAAGCTGGGTCTATCAAGAATTACATGCGGCTCGAAATGTTAAACCAAGTTTTAGCTGGGGCTTAATTCTTGGAATAATATTCACTGGAATCGATCAAATATTGTTTAGAGGAAAATTACCTTTTACCTTAAAGCATAAACATGCTGACCACGAAACATTAAAGCCAGCAAATGAAATGCCAAAAATTGATTATCCAAAACCAGACAATGTAATTACCTTTGACAAAACAAGTTCTGTTTATTTAACAGGAACCAATCATGCTGACAATCAACCAGTGCACTTACAATTAAAAGATCCTAATTTACCAATAAATTATACTTTAGAAAAATTTGATGAACCTGCACAACGATATTGTCCAGCAGGTGTTTATGAAGTTCAAAATGAAAATGGGATAAATAAATTTGTGATAAATTCACAAAATTGTATTCATTGTAAAACCTGTGATATCAAAGAGCCTTCCCAAAATATTACTTGGGTGACGCCTGAAGGAAGTGGTGGTCCAAAGTATGGAAATATGTAATTAGAAAGATAAAATTAACCCAACAACAAAAACTAAACTAAGTCCAAGTCCAGCTAATACTAAGTTAGTTCTTGTTTCTTTTTCTTGAACTTTTCTTGCTCTATTTAAAAGTACATTTATATCAACTCGCTTCGATGAAACTTCCTCATTTTGAATAGGGGTCGTAAAATAAGGAAGTTCACTTTCCCCAGAGCTAATTTTTTTTTCAGAACTCATGACTATAATAAATCATAGTTGGTACATCTTAACAATTTTGCATTTGTTCATTTTGGGTTGACTCTAGTCTTAATTATGTTCATTTTGGGTTAAAATATAATTCATGTCTAAATTGTTACCTGAACTATCAAAACAAATTCATACTGAGGTCATACGAGAAGTAATAGAAAAAAACTATGCTTCGATTATGCCTGTTTGGACACCATTACAATTAACATGGGTTAATAGTCTTTATAGGACTTTTCATGATTATGAAAAATATATGATCGTCATGTATTTATTGAAGACTACATTTGAAACTTACGCCAAAAATCTTACGACGTTAAATTATGATGAGTATTTTAATCAATTTGAGTTTGAAATAGAAAAAATTAATGTAATGGAAATATCTAAATCCCTAAATATAGCAAAAGAAACAACTAGAAGAAAAATTAATGAATTAGAAAAAATAGGTGTAATAAAAAAAATAAATAAAAAGATTATAATTGACAGAAATACTTGGCCAAATATTAAACCTGATGATACGATAGAAAGAATAACAAGATTTTTATCCACTCTTTCAAAAATATGTGTTGCTGAAAAGAAAATATCTGAACCGTTCAGCAATGAAATTTTAACAAAAATATGTAAGGAATATTTTTCATTTGTTTGGATACTTTATTATGAAATGCAATTCCCTATGTTATTAGGTTTTAAAAAAGTTTTTGGTGACTTGGAAAGTTTTCATGTTAATGGCGTTTGTATAATCAATCAAGCTTTACACTCAAAAAAACATGATAATAGTGAAATGAGTAAAGAATTTTACTTAGAAAAGTATATGTGGGGTGACCAAAGAAGTGAAACAGGTGTTAACGCAATGTCTATTTCAGATATAACAGGGATACCAAGAGCTACAGTTATTAGAAAATTAAATAAACTACTAAAAGAAAAATTTTTAAAAGTTGATAACAAAAAACATTATAGTTCAACTGGTCATCATGCACAAAAATTATTAGAGGTACAAAAAATAACCTTTGATAATTTATCTAAATTTACTGCACGTGTTTATAATTTATGCTTAATGAAAAATGATTAAATTTTAGCTGCTCTTTTTTACAATATAGACAAAAAACAAAGAAGTTGCCATCATCACTAATGCATAAGCTGCTGTAGGTACGATATAAACCATCTCATCAAATAATTGGGTTGAAACAAATACAGCCAATGTTCCATTTTGTAAACCACACTCTAGAGATATACATCTTTGTTGCGCAACACCTGATGTAAAAAATTTTGCAACACAAAAACCTACAATCATCATTACAATATTAAGTATTAATGCAATCAAACCAGCCTGCTTTATAAAGCTTGCAATATTATCCCATTCTTCAATATAGATCGCGATAAATACCAAGACAAATAAAGCTATTGAAATTCTCTGAATTAATAAAACATTATTTAAAATTAAATTCTCAGCAAAATGACGAATAATCATTCCTATTAAAACTGGGACAGTAACAACAAAAAACATTTTTAAGGAAATACCAACCATAGAAAATTCTTTTGTAATATAATTGATATTTAATAAATCAATTGAAAGAAAAATAATAAAAGGAACAGATATAATACTAACTAAGCTAATAATTGCTGTTAGCGTTATTGATAAAGCGACGTCTCCATCTGCAAATTTAGTGAGTACATTTGATGTTACACCCCCAGGAGCAGCTGCAATTATCATTACTCCCAATGCAAGCTCAAGCGGAGTGTTTAATAATTTAATAAGAGCGAATGCAATAATTGGAAGAACAAGCATCTGACAAATTAAACCAACTAAAAAATCTTTTGGAAACTTAACTACTCTTGTAAAATCCTTAATTGTTAGACTCATTCCAAGTCCCAACATTATTATAGCTAAACCTAACGGAGCAATTTTTGTGACAATTTCCACCTTTAAAACTTATTAGTTCAAAATGGGTTTAGCAAGTAAATGATTATAAATTTAAAATTTATTAAGATAAATCAATAGCATTCTTCTTTAAAGCTTCCATAGAAACAAGCTTTAAAGTTTTTTCATGTGTTCTTTTTAAATATACAGGACAACTTTTTCCAGCATCAACAGCTCTTGCATACCAACTGGCACAAACACACCAACCATCTCCATCTTTAAGTCCTGGAAAACCAAATTCAGGATGTGGTGTTATTAAATCATTACCAGCTTCTTTGCACCATTCTAAAAATTCAGTTGTAACTTTTGCACAAACAGTATGAACACCATGATCATTTTCATCAGTATTGCAGCAACCATCTCTATACCATCCTGTTAATGGGCTGTTAGAACATTCCTCTAGATCTTCACCTAGAACATTTTTTTGTTTGTCAGCCATTTAAATTTTTGTAGGGTTAGGTTGACCTTTATAGACAGTCTCAGGGTCAAAAGATTTTTCTTTTTCTTCAAACTTCATCTCAATTTCTCTACCATTGTCGATCGGACCTAGTGGAATTGATCTATAAAAACATGATCTATAACCAACATGACAACTAGCACCATCACCAATATCAACTGTAATCCAAACTGAGTCTTGATCATCATCAATTCTGATTTCTGTTATTTTTTGGGTATACCCACTAGTTTTGCCTTTGTGCCAAATTTGCTGTCTTGATCTACTAAAATAATGAGCTTCTTTTGTTTCTATAGTCTTCTTTAAAGCTTCAACATTCATATATCCATGCATTAAGATATCTCTAGTTTTTGAACACATTGTAATAACTGGTATTAATCCATCATTATCGAACTTGGGAGATAGATATTTGCCTTCTTCAATTTCCAGGATATTTTCTCTTTTTTTAAACATAATTAGGTTATTATGTAGCATATTGCTCAATATATTAAATATTTTAAAAACAATGATTTACTGTATAAACTTGCGTTATGAAATTAGTTGAAGACATAAATAATAAAGTTTTAGATACCAAGAAAGTTTCTGATAAGGAAGCTGAAGAAGCTTTTAAAACTATTTTAACTTGGATGGGTGAAGATCCTTCTAGAGAAGGTTTACTTGAAACACCCAAAAGAGTTGTTAAAGCATTTAAAGAATATTTTGGTGGATATGCCGAGGATGCAAATAAGATATTAGAAAAAACCTTTGGTGATGTTGAGGGTTATGACGACATGGTTGTTGAAAAAAATATTTCAGTAACTAGTCACTGTGAACATCATATGGCACCAATAGTTGGAACAGCACATGTTGCCTATATTCCAAATGAAAGAGTTGTAGGATTAAGTAAACTTGCAAGAGTTGTAGAAGTCTTTTCAAAAAGATTGCAAACTCAAGAGAGACTTACAATGCAAGTTGCACAAGCTTTAATGACTTCATTAGATGCAAAAGGAGTTGCAGTAACAATTGACGCTGCACATCAATGTATGACAATGAGGGGTATTAAAAAAGAAAATGCAACAACTGTTACAAATTATTTTTTAGGGGAATTTAAAAAAGATTTAAGTATTCAAAATAGATATCTAAGATTTATTAGTAAGTAACTTTCCCCAAAGGAGGAAAAGTATGTCAGACAATTTCAAAGCATTAATTCTCAATCAAGAAGGTGAAAATTTTACTAGAGAAGTAAAGTCAATTGAGAAATCATTTTTAAAACACGGAGATGTACTTGTTCAAGTTGATTACTCAGATTTAAATTATAAAGATGCGCTTATTTTAAATAATGGTGCAAAATTAGTAAAAGAGTTTCCGCATATTCCCGGTATTGATTTTGCAGGCACTGTTATAGAAAGTGATAACTCAAAGTTTGTAAAAGGAGATGAGGTAATTCTAACAGGTTGGAGAGTAGGAGAAATTTATTTTGGTGGCTATTCTCAGCTTGCAAAAGTTAACGGTGATTATTTGGTTAAAAAACCAAAAGATGTAACATCTAAACAAGCAATGATTTTAGGCACAGCAGGTCTTACAGCTTTACTATGTTCTTTTGCAATCAAAGCTAGAGAAGAACTTTTATTAGGAGAAAAAGTAAAAGATGTTCTAGTAACTGGTGCATCTGGAGGCGTTGGAAGTATTGCGGTAATGATTTTAAATAAATTTGGTTATGATGTTACAGCTGTTACCGGAAAATCTGAAAATGAAGAATACTTAAGGACGTTAGGTGCAAAAAATATAATAAACAAAGCAGATCTAGATAAGGATCCAAGGCCATTAGATAAAGGTTTATGGGACGGTGTTGTTGATACCGTTGGTGGTAAAATACTTGCTAATGCATTAGCACAAACTAGAGATAATGGAATTGTTGCAGCTTGTGGAAATGCGTCTGATTATAAATTAAATACTACAGTTATGCCTTTTATTATAAGAGGTGTTAAACTTTGGGGAATAAACTCTGTTACAGCATCAATAAAGAGAAGAGAATTTGTTTGGAACGAAGTTAAAAATATTATTGATTTTGAACAATTAGAAAAATCAATAAAGACAATAAGTTTGGTGGATTTAATAGACATATATCCAAAAATGTTAAAAGGTGAAACATCCGGAAGATATATTGTTGATGTAAATAAATAATGGACTGGGATAAATTAAAAATTTTTCATGCAGTTGCAGAAGCTGGAAGCTTTACTAACGCAACAATAAACTTAAACCTTAGTCAGTCTGCAATAAGTAGACAAATTCAATCTTTAGAACAGGATCTAAAAGTACAGCTCTTTGAAAGACACGCAAGAGGTCTTACATTAACTGAAAATGGTGAATATGTGTTTAAAACAGCTCATGATGTAATTAGTAAACTAAAAGAAGTTGAATCTACGTTAGGTGATCAAAAAAATAAACCAACTGGTAAACTAACAATTACAACTGTTAGAAGCTTCGGGACTCACTGGCTAACTCCAAGAATTCAAGAATTTATGACTTTAAATCCAGAAATTGAAATTGAATTAATCTTTGATGATAAGGAACTTGATCTAAGTACTAGACAAGCTGATATTGGAATTTTTATGAGAAGACCTAAGCAGCTTAATTATATTCAAAAAAAATTAGTTGATATTAAGTATTATATTTATGGTTCTTATAAATATTTAGAAAAACATGGGATGCCTAAAACAATTAATGATTTAAACAAACATAGATTTATTTCGTTTGGAAAAGGTGCTCCATCACCAGTATATAATCCTGATTGGGCATTAAAACTTGGTATTAAAGATGGAAAAAAAAGGAAATCTATAATGAAAGTAAATAGTGTTATGGGTCTATTACTTGCTGTTGAAACTGGAGTTGGACTAGCAGCTTTACCAGAATACTTAGTTTCCAATTCGACAAATGTAATTAAAGTTCTTCCTAGCTCAGAAGGTCCAATTACTGAAGCACATTTTGTTTATCCGCAATCACTTAAAAATACAGCGAGAATTACTGCATTTAGAAATTTTCTGTTTAGTAAAATTGGTGATTGGAAATCTTAATTAATTAGACTTATCGTTTACATATACTGAGACGCCTCTAGAATTAATATCTACATCAAATTTTTTATGTAACGGTGGAAAGGCTCTTTGTGAACAATCCAATCTATCACAAGTTCTGCAAGATACACCGATAGGAATTTCAGTAGTTTTATCACTAACATTAATATTTTCAGTGTACACAAAGTCTTTTGCATACTTTGCATCACAGCCAAGACCAATTGATAATATACTTTTTGATCGACCAAATCTTCCAACACCTTTTTCTACAGTTCTTGCGATACAAACATATTTTTCACCATTAGTCATTTTACTAACAGCTGCTTGAATTACACCAGGTCGAGTAAATGCCGAATAAACATTCCATCTAGGACATGCGCCGCCATATCTTGGTATATCAATTCCTGATAATGAAAATCTTTTTGAGATATTTCCTGCCATGTCAACTCTAAGCATGTGAAAAGGAATTCCAGGCAATTTTGGATCTTGTAAGCATGTTACACGGTGAGCAACTTGTTCAAAAGAAGTTGCAAATGTATTTTGTAATAGTTCTAAATCATATTTCAATTTTTTACATTCAGTATGAAAAGGTTTGTAAGGCATTAAAATTGCTGCACCACAATAATTTAATAAAGCAACCTTAGTCAATTTTTTTGATTCTTCTGAAGGAAAAGAAAATTTAGATAGATAATTATCAATATCTTTCATCGCACCTTCTTGTGCAATCTGAGCTGCTGCATGAAGTTTTTTTGTCTCCAAAGAACTATAATCACTTAATAAGAGTTCTTTTTTATTTTTATTATAAATTTTAGAAAAAGGCTTTCCCTCTTCCGGTAAAATATCTTTAACTGTAATTGAATATTCTTTATTTAAATATTCACATAAAGAAATATATCGAGTTCTATTATTTTTTTGAATTTTATCAAAAACTTTATTTGCAAACTCTTCTAATTTTGGAAAATAGTTTTTATGTTCTTGAAGAAAATCAGATATTACTTCTCCTGGAAAAGAGTTTTTTCTATTATCAACTATCTTACCTGATATTTTTTCTATTTTATTAATTAGCTCATGATCTTTCTTTTTAAGAATATCTCCTAATCTCACAAGAGCTCTACCAATCTTAGGATTTGTTCCAACAAGGTCTTTAACTTCAGGACCAAGAATATCTAGGTCTTCAAACAGTTTATCATCTAAAATTTCTGAAATAGTATTTTCTAAGTTAACATCTGATTTTGATGTTAAGTCTGAGAGTTGAATATTTAATTTTTCACAAACCTTAAGTAGCAAATCTCCATCTATTTTTCTTTTTCCACTTTCAATTAAATTTAAATAACTTGGAGAAATACCCAGATCTTCTGAAAGTTTATTGGCTTGAAGTCCTAACTGTCTTCTAAAAGCCTTTATTTTAGGACCAATTTTTAAATCAATTTGACTCATAATTTCTATTTGTAAATTTTGTAAATTTTAATTTACAATAAATTTCTATGTTTTACAAGGTTTTTAACGATTTAATTAGATTTTGTAAATTTTGTAAATTATAAAGTTTACATGAACAATAAAAACACAAATAAAAAACAAGAAAATCAAAGAGAAATTAACGAAAACAACAATCAGAGTCAGTTTAGTCAATCAGGTGTTTACCTAAGAGACGATCATTGTGATTGGGGTTCTAGTGGGATGAATGAATTCACTCAAGAATTTAGTGAAAAAAAATAAATCCTATTACTGTTAATTTAGACACAATTTAATTTTCTTAATACATAATTTAGAAAGACTTACCTATGAGCTCAGAAGCTAAAGTTTCATACGATTTAAAAAGATTTTTAGGAATAAAAAGAGACTATACCCCAGAAGAAGTTGAGAGATTAAGAGGTTCAATTAAAATTGAATATTCTATGTGCAAACACCAATCTAAAAAATTATGGGATTTATTGAATTCAGAAAATTATATTAATACATTGGGCTCACTCTCTGGAAATCATGCTGTCCAACACGCTAAAGCTGGATTAAAAGCAATTTATTTAAGTGGATGGCAAGTAGCAGCTGATGCAAATACAGCTGGTGAAATGTATCCTGATCAGTCTTTATACCCATATGATAGTGCACCAAAATTAGTTGAGTCGATGAACAATGCTCTAATAAGAGCAGACCAAATTCAACATATGGAATTACAAGATGGTGACATGAAATCAAAAGATAGAACAGATTATATGCTACCAATAATTGCAGATGGTGAAGCAGGATTTGGTGGTCCATTAAATGTTTTTGAGTTAACAAAAAAATTCATTAAAGCAGGTGCAGCTGGTGTTCACTTTGAAGATCAATTAGCTAGTGAAAAAAAATGTGGCCATATGGGTGGAAAAGTTTTAGTTCCAACTGGTACTATGATTAAAAATTTAAAAGCTGCAAGACTAGCTGCGGATATTGCGGATGTACCATTAATAATTTTAGCAAGAACAGATGCAAATGCTGCAAAATTAATCACTAATGATTTTGATGAAAATGATAAACCATTTTTAACTGGTGAAAGGTCGCCAGAAGGCTTTTATTATGTTAAGCATGGAATTGATCAAGCAATCTCAAGGGGTTTAGCTTACGCTCCTTATTCAGATTTAATCTGGTGTGAAACTGCAACACCAAACTTAGAAGAAGCAAAAAAGTTTGCGGATGCAATTCATGAAAAGTTTCCTGGTAAATTACTAGCTTACAACTGTTCTCCCTCGTTCAATTGGAAAAAGCATTTATCAGATGCTGAGATTGCAACATTTCAGCAAAAAATTAGTGAGATGGGATATAAATTCCAGTTTATAACTCTTGCAGGATTTCATACTCAAAATATTGCAATTTTTGAACTTGCTGAAAAATATAAAACAGAAGGAATGACTGCTTATTCTAAAATCCAAGAGCTTGAATTTGCTAGAGAAAAAGATGGCTATACAAGTGTTAAACACCAACGAGAAGTTGGAACATCTTATTTTGATGCAGTTTCAAATACCATAAGTAGTGGAAAAAGTTCTACAACTGCTATGGCAGGATCAACAGAATCTGAGCAGTTTTAATTAATCTTTAATAACCTTTCTAAATATGATTATATATTTAGATGCTTTTAAGTAGTATACTTTTAGTCATTCTTTATATTTCTCACAGATACATTGTTGCTTGGATTATCTATTACAATAACACAGATGAACGTTTTGGTAATTCTGTATGGCGTTGGTCATATGATTATCAAGTAATTGGAGAAAGAGATGTTTCAGACCTTGATGATAAGCCATTTGTTAGAAAAAGAAGAGTTAGAAACCGTGCTGTTTCAATAATGTACTTCAATTTCTTTATAGGGTTTTATGCATTCATGTCTTTTCTAAGTAATTTGCTTATCCTGATATTATCTTAAATAATACCTTGTAAATTGCGTCAATAAATGCGATTGATAATCATTCGCAATGTAAATAATAACCATTCTAAAGTAATCAACACTAAAAATAAAAAAATGAAAAAAGTCACACTTATTCTATTAACTTTGTGTTTTTTAAAAAGCACAACTTTAGCAAATGAAGTGAATGTTTTTAGTGCAAGACATTACGACTCAGATATTCAACTTTATAATAAATTTACATCTCAAACTGGGATCAAGGTTAATGTCATATCTGGTAATGATAAATCTCTTCAAAAAAGAATTATAGAAGAGGGGAAAAATTCCAAAGCTGACCTTTATATTACAGCTGATGCTGGAACATTAGGACTTTTTGATTTAAAGGGGATGTTTCAAAATTCTATGTCGCCAGCAATTAAATCTGCAGTACCAGCAAACTTTAGATCTAAAAATTGGACAGGAATAGCTAAAAGAGCACGAATAATTTATTACTCTCCAGAAAGAGTAAGTACCAATGATCTTAATGGAATGACTTATGAAGCCTTAGCTAACCCAAAATGGAAAGGTAGAATTGTTATCAGACAATCTAATAATATTTACAACCAATCCTTAGTAACTTCATTAATAGAGAATAATGGAAAAGAGAGTACTACTATTTGGGCAAAAAATTTGGTTAAGAATATGGCTAGAGACTCAAAGGGAAATGATAGAGCTCAGATTTTAGCGGTAGCAGCTGGGGAAGCTGATCTTGCTATTGCAAATACTTATTATTATGCACTCATGCTTTCTGGCAGTAAGGGTGCAGATCAACAAGAGGCTGCAAAAAAAGTATTACCGTTTTTCCCAAATCAGGGTGACAGGGGAACACATATGAATATTAGTGGAGGTGGAATATTAAAATATGCAACCAATAAAGATAACGCAATTAAACTGTTAGAGTTTTTATTAACCAAAGAAGCACAACAACACATTGTTAATAATACGTATGAATATCCAATGATTGAAGGAATTGAGCCACATAAAATAATCAAAGATATGGGGCTTGCATTTAAACAAGACACAAAAACAGAAGTAGCAAATTATGGGAAAAATCAATCTATCGCTTTAGAGATTATGTTAAAAGCAAATTGGAAATAAGATGATTAACAGAATTAACATATGGTATTTGTCTTCATTTTTAATATCAATTTTTGTAGCGATACCTATTATAACTGTATTTAGTAGTTTTTTTCAAACAACTGGAGACTACGTTTCAGTTTTAAAAAATACTTTTCTTTTAGATTATATTTACAATTCATTAATACTTTTAATAGGTGTTTTAACCTTAACTTTTATTATAGGAGTTGGTTGTGCTTATTTAGTTTCATTTTACAAATTTCCAGGAGTTAATTTTTTTAAATGGGCTTTAATTTTATCATTTGCTGTACCAGCGTACATTTATGCATATTCATTAACTGCTTTTTTTGAAAACTATGGAACAGCTTTTTCAATTTTAAAAAACTTATTGGGTGAGGGAAATTATAATGCTCATATTCCTAAGTTTGATGGAATGTTAGGTGCAATAATTTCAATATCATTTTCACTATTTGGTTATGTTTATGTATTAACTAGAGCATCATTTCATTATCAGTCACAAAACTTATTAGAACTTGGAAAAAACCTTGGTTTTTCAAAACAAAAATCGTTTTTTAAGATAATCTTACCTTCGGCAAGACCTGCAATAGTTGCTGGTCTTTCTTTAGTTGCAATGGAAGCTTTATCTGATTTTGGTTCAGTTTCATTTTTTGGAGTGTCCACTTTAACAACAGGTATTTATAATGCTTGGATATCTTTTGATGATCTTACTTTGGCAAACAGGTTATCCTCTTACTTGTTAATTTTTATACTTGGGTTGTTTGTCTTAGAAAACTTATCTAGAAAGAAAGCTCAATATCACACATCTTCAAAAGGAGGATTTAAATCAAAATCTGTAATTCAATTATCTGGTTATAAATCAATTACAGCTTCTTTATTTTGTATAGCTGTATTTTTCTTAAGTTTTTTATTCCCAGTTTTTCAAATGTTATATTGGACAATTATTTTTCCCAAACATTTATTAGATTTAAATCTAATTCAATTATTTTCAAATACGATATTGCTAGTTTTTTTAGCATGCTGTGTATTGATATTATTAGCCTTTATTTCAAACTATGGAAGTAGAGTTTCAAAAAGTAAATTTTTAGATATATTAAATACATTTTCTATTTCTGGATATGCAATACCTGGAATTATTTTAGCTGTTGCTTTTATATCATTTATTTCATGGCTAGATCTTAATATGATTAATTACCTTGGAACAGAATCGATAAAATCTATTTTCATTGGATCTATTTTAGGATTGGTTATAATTTATTTTATAAGATTTTATTCTTTAGCTAATAACGGAATTAAATCTGGCTATCTAAAAATTAATTATTCTATAGATGAGAGTGCATATCTTCTTGGTTATTCAAAATTTAAAACATTTAGAAATATTCACCTTCCATATTTAAAGAACTCAGTTTTATTAATAGGTATTTTGTTAACAATTGAAATAATCAAGGAATTACCGATTACCTTGATTATGAGACCATTTAACTTTGAAACCTTTGCAACAAAGGCGTACATTTATGCTTCCCAAGATTTACTCGAAGCTGCAGCAGCGCCATCATTACTGCTTATACTTATTGCAAGTTGCTTTATTTTAATTACATCTAGATATATCCTTAAAGATTAAACTTATGATAAAAAATTTCTTAGAAATAAATAATGTAACATTTGCAGCAAGTGCACAGAGTAAAGTGAACAATGTTTCTCTAACGATTGAAAATCAAGGAGACATTGTTTGTTTGTTAGGACCATCTGGTATTGGTAAAACTACTATACTTAGAACAATTGCAGGTTTAGAAAAAGTACAGTCTGGGAAAATTATCTTAAAAAATAAAATTTTGTCATCTGATAATACTCATATTGAACCTGAAAATAGAAATATTTCTATGGGGTTTCAGGACAATTCCCTTTTTCCCCATTATACAGTTTTAGAAAATATAAAATTTGGTGCAGATAGAAATAAAAAGAAGAAGAAAGGTTTAAATTTAAATGAAATAAATAAGCTTCTTCATATCGAGCGCATTGTTGATAAATACCCACACCAGATAAGTTCTGGAGAAGCTCAAAGAGCTTCATTAGCAAGGTCTTTGTTATCTAATCCTGATTTATTGTTATTAGACGAGCCTCTTTCAAATGTAGATCAGAACTTTAAAGAAGAAATACAAGTAAAATTAAAGCAAATTTTAACAGTGCATAAGATTACAACAATTATTGTAACACACGACTCTTATGAGGCTTTTTATTTGGGAACTAAATGTGGAATAATTTTAGATGGTCAACTCAAACAATATGATGATCCATATAATGTTTATCATTTTCCAAACTCAATAGAGGTGGTGAATTTTTTAAATCGAGGGATTTTAATTCCAGCAAAAGTTACTGGTGAAAATAGTTTAGAAAATGATGATCTTGGAACAATAACTGGAGATTTTATAAAACATTATCCAAAAGGATCTGAAGTTCAGCTTTTATTACAGCCTGAGGATCTTGAGCATGATGACAAAAGTAATTTAAAATTAGAAGTTGTGGATAGAAAATTTAGAGGAACAAATTTTATCTATACTCTTAAAACTGCAAGTAATAGATTAGTACCTGTTTTTGTTCATTCACATCATATTCATCAGCATGAAGTTGACGAAAAATTTGGTATAAAGAGACCAATTAATATTGATCATATAGTTTGTTTCTAATACAAAATCCTAAATTAAAATGAATAAAAGATTTAAAACATTGTCCAAGGGGATTATTGATGTAAGCCCTTTAATGATACCGGTAGTTCCGTTTGGAATTATATACGGCGTTATTGGAATGGAAGTGGGTTTGAGTGCCTATATGACATTTGGTATGTCTATTATAATTTTTGGTGGAGCTTCTCAAATTGTTTTATTACAATTATTCTCTGGCGGTGCATCATCATTAGTTACAATCACATCAGTTACCGCAGTAAACTCTAGACATTTACTATATGGTGCGGTTTTTTCTGAATATCTTTCTCACTTAAAACTGAGATGGAAAATTATATTATCCTATGTATTAATTGATCAAGCATTTGCTGTCTCAAACATTTATTTTAAAAAAAATAAACAAAATAAATTTAAACACTACCATTTATTAGGAGCTGGTTTTACCTGTTGGATTATTTGGCAGATATCAACAATTTTAGGTATAGTTCTTGGATCAGTAGTACCTGAAGAGTTAGGTTTAAGTTTTACTATTTCTTTAACATTTTTGGCTTTGTTAATTAATGATTTTAGAAAGTATAAAAATATAATTGTAATGTTAGTGTCAGGAATTGTTGCAACTATTGGGTACAATACAATACCATTTCAAGCTTATATTATTGTAGCAACACTTTCAGCCTTATCGGTTGCCACCATAATAACATTAATTGAACAGAAGAAAAAATAATGCATTGGACAACAATTATTTATTGTGGAATTTTGACTTACTTAACAAGATTTTCTATGATTTTTTTCTTAAAGAAAGACATCTTAAATGAAAAGACAAAAAAAGTTTTAACTTACGTTCCATCAGCCATTTTTCCAGCAATAATATTTCCTCCTATATTTCTTGATGCCACAGGATCTATAGATATTGATAGTAATCCTAAGATACTAGCAGCTATAATTGCGATAATTATTGGATATTTTAGTAGAAGTATTATTGCAACCATTCTTGTTGGGCTTGCCTTTTATTGGTTCTTGATTTTTGTATATTACCAATAAAAAAGCCTATATTTACTCACAAAATGTTTCCTAAAGTTAAAATTAACAATGAGTTATTGGGCATACTTTATATGCTTTTATGTCAGTTTTCATTTGCAACAAATGATGCTTTTGTAAAAAACATATATGAACATTTCGATGAAATATTTGTTTTAAATCAAATAATTTTTATAAGAGGGATTTTTACACTACTATTTATTGTATTATTTCTTTACATAAAAAAACAATTAAATTTTAAGTTAATTTTTTCTTCAACAGAACTAAAGATAAGAGGGCTTCTTGAATCTTTAGCTGCATTATTTTTTTTTATAGGTATTGCCTTACTACCTTTTGCAAAAGTTTATATTCTATTAAGTATGGCGCCAATTATCTTAACTGCATTTGGGGCAATCTTTATGAATGAAAAAGTAAGATGGAGAAGATGGAGTGCTGTAATTTTAGGTTTTATTGGTGTGGTAGTAGTTGTTAATCCAGGGAAATTAGAGTTTGGTTATTATTTTATATTTCCAATCTTAGCAGCTATCATGCTTTCAATTAGAGACATGTATACAAAAAATTTTAAAAAAGATTATCACAGTCTTCAAACTGCATTTATGACGTGTTTTGTTGTGACTTTTTTTTTTGGAATATTAAGTATTTATAAATTTTATGATTTTACGTTAAAAGATATTTTTATTTTATTTATTTCTGCTTTTTTTTTAGCAATGGGTTATATTTTTTCAATTGCAACTATCAAGATTGCTCTTGTGTCTGTTACATCAACTTTTAGATATTCAGTGATTTTATGGGGCATTATTTATGGATATTTTTTATTTGATGAAGTTCCTTCGACTAATAGTTATATTGGTGCATTAATTATTATAATTAGTGGTTTAATTATCATATCGAGACAGAAACAAATTGGAGTTATAAAATAAAACAATGAGTTGTTAATTAATCTTGTATCTTATATATTAAGACTATGAAAAAAATATTCATCATAATTTTTACACTGATTTCATTCAACTCATTTGCTGTAGATAAAAGTACTACTTTTAATAATGAAATTTTTGAAAAAGCGCAACTTGATGGAAAAATAGTTGTTATAAATTCTTGGAATGAAACATGCACAACCTGTAAGGCTCAAATTAAGATCCTAAATCAAGCCGAAAAAGACTTTGAGGACATCCTCTTTTTAAGCTTTGAGCAAGAAAAGGATAAGACTATTGCAAAACAATTAGGAATTGACTATTGGACAACAATTGTTATTTACCATAATAACAAAGAGGTCTATAGAAGCATCGGTCAAATGAATAAAGACAAAATTTATTCTGCTATAAAATCTCTTTAATTTTTAAACAACATCATCATAATAAAGTTAAAAATAATCGTATTTTAAAGATTTTATTATCTTGTATATTAAAGTTTTAGTAGTAGATAATTAGAAATTATACGCATTTAATAACACTTATTTACATACTCTATAAAAATGAAAAAAAAGAAAATTGTTAAAGATAGCTACATTGTAAGAACAAAAAAAAGAATACTTAGAGACACAATAGAAACAGAAAAAAAATATACTACTAATTTTAAAGACATTAGAAATTACTTTAAGATTTTTAATAAATCTTTATTTAATAATAAACTCAATCCTTTTAATGATGTAATGATTAAAAGAATAGTAAGAGGATCAGGGCAATGCGTTGAATATATCTCTTATAGAAAGGGTACAAATAAATTTGTACTTGAGATGATGCCTAAGTATAAAAATAAAATGGAGTTTTTAAATACTTTATCTCATGAGATGGTTCATTTGTACCAACAAACGATTAAAAAAGATACAGGAAACCATAATAAATTATTTTTTAGTTTTAAAAATAAGTTTAAAAGATTAAATTTAAAGCTAAGTTATTAATTTATTTATGCTGGCAACCATTAATTGTAAAGAACTTGTAGAGCTTGCTAAAATTAACAAAGGTGCTTCTTTAATTGATGTTCGAACTCAAGCCGAATGGGATCAAGACGGTAAACCTAATGGAAAAGAAATTGGGTTAAACACATATTTTATTTGATTTATGATTGATGTTGAAGAGGGCAGAATTATCAACACTAAATTTGAAAAAATATTTGAAGAGTTAAAACTAGATAAATCTAAAGCTATTTTTGTTATGTGCAAAAGTGGATTTAGATCTTTCAAGGCCGCTGAATTAATAGATAAGAAAGGTTTTAAAACTTTTAATATAATAAATGGATTTATCTGTTCAGAAGATGTTGAGTCAAACTGTTGGAAAACATCTGGGCTACCTGTTTTATAATTTAAAAATTAAAAGTTATTACAAATTATGTTTATCACAGGATTACTAGCTTCTTTTTTAATGGGTGCTGTGCTTTCTTTTTTAGGAGCAGGTGGATCCATATTAACTTTGCCAATTTTAGTATATTTGTTTAATGTTAATATTGTAGATGCCACAACATACTCTTTATTATTAGTGGGTTTAACAGCTTTCTTTGGTTGTATTGTAAGTTTCAAAGACAAACTTATTGATTTTAAAACAGGAATTATTTTCGGAATACCTTCAATAATTGGTGTTGTGTTAGCAAGAAAAGTAATTTTACCTATCATGCCCGATCAATTTAATCTTCTAAATTACACTTTTGAAAAAGGTTTTTTAATAATGATTTTATTTTCAGTATTAATGCTTTTGTCTTCTATATTAATGATTAGAGGTAAAAAACCTATTGAGAATAAGAGTTCGCAACAAAGTGCATTAAAAAAAAATTTAATCATCGTTCTAGAAGGGCTTATTGTTGGCCAAATTACAGGATTTGTTGGTGCAGGTGGCGGTTTTTTAATTATACCAGCTTTAGTTTTGTTAACAGGTTTGAGCATGAATATTGCTGTAGGCACTTCATTATTTATTATTGCTGTTAAATCTATTATTGGTTTTTTAAGCGATGTAACTGATGGCTTTGTTACAGACTGGACTTTTGTATTATATGTTTGTTTATTCACACTTGTTGGTGTTTTTGTAGGAAAAATACTTTCAAAAAAGATAGCAGAAAAAACTACTAAAAAATTATTTGGCTATATGACTTTAGTTATAGGTCTTTTTATTATTGTTGAACAATTAACAAACTAATTTTTTATAATTCTAAACCTTCTTTTTTCCAGTTTTTAAGACCACCAATTAAATGGACGCAATTGGTAAATTGATAAGATTTAGATAATTGAACTGCGAGTGTTGATCTATGACCATGTGCGCAGTAAAATAAAATTCTTTTATCTTTTAAAGTATTTTTGTTTTGTTGTAGATACTCATTAATTTCTGGAAAACGAACCACTGTACTATTTTTAATCATACCATCTTTATCTATTTCATTTTGCTCTCTAAGATCGATCAAAATTGACTGAGCATCATTTTTAATTTCATTAAATTTTTCTGGTTCGACTCCGTTATTTACTTTTTGTCTATTAAAATCTATTCCTAATTGTAAATTACTAGGAACTGCAACATCCATCATGCTTGGATTGGGTAAATTTAAATTATTCATAATTTCAATATATTGATCTACAGAACTTACTTGAAGTCTTGGGTTGAATTTTTTTTCTTCTATTATGGTACTGACCATCTCTCCTTTATAGTCATGAGCAGGGTAAACTAATGTTTCATCAGGTAGCTTTAAAAGTTTGTTAAAAATAGAATTATAGGAATCTCTTGCATTTCCATTTTGAAAATCTGTTCTACCGGTTCCTCTAATTAATAATGCATCTCCAGTGAAAACCCTATCATTCATTAAGAAGCTAAAACTTTCTATGGTGTGACCTGGGGTATAAATTGCCTGTAATTCCAAGCCATCAATTTTAATTGTCTCTTCATCGGCAACTTGCATTGCAACAACATCAGCAGGAGTTTTGTCACCCATTACAGTAACACAATTTGTTTTATCTCTAAGTTCGGCAATCCCTGAGATATGGTCAGCATGGATATGGGTATCAATAACTTTTACTAACTTTAAATCTAGTTCTTTAAGAAGCTTAATATATTGTTCAACATTTTCTAACACAGGATCAATAATAAGTGCCTCTCTGCTTTTTGCAGAAGCTATTAGGTATGTAAATGTGCTTGAAGCTTTATCAAAGAGTTGTCGAAATAACATTAGTTTATAATACCATCATATTGGTGCTAGTTAAATTTATTTAACTTTACGAAATCTTAAATAAATTCTGTCTAAGTAATAAAATAAAGATAAAGCCCTTAGCACCATAAATAAGCATAAAGATATCCAGATACCAGTATTACCCATCAATTTTGTTAAATATAAAGACATTAATAGGTAAGAAAATACAGAAAAAATCATGGCATTTCTAAGCTCTTTTGTTTGTGATGCACCAATAAATATCCCATCAAATTGATAACAAAATGATGAAATTAAAGGCATTAGTATTAGCCATACTGCATAAGAAGAACTTAGATTTCTAATAGTTTCAATATCAGACATTAGTATAATGACATGTTTGTTAATAAAAAAATAAATTATTGAAATAACTAATCCAGTAAGGGTGCTTAAAATAAAAGAATTTTTAACAATTTTTTTAAACAAGCTTATATCTTTTTTACCTAAGGAATAACCAACCATACCTTCAGTTGAAAATGCATAAGCATCAAGAATGAAAGCAGATAAAAATACCAAGTTAATAAGAATGGCATTGGCTGCAATGTAATCTTCACCTATTTGACTACCAAGGTAAGTAAACCAAAAAAATGAAAAGGTTAACAATATAGTTCTAATAAATATGTTTAGATTAATATTAAAAATGTTCTTAAGTTTATTGAGATCTATTAATTAATATTGATATTGATTTTAGACATTTTATTTAGATACCAAAATGTATAAATTAGAAAAGTGGTTGAAATTATAAGTGCTGAGATTAAAGTTCCATAAGCAACTCCTTTGATATTTAAATCAAATTTTGAAACAAAAATAATACTTAAAATTATATTTAGAATCGAAAAAAGACCAACAGCTAAACTTGAAATTTTAGTTTTTTGTAATCCAACAAATAAACCAGTTATAATGTAAAGGGTTAACTCACCAGGCGCTGAGTAAATTCTTATTTGAAAGTAATCCTGGTAAAATTCCCTAGTAGTGTCTGATAAATTAAAAATACCTACACTTAGATTGAATATATAGCTTTGTAATAAAATTAAGATCAATGAAATTAGCAAAACAAAAACTAAATTTCGAACAACAATATTAAATATTTCTGTGTAATCTTCTTTACCATAAGCTTGTGAAACCAGACCCACGGTTCCCATCCTTAAAAACCCAAAGCTCCAAAAAATCATAGAAAATAAATTAGCAGCAACAGAAGTTGCTGATAAGTATGACAAGTTACCAAGATTACCCATTAAACCAGTATCAATAATACCAACTAATGGAATAGCCAAATTTGCAAAGAAAATTGGAATAGATAATTTTAAAATGTATTTAATGGAGGGGTTTTGCATTTAAGCAATAAATTTCAGTATAGATTTTGCGGGATTTGTTTTTTTTATCCAATCTTGAGGAATACCTTTTAAACCTTTATAAGCTGCAAAATAAGCACCGACAAAATTAGCACGAGAACAATTGCATCCACCAGCTTTAATTGTTTTAATAACCGCAGTTTTAAAACTTTTAGAGGTTATGATTGCATGTATTCCTCCATTAAAAGTACCTGGATAACTACATGCTTTACCAAATTTCTTTACAACAAAATTGTGGGGTTTTGATTTTACCTTTTTAACTTTTTTGATGTTTTCAATGACATTTTTAAAGTATTTATTTTTTATATTTTTTCTTAAAAAGCTATTAACTGGATCCTTGTCCCCCTTATCAGCTAAATCAATAATCTTAAGTTTTGCCAATGCAAATTGTTCGCTAATTTTGCCATTAGCAACCGTTTTTATAACTTGTTTTGTTTTCTGCTCTGAATTATTTGAAAAATAAAAGGGTAGGCTTGCACAATACCCATCAGACTCGTTAACTTTAGTCCCACCTGTGATAGTTTTCTTTAATTTAATATTTTTGATAGTTTCTAAAATATTTTGATGGATCCATGGACCTTTCATGGCTGTTTTCCACTTAATTTTTTTGTATTTTTTTCTTAAAGATAAATTTTTCCAATATCTTGACCCTGGTCCAAAATTTTTGACAATATTATTTTTAAAAAGTTTAATAACCTCTTTATGATTAGTGGTCTTAGTTAATGTTTTAAACATTACTTGACCTACATCATTGTAACCAGAAACTTCTCCTGTTTTTATAGAATAGAATGGAGATCTATTTTGTTTAAAGAATGCAATATTCTTTTTTCCTTTAATATAAGATTTTAGTTTTTTTTCATCATAGACCCAATGCAAAGGTCGGGCTGCTGCATCTGCAACAGTTGCGCCAAGAAATATATGTAACTTTTTAAACATGAGTTACTAATACTTTATTTAAATATAAGTTAAAATGTTTTAAATTAGGTAATGTTAAGTATAAAAAATTGGGATAACAAAACTTGGATTTCATCAGCTAAATATATCCAATCATTCAATAATTTTTTATTAAAACAAAAAAAACTAACCAAATACTCAAAAATTCTAGATATTGGTTGTGGCCGAGGTAAGATAATGGGCTCGTTATCCTCTAAACTCAAATTAATTAATAAGCCTGTTGGACTTGATATTGAAAATCACAAAGATTTTGACAAAAGAATCATTTTTAAAAAAACAAATGCAATCAAATATCTCAAAAATAATAAAAAAAAATTTGATTTAATACTGATCAAGCAAACAATTCATTTATTTAATTTAAAGGATATTAAGAAGATTTTAGCCTACTCATATTCTAGTTTGAACATTGGAGGAATT
>JAOISU010000009.1 GCA_028222445.1 Candidatus Pelagibacter sp.
ATTTAAAGCTAGTACTTTGATGGAAAAATATCAAATTCCTGAGGGAAGGGAGCTGGGACAGAAGTTAAAAGTAATAGAAGAAGTCTGGACTAGTAATGATTTTAAAATTTCAGATAAAGAAGTTCAAAAAATAGTAAGTAATTAAACGTACTTTACATCTTTAATTTCAAAGTTTTTTACACCTGCAGGAGTTTTAATTTCAACTAAATCATTTTTGTTTTTTCCAATTAAACCTCTACCTATAGGTGATTGAAAAAATATCAGTTTTTTTTGAAGGTCAGCCTCATCTTTTCCAACTATTTTATAGGTAATTTTTTCTCCAGTATCCAAATTTTCTAAATCTACAGTTGAGCCAAAGATAACTTTGCCATCATTACTCATTTTGGTTACATCAATAACATTTGCTCTTGCAATAATATCATTTATTTCTGTAATCCTTCCTTCGTTATGAGATTGCTCTTCTTTAGCCGCATGATATTCAGCATTTTCTTTCAGATCCCCATGAGATCTTGCTTCAGATATTGCAGCAACTATTTGAGGTCTTTTTTTTTCTTTTAAAAAAATTAACTCTTCCTTTAAACTTTCAAGACCATCTGCTGTTATTGGTTCTTTATCCATTTTAATTCCATTTTGCTATTGGAGGTAAAGACATTAATATTGCCTCAACATTACCACCTGTTTGTAGGCCAAATTTTGTTCCTCTATCATATAGTAAGTTAAACTCAGCATATCTACCTCTTTTAATATACTGCATCTCCTTTTCTTTTGTAGTCCATTTCTTTTTGTGTTTTAATTGTATTATCGAGTTAAATAACATTTGAAAGGTAACTCCAAGATCTGTTACAAATTTAAAGTCTTTCTCCCAATCTTTTTTTTTGTAATCAAAAAAAATACCACCAATACCTCTGGTTTCTTTTCGGTGAGGAAGATAAAAATATTCATCACACCATTTTTTATAATTTTTGTAATAATTTTTATTATGTCTATCGCACATCTTTTTTAACTCTTTATGAAGAAATTTTTTTTCTTTAGAATCTTTTATGCAGGGTGTTACATCCATTCCCCCTCCAAACCAGCCATGAGTTGTATAAATAAATCTTGTGTTAAAATGAATAGCAGGAACATGTGGATTTTTCATATGCATTACAACAGAAATTCCAGATGCCCAAAATCTAGGGTCTCTTGAGGCGCCAGGTATTTTTTTACCCATTTCTTTAGAAAATTTTCCATAAACTTCTGAAAAATTTTTCCATTTTTTAAAATTCTAAATTCACCTCCACCCTCATCTTTAATTTGATTTCTTTTCCACACTTTAGATTTAAATTTAAGTTTGTGGTTTTCTAATTTTTCAATATCATTACAAATAGTATTTTGTAATAACTTGAACCAATTAGAGGCAATTTTTTTTTTAATTTCTTTATTCATCATTTAATAAAAATAGTTTGTCTCAAATTTTCTGAAAGAATTATAGCAACTGAAGAGGCTATGTTTAAAGATCTTTTATTATCTTTCATTGGTATTTTTAACTTATATTTTATAGAATTATGCACATGATTAGGTACACCGGCACTTTCTCTACCAAATAATAATGTATCATTATTTTCAAATTTGAATTTTGCATAAGATTCGGAAGATTTAGTAGTTAGTAATATAACTCGCTGATCTTTTTTTGATTTAAAAAATTCTTCAGAACTTTGATAGAATTTTATCATTTTTTCATCCATATAATCCATTACTACTCTTTTAAATCTTTTATCGCTAAACAGAAAACCACAAGGTTCTATTATCTCTAAATCTGCGCCCAGACACGCACATGTTCTTATAATAGCGGCTGTATTTTGGGGAATATCAGGTTCATATAAGGCTATTTTAGGTCTCAAATTCATTGGTTCTGTGTCATTGTTTCAGTAGAAAAAAAACTTTTTTCTTATATGAAATCATATATTAGATAACAATATACAAAAAATTACAGATGTCTGACAAAAAACCTGAAAGAAGAGAATTTTTATTTACAGCCTCGTATGCAGTAGGTGCGGTAGGTGTAGGAGCAGTTGTTTGGCCTTTAATTGATCAAATGAATCCTGATGCATCAGTTAAAGCATTAGCAAGCACTGAAGTAGATGTAAGTACAATGGAGCCCGGTAAAACAATCACAGTACTTTGGAGAGGAAAACCAGTTTTTATAAAAAGAAGAACTTCAGAAGAAATCACTGAAGCAAGAGCCGTTAAGATGGAAGACTTGAAGGATCCTCAAAAAGATGAGGATAGAGCTAAAAATCCAGAGTGGCTAGTTATGGTGGGAGTTTGTACACATTTAGGATGCGTGCCTTTAAATGATAAAGGTGACTACAATGGATGGTTTTGTCCTTGTCATGGATCGCACTACGATACATCTGGTAGAATTAGAAAAGGACCAGCGCCAACGAACATGGAAATACCTAAATATGAATTCGTTAATAGTAATACAATAAAAATCGGATAAGAATTATTATGAGTGATCACGAATACACACCTAAATCAAAGTTTGGAAAATGGTTTAATGATAGACTGCCACTTTTATCTCTTGCCAGTCATTTAACAGATTATCCAACACCTAAAAATTTAAATTACTGGTGGACATTTGGTGGAATTTTAACTTTTTGTTTAATAACTCAAATCGTAACAGGTTTGACTTTAGCTATGCACTATATTGCTCATGCTGACATGGCTTTTGAAAGTGTTGAACATATCATGAGGGACGTTAACTATGGTTGGTTAATAAGGTATATCCATGCCAATGGTGCTTCAATGTTTTTTCTAGCAGTTTATATTCATATATTTAGATCTTTATTTTATGGATCATATAAATCCCCAAGAGAAATTATTTGGATTTTGGGAATTATAATTTATCTCTTAATGATGGCAGCAGCTTTCATGGGCTATGTTCTTCCATGGGGACAAATGAGTTTCTGGGGTGCAACTGTAATTACAAATCTTTTTAGCGCAATACCTTTAGTGGGCGAGGGTATAGTGAACTGGCTATGGGGTGGTTATTCAGTTGATAATCCAACCTTAACAAGATTTTTTACGTTACATTATTTAATTCCATTTTTAATTTTAGGCTTAGTAGTTCTTCATATCTGGGCACTACACGTACCTGGAAATAATAATCCGGTAGGTATTGATATTAAAAAACCATCAAAGGATACAGTTCCATTCCATCCTTATATTGTCATTAAAGATGGTTTTGCTTTACTAATGTTTATGATCGTTTTTGCTTTTTTTGTGTTCTATACACCAAATATTTTAGGTCATGCTGATAATTATATTGAAGCAAATCCATTAGTAACGCCAGCTCACATTGTACCTGAATGGTACCTATTACCTTTTTATGCAATTTTAAGATCTGTACCTGATAAATTATTAGGTGTGATTGCAATGCTATCAGCAATTTTAATTTTAGCTGCTCTACCTTGGCTTGATACATCTAAAATAAGATCAGCTGTATTTAGACCTTTGTATAAACAGTTTTATTGGATCTTAGTCGCTGATGTACTAATACTTGGTTACGTAGGGGCAATGCCAGCTGAGGGGCTGTACTTATTAATTGCTAGAGTAGCAACTGGTTATTACTTTATTCACTTTTTAGTAGTTCTTCCAATATTAGGTTTTAAAGAAAAAACTATGCCTTTACCACTCAGTATTACAGAGCCAGTTTTAGGAGGGTCTCCAATGGCCTCAGCAGTTAAAAAAAAAGAAAGCTTAAATTAATTCAGTGAACAATATTTTTAAAATCATTTATCTAATAATATTCATTATAACCGGAACAATTCAGGTTAATTCGGCAGAAAAAATAGATTATTTAAAAACAGATTGGAGCTTTAAAGGTCTTTTTGGTAAGTTTGATAGAGCTTCATTGCAAAGAGGTTATCAAGTCTACAAAGAAGTATGCGCTTCGTGCCATTCGATGAAATATGTAAGTTTCAGAAACTTATCAGAACCAGGCGGACCAGAATTTACTGAGGAACAGGTGAAAGCAATAGCCGCAAGTTATGAGGTGAATGATGGACCTAACAGTGAAGGCGAAATGTTTCTAAGACCAGCAAAATTATCAGATAAGTTTGTTATGCCCTACGAAAATGTTAAAGCTGCACAAGCTGCAAACGGTGGTGCCTATCCACCAGACATGTCTGTATTGGCCAAAGCTAGAAGTGGAGGAGTTGACTACATTTACTCATTGCTCCTTGGTTATGAAGATGCGCCAAGTGATGTGAAACTTGATGATGGCGTTTACTATAATAAATTTATGTATGGTAATAAAATTAAAATGGCTGAGCCAATTACTGATGATTTAATAGAATATGGAGATGGGACTCCTGCAACAAAAGAACAGATGGCTAAAGATGTTACGACATTTTTAATGTGGGCAGCTGAACCGCACTTAGAAAGCAGACACAAGATGGGATTTAAAGCCATCTTATATTTAATAATTTTGACAGTTTTAGTTTATTTCAGTATGAAGAAAATTTGGTCACGTATTGAATCTGAAGTTTAATATATCACCATCTTTGACAATATAATCTTTTCCTTCAAGTCTCATTTTTCCATTTGTTTTAGAATTTACCCAACCTTGATTAGCTATGAAATCTTCATAAGCAATTGTTTCAGCTCTAATAAAACCTTTTTCAAAATCAGAATGTATTTCACCAGCTGCTTTTGGTGCTGTACAATTTTTCTGAATAGTCCAAGCTCTGGTTTCCTCAGGCCCGGATGTGAAATAGGTATCTAACTCTAGGATATTATAACCCTTTTGAATTAACATATTTAGACCAGTTTTTTTTAAACCGATCATCTCCATATAGTTTTCTTTTTCTTCATTTTCTAACTGATTTATTTGATTTTCAATATCAGCTGAAACTATTAAGGTATTTTTTTCTCCAAATTTACTAATAAAAGCCTCAGTATATTTGTTTCCATTTTGAACACTTGGTTCATCAACATTACATACAAAAATTTTTGGCTTTAAAGATAATAAACCACTTTGATTTAATAGTTTTTTTTCAAATTGGTCACGTAGAATTTGAATATCTTTAGAATTATTTATGCAATCTAATGCAATTTCTAATATTTTTACTTGCTCTTCATCTACATTTTTTTTATTACTCTTTTCTAATCTTTTTTGAATAGACTCAAGATCAGCAAGCATCATTTCAGTTTCAATAATCTCCAAATCTCTTACAGGATCAACCGTGGGATTTACATTTTGGATATCATCAGAATCAAAACATCTGATCATATGAATTACAGCATCAACCTCTCTAATGTGTGATAAAAATTTGTTTCCCAGGCCTTCACCTTTAGATGCACCCTCTACTAATCCTGCAATATCCACAAATTCTATAGTGGTATTAATCTTTTTTTTTGATTTTGAAATTTCAACTAATTTATCTAGTCTCTCATCAGGAACTGGAACAATTCCTACATTTGGCTCAATTGTACAAAAAGGAAAGTTGGCTGCTTGTGCTTTGCTAGAATTCGTTAGTGCATTGAATAAAGTAGATTTTCCAACATTGGGCAATCCAACAATTCCACACTTAAAGCTCATTATTTATTATTTACTGTGCTTGAAAATAAATCTAATTTCTTATCAAGTAGTATAGATATTGAATCAATGATGTTTTCTGTAATTTTTTCTAATTGTAACATTTCATCTTCATCAAAATCTTTCAAAACATGATCTGAAACGTCTGCCTTAGTTTTTGGTCTTCCAATTCCAATTCTCACTCTCGAATAATCTTTTCCAATGAATTTATCTATAGATTCAATTCCATTATGTCCTGCACTTGAACCAGCAAACTTCGCTTTTACTTTGCCAAATTCAATGTCCAGATCATCATGAAATACAATTACATCCTCAGCATCGATTTTAAAATATTCAATTAATTCTCTGATACAAATTCCAGAGTTATTCATAAAGGTAAGAGGTTTTATTGCGTAAACTTTTTTATCCTCAATATTACCCGTCGTTAGCAAGCCTTTGAATTTTGGTTTTTGTTTAGAAAGCCCAAATTTTTGATTAAGTGCATCAATTAACTTAAAACCAATATTATGCCTATTGTTTTCACTATCAGGTGTTGGATTTCCTAAACCTACAAATAAAAGCATATTTTTTTTAAATCGTATCTAGGAAACTTCACTATGATTAGTTAATTATTTTTTCTCTTCAGAGGCTTTTTTGTCATCGCCATCTTTTTTATCACCATCAGCTGCTGCTGGAGCTGCTTCTTTACCTTCTTCAGCTGCACCTTCTTCTGCCGCAGCCTCTTCAGCTGGTTTCTCAGGTTCTTTCATTACTGTAGGAGCCGCTAAAGTTGCAATCACAAAATCTCTACCTGTAATTGTTGGTGTTACACCCTCTTCTAGTTTAACTGCAGAGATTTTAAAGCTTTCTCCAATATCTACTCCGTCCAAATCCAATGTAATTACAGATGGAATTTTTTCACTTGGACACTTTAATTCAATTTTTCTTCTAACTATGTTTAATACTCCACCTCTTTTTAAACCTGGAGATGTTTCATGGTTAATAAATTCAACAGGCACCTCAATTCTAATTTTTACACCAGGTACAATTCTTAAAAAATCAATATGAGTTGGCTCATCAGATAATACATTATAACTAATTTCTCTTGGTAAAACGTTTTGAGGTTTACCATCTAAATTAAGAGTTATTATGTTTGATAAAAAACTTCCTTTATCAAGTAAAGATTTTACTGTCTTTTTTAATACAGTAATTTTTTGGTTTTGCTCAGGACCACCATAGACTATACCTGGAATGTTACCAGCCAACCTAAGAGATCTAACATCCCCTTTAGATTTTGAGTCTCTAGTATTTGCATCAAGTGAATTCATAAAAAAGAGGTTTCTAGCCCAAGTTTGTTAATAACTCAAGATAATTATTTAAATAAATCTGAAACAGAGGTCGAATTGGAAATTCTTTTAATTGCTTCTCCCATAAGGGTTGAAATAGGCAAAACTTCTATATTTTTAACATTTTTAATTTTATTCCCATTATCAATTGTGTCAGTTATTACTAATTTTTTAATAACTGATTTTTTAATTTTTTCTACAGCTTCTCCACTAAGAACGCCGTGAGTAATATAAACAAAAACTTCTTTTGCACCTCGATCTTTAAGAGCTTTAGCTGCATTTACAATAGTTCCACCCGAGTCAATTATATCGTCAACTATGATACACGTTTTATCTTTAACATTTCCAATGACATTCATAACCTTTGACTGTCCTGGTTTAGGTCTTCTTTTATCTACAATAGCAAGATCAGCATCCAACATTTTACCAAGAGCTCTTGCTCTTTCGGTTCCTCCAACATCTGGAGCAACACAAATAATATTTTTACTTTTAATATTTTTTTTGGCATGTCTTGCAAAAATGGGTGTAGCAAATAAATTGTCTACAGGAATATCAAAGAAGCCCTGTATTTGGCCAGCATGAAGGTCTACTGTCACTACTCTATCAGCACCAGCTTTAGTAATTAAATTTGAAACTAGTTTTGCTGAAATAGAAGTTCTAGGGACAACTTTACGATCTTGTCGAGCATATCCAAAATATGGAATAACAGCAGTAATATTTTTTGCTGAAGATCTTTTTAATGCATCAATACAAAGTAATAATTCCATTAAATTATCATTCGCTGGTGATGAAATAGACTGAAGGATAAAGATGCTATTACCTCTAATATTTTCATTTATTTCCACATAAATTTCACCGTCAGAAAATTTTTTGATACTTGAGTTAACAAGTTTTGTTTTTAAATATTTTGAAATATTCTTACTGAGAGGTTTATTGCTATTTCCAGTTAATAATTTCATGAGATAAACTTAATTAATCATAATTACTGAAATATTTCTACCATAATCATTCTCATTAAGCCTGATAGATCGTCTTGCACTAAAAAAATTGTTTTTTAAGACAAATGTATCTTTTTTGATAACATCAATATTCTTAATATCTAGAGCTTTTAGTTGATGATGAATATATTTACCTAAACTAAAGTAGTTTTTATCTTTTGTTTTTTTAAAAAAAAGGACATTCTTTTTATCTTTTTTTATAAATTTCTTGATAAAATCTTCTTTAACCTCGTAATTATTTACAGATATGCAGGGCCCTATAACAGCAGTTATGTTGTTAGAAGAGCAACCTTTTTTAATCATAAAATTAATAACACTTTGAATGATACCCTTGTAAGCACCTTTCCAGCCAGCATGTATTGCGGCTATCATTTTTGTTTTTTTATCATGTATAAGAATAGGCGCACAATCTGCAGTTAGAACTGCAATTGGAAGATTTGTTCTATTTGTAATTAAAGCGTCACCTTCAAGTTTTTTTTTGGAACTTGTGTATTTTTACTTATAAAATGAAATTTATTACTATGCACCTGTTTTAGTAAAACAATTTTTTTGGCAGTAGTATTAATTTTTTTTTTAACAATATTAAGATTTTTTAAGATATTTCGTTTATTGTCATTCGATCCAGGACCACAATTTAAACTTTTAAAAATACCAGTAGATTTGCCCCCAGCTCTATTGAAAAAAGCATGATTTAAATTTTGTAACTTACTAAGCTTTTTTGATTTAATCATTACCAAACCCTAGTTTGAATTTATTTTTATGATTTGTTATAAACAATACTTTAAATAATTTTCCCATTTGTTTTTCATCAATTAATCTTTGAATTCTAAAATAAATATCAGCCTTTTCACTAAATTGCATATTCTTAGAGATAATTTCAGCTCGCTCCATTATTCCAAGCTTTGTTAGAAAATGTTTTTGTGTGGTCATTAAAGAATTAAAAGTGCCAAATCTTTTCAGCATTTTAATGATCAAATCAAAGTTTGGGTTATAAGTAATATCTGAATTTCCAAATTCATCGAGAACACCACAGTACTTATGTTTTGATACTGCTTGAAGTGTATTTTTTATTTTTTTATCAACATAAGCATAGTCAATTATTAATACCCCACCATTATTTTTTTTAATTTTATTGGTTATATTTTTTAAATAATCATCAGCTTGAGGTGAATATTCAATAAAAGTTTGTTTATCTGAAATCTTAAATTTAATTTTTTTTTCAAACTTCTCTATATCAAGTGGTATATCCAAATATTCTTTGTGTGTATTATCTATAAATTTTACATATCTTTCGTGCCATTTTTTCTCTTTTTTAATAAATTGCTTAATTGGCAATGCATCAAAAAATTCATTTGCTAGAAAAATACAAGGCAGATTATTCAATTGATCTAAATTATTTAGCCATCTAATTTTATTATTATTGATAATATTTTTTTGAATTTTTCTAAGTAATTTACTTCTTTCCAATATATTAATTTTACAAGCACTAAAAAATTTTGGAAATTTTGAAAATGTTTTATTTAATACCCTCATCATTTCACCGTTACCAGCACCTAGCTCTATTAAATTAAATTTTTTTGGACAACCTAGATTTTCCCAAAACGAAATTACCCAAATTGCCAGCATTTCAGAAAATAATACAGATATATTGGGTGCAGTAATAAAGTCACCACTTTTTCCAAATGGAACTTTTTTAACATAATATCCAAATTTTTTATTATAGAGAGACTCCTCTATATATTCATCTAGAGTAATCTTATCACCATTTTTAATTTTCATTTTTTTTTAAATAAAATAGAAGCACTCCAATAACAAAAAACAGAAGGCTTATGATTTGACCTAAAGTTGAGTTCAAAAATAGAAATCCAATTTGT
The DNA here is from genome assembly GCA_028222445.1 of Candidatus Pelagibacter sp. The sequence continues at coordinate 9,779 of JAOISU010000009.1, forward strand.
GGGTCTGGCACTCTGAAAAACTCTAAAGAATATCTAAACAAAGAATAAAAAATTAAGAATAAAGCAGAAAGTTTTCCAGGCGTTGCAATATATTTTCGTCTAAAAAGATAATTTAGTATAAAGAAAAGAATAATACCTTCAAAAAAAGCTTCATAAATTTGAGAAGGATGTCTTTTGATATTATCTATTAATACAAATTGAACACCCCAAGGCAAATCTGTAGCTCTTCCATAAAGTTCAGAATTTATAAAGTTTGCAACTCTACCAAAAAAAATACCAATAGGAGCTGATAGTGCAACTAAATCTAAAAAGATAAATGAATTAATTTTATGTTTTTTTCCAAATATTACACAGGATAGAATAACTCCAATTAAACCACCATGAAATGACATCCCACCATTCCATACCATTAGAATTTCTAATGGATTGTTTATATAATATGAGAAGTTGTAGAATAGGGCATAACCAATTCTTCCACCTAAAATTATACCAATGATTAAATAGGTAATAAAGTCATCAAATATATCAAGTACAATGGGATCTTTAATTAATTTTTTTTTACAATAAATCCAACCAAGCACTATTCCAAAAATATAGGCCAAAGAATACCACCTAATTTCTAGTAAAAAAACTTCAAAGGCAACTGGGTCAAAATTATTAATAAACATTTTTTAAAAACTACTTATAAAGTATATTAATTTTATAAATGAATATATGACAAAATCTAAATTTGTAATTGATAAATTAGCTAAGCTATTTGAGCAAGGTCTTATTTCTTATAAAGATTTAAGTTCTGAAATTATAAATGTTTTAAAATCAAAGAGAGATGAAATAGTTTTTAAAATGAAGCTAGTCAGTAAAGAGGAAACTGATATTTTAATTAAAAGAGTAGAAAATCTTGAAAAAAAATTAGAAAAACTAGAAAAAAATAATTTAAAAAAGAAAGCTACAAAGGTAAAAAAACCTTAACTCTCAAGCCATTCAAGTGAGATTTTTCTAGTATAATATTTCCACCATGAGACTTAATGATATCTGATGTTATGGCTAACCCAAGACCTACGCTTGATTTAGAGTCAGCTCTTCCCTTGTCTATTTTGTAGAAGGGTTTAAATACATTTTGATATTCATTTTTAGGAATACCAATCCCATCATCATCTAAAGTAATTGTAATATTATTATTTTTTTTATTTAATTGTATTTCAATTTTTTTGGCATATTTAATTGAATTATCAATAAGATTATTAATAGATCTCTTAATTAAATTCTTTCGACCACTCATGTAGATTCTTGGTATTATTTTATTTGATATGTCTTTATTATTATATTTTTTAATTATATCTTCTATTAATTCTGAAATATCAAAAGTCTCATCTTTTTCTACAAAAGTTGAACTTGTAAATTGTAAATATTCGTTTAACATTTTTTCCATCTCATCAATATCTGCAGACATTTTTTTTGATAGATTTTTATCTTCAATAAAGGAGAGTTGTAATTTTAATCTTGTTAATGGTGTTCTCAAATCATGACTTATTCCAGATAACATTTCCGATCTTTGATTAAGGTGTCTCATAATTCTTTTTCGCATTTTGTCAAACTCTAGACCTGCTTGTCTGATTTCCATTGCACCAGAAGGTCTATACTCATCAACTTTTTCACCTCTTCCAAATTTCTCAGCAGCTTTTGCAAGATTTACAATAGGGCGAGTTTGATTTTTTAGAAATATTATAGCTATAGTTATCATCAGCAATGCTGGAAGGGTTATCCATAATCCAAACAATCTGGCGGATGTGCTGGTTACCCTGTCCTTTGGAATAAAAAATTCAAAATAACCATCATTATGTTTAATATTTATATGAATGAGCTCTTTATATGTTGTTGTATCAAACCAATAATTATTAGTTCCAATATTTGATTTTAATTCTCTTCTTAATGTTCGATCTATTGGACTAAACCACCTTTGTTTTTCCGGTAATTCAAATGAATCATCTGTTTTAAACTCAACGTTAAGATCTAGGTAAATTGAAAAAAGACCTGACAAATCATTATTATTATATTTACCATTGTCATAGGCTACGATGAAAGTTTTCATTTCACCTACAAGTGCTCGTGTCATTCCTTTATTTGTTTTAATCCACAGACTATCAAAGAAAACAATGGTGATAACCAATTGCAAAACTATTATTGGAACTGCAACAATTAGTAATGCACGGTAAAATAGTCTACGAGGTAATAAATTTTTAATAAAGCTACTCAATCCATAAGACATAGCCAGCACCTCTTAAAGTTTGCAAATATTTTGGATTTTTTGGATCAAGTTCAATTTTCTTTCTTAGTCTTGTAATTATAACATCAATTGATCTCTCTTTGTCTAAATCAATTAGTTTACCAATACTTTCTCTTGAAAAAGTTTTTCCAGGGTTATTAATCATTTTTTCTAAGATAATTTTTTCAGTATTGTTAATTTTAAATTCACTATCATTTTTAATGATTAGCAATTTATTTAAATCTATTTTTATATTATCAAAAGTTATAATTCTCTTTAAATCATTTTTTTTTGTTTTATTTAGTATATTCTTTATTCTTAATACTAGTTCTTTAGGCTCAAAAGGTTTTGGCAAATAATCATCTGCACCTATTTCTAATCCACTAACTCTATCCTCAGTTTCTCCTTTGGCAGTTAAAAGAATGATTGGTGTATCAATATTTGATTTATTTTCCATTATAAAATCTAAACCACTTTTTCCAGGCATCATCACATCAAGAATGATCAAATCAAATTTTACTATTAATATTTTTTCTTTAGCATTTTCAGCACTATTAGCAGTCGTAACTAAAAAATTATTTTCATTTAAAAATTTTTTTATTAATGATCTTATTCCATCATCATCATCAACTACTAAGATATGGGCTATAAAATCATTCATTAATTATTTTTTTTAGTACATTATCAAAATTAATAACTTGCTCTGAACTTGAGTTTAGAAGAGCATTATAAATTCGCTTTTTTTGAGTGGAGAATATGTCATTAAAAATTTTTTCTCCTTTATCATTTAAAAAAATATGTTTTACCCTTGTATCCTGCTGATCTTTTTCAAAAAAAACAACTTCTAGTTTGATCAAATCTTTTAAAACACGATTTAAACTTTGTTTAGTAATGTTAAGTTTTTTTAGTAGTTCTGAAATTGTAATACCTCGATACATAGAAAGAATGTGTAAAACCTTATGATGCGCTATCCCAATTGAGTACTTATCCAAGGTTTTTTTGGAGTCTGCAAAGATTTCTCTATAGCTTGTAAATAACTTCTCTATTAACTCTTTAAGTTGATCATCTTTTAAATATAAAAGTTCTTTCATTATTGGTAAGTTATATTGACATATTATAGATACAAAGATAATTTTGAAAAATAATTAAAAAAAATTTCACACATGATACCCTACGACAAAAGATCTGGTAAAATTTGGTATAATAATGAGCTTGTTGATTGGGCTGATGCTAAAATTCATATACTAAATCATGGTCTTCATTATGCCAGCTGCGTTTTTGAAGGTGAAAGAGTATATGATAGTAAGATTTTTAAATTAGAGGAACACACTTCAAGACTTTTTTATTCAGCAAAACGAATGGGAATTACAATTCCATACTCTGAAAAAGATATAAACCAAGCATCTAATGAAATCATTTCAGTACAAAAAATTGAAAATGGGTATGTAAGACCAATGATTTGGAGAGGTAGTGAGATGATGGCAATTTCTGCTCAACAAACAAAAATACATGTTGCAATAGCTACTTGGGAATGGGGCTCTTATTTTGATCCTAAATTAAAAATAAATGGAATTAGGTTAAATATTTCAAACTGGAGAAGACCCGCTCCAAATACAATACCTTGGGACACTAAAGCCTCAGGATTGTATATGATTTGTACTTTATCCAAGCATGAGGCGGAGCAACAAGGATACACGGATTCTCTAATGTTAGATCATGCAGGCAATGTGGCAGAAGCTACTGGAGCAAATATATTTTTTAAAGATAATAACAATGAATTGCATACTCCAATCCCAGATTCCTTTTTAGATGGAATTACAAGAAGAACAGTTATTGATATTGCAAAATCAAAAGGGATTAAGATCCATGAGAGAAAGATTAAACCTGAAGAGCTAAAAGATTTTGTTGGTTGTTTTTTAACTGGAACAGCAGCAGAGGTTACGCCTGTATCTTGTATAGCTGATAATGAATTTAAAGTCTGTGAAACTATAATTGATTTAAATGAAAGCTATCAAGCTTTAGTAAGAAGCAATTAAATTAATTTTTACTGTCTTCAGACATTGCATGATCAATACCTTTTCTTAAATACTCATAACCAGTATATAAAGTCAAAAAAGCAGAAAGCCAAAGCAAGATTATTCCAATAGTTTGTGCATTATAGTCTTGGAAGTTCAAAATTTTATTTCCAGTTTCACCAGTTAATAAAAGTGCTATAGCAACCATCTGTAAAAAAGTTTTTAATTTTGCTAAATTAGATACAGGCAGTCTGATTTTACCTTTTGCTAAAAATTCTCTTAAACCTGAAATCAGAATCTCTCTTGTTAATATGATAATTGCAGCAATAACTTCGTAATGTTTAATTGTCCCACTCATCACAAGTAATATTAATGCTGTGGCAACAATAATTTTATCAGCAATAGGGTCTAACAATTCACCTAATTTAGATTCTTCACCCAACATTCTTGCAAGCATTCCATCTAAAAAATCTGTAAATGAAGCAATTAAAAACAAAGCAAAAGCAGTTAAGTCACCATAAAAACCTGGTAAGTAAAATGCTAGAACAAAAAAAGGAACAATTATTATTCTGCCGATAGTTAAAATGTTTGGAATTTTTTTAAGCATAATTATTCGTGAAAAAAGTTATATATCTTTTTTGCCACTTTTTCCTCAACACCTTCTACTGATTTTATTTCATCAAAACTAGCTGATTCAACTGCTCGAGCTGAACCAAAATGGTTTAATAATGCTCTTTTTCTAATAGATCCAATACCATCAATTTGGTCTAAAAGTGATTTTGTAATGCCTTTTGCTCTTTTAGCCCGATGAGAAGTAATAGCAAATCTATGAGCCTCATCACGAAGCCTTTGTAAAAAGAATAGGGTAGGATCATTTTTATCAAATTTAAATGTTTTTCCATTATAGAAAAAAGTTTCATCACCACTATTTCTTAATTTACCTTTAGCAATAGCAATCATTGGAAGGTCATGTAAACCAAACTCGTCTAGCACTTCTTTGGCAGTTGAGTATTGACCTTTACCACCGTCAATTAATATCAAATCTGGTAGAGTTAAATAGTTCCCCTTTTCTAACATTGCTCTTTTAAATCTCCTTGAAAGAACCTCTTTCAACATAGCAAAGTCATCCTGTTCAGAACCTTTTGTTTTAATATCGAACTTTCTATACCTTTTTTTCACAAACCCTTCATTTCCAAAAGTAATCATTGCCCCAACACTATTTGCACCTGAAATATGACTGTTATCATAAACCTCAACAAGGTTTAGATTATTTTTAAGTTCAAATTTTTTAACAACACCATCAAACAAATCTTTATTGTTATTTGTTTCATAAATTTTTCTACTAAGTGACTCTTTGGCATTTTTTTCAGCCATGGCAATTACTTTAGCTTTAGATCCTTTTTTTGCTATATTAATTGAAATAGTACTTCCTTCTTTTTTACTTAAAGTTTCTTCAATTAGTTTTTTATCGTTGATATCACTATTAATGATTATTAATTTTGGAACACTTTTATTTTCATAGAACTGCATTAAGAAAGACGACATTATTTCAGAAATTTCTTGATCCGAGTCATGTTTTGGAAAATAGGCTTGGTTACCCCAATTTTGTTTTGATCTATAAAAAAATACTTGAATACAAGTTTTACCAGATTCTTTGTACGCTGCGATTACATCTGCATCTACCAGATTTGCTTCATTAATCCTTTGAGATGATTGAATTATATTTAAAGATTTTATTCTATCTCTAAAAATAGAAGCTCGTTCAAAATCAAGTTTCTCACTAGCTTCCTCCATTTGCTTAGATAGGTTTTTCTGTATGTCTCTTGATTTACCAGACACAAATTGAATTGCTTGATCTACTGATTTTTTATAGTCATCTCTACTTATGTAATCAACACAAGGACCAGAACATCTTTTTATTTGATAAAGTATACAAGGTCTTTTCCTATTCTTGAAAGTTCCATCATCACAAACTCTTATTTGGAAAATTTTTTGCAACATTTTTATGGTCCAATTAGCAGTTCCCGCAGAAGCAAATGGCCCAAAGTAAAAACCTTCTTTGTCTTTTTTTCCTCTATGTTTTGTAACTTGAGCCCACTTATCTTTATTGCTGATAAAAATAAAAGGAAAAGATTTGTCATCTTTAAGTAAAATATTGAATTTAGGCTTATATTTTTTGATTAAATTAGCCTCTAAAAGTAGAGCCTCACTTTCATTTGCTGTAGTAGTGATTTCTAATTTAAATGTTTGTGACAACATTCTCTCTGTTCTAATGATATGATTTTTTTCTGATACATAGCTCTTTAATCTATTGGGTAAATTTTTTGCTTTTCCTACATATAAAATGTCATCTTTATGATTTAACATTCTATAAACTCCAGGGCTTTTAGGAATTAATGGGAGCTCTTTTCTGATTACGTCTTTACCTAATTCAGAGCTTTTCATGACTTCTTTTTTTGGTAATTTGGATACCAACAGAGGCGCATTCTTTTATAATTTCTAGTTTTTCAATTTGAAGCATGATTTTTCCAATTCTTTTATCTTTAAATAATACATCAAATACATCTTCAGCCAATGTTTCTAAAAAATTGTAATGTTTATTTTTAACAAGTTTTTTAATCAATTTTACAACCTGACCATAATTTACAATTGACTTAATATCCTTGTCATTTGTTGGTTTTCTGTCCTCATAGTCAATTTCAAGGCAAAATTTTACTTTTTGTGATTTTTCTTTTTCAAAATCATAATATCCAAGCTTTAAATCTAAAGTTAGCTCTTTAATTAAAATTTTTTTTTCGTAATTAAATAAGTTTTTTGTTTTATCTAGTTTAATAATTCTAAAGTTATTTTTTTTCATTCTTTTCCAATTACATCTGGTGTTTGCCAATTTAAACTTTGCCCACTATCAATTGCAATTACTTGACCTGTAATTGAACTGTTTTTGATAAAAAAGTCAACAGCTGAACAAATATCTTTTACATTTACCTGTCTTTTTAAAGGGGTTGCCAAATATTGTTTCTTAAAATGATTATCAGTTTGTCTTTTGTTTTTTATAGTAGGACCTGGTGCTATTCCATTAACCCTTACATTTGGAGCTAACTCCATGGCACTTGTTTTTGTCAGAGTATAAAGCCCTGTTTTGCTTAAAGTATAAGAAAAGAAAAAAGGAGTTAGTTTAAAAACTCTTTGGTCAATTATATTTATAATATTGTTATTTTTCCCTCTAGTATTTTTTGCAAATTCTTTTGTAAGATATGCTGGTGCTTTTAAATTTACATTAATATGATTTCCCCAACTTTTAGAGGTAAAATTTTTTAAATTATCATTTTCAAATAATGAAGCATTGTTTACCAAACAATCAAAGTATTTTAATTTATCTTTAGAAAATTTTATGATTTTTTTAAGATCTTGTTCTTTTGCAAGATTTCCTTTTACTAAATAAACTTTTGTTTTATTTTTTATTAATTCTTTTTTTAATTTTTCAGCTTCTGTCCTAGAAGTATTGTAATGAATGATCATTTCAACCCCTGGACCTGAGAGTTTCTTTGCAATAGCAGCACCCATTCTTGTTGCAGCTCCTGTGATAATTATTTTGTTTGCTTCCATTTTTTTTTACCTTTTTGAGCTCTTGTACCAGGTAGACCCATTGTAGATCTACCTTTTGGATACACTCTATTTTCTTGATTATAGTGTTTTACTTTTGGATTTAACACAATTTCTAATTCTGACGCTTCAAGATTTCTTATTTCATCTCTAATTTTTGCAGCTTCTTCAAATTCAAGGTTGGTCGCAGCATCTTTCATTCTTTTATTTAATTGTTTTAAATGTTTCTTTAAGTTACCACCAATATTGTCACCTGTTCCAACTTTTAGGTAATCCTTTTCATAAACACTTTCCAAAACATCATTTATTTCTTTTTTAATTGAGGCTGCATCAATATTATGTTTTTTGTTATAGGCGACCTGTATTGTTCTTCTTCTATCAGTTTCTTGAATTGCTTTTTTTATACTTTTAGTTTCCTTGTCGGCATAAAGAATGACTCTGCCATCTAAATTTCTTGCTGCTCTTCCTATAGTTTGGATTAGTGAAGTTTCAGATCTTAGAAATCCCTCTTTATCAGCGTCTAGAATTGCAACTAATGCACACTCAGGTATATCAAGCCCCTCTCTTAAAAGATTTATACCAACCAAGACGTCGAAAACTCCTAGTCTTAGATCTCTCATAATTTCTATTCTCTCAAGTGTATCGATATCAGAATGTAGATATCTGACCCTAATACCATTTTCGTGAAAATATTCAGTTAAATCTTCAGCCATTTTTTTAGTTAAAGTTGTAATCAATACTCTAAAATTTTTATCGATTGTTTTCTTACACTCATGCATTACGTCATCGACTTGGTTTTTAGCTGGTTTGATTGCAACTGGTGGATCAATTAAGCCTGTAGGCCTTATTATTTGTTCAACAAACTTACCTTTAGTCTGCTCTAATTCCCAAGGACCAGGTGTTGCTGATACAAAAACAGTTTGTGTTCTCATTGCATCCCACTCTTCAAATTTAAGTGGCCTATTATCCATACAAGAGGGTAGTCTAAAACCATATTCTGCAAGATTACTTTTTCTAGATCTATCTCCCTTATACATTCCATTTAATTGCGGAACAGTTACATGGCACTCATCAACAAAAATTAATGTATTATCTGGAAAATATTCAAACAGAGTAGGGGGTGGTTCTCCAGGTTTTCTACCCGATAAAAATCTTGAGTAGTTTTCAATTCCAGCACAAGAACCAGTTGCTTCGATCATTTCCAAATCAAATTTAGTTCTTTCTTCTAATCGTTGTGCCTCTAGAAGTTTATTTTGTTCTTTAAATTTTTTTAAAGTTGACTCTAATTCTCTTTTTATTTTTATGACTGCTTGTTCTATGGTTGGTTTTGGAGTGATATAGTGACTATTGGCATAAACTTTTATAAGATCTAATTCTTTCAATAAATTTCCTGTTAAAGGATCAAATTCTTCAATTTTTTCCAATTTGTCACCAAACAAACTAAGTCTCCAAGCTCTATCCTCAAGGTGAGATGGAAATATTTCAATATATTCTCCTCTTGCCCTAAAAGTTCCTCTATAAAAATTTTGGTCATTTCTTTTGTATTGTAAATGCACCAGGGTCTTTATTAATTCTTCTCTATTATAATCGTAATCCCTTTTTAAACTTAAAGTCATCTTGCTATAAGCTTCAACAGAGCCCAATCCATAAATACAAGAAACGCTGGAAACAATAATCACATCATCTCTTTCAAGAAGTGATCTTGTTGCTGAGTGACGCATTCGATCTATTTGTTCATTAATGGATGCTTCTTTTTCAATATAGGTATCAGATCTTGGAACATAGGCTTCAGGAGTATAGTAATCATAATAAGACACAAAATACTCAACAGCATTTTCTGGAAAAAATGATTTCATCTCTCCATAAAGTTGAGCTGCCAATGTTTTGTTTGGAGCCAGTATAAGAGCTGGTCTATTAGTTTGTTGAATAACCTGTGCCATTGTAAAAGTTTTTCCAGAACCTGTTACACCAAGTAAGACTTGGTTTAACTCATCTTTATTTGCTCCTTTAACCAATTGTTTTATTGCTTCCGGCTGGTCACCGGCAGGTTTAAATTCTGTTGTAAGTTTAAATTTTTGTCCACCTTCCAGTTTCTGGTGAATTTCTGGATTTTTACTTTGGATTTCAGTAATTAAATCTTGATATGTATTTGGCATTATCTATAAAACTATTAGAATAAAAATATATTTCAATGAGCATTATATCAAACAGTCTAAAAAAAATTAAACCCTCACCAACTATTGCTGTAACTCAAAAGGCAAGAGAGTTAAAAGCTGCTGGAAAAGATGTTATAGGCCTTGGAGCTGGAGAACCTGATTTTGATACACCTGATAATATTAAACAAGCAGCCATAAAAGCTATTAACGAGGGTGATACTAAATATACAGCAGTTGATGGAACACCAGCTTTAAAAGATGCTATTGTTAAAAAATTTAAAAGAGAAAACAATCTAGATTACACAACTGATCAAATCACAGTTGGTGCTGGTGGAAAACATGTAATTTATAATGCTATGATGGCAACCCTAAATGAAGGGGACGAGGTTATAGTTCCTGCGCCATATTGGGTTTCTTATCCTGATATGGTTTTATTAGCTGGTGGAACTCCAATTATTTTGGAGTGTAATGAAAAACAAGGATTTAAAATTAATCCAGCTGAATTAGAAAAACATATCACTCCAAAAACAAAGTGGATCATATTAAATTCACCATCAAACCCAACGGGTGCTTGTTATACTGAAAGTGATATTAAAGAAATTGCAGATGTTTTAGCAAAACATCCTCACGTCCATATTTTAAGTGATGATATTTATGAGCATGTAACGTACGAAGGGTTTAAATTTTTTACTATTGCACAAATTGATAGCTTGAAAGAAAGAGTTCTAACGATGAATGGTGTAAGTAAAGCTTACTCAATGACTGGCTGGAGAATAGGATATGCAGCTGGACCAAAAGATATCATTAAAGCAATTGCTAAAATACAATCACAATCAACAACAAATCCATCTTCAATTAGTCAAGCTGCAGCTGTTGAAGCATTAAATGGAACTCAAGATTTTATTAAAGAGAGAGCAACTTCATTTCAAGAAAGAAGAAATTTTGTTGTTAAAGCATTGAATAAAATTGATGGGATTGAATGTTTAAATCCAGATGGAGCATTTTATGTTTTTCCAAGCTGCAAAGGGTTAATGGGGAAAAAAGATACAAATGGTAAAGAACTTAAGACAGATACAGATTTTGTTCAGTCTTTATTAGAAAATAGTGGTGTTGCAGTTGTTCAAGGTTCTGCATTTGGTTTAGAAGGTTTTTTTAGAATATCTTATGCAACTTCAATGGAAAATCTTAAAAAGGCTTTAGAAAAAATATCTACTTTTTGTAAAAGCTTAAATTAGAACTTAAATAATACTTAGTGAGATAAGAATTTTTCAGCTTCTAATGCTGCCATACAACCCATACCAGCAGCAGTTACAGCTTGTCTGAATGTTTTGTCTTTAACATCTCCTGCAGCATAAACCCCAGGGACATTAGTTTCTGTAGAATCTGGTTTGGTAATCAAATATCCTTCTTTATCCATCTCCAATTGTTCTTTAAATAAAGCTGTTGCTGGATCATGACCAATTGCAATAAACAAGCCATCTATTTTCATTTCTTCAATTTTATTTGTTTTTAAATTTTTAATCTTAATAGCTTTAACATTCTTAGGTTCACTATCCCCAATAACTTCTTCAACGGCACTATCCCAAATTATTTCAATTTTTTTATTTTCCATTAACTTTTTTTGAAGTAATTTTTCTGCTCTTAAAGTATCTCGTCTGTGAATTAATTTTACCTTTGTTGCAAACTTTGTAAGAAACATTGCCTCTTCCACAGCTGCATTTCCACCGCCAACAACTGCTACAACTTTTTCTTTAAAGAAAAAACCATCACATGTTGCACAAGCTGAAACTCCAAATCCTCTATAGGCTTGTTCAGACTCTAAATTTAACCATCTTGCTTGAGCACCTGTAGAAATTATAATGCTATCTGCTGTATATTTTTGTCCACTATCACCAATAGCCTCAAATGGTTTTGATTTTAAATTTACAGATGAAATATGATCTTCAATTAGATCAGTTCCAACTGCTTTTGCCTGATCTCTCATTTGATCCATTAACCATGGACCTTGAATTACATCAGAAAATCCAGGGTAATTTTCTACATCTGTTGTTGTTGTTAATTGTCCACCAGGCTGAGATCCGTAAACTAGAATAGGATTTAGCATTGCTCTTGCAGCGTAAACAGCCGCTGTATAACCTGCGGGACCTGAACCTATTATTAACACTTTTGTGTGTTTAGTTGGATTTTCACTCATGCAGAAGTTATATAAGGATAAATGATAAAATTAAAAGGGTTATTATTGACAGAGGGTATGCATGGCATGATTAGTCAAGTTGAAGGCTTAGCCAAAGCTCTTGATCTAGATTTTATACACGAGAAGATTGAACTTAATAGTTTTTGGAAATTATTTCCACCGAAGCTAACACCAGTTTCAAGCAATGTTTATAAAAAAATAATATCATCTGACTTTGATGTAATTATTTCATGTGGTAGAAAAAGTGTAATCCCATCCATTCACTTAAAAAAGAATTCTAATAAAAAAGTTATTAATATTCATATTCAAAATCCAAAAGTAAATTTTAAAAACTTTGATTTCATTGTAGCACCTGAGCATGACGGAATTACTGGAGAAAATGTAATTAATACAAAAGGAGCAATACACTATTTAACAAAAGAAGAAATTCTAACAAATAAAAACTATCTTGATTCATTTATTAAAAAAGATCAAAGAAAAATTATAACCCTAATTATTGGTGGCCCAACTAAATATTATGACTATTCGACTGAAAATGTTGAAAAAATTTTTACTAATTTAAAAACCTTAGTAGAAAATAATAATTTTCAGTTAGTAGTTATTCCATCGATGAGGACACCAAAAAATATTATTAATTATGCCAAAGAATTTTTTGGAGAAAATCATACTGTTATTGATGATGTGGACAAAAAAGCTTATTTATCAGCATTAGCAATTTCTGAATATATTGTTGTAACATGCGATTCTAGTTCAATGATTTCAGAAGCAGCACTAACAGGAAAGCCAATTTATATTGCAAATATTGAGCCTAAGAAAAATGACAATCGTTTTCAAAAATTCAGAAATTTATTTAAAGAGTTGAATATAACTAGAAATTTAGGAGAAGATTTAGAAAATTGGAACTATCAAAAGCTTGATGAAACGAATAGAGTAGCAAAAATAATAAATCATAAAATTAAACAATAATGTCATTTTTAAATTCAATTCAAAATAACGCAAAAAAACATGACACACCCTTTACACACTGGGAATATACCAATGTATTAACCGATGGAGTAATTCAAGAAATTATAACTGCAGATATACCTGATGTTAGGGAACATGATTTAAATTATGATGGCACACGAGCAATAGATGGAGGTGCTGCTGAATTTAGAGAAGGTAACGCATCTGGTGGCCAAGCTATTAAATTTAGATGTTTTGTTACAAAAGAAAATGAAAAACAATTTCCAAATTTAGTTAAATTTATTAACGAGCTTCAATCAAAAGAAACTCATGAATTTATTTCAAAAATGATCAATAAAGATTTGTCTAATTCATACGTTAGAGTTGAGGTTATTTGTGATAGGGAAGGGTTCTGGTTAAAACCTCACTGTGATATCAAAGAAAAACTATTGTCAGGCTTAATTTTTGTTAATAATGCCAACGAATCTGAAGAGCTTGGCACTGATTTTTATAATGAAAAATTAGAGAAAGTTAAAACAGTTCCGTATAAAAACAATTATGGCTATCTCTTTTCAAGTGGACCTAATACTTGGCATGGCATGGAGAAGAAAAAAATAGTTAAAGAAAGAAGATGCCTTCAGGTTAACTATGTAACTTTCCCAACTGATTGGAAAGTAGCCTAGTCTAATTTTTGCATAGAATTAGCAAAAAGCACCTAATTTAATTTGCTTCTATCTATTAGTTTTATAACTGATACACGTTATTTTTTAGATACTGCCAAATTAAATTATAAATCATTATTAAGGCAAGTATTTTTCGAAAAGTACCGATCTAAAGACACTTCAGAAGTCATGAATTTATCATGATTGATGAAGGATATTTATTATGATTATAAAAGATATAGCTAAACGAGGAATTTCAGAGATAGGTAATATTGTACCTTTAATAAAAAATAATATTATTCCAATAAAGATTAATAAGACAATTGAAATAGTTGTTGTCCCTAATCTTGGTCCAAAAAATTCCCATCAAGATAATGTTGGTATTGTTATAGAAGAAAAAAATATTCTAAGAATTTTATCTAAACGATATAAAGATGTTTCAATTACTGAAATTAACTCTGAAAAAGATCTCGAAGCTTTAGTTAAGAGAAAACCAGACTTAGTATTTTCTGGTGTTAAGTACTTCTTTTTTAACAATAGAAACATATGGTTAAATGACTATTTAGAAATGTTTGAAATACCCTATATCGCTTCAAGTAAAGCAGCCCTTGATAATGAAAGTGATAAAAATAGAGCAAAGAAAATTATGCAAAAAAATAACATTAGAACTGCTGATTTTTTTATAACCAATCCTGGTGAATATTTAAATGAAAATGCAATTCCAATAAGTTTTCCTCTATTTATAAAACCAGTAACTGGAGGAGATAGTAGAGGGGTTGATAAAAACTCAATTGTATTTAATTTTGAAAGTTTTACAGCAAAAGTATTAGACATTAAAATAAAACAAAACTCACCTTCATTGGTTGAAACTTATTTAGCAGGCAAAGAATATAGTGTCGGTATTTTTGAAGATAGTATTGATGGAGCTTTAAGAGCTATGCCAATTGAAATTATAGTAAAAGAAAATATTAACGGTCATTGTATTCTTGATTTTGATGTTAAAAAAAATGATGAAGAAAATGTAATTGCCGTTTCCGATGTCATAGTTTTTGATAAACTTTCAAGACTTGCAAAAGATTCTTTTAAAGCACTAGGTGGAAAATCTTTAGGGAGAATAGATATTAAGATGGATCACTTTGGCATTCCTCACTTTATAGAAGCAAATTTAATGCCAGGTCTACGAACAGGTTATTTCTATAGATCGTGTGTTTTAAACCTTGATATGAGTTACGAAGATATGATTTTTAGTATTGCAAATACTGGACTGTCTTCACGTTAAATATCTTGAAGTGCTGTAACTGTAATCTCTTTTGTCTTTAAAGATCTAATTCCCATTAAGCAAGCTTGAGCAGTAGACATGTTTGTACAATAAGGAACTTTATTAACCAGGGTCGCTCTTCTTAAAGCCATTGCATCATGAAGACGGTGTTCACTATTTCCGCCCCCTGTATTAATCACTAATGCAATTTTTCCAGAATTTAACACATCAACAATGTGTGGTGATCCCCCACTAACTTTATTGATGGTTTTACATTTCATTCCATGCTTACGAATGTACTCTGCGGTGCCACCAGTTCCACATAAAGTAAAATTTAACTTTAAGAGTTGTTTTGCTAAATCAACTCCTTCATCCTTATGACCATCTTTTAAAGAAATAAACGCTAAGCCTCTTGTGGGTAGTGAATTTGATGCAGCGATTTGGCTTTTTGCATAAGCCATTCCAAAATCTTTATCAAACCCCATCACTTCTCCCGTAGATTTCATTTCAGGGCCTAATAAAACATCACTGTTTGGAAATTTATTGAAAGGGAAAACTGCTTCTTTGACAGCAAATAAATTTTTATTTTTACTCTTTAAATTGAACTTAGATAACTTTTCTCCAGCCATCACTCTTGAGGCAATTTTTGCAAGCGGTAATCCTTTAGCTTTAGAGACAAAGGGAACAGTTCGACTAGCTCTCGGATTAACTTCAATTACATAAATTTCATCATTTTTAATAGCAAATTGAATATTCATGAAACCTTTTACTTTTAATGCTATGGCTAATTTTTTAGTTTGAATTTCTATTTCAGCGATTAGCTTAGGTTTAATTGATACAGGGGGAAGGCAACAAGCAGAGTCCCCTGAGTGAATTCCGGCTTCTTCAATGTGCTGCATAATTCCTGCCACATAAACTTCTTTTCCATCTGATATGGCATCTACATCCACTTCCATTGCGTGACTTATAAACTTATCTATTAGTATTGGATTTTCTTCTGCAGCCTTAAAAGCTTCTTCTACAAAATTTTTAAGCTGACTTTTTTCGTAGACAATCTCCATTGCTCTACCACCTAATACATAGGATGGCCTTACCATTAAGGGCAGTCCAATTTTTTCAGCAATTTGAATAGCTTGTTTGTAATTTTGAGCGATACCACTTTCTGCTTGTTTTAATCTTAACTTATCAAGTAATTTACTAAATCTATCTCTATCTTCAGCAAGATCGATGGATGTGTATTGTGTTCCTAAAATTGGCAGCTTGTTGTCATGTAAAAATTTAGCAAGTCTTATAGGAGTTTGTCCACCAAACTGAGCAATGATCCCTACAAGGTTTCCCTTTTGTTGTTCTTTTTTAATAATATTAAAAACATACTCCTCTTTTAGAGGTTCAAAATATAGTCTGTCACTAGTATCGTAATCCGTTGAAACTGTTTCTGGATTACAGTTAATCATTATAGTTTCAAAGCCACTTTCTTTAAGTGCATAACTTGCCTGACAACAACAATAGTCAAATTCAATACCTTGACCTATACGATTTGGTCCGCCACCTAAAATTATTATTTTTTTTCTAGAAGAGGGGTCTGCCTCACACTCTGAATTTAAAGCATAGTTTCTTTGATATGTTGAATACATATAAGGGGTGAAAGATTTAAATTCAGCAGCACAGGTATCTACTTTTTTGTAAACGGGTAATACTTTTAAAGCAGTTCTTTTTTTTCTAATAAGGTCTTCAGGAATTTTAGTGATTTCAGATAATTTTTTATCTGAAAAACCTATGGACTTAATTCTATTAAATTCATTGTAATCTTTAGGTAGACCTTTTCTTTGAATTTGGTTTTCCTCATCAACAATTTCTTTTATCTGCTCTAAAAACCAAGGATCTATTTTACAAAGTTGATGAATTCTTTTGATATTTATTTTTTTTCTAAATGCTTCTGCAGCTAACAGTATTCTGTTTGGAATATTTTTTCTTAATTCTTTTTCAATTTGTTTTTTGTTTAATGGAAAAATACGATCAAGACCTGAAAAGCCAATTTCAAGAGAAACTAAAGCTTTTTGTAAAGACTCTTTAAAGTTTCTACCAATTGCCATCGCCTCACCAACAGATTTCATTGATGTCCCAAGAATTGCTTCAGATGTTGAGAATTTTTCAAAGGTAAATCGGGGAATTTTTGTTACAACATAGTCAATACTTGGCTCAAAAGAGGCAGGGGTTGTTTTGGTAATTTCATTTTTCAATTCATCAAGCGTGTAACCGATAGCCAGTTTGGCAGCAACTTTTGCTATTGGAAATCCAGTTGCCTTAGAAGCAAGGGCTGAAGATCTTGAAACTCTTGGATTCATTTCAATGATAACCATCCTGCCGTCTTTAGGATTGATTGCAAATTGTACGTTCGATCCACCGGTTTCTACTCCAATTTTTCTAAGACAAGCAATAGAAGCATTTCTCATCACTTGATATTCTTTATCAGTAAGGGTTAGTGCAGGTGCAACTGTAATTGAGTCTCCAGTGTGAATTCCCATTGGATCAATATTCTCAATTGAACAAATAATAATGCAGTTATCTTTTTTATCTCTGACAACTTCCATTTCAAACTCTTTCCAACCTTCAAGGCACTCTTCTATTAAAATTTGACTAACAGGGGACTCATGCAAACCATCTTTAACTATTTTAAAATATTCTTTTTCTGTTTTTGCAATTCCTCCACCCAGTCCTCCTAGAGTAAAAGCTGGTCTAATTATTGCAGGTAGCCCAATTTGTTTTAAAACCTTTGCAGCGTCTCTAAGATGATTTACAACTTTAGATTTTGGAAGGTCTAAACCTATATCCAACATATTTTTTCTAAACTTTTTTCTATCCTCAGCATTGGATATTGCTTTAGAATTTGCACCAATAAGTTCGATTTTATATTTCTTTAAAATACCTTTTTTCTCAGCAGCCATTGCTAAGTTCAGAGCTGTTTGACCACCCATGGTTGGTAAAATTGCATCTGGTTTTTCTTTTTTAAGAATTTTTTCAAGCACCTCTAAAGTTATCGGCTCAATATAAGTTTTATCAGCCACACCTGGGTCTGTCATAATAGTTGCAGGATTAGAATTGATTAAGATAACTTTATAACCCTCATCTTTAAGTGCTTTACAAGCTTGCGTACCGGAATAATCAAACTCACAAGCTTGACCTATGATTATTGGTCCAGCACCAACAACTAATATAGTTTTAAGATCTTTTCTTTTTGGCATTTTTTTTCATGTTATTAAAAAATTCTTTGAATAAATAAACACTATCTTGTGGCCCTGGATTTGATTCAGGATGATACTGAACAGAGAAAACTGGTTTATTTTTTAATCTAATTCCCTCAATACAATTATCAAATAAAGATTTATGAGTGACTTCAATATTTTTAGGAAGCGTTGCTCTCACAATTTCAAAACCATGGTTTTGACTTGTAATTTCCACATTATCTTTAAGTAGATTTTTTACAGGATGGTTAGCTCCTCTATGACCTAATTTCATTTTTTTTGTTTTTGCACCAAGGGTTAGCGCAAGAATTTGATGACCTAGACAAATACCAAAAATAGGTAAATTTTTATTGATTAATTCTTTTATAATTTTGATTGCATATTTTCCAGTTGCCGCAGGATCTCCAGGGCCATTAGATAAAAAGATACCATTTGGCTTTAGCTTTAAAATATCTTTTGCACTAGTTTTGCAAGAAACAACAGTTACTTTACAGGTTAGATCTGAAAAATATCTTAAGATATTTTTTTTTATTCCATAATCAATAGCAACAACATGTAATGAATTTTTTTTATTTTTTAAATAACCAGTTTCTTTTTTCCAAGTCTTAAACCCTGACCAAATATAACTTTTTTTAGTAGTAACCTGTTCTGCTAAATCTAAATTATTTAATCCACTCCATTTGTTAGTAATGTTAGTTAATTTACTTATATTAAAATTACTATTTTTAGAAAAAGATATTGTTCCTTTTGGAGCACCTTTATCTCTAATAAAATTAGTTAAATTTCTAGTATCAAGTCCAGTGATCCCTACAATTTTATTTTTTTTTAACCACATGTCCAAGTTAATGAAAGATCTGTAATTAGAAGGACTTGTTATTTCAGAATTAAAAATTACACCTTTAGTCCAAACCTTATCAGACTCTAAATCCTCTTTATTAGTTCCAACATTACCAATGTGAGGGAACGTAAAATTAATGATTTGTCCGGCATAAGATGGATCTGAGATAATTTCTTGATATCCTGTTAAGGAAGTATTGAAACAAACCTCACCAGTCGCAGTTCCCTGATATCCAATACCAATACCTTTAAAGATTGTTTTATTATCAAGAACTAAAATGCCTGTGGGAATCTGAGAGATTTTTTTTGAGCTAGTTTTTTTTGCTTTTTTGATCAATTACAACTCATGAGT